>JAJXTV010000001.1 GCA_021783515.1 Nitrospirota bacterium
ACACCGAATGAATGAAAACCTCAGGTGTAGCGAAGAGATGGTAGCTGACGACAAAGGCGTAAAAAGACTCTTTTTACGAGCGGATTATTGCGGGCTCTTGACAGGGTGGCCTTTAATGGGTGACCCCATTTCCCTTTGTTATACGGGACGATGGTTATCGACTGGCTGGTACCCCTGTCGACCGTAAGAACGTCCGACGTGCCCGCTGAAACGATACCCGCAGACATCAAGATATAACCGTTCTCGCCCGCAGTAGCATAAATGCCTGCAGTCTGCGACCCCGCCCCCTTCTCGATCGTCCGCGAATTGTCGTGGTAGTCCATGCTTACGCTGCCGGCAAACCCCCGGACCGCCGTCAACGAGATAAATCCTACCATCAACAAAACGATTGCGTATTTATTATTCTTCATTCCGCACCGCATGCTCCCTCCTCTATCTTTTCGCCCTCTTTATCCTGAAAAACTTTGTATTTCTAACGCACCAGCTAAGTATGAGCATTGAGGCCAAGGCCAAAATGGCTGCACCTGCAATATACAAATGGTTACTCGTCGGCATAGGAAGCAGACCATGTTTAAAAATCAGAAAGGCTGTACCAAAGGTAATGCAGTAGTATGTTCCCTGATAAAACAGAAGCTTGATTCTTGAGTAGCGCCGAAAATCTCCGTATCCAAAAGTCAAACCAACTAACATAATAGGATAAATTATGCCCATATCAATTATGAAATTTGTCCATTTTTGCGACATCCTATGCCCAAAATAAATCTGCAATAGAACACCAGCTGCGAGAGAAGAGACAACAATCGCAATGAGCTTCAGTTTATCGATGACGTCATTCTTATTCATGGCTCAAAATACTCAATTTCGTCTTTCCAACATCCAAACGTCGCCGTTATTGCATCCGCTGCAATCCCCCATTTAGCAACCCTTCCGCCCCATCTTATCAAATCCCTAAATATCATTGACTTGGCGGGTGTAACTAGGAAAGGCATGGCATAAACCTTCGAACTTGCTGGCGTCGTGAAGGCGTGCCGCCAAGCGGCATAATCAAAAACACCCTTCGCACCAACTCCCATCACTTCGATTCGATTGTCTCCGCTCACTATGTTGTTTGCCATACAGTTGCAGTAGAAGTTGAGCCCCGCGATCCCATCCTTAACGGGATCTCCCGTGAGTCTTTGTGAAGCCCCAAAATTTGAAACCCCAGCATTTCTCTGAGAGCTCGCAAAATTTGAGAAGGCATTGCTACCATCCCCCAACTTAACCGGCGTACTAATCCTTCCATTGGCTCCCAACGGAGGTTCCGAGAATGTACCATACGTATCATAAGACGGACCGAACGTCATCGGGTCCAGACTGATCGACACGGCGATCCAATCTGGGAAGGCTGGCCCACCAAACTTTCTATACGTATCGCTTCCGAACAGCTCACTGCTTGAAAAGCTAAACGACATCCCCGATGGCTCGCTGCCTCCCGGATAGGGATACACTACTATTGAGAACGGATCAGTGGGAGTGGGCTCCTCGCCGCCCACGTCGCCACACCCACCGATTTGATCAGTGCAATGCCCAGTCGGATCAGTATAGCGAAGAGGATTGTTCATTACATGATACCGTCTGAAAACTGCCATCGGCGGAATTAGTGCATTTACTCCGCACCTGGCATTTGCCGCAGTTGCTCAAAGGGAAGTGGTAAATCGTTATGTCCTTTTGATAATCGCGGAAACTCTCCCGTGTGGTTACTCCTTGCGGGCAGGTGAGGGTCTTTTTCTTTTCGTCATATTTGAACATGCTTTTCGGATAGACCAACCTGGCATGGGGACTGCGTATAGTGCACAGCGGAGCAATCATCTCACTGCCGTGCTCTTTCAACTGTTTTCTGATTAGTCCTTCTCCGTAAGCAGTATCACCGATTACTTTCGCAGGAATAAGTCCGAGTCCTTTTTGTTCGATTATTGTCTCAACCGCAGTCTTTCCATCATTGCGATTGCCGGGCATGACAACTATATTTGTTATGAAGCGGCTTTCAACTGTCTCCGCTACATTCGCCCTATATCCGATGAATTTCTTTGTTTTAGACTTACGCCCACATCTTGCGTCTGGATCTATAGGAGAGACGAGCATGTCTTTTGGTTTTTCTTGATGCTGCTTCTCTTTCACTTCACCGTCTTGGTCCTTTTCGAGATTCTCCTGCAATATGCGGCGGAGCATGTCTTTCTTCTTTCTTATATCCTTGTCTCCAACAGCCCTTGTTTGCCGGAGAACAGCGCGGGCATCGTTTACTACCTCTACGAGTTTCCGTTTCTTCTTTTCAGCATCAGGACGACCAGGGCCTTCGCTATTCACTGACTCTCTGGTATATTCAGTCATGTCTATCTCGGATGCTATCCTCTCATAGGCGTCTTTGTATCTGCCTTTTAATGGCTTGAGGATCTCAAAAATGCTTTTCTTAACAAGTTGCACCATTGTAGGGACAGCTATGTCGGCGATGACGTGGGTCGCATCAATCCGCTGGATTTCGTTCTTTTCAATAAGGCCCTGCTTTATAAGATGGGAAAGAATGCGGTCAAATATCTCCTTCTCTTTTCCATTTTCGAGAAGTCTTTTCCTGAAATCTCCAAGAGAAGAATGGTCAAATGGTCTTTCGTCAAGAGAGAGGCCAAGAGCATATTTGATTTGAATGTCGTACATACAGGCCTGTTCCATTTCACGATCAGAGAGGTCCTTGTGGAACTGGAGGATGGTAGCCATCGCGAGAAGAGCCGGCGATATTGCGGGCCGCCCATTGTCCTTGCAATACATGGATTCAAACTGCTTATCCTTTAATAGAGGCGCTACGATTTCTCTAAATTTACGGTAGAAGCTGTCTTGTGGAATGAGCTGCTCGCAAATGTAATCGGCATCATAAAAGCTTCCCTGGTGCTCACGGTATTTCAGCATCTGCTCTACTCCTCTTGAGAAATTATTGCCCTTATAATCTGCAATCAATGTGCCAGTAAAATTTCGCATCCTGCTCTGCTCATTACTTCTCAAGATTACGGAGTTCACTTTTAAAGTACCTGTATACTTTTTTGAAGGTTAGAATCCCTAAATACGCAGCTATGATTAATCCGCCTGCGGCGATTATGATGCCTCTCGCATCAGGTTGATTCGATAGGAAAGGAATGCCTATCGTAAGGGAAATTACCACTAATACAGCATTGAAGACGATCAATGCTATGACAAGTGAAATTAAGAAAGCACCTAATTTTTCCATAAAAAGAGGTCTCCGAACATCGTCTGCACCATAAAAGTTAATGACATTTGTTGTTGATGGGCTTACGAGGCTCTTTAAGAGCATCCTGTATGACTTCCCATCCATGTGTGGTCTTAGCCCAACCAGCCCAAAATACTGGTAACATTTCACCGGCAACAACAGCTGTCAACAATGGGTTCTCGGTTGCTATTCCCGTAAACACTATCGCTGTACCGCCAATGGCTATAGTTTGAATTCCTTCTGCCGTGCTCAATACACCGGTTATGAACATTCCTGTATCAAAGAGCCCATACGGATCGATACTGTTTACGGGATTGTTGCTCGCGTACTGGTAAAGATTTGTCTGCAAAGAAAGAGGTTTTCCGACACTATCGACATATCCGAACAGATCCGTATCCCCTCCGACAAAACCAATCGGATCTTTTGCCGTCCACTTCCCTATCAGCGGATCATAATCCCTAGCGCCGAATCTCACCAGAGCGGTATCCCTGTCGTACACTCCCCCGGCGAACCCAAACGGCTGGAAGCCGGGATTGGTATCCTTGGTGACATTGCCGAATTCATCATAGTCCAACTGTTGAACAACTTGACCAGTTGCAACATCCACTACAAGCCGAGGCGACCCCAGCTGGTCGGTCACAATCTTATATTTCTCCCCGTCCTTTACCATGTATTCCGGCACATTGGTCTTCGGCCCATAAACAAACCTCGAAACTATATTACCACTTCCGTCAAGCTCGACAACTGGCCTCAACTGGTCCTCGTACAAGAACCCCTGCTCAAGCGTTCCATTTATCGCTTTGCCGACCCTTCTATGCTGCCCATCGACAATGTAGCTGATCCTCGTGCCGTCAGCCTTCACGACCGAAATCAGATTGCCGAAATTATCGTAGTTGTACGATGTCGTTCCTTCGGGGCCAGTCTTACTCAATAGCTCGCCGTTGCCCGTATAAGCATATGAGTGGGACCCGTAAGCGACAAGTCGATCCTGATCGTCATACGTGCCATTAATCGTAATAGCGCCGCCCGTATATGACAACCGATTGCCGTTGGAATCGTATTCATAATGACTCACCACCACGTCGTCTTTTTTCACGTCAGTGAGCCGTCCGCTCTGGTCATACGAGTATGCAAAGGTGTTTGTCACGCCCGCAATAGTCTCGGTCTTCTGCTCGATCCTTCCCAGGCTGTCTCTCGTGTATTGGACGCTTATGCGGGGAGATCCATTATATGAGGCGCTGAACGTTGTTGGCTCGCCGAAGCCGTTATACGTCCATGTGTCACTCAGATTGCCGAGGGTCGTGCCCGTAATAAGCCCGTTTCCAGGGTCTCTGCTTATCGACAGACTGCCTGCGCCAGTGAGAAGGCCGTCATCATCATAGGCGAATCCAATAGCGTTTCCATTTACACTTTCGGAAGTGACGTTGAAATCGTTGTCGTACTCAAATCCCACTGTACCATTACCCCCCCCCGACCAAGTGGTCGATGTCAGGAGAGAGCCATCATATGTGAAAGCAGTGTTTTCCGTTATGTCCATTGCCGGCATACCCGAACCCGCAGGCCTATCTTCCTCGATCAGGTTCCGGTCGAGGTCGTAGGTGTAGGCAGTATTCACATTCGCTGGGCCAATGGCCGGAGGCAAATAATCCTTCACGAGATCCTGTGGCGTGTAATCGAACCCGTGCGTCGGCTTGTCAGGAGGAGTTATCGAGGTCACGTTTCCGTTCGAGTCATAGCCGTAAGCGACCGACGAGGTATCCGGAAGGGTCTCCTTTGTCACCCTCCCGGCTTCGTCATATGCTAACCCGATATTTCTTAGGAGCGGATCGGTGATGCCACGAAGATTATTCTGTGCGTCGTAACTTATGCTGTAACTACGCGATTCAGCCCCTTCGCCCTGGGTGATCGATGTCAGCCGGCCCTTTGGTGGCGGGTTTGTTTGAGCAGCCTGAAGCAATAAGCCGGGTACCAAGTCCCCCTTCCCAGAGCTGAAGCTCTTTAATCATTACAACCGGATAAATGCAGGAATGTCTGCTCTTCTTGCAAACTATACTCCACCTCCGGCAGCCCCCGCTCCGACTCCGTGTTAAACCACGTGGCTTCCCAGGCCCCTCATGGAGCCTCTCACAAAATCAGGATATAAATTTGTCTTTATCCATCTGTCGGCTTTTGAAACAGCATCGTCTCCGCTTTTCTCAGAGTAAAATTCTTTCAGGGACGTGCCGCCTTCTTTGGGGAAATATATGAGTACCGCATGGAAAATACCTGCTCCACGGATGTCGAACCCCAATGTATGAAAAATACCTTCTTCATCGCTATCTTCCCCAACTACAAGGAAACCGAAAAAGAGACCACCGACTTTTGTAAAACAGTCATACGCTTGTTTCATAAATACCTCCTCGTTGATGATGCCATCGGCATCGAAGAATACAAATAGCCGTTACATGTCTAACCTGACAATAAGAAGTTTGTCCGGTTGCTGAAACTGTTAATCGGCCTCCAAGTATTGCCGAAGACTATTTTTCGTCCCGATTCCCTCCTCAAGAAGCTGTTTTTATCCTTTCCCTCATTCTACCTACTTAACCCTATAAGTCAACTATTGCTTACAGAGACCAATTCCAGGAACGTAACTTTCTGGATGAACACCTCGTTTGGGCAGGAAGCTATCTAAGAAAAGTTTTAACAGAAAGTGTCGCTGTCTCAAAATCGCGCCAGTGTCGATAAGTCCGTGGAACACGTCAGTCAGGTCAGGCGACGCCGGCCTGCCTAAAACGCCCTCGCCTTCAGTTTTTTTTCCGTAACGTACCTGACGTGTTCGTCGAGGACATTCGTAAGCTCCGCAACAAGTGGTTCTGACGGACGGAGTCTTCCCAGTTTCGCGGGGTCCCAACCGAGCAGGGTCGAGGAAAGACGTATCGCCCCCTGAGAGAGACAGATCGGGGATTCGTATCCTTTTGCGCACCCTTTGCAAAGTACGCTGCCGTGGGCGAGATAAAAGACCTCCCCCCGCGTCCCACACCTGCCGCAGCTGTGAAGTCCCGGAAGAAAGCCGGCAATCTCGAGGAGTTTGAGTTTGTAATAGACCGGCAGCAGTCTGGCTTCCCCGTCGGCCTCCATCGCCTGGAGCGTTTCCGTCAGCAGCGCGTAGGTCTTGCTGTTGGCGTCCCTTTCCGGAACAAAATGCAGCGTCAACTCGATCATCTCGCAGACCCGGAGAAAACTCCTGAGTGAACTCCGGATGGTATGAAAGGGATGAATAATGTCCGACTGGGTCAAACGGGGCAGCGCCGCGTCTTCCTTGCCCCAAAAGGCGATCCGCGCACGCGTGAGAGGCTCGAGGCTGCTGCCGAACCTGCTCTTGATTTTTCGAGGGCTCTTCGCAAACGCCTTCAGGAGTCCGTATTCCCCGGTGAGGTACGTGACGATAAGGTCGGCTTCGCCGAAGGGAAAGGTCTTGAGGACGATGCCTTCCGTCCGGTGAAGCATTACATGATATTACCGAAATCTTCGGGCTTCAGGTTCTTCAGCCACTCGTCGAGCTCATCGGCCGTCCTCGTGGCCATGATGCCGTCCTCGACGAAAATGGAGGCACTCGCCCTGAGCGCGACCGCAACGGCATCGCTCGGCCTTGAATCGATGAGGGTTTCCTTCCTGCCGTCGTTCAGGTAAATGAGGGCATAGTAGGTATTGTCGACGATCTCGGTGACCACGATCTTCGTAATCTTTATCTTCAGTCCGTCGGTAATATTCTTGACGAGGTCATGGGTCAGCGGCCGCGGCGTCGCAACCTTCCCCAGGGCGAGGGCGATAGAGTCGGCTTCAGGCTTCCCGATCCATATCGGAAGTGTCCCGGCGCCGTTGACCTCCTTGAGAAGAAGGATATACATGTTGCTTCTCGGATCAAAAAGCAGGCCTTCCACCTTCATTTCAACCAGCATCTACCGGTACCCCAATTCATGCAGCATCTTCTTGTTATCACGCCATCCCTTCTTCACCTTCACCCACAACTGGAGAAAAACCCTGGCGTCGAGAAGTTTTTCGATATCGATACGGGCGAGAGTTCCGACCTCTTTGAGCTTTCTGCCTTTTGCTCCTATTATTATACCTTTTTGACCTTCTCTTTCAACATAGATATTGGCGCTTATCGACACGATGCCGTCCGGCCGCTCGGTCCAGGTCTCGACCTCGACGGCGATCGAATAGGGGACCTCATCGCCGGTCTTCTCCATGATCTTCTCCCGTATGATCTCCGCCGCCATAAACCGCTCAATCTGGTCGGTCACAATGTCATCGGGATAATACTTCGGGCCGGGAGGGAGATACTCCGATAATTTTTCGAGGACGATGCCGACCCCGTCTCCCTTGAGCGCGGAAACAGGGACGATCTCGCGGAAAGGAAAGAGCTCCCGGTAATGGTCGATCATCCCGAGAATATCATGCTTCTTCACCTCGTCTATCTTGTTGATCAGCAGGAAGACCGGCTTGCCGGTATCGGCAAGGGAGCGGATAATCTCCGTGTCTCTGTCCGCATTCCGGCCCGCCTCCGCCACGAAGACCACCACGTCGATCTCCGAGAGGACGTCGCGCGCGGCACGGACCATCACTTCTCCAAGGAGGTTTTGCGGCTTGTGGATGCCGGGGGTATCGATAAAGACGATCTGCGCACCGGGAAGGTTCCTGATCCCGAGTATTTTGTTTCTGGTCGTCTGCGGATGCGGAGCGACGATCGAGACCTTCTGCCCCAGGAATGCATTGAGCAGAGTAGACTTCCCGACGTTCGGCCTTCCGATTATTGAAACATATCCCGAGCGAAAAGATTCCTGCACCAGACCCCCGAAAAAGTTGCTCTCCGCCACGGGTCAGGCGGCAAGCCGCCCGACCGCCTCCCGTATCCTCTCGACGCCCCTTCTGATGTCTTCGAACGATGTCGCATAGGAAAGACGGATGTAGTTGTCGGCGCCGAAGGCCGATCCGTGCACGAGCGCGACCCTCGCCTCCTCGAGCAGATACAGCGCAAGGTCGGCCGAAGACGCTATCTGCCTTTCCCCCGCCTTCTTCCCATAGAGTTTCCCGGTGTTCGGGAAAGCATAGAATGCGCCCTCCGGCATGAGACAGCTCATCCCGTCTATCCTGTTGAGTTCTTCGATGAGATAGCGCCTCCTCTTGTCGAACTCCGTCCTCATCGCGGCGACAAAATCCTGCGGGCCCCGCAGCGCCTCTATTGCCGCCTTCTGGGTGATCGAAGTGGGATTGGACGTCGACTGGCTCTGGATGTTCGTCATCGCCTTGACGATCTCGGCCGGCCCCGCGGTATACCCGATCCTCCATCCCGTCATCGCGTGGGATTTCGATAGTCCGTTGATGAGCAGAGTCTTCGACTTCACCTCGTCGCCGAGAGAGGCGACACTGATGTGTTCCGCCCCGTCATATACAAGCTTTTCGTAGATCTCGTCGGAGACGATATAAAAATTATGCTTCAGCGCCAGCTCTGCGATCTTCTGAAGGGTCTTCCTGTCATAAATCATTCCGGTCGGGTTCGAAGGCGAATTGAGGATCAGGGCCTTCGTCTTCGCTGTAATCCGTTCCTCGAGCGCCTCGGCCCTCACCCTGAAGGAATCGGCCTCGAAGGTCTCGACGAAAACCGGGACCGCGTCGTTCAGCAGCACCTGATCGGGATAGGAGACCCAATACGGCGCGGGGATAATAACCTCGTCGCCCGGCCCGTAGAGGGCCTGCGCGACATTGTAGAGGGAATGTTTTGCGCCGGTGGAGGCGATGATCTCATCTCTCTTATACGACAGCCCGTTGTCAGCCTTCAGCTTGTCGATAATGGCGTCTTTCAACGGATCTATCCCGCCGACGGCCGTATACTTCGTAAAGCCGTCCTTCATCGCCTTTACGGCAGCCTCTTTTATATTTTCCGGCGTGTCGAAATCCGGCTCGCCCACCCCGAAGCTGATCACGTCCTCGCCTGCCGCCTTCATCGCCTTCGCCTTGGAGTCTATGGCGAGCGTCGGCGACGGCTTGATCTTTCTTGCCCTGTCGGAAAGCATATATGTTCTCTCGTCTCCTCTTCAGAAATGTTCCGATATATTAGCACAACGCGGGAATGATTGAAAAACCGAAGGGGAAGACATTCCACGCCTTCCCCTTCATCAGATATCAATAAATAGACCGCACTGCTACTTCATCGCTTCGTATACCTTGCCAACCATCTTCGCCGATGGCTTAAGGGTCTTGTCGCCCTCTTGCTTCCAGCCCACCGGGCAGGCCTCATCGCCGTGAGCACCCATATACATGTTGGCCCGCACCTTCCTGAGCAGTTCCTCGATGTTTCTGCCGAGATTATAGAAGTTCACTTCCGAATTGAGCAGTGTGCCTTCGGGGTTTATGATGAATGAACCCCTCAACGCCAGACCGGTTGCGCTGTCATAGACGCCGAACATCTTAGAGACGCAGCCAGTCGGATCTGAGCCCATCGTATATTTCACCTTTTCGAGCAATTTTTCGTCCCTCTGCCAGGCAAGATGGACGAATTTAGTATCGGTGCTGACGGTGATCACCTCCGCCCCCGCCTCTGCGAATTTGGCGTGCAGCTCTGCCAGAGCCGCGAACTCCGTCGCTCAGACGAAGGTGAAGTCGGCGGGATAGAAAAACAGCACGGTCCATTTCTTCTTTCCCTTGAGCCCCTGGAGGGTAACCTCTCCAAAGTCGCCCTTCGCAGGCTCATAAGTTTCCAGCTTGAAATCAGGGACATTCTCCCCGACCCGTAACCCGCAACAATGCTCTCCCATATTCTCATCCTCCTTTTTGACTTATAATTAAAGCTTACTATGAAATGGCGGGGCCTGATAGCCCCGCCCTGTCACATGTTAATGGACGGTAGCTTCGCCTTTGAAGACCTTCCGGCCGCAAGCGGGGCAGGTCGTCTCCTCTTCGTCGGACCAGAGCTCGACGTCATGTCCGCACTTCAGACAGTTCACGGACGCCGGCACCGGCATCTTCTTCACGCTGCAATGGCTCTTCCCGCTGTTGTTTTTCATCTGCTTTCCTCCATCCTTCTTGCGCGAGGCGGTTCATACGGCTTATGCCCCACGACTTGAACCGCTCTATATACGCCTTCTTGTCAGTATTGGCCAGTTTGACCAGTTCTTCCCGCTCCCTCACAGAATCCGCCCTGTCGGTCGGATAAATACCATCCCAGGTGCAATAGCCCTCGTCAAACAGATAGGCGGGACTCGCCTCCGCCGCCGGCAGCTTCTGACTCATAAAGCGGGCTATCTCCATATCGTATTTGATGATCCAGCCGTTGTCCCTGATCATGGTTTCCGCGTCATACGCCACTCCGGATGAGCAGACCGGACAGTACAGCTTTTCAAGCACCTCGTCCGGCATAATCTCGTCGCGGAACTGAAAACTCGCGCTGTTTTGCCCGCATACACACATTTTCTTATGTTCTACGCACATTTTCGATTCTCCTTCTCTCCCTTTTCATGGCCATCGATCATACAGAAAGCGACAGCTTATAGTAATTATTCTAACATAATAATTATTATTGTCAAGTTTTTTGAGAGTCCCCCCTTTGCCAGAGACCCTATTCCGATTCGAAGAGGTCGACTTCGGCAGTCTCCGCCCCCGAAATTGCGACATCGAGAGGGGGAAGATTGCGATCGAGAAATATCTTCAGTACCTTAATCTGGAGGGTATTCTTCTGCGCCTCCGTGCAATTCCTCAGGAGGAGCCTCGTCAGCGCCTCGACCGCCTCGGTCGGGTCTGCCTTGATATCGGTAATCCGATTGTCCTTACCCAGCGTAAGCTGCCGACCCTACCGCAAAAACACCCTCGGAAATCTCATACGGCATGTTCATAATAATCCTTCCTCTCTCGCCAATATAACATACAGGACTGTTTACGTCCTGCTTGCTATATTGTATATACTCCGGCCCGTAAGTCAATCCTTATCATTTCGTATCGATTTCTGTTTGAGGCAACGGCTCCTGTGCCCAACGCCCTTAGCCGGGCCATCCTTCAGTAAAAGGATCTATAAGTAGCCGCTGTTGCCGGGTATTACTGGATTGCCTTTAGAACAAAGGGTTACAGAGGAACGGGCATCGGACCCTAAAATGCTTGACTTCTCTTCGCATTCAGGACTAAACTAGTCCTGTTTAGGGAATTCTATCTTACCAGAAATTGTCAACGGGGTCATTTCGTGGGAAGATAGGAACAGGAAAAGGTCAAAAAGGAGGAAAGGGTATGGATGCATTGGCACTCAGCAGGCTTCAGTTTGCGGTAACGAGCATGTTTCATTTCATCTTCGTGCCGCTGACGCTGGGGCTGTCCATCCTCGTTGCGTACATGGAGTCCCGTTACGTACGCACCGCAGATGAGACATATCTCAGGATGACAAAGTTTTGGGGGAAACTGTTTCTTATCAATTTCGCGCTCGGCATAGTCACCGGCATCACCATGGAGTTCCAGTTCGGCATGAACTGGGCGGAATATTCAAAATATGTCGGGGACATCTTCGGCGCGCCGCTCGCCATAGAGGCGACGGTCGCGTTCTTCCTTGAGTCCACCTTCATCGGACTCTGGGTATTCGGCTGGAACAAGCTGTCTAAAAGAGCCCACGCTGTCTCGATCTGGCTGGTGGCGGTCGCCACGAACCTCTCCGCGCTCTGGATACTGCTCGCAAACGGCTGGATGCAGCACCCCGTCGGCTACACCCTCCGCAATAACAGGGCCGAGATGACCGACTTCGTCGCGCTAGTCACAAACAGCTACGGCTGGCTCAAGTTCTTCCATACGCTTCTTTCAGGGTATGTCATCGCGGCGTTCTTTGTTATGGGCATCTCCGCGTACCACCTCCTGAAAAGAAACGATCTCAATTTCTTCAGGCGGTCGTTCAGGACGGCGGCAACGTTCGGTCTGCTCAGTTCGATTCTCATCTTTCTCGTGGGGGACTTCCATGCAGCGGAAGTGGCAAAGACCCAGCCGACAAAATTTGCGGCGATGGAATCCGTCTGGGAGACGAAACAGGGGGCCGATTACAACCTTATCGTGGTTCCCGATCCCGCCAACGAGCGCAATTCTGTCGAGGCGATAGGCATTCCGAAGCTCATGAGTTTTCTTGCCTTCGGAAACGCACAGGCCGAGGTGAAGGGGCTAAAGGAGTTTACCCCGGCTGAACGGCCGCCGCTCCTGCCAACCTTTATCAGTTTCAGGCTGATGATCATCTCCGGAGTGCTCTTCGTCCTTCTGACTATCATCGCATTCTTTGCGTCCCGCGGCGACACGCTCGACTCCCGGACGACACTGCTTACGATCATGCTCTACGCTCTGCCCCTGCCCTATCTCGCCGCCCAGTTCGGCTGGATCGTCGCCGAGGTCGGCAGACAGCCTTGGATCGTTTATGGGGTCCTGAAGACCTCTGACGCGGTCTCGAAGGCCGTCAGTCCTGCGCAGGTATGGGCCTCGCTCATCGGCTTTACCTTTCTTTACGGGTTCCTGGCGGTCGTCGATATCTATCTCCTCACCAAAACTGCAAAGAAGGGTCCTGACAGCGACCTCTCCGCGATCATAAAAACCGCTCGCACTCAGGAGGTGTAAGATGGCATTTCAGATAATATGGTTCGTTCTGTGGGGTGTGCTCTGGGCCGTCTATTTCATGCTCGACGGCTTCGACTTCGGCGCAGGCATGCTCTACAACTTCATATCGGCGGATGAAACGGAAAAGCGGATCGTCACGCACACGATCGCGCCCGTCTGGAACGGCAACGAGGTCTGGCTGATTACGGCCGGCGGCGCCACCTTTGCGGCATTTCCGACGACGTATGCACTTATGTTCAGCTACCTGTATTCGGCGCTGCTGCTCGTGCTCTTCTCGCTGATCGTCAGAGGGGTATCGCTTGAATTCAGGGAAAAATCGGACAGCCCGGCCTGGAAAAAAGGATGGGACATCGGCATCTTTCTCGGAAGCTTTCTCCCGGCGCTCCTCTTCGGGGTGGCCTTCGGGAACATCTTTCACGGGCTGCCGATGGATGCAGACGGCTACCACGGGTCGCTCCTCTCGCTGCTGAACCCGTACGGCCTGCTTACCGGCGCGCTCTTCGTGCTCCTTTTTCTCGTCCATGGCGCGATATATCTCGCGGTGAAAACCTCGGGAGGACTCGCGGAAAAGGCAGCCGGCCTCGCCAATAAGATCTGGGTTGTGCTCCTCGTCGTGGCAGTGGCGTTCCTGGCATACACCTATTTCGCAACGAACCTTTACGCGAACTATTTCAGCACCTACGTCCTCCTGATCGTTCCGGTACTCGCCGTGCTGTCGCTGCTGGCCATACGGCTTTTTGCCGCAAAGGGACAGTATCTGAAGTCCTTCTTCGCGTCCTGTCTGACTATTGTCATGGTGACGTCCACGGGCGTGATCGGGCTCTACCCGAACCTGATACCTTCCAGCCTCGACCCGAACCACAGCCTCACCATCTTTAATTCGTCCTCGAGCGTCTATACGCTGAAGATCATGACGGTGGTAGCGCTTATCTTCGTTCCGATCGTGATCGCATATCAGATCTGGACCTACCGGGTCTTCAGACAAAAGACAACGCCGCTTGACATAGCAGCCGAAAAAGAATCATATTGATAGTGAGTATGCCGGGAGGGGAAGCAATCCCCTCCCGGAGAATAATTTGAGGGGCTACTGATGCAGATAACCCGTGAAACCGACTATGCCATACGTTGCGTCTATTACCTTGCCGGGAAGACCGGGAATGTGACGATGGTCGATGAAATCTCGAAAGAGATGAACATCCCTAAGAGCTTTCTCGCCAAGATACTCCAGAAGTTGAGCAAGGCCGAAATAGTAAAATCCTACCGTGGAGTCAAAGGCGGGTTCGCCATCGCGAGGGGGCCCAAAGAGATCTCGCTCCTGGATGTCATCGAGGCGGTCCAGGGGCCTGTCGCCATGAATATCTGCGCGCTTGACGAGACCCTCTGCGGGTTCAGCAGTACCTGCACGATCCATCCCGTCTGGGTCGAAGTGCGAAAGGAAGTCGAAAAGCTTCTCCGTGACAAGAATTTCTCTGCGCTTCGCGCTGCGGGAGGGAGGGACTAAATTGCGCCAGGAAGTTATTTCATGCAGATCCTGAGCAATAATTACCTCCGTAATCCCTTGTCTCAACCCCATTTTTCTAAAAGGAGGAGATTATGGCAATAGAATGGACACCCGACCTCGCAACCGGCGTCGACCTGATCGACGCTCAGCACAAGGAGCTGTTCAGCAGAATCAACAACCTTCTCGAGGCGTGCAAGCAGGGCAAAGGGAAGGAAGAAGTCGGAAAGACGATCGCATTTCTGGAGCAATACGTGGTCGAACATTTTTCGGCCGAGGAAAAACAGATGTCATCTGCCGGGTATCCTGCTGCCCCTGCCCACAAGGCTCAGCACCACATATTCATGGAGAACTTCTCGTCGCTGAAACAGAAATTCGAAGCCGAAGGGCCGGGGGTGCATATCGTCGTCGGCACCAACCAATTCGTGGTAGACTGGCTGAGATCCCACATCCGCAAGCTGGACAAGGAACTCGGCCAATTTCTCAAGTCCCGGCCCGCCGCATAAGCAGCGGCGGCGCGCTTTTCCGAAGTCGCCAGGTCGAAGCCGGTTCTATTTCGCCGACGGCGCCGGCGCGTTCGGTGAAGCGGGCGCATTCTGTATGGGGCCGGCCGGCGCGACGGGTAATTTCGTCTTCTGTTCGACCGCCGCCGGCGTCCTCTTGATGACTGATCCGCCCCTGGCGGTGATGATCGAAAGCGTCAGCGACGTAATCATAAAAACGACCGCGGAGATCGTCGTCAGTTTGCTGAAGATCGTCGCGGCGCCGCGTGCGCCAAAGAGCGTCTGGCTCGATCCCCCGAAGGCGGCGCCGAGTTCGGCCCCTTTTCCGCTCTGGATCAGCACGATAAACACCAAAAAGAAACACACTATAATGTGAAGAATCAAAATCGCCGTATACATCAGTTCTCCTTCTTAAAGCTTGCTATCCGTCCGAAACTTTCGGGTTTAAGACCGGCGCCGCCGACAAGGGCGCCGAACACGTCTTCACACGCCATGAGGCTGTCTACGTTGTCCGGCGTAACGCTTCCACCGTAGATGATCCGTACCGGCCCCGCTTTGTCTCCGTAAAGTCCGGAGATAACCTTTGCGATAAAGGCATGGACCTCCTGGGCCTGGTCCGCCGTCGCGGTCTTGCCGGTGCCGATCGCCCATATCGGTTCATAGGCTACGACAAGGTGTTCTGGGCTCACTTCAGTCAGCCCCGTTTCGACCTGCCTCTTGATGACGTCGAACGCCCGGCCGGACTCCCGCTCATCAAGAGACTCGCCGACGCACATGATCACTTCGAGACCGGCCTTTTTCGCCGCCCTCACCTTCCTGTTGACGGCCACATCGTCCTCAGAAAAATACTGCCGCCGCTCGGAATGTCCGATAATCACATGGCTGCAGCCCGCATCAAGGAGCATGGCGGGGGAAACCTCGCCCGTAAAAGCCCCCTTTTCTTCCCAAAAGACGTCCTGCGCCGCCATTCTCACCGCCGAGCCCCTTATCTCCTCCGCTGCGGCAAAGAGCGCCGTAAAAGGCGGCGCTACCACGATCTCCCTGTCCTCCAGTCCCCGGACAAGCGGAAGAAAGGCGCGAAAGAACTCTTTCGTCTCGGAAATCGTCTTGTTCATCTTCCAGTTCGCTGCAATGCAGTATTTTTTCATAATCCGTTTAATTTAATGCATAAAGAAATTCTTGTCAAGCCCGGTTATAGCGGTTCATTGCCATCTCTATGCCGCTGCCGATTATATCGGAAACCGAATCAGCGGCCCGTTCTACCGCCGCCCTTATCACGGGGAGCTCGTCTCTCCGGAACTTCGACAGGACATACGATTCTACAGCGTGTTCCCCGTCCCGTCCTATGCCGATCTTCACCCTCACGAACTCCCGCGAACCTATGCTCTGGATAATCGATTCCACTCCCTTGTGGCCGCCCGATGAACCGCTCTTTCGGATCTTCAGTCTCCCCGCATCCATGTCGAGATCGTCGTGGACTACGATGATGCTCGAGGGAGAAAGGAAGTGCTTGTCGACAAGCCTCCTGACCGCGGAGCCGCTTTTGTTCATAAACGTCAACGGCTCCATGACGACTATCCTCTCGCCGTCAATGGAACCGTCGCATATCCGGTACCCTGTCTTCTCCCTGAACTCAAGGCCGTGCTTCTCCGCAAAGAGGTCGGCCACGAGGAACCCGACATTATGACGGGTCCCGGCATATTTGGTCCCCGGGTTACCGAGTCCGACAACAAGCCACAAAAATTACTTCTCCTTCTTCTCGGCTCCTTCTTCTTCCTTCTTGCCCTTCTTCGCCACCTCGGGCTCGGCCGGCTCGGCAGCCGCGGCAGCCTCCGCGCCTTCGGCCGCAGGCGCAGCCTCCACGACAGCGGCGGTCACCGTGACGATCACCTCAGCCCCCTCGGAGAGAACCTTGATCCCTTCCCCGAAGGTAAGGTCGCGTACGTGAACAGACTGGCCCACTTCAAGCCCTGAGATATCGACCTCCATCCTTCCCGGTATCTTATCGGGAAGACACTCGATCATCACCTCGCGCAGGGTGTGCTGCAGTATCCCGCCGTCTCTCTTGACGCCGATCGGCTCTCCTATGGTCGTCACGTGCACAGGCACCCTCACCGCCTCGGTAAGCGATACCTCGAAAAAGTCGGTATGAAGCAGTTCCCCCTTGATCGGATCGACCTGATAGTTCTTCAGAAGCGCCAGCTTCTTTTCGCCGTCCCCGAACTGGAGATCGACCATCACCTGCTCTCCGGACATGGAGTTGATGAGCTTCGCCAGTTCCTTCTTGTTGAGTTTGATCGACTGTGCGCTTCCTCCTCTATAGAGCACAGCGGGGACCATGCCCTCCCTTCTCAGAGACCGGGCTACCCCCTTGCCGTGATCTTCCCTTCTTTCCGCTACTATGCTTACCCTTTCCATTTTTCCTCCTCTTCTCTCTTCTCGCTATGCAAACAGCGAACTTATCGATGATTCCTCATGAATCCGTTTGATCGCTTCTCCGAGCAGAGAAGCGATGTTCAATACGGTCAACTTGCTGCATTCTTCCCTCTTGCTGTCAAGAGGAATGGTGTTGGTAACGATCATTTCCTCAATCACGGACTTGTTGATCCTCTCGACCGCGACCCCGGAGAGCACCGCATGGGTGCAGACAGCGGAGACCTTCGTCGCCCCCTTTTCCCTCAACGCCGAGGCGGCCTGAGTCATCGTCCCGGCGGTATCAACCATGTCATCGAGAATCAGCGCGTCCATTCCCGAGACATCTCCGATGACGTTCATCACCTCGCACTCGTTGGCCTTCTCCCTCCTCTTGTCGACGATCGCGATCGAGCATTTGAGCTTCTTGGCAAATGACCGGGCACGTTCGACACCGCCTGCGTCCGGAGACACTATTACCAGGCGGTTCGCGTCGAATTTGCTCCTGATGAACTCAAGGAGTATCGGGCTGGCGTAGAGATTGTCCACGGGGATATTGAAAAAGCCCTGTATCTGGCCGGCATGCAGATCTACCGTAAGGACCCTGTTCGTGCCGACCGCGGCGATGAGGTCCGCAACCATCTTCGCCGATATCGGAACCCTCGGCTGCACCTTCCTGTCCTGTCTGGCATAGCCGTAATAAGGGATCACAGCGGTAATCCGGCCTGCAGATGCCCGTTTCAGCGCATCGGTAATCAGTAGCAGCTCCATCAGGTTGTCGTTTACCGGCGTCGAGGTGGGCTGCAGCACAAAGACATCCGAGCCTCTCACGTTTTCGTTCAGGCGAACCTGGCTCTCGCCGTCGCTGAACGTCGACACGGTTGCGTCGCCAAGCTTTATCCCCAGAAAGGCCGCAACGTCCTTAGCAAGGCCGGCATGCGACGTGCCGGTAAACAGCTTCAATCCCTGAGGCATGACATCCCCTCATCCGCGCACAGGGTACTCGGCCTGCGGCGGCACCTTCTCTCGGTTATCATCTCTTTCACTCCTTTTGTCCTTCCTGTCGAACCTCAGAACAATCGCAAACTGGCTGGGGCGGGAGGATTCGAACCTCCAAATGGGAGATCCAAAATCTCCTGACTTGCCGTTTGTCGACGCCCCAATAACAACGACGGCATCAGGGGCCGAAAAACGCCTCTCCGTTCATTCTCCGGATATCTCATGCTCATACCAGCGTTCTCACCACCCTGCACCAGTGCTTTCTTAAAAGCGACGAAGCGGCTTCCGCCTCCACACGGGAGGAGAAGACCCCAAACACCGAAGAACCGCTCCCGCTCATGGCAGCGACAACCGCGCCGTTTTCCAGAAGCGTCCCTTTTATATCCGCTATTACCCGGCATTTCCCGACAACACCTTTTTCGAGGTCGTTGCCGATCATCTGCCGCAGGGAAGGATAGTCCTTCCTGTCAAGAGCTTGACAGAACAGTTTAATATCAACGGATTTTTTTGTCAACTCGGGCTTATACGCGCCATACGCCCAAGCCGTGGAAACACCGATGTCCGGTTTTACGAGCAGCATCCAGACGGAGGCCTTCGCCGCAATGCCCCGCACCCGCTCCCCCCGTCCCTCCGCAAAGGCAAAGGGGCTTTCTCCGATAAAAAAAGGCACATCCGACCCCAGCCGGGCGCCGAGTTCCATCAGAACGTCTGCGTCGAAGTCGAGCCCCCAGAGCCTGTTAAGACCTTTGAGCGTACAGGCGGCATCGCTGCTGCCCCCCCCGAGACCGGCAGCGTGTGGGATCTTCTTTTCAAGCACAATCCTTGCGCCCCCGGAATACCTGCTATGCCGCTTCAAAAGCTCCGCAGCCCTGTACACAAGGTTTTCCGAAGGGGGAATGTCGAGGTCAGAGATCAGGTCCACCTCAGCGGCCTCCTCGAACGAGATGCGGTCGGAGAGGCTGACCCGCTGCATCGCGGTGACGATATCGTGATACCCGTCGTTTCTCTTTCCGGAGATAAAAAGGAACCAGTTGATCTTTGCCGGGGCCTCTGCGGTAAATCTCATGGCGCGACGATCAGGACCGAAGAATCAGGGGGTATTGACCGGCCGAAGGCCCCTGATCTTCTTCTCCAGCCGCTCCTTCAGCCCCTCTTCCTTCTTATTGGAACGCAACGCCTTCTCCCAGGCATCGCGGGCCTTCTCCGGGTCGTGCATCATCTGATAGATGTCTCCGAGATGCTCGAGTATCACGGGGTCTTCCTGCGACAGTCCGACCGCTTTCCTGATCGCTCCGAGCGCCTCAGGGTATTTCGCCTGTTTAAAATAGGCCCAGCCGAGACTGTCCAGTATGAAGCCGTTGTCCGGCTTCAGATCAAGGGCGCGTTTGATCAGATCCACAGCTTCATCAAGATGGATGCCCTTGTCGGCAAAGGAGTACCCGAGATAGTTCAGCACGTCGGCGTTTTTCGGGTTGATCGCAAGGGACTTCCTGAGATATGTAACCATATCGTCAAAACGGCCGGTCTTGTCCGCAACAATCCCGAGACTGTAATACAGCTCGTCGTTGTCGCTGAACCTCGCGACGGCGTCTTTCAATATCTTCTCCGCCTTTTCATACTCCTGCTTGCGCATATACTCGCCGGACAGGTAAAGGTATATCTCCGGCTTGTCCTTCTCAAACTCGAGAATTTCCTGATAGGTCCCGATCGCCTCGTCGGCCTTCCCGAGCCTCGAATAAATATAGGCGAGGTGCAGGAAGGCATTGATGTTCTTCGGGTCCTGAGAAACGATCGCCTTGAGCTCGGTCTCCGCCTGGTCAAACTGCTCCATCTCTTCGAGGACGAGGGCGTAATAATACCGCACTTCGTTGTCCTTGGGGTTCGCCCGGACCGCATGTCCCAGTTCGTCGAGCGCCCTGTCATATTCCTTCTCCTCAAAATAGAGCATCCCCAGCCTGACATGCATATCGATATTGCCGGGCTGCTGTCTGCTCAGTGCTTCGAGCTCCTCGATCGCCTTCCCCACAGACTTCTGTTTCAGGTAGACCTGCGCCAGCCGCTCCCGCGCCTGCGTGTTGTGCGGGTTCTTGGCGATCGCAGCCTCATAATTTTCAATCGCCCCGTCGAGCCGGCCGGCCATCTCGTCGATTAGCCCGAGCTTGAAGTATGTCGTGTCGAGGTCCGGCCGCACCTCGATCGTCTTCTGCAGAACATCGCGCGCCTTATCCAGGTCTTTCTTTTCGATATAGAGAGAACTCAGATAATCGAGGGAAACATAGTCCGTCGGGTCCTTTGCCACGAGCCCCTCAAAGACCGTCACCGCATCGTCGATCTGGTCGTGATTGTAGTAAAGCCTCCCGAGAAACCGCGCTGCGTCCCGGTCGTCCGGTTCGACCTTCAGGATATGCCTGGTGACCTCGATCGCTTCCGGCAGCTTCTTGCGATCACCGTATATTTCCGCGACGATCATAAGGGCCGGGACATAATCCGGAGAGTCCTTGAGTACCTGTTGGGCGTTCCGGAGCGCCCCGTCGACATCCCCCGTGCGGGAAAGCACGAGACTCACCTGCGTCCTCAAATAGGGAGATTTCGGATCGTATTCGAGGGCCTTCCGGTAATATGTGAGCGCATCCTCCCACTGATAAGAGATAACGGCATCGTAGCCCCTCATAAAATAGTACTCGGCTTCATAGGAGGGGGCGGAAATCCGGACCGCCGGCTCGGTCGGCTTCACCGACTTCGCCGAACAGGCGGAGACAAGCACCGCCATTAATAGTATCGCACATCTCATTTTCACCGGATAACCTCGCTTTATCGGTCTGCGTCTGCGGAGAAAGCCGCACACATCAGGAAACATTTTTTATTATGACATAACGGAGGGGTTTCCACCAGTTCTGACCGGCCCGTGCTCACCCCCGCGGGCTGCCCGTCGTGAGGGCCGCAGCGGGGCCGTTACTCCGCGGATGAGTCCTCGCCGCCGAATATGTGGGGATAGAGCTTTCTCGCGCATTCAGGGCAGAGGCCGTGGCTGAATTCGGCCTGGGAATGCTTCCTTATGTAGGACTCGATCTGGTTCCAATATCCCGTGTCGTCGCGGATCTTCTTGCAGGAGGCGCAGATAGGGAGAAGCCCGCTCAGCGTCTTGACCTTGGTGAGGGCTTCGCGGAGCTCCTCTATCAGCTTTTCACGCTCCTGCTGCACGCACTTCCTCTCCTCGATCTCCTGCTTCAGGGCCGCATTCGCCCCGGAGAGCATGGCAGTCCTCTCCCTCACCTTGAATTCCAGGTCCTCATACGCCTGTTTCAGGGCCACCGCGGCGGCCCTTCGCTCGCGCCTCGTTGCGGCATCGCCGAGCTCGCGCGCAATCGCGGGGCAGAGCCGCGCAAGGTTCCCCTTCAGGATATAGTCGTGCGCGCCCGCCTTCATCGCCTCCACGGCCGTTTCCTCGCCGATCTTCCCGGAAACTACGATAAAGGGGAGATCGATCCCGCTTGTCTTCAGCAGATTCAGTGCATCGAGTCCGCTGAATTGAGGCATCACGTAATCGGAAAGCACAAGGTCCCACGACTCCCCGAGCAGCGCGGCCTCCATCTCGTCGCGGCTCTGGACACGCCTGAGATAAAGATCGTACCCGCACCGCCGCAGTTCCCTCCGCGCCAGGAGCGAATCGTCTTCTGAATCCTCGATATGCAATACACGGAGGGACCCTGCCATCATACCCCTTTCTTCGCAGCCTTCCTCGTCGGTCGGCGCAGCGCCGGTGAGAAGCCCGTACCCGACCCGCTGCTGCCGGCATAATTCAGTGTATCCAACGCCGAACGGTCCGTCAAGACCTCGCTGCAGTCATCTGCGTTGCATTCTCCCGGCGTAATGATATAATTTCTTTACCGGCGGGGGCTGTATGCGCCCGGATAATACGAACGAGGAGGCGCTGCATGGCAAAATGGAATATCGACCCCGATCATTCGGTCGCGGCATTTTCATCGCGTCACATGAAGATTGCGAACGTACGGGGACAGTTTAACGGGATCACCGGAACGATCGATTTTGACCCCGCGAACCCGGCGGGGGCATCGGTGAGGGCCGAAATAGCGATCGCTTCCCTTACGACCGGTATCAAGCAGCGCGATGCGCACCTGCTCAGCGCCGATTTCCTCGAGGCGGCCGCCTACCCCTCCATGTCCTTTGTGAGCACAAAGATCGAACCGTTGGCCGGCGGCCGGGCTAAGGTCACCGGCGACCTCACCCTTCGCGGCACCACGCGCTCCGTCACCTTCGATGCGGGATTCTTCGGGCCGGTGAAGAGCCCTGAGGCGCTCGGCGGGGAGACCACGGTCGGCTTCAGCGCATCGACTATGATCAACCGCTTCGACTTCGGCGTCAAATGGGACGTCAAGATGGACGACGGCTCGTTGATCGTCGACAGAGAAGTGAAGATCAGCATCGACGTGGAGGCGGACCTGGAGGAATAGCGCTGCGGTCCCCGCAGTCGTGTCTATGGCACCTCGGGCATCTTCACGACAATATCCTCCCCGGTAAGGGCCTCATTCAAAAAAACCTTCAGAGAGCGCTTTTCCTCCGGGGTCAGGCCGAGCGGCTTCAGGACCTTGCTGCCGGGTCCCCCTCCCCTGTCGAAAAATTCGATCACCTCATCGAGGGTCCCGAAGACGCCGTTATGCATGTAGGGGGCGGTCTTTGAAACGTAGCGGAGCGACGGGGTCCTGAAGGCCTTCCAGTCCTTTGCGTCCTTCGTGATGAGATACCTGCCGGGGTCTTCCCTCACGTTCCGGTATCCGTCGTAATGGTAGACCTTCGCCACGAACCGCATCGTAGTGGTGACTCGCGGGTCGTCCAGCAGTTTCGGGTTTTCGGGCACATTCAGCGCATAAAACCTGTCGTCGGCGAGATCTGCCCCGTCATGGCATTCGATGCACTTCCCTTTGCCCTTGAAGACCACAAGCCCCTTTTTTGCGTCTTCCGACAGCGCCGATTCATCTCCCTTCAAAAACCTGTCGAGAGGCGTGACCTTCGAGATGAGCGTTCTTTCAAAGGCGGCGATCGCCATCGCGATCCTTTCCCTGGTCACCTCCCCCCCGAAGACCTTCCTGAATTCGGCCCTATACTCAGGCACCAGCTGGACCTGCTCTTCGAGATAGTCGAGGTTCTTGTTCATCTCGAAGGCGGACATCATCGGAAAAAGCGCCTGTTCCTCGAGCGTCTTCGCCCGCCCATCGTAAAAAAGGTACTTCCGGAAGGCGGCATCGATGAGCGTCGGCGAGTTCCTCCAGTTCTTTGTGGTCGGGTAGCTGAGTGAAATGTCGAGCCCGTCCGTGAATGCAAGCTCGGGATTATGACAGGTCGCGCAGTTCATCGTGCCGTCACCGGACAGCCTCCTGTCGAAAAAGAGCTTCTTTCCGAGTTCGATCTTCGCGGGCGTCTGCGGGTTGTTCGCCGGAATGGGTACGGCCTGAAGCGGCGCCAGTTCGGCGGCATGCGAAGGGCAAACCGGCGCAAGGCCAAAGAGCACGGCTAAGGTTGAGCATAACACTGCTACTGTTTTCGACCAAGAACTCATCGTCATATTGTCTCTCCATTGTATGAAAATCGCCAGAAAGGCGGGGATAGTGGCCCGAAAAACCTTCCGTAGCGATTCCTTAGCGCATCGGAAGCAACCCCGACAGTTTCCACCCCGGTCAAAACCTCCTCTGAAGTCCTGTATTCCCGCCGCCATGCTAAATCAGCGCATATCGCATCAGGAAGGATTTGAGGGACGCTGTCCCCGTCGGGATGCAACGGTATCGTTAATTCTTCTTTCCCGAATCCTTCAGTTCCTCCTCCACCGCCTTTTTCAGATACTCATAGGGGACGTCTCCGACGATCTTCCTGCCGTTGATGAAAAAGGTCGGCGTGTTATACAGATCGAGAGAAAGTGCGAGCTTCACGTCCCGGTCGATCTCTTCCCGATGTTTCTTCCGGTCGATCGACTCGATGAATTTCTTCATGTCGAGCCCCAGTTCCCTTGCGTACCCGATGAGACTGTCACGGTCGAGTTTGGGGGATCTCTTCAGGAGCAGATCGTGCATCTCCCAGTATTTCCCCTGGTCTCGGGCGGCAAGAGCCGCCTCGGAGGCAATAAAAGAATAATCGCGGTACTTATACGGGTAGTTCCTGATAGCGAGCCGTATCTTGCCCCTGAACGTATCGAACAGTTTTTCGACGACCGGACCGGCCGCCTTGCAGTGCGGTCACTGGAAGTCGAGGAATTCTATGATCGTTACCGGCGCGTCTTTCGGCCCCTTTTCCGGCGAGTCGCCGACCGGCACGCGGTAGCGCTGCAGGTCGGCAAATGCCGGCAGACACATCATGAGGACCAAGACAACCGCGGTCGGGGAAATTGCTCTTTTGCTCATCGCCACCTCCTTCCGGACGACCCGGCGGAGCATAGCACGCTCCACCGGGCCGCGGTCATATCTCAGCGCCCGGTCTTCGCCCCAGCCGGATGAAACACGGGAAGATACATCGCCGCCAGTCTATAGAGGAAGATCGCCAGAGACACGAGTCCGATCGTGATCGCAAACTCCTTCCATGTCGGGAAATAACTCGCTCCCGAGCTGGTCTGCGCGAAGAAGGTGACATTGAAACGGTTCATCACGATGCCTGCGATGACCAGCGAAACCGAAAGCAGGGTGCCGTTGACAGATTCCCGAGTCGATTTCATCGACAGAAGTATCATCGGCAGCACGACGCCTACGACGATTTCGATGAGAAACGCCGTGGACGCGGCGCCCCCTTGAAAGACCATCGGCATCGCTCCCCTCACGATGAGATCGGCCACCCTCACCGCGAGATAGACCAAAAGCGCGATCGACGTACCCTTCCCGAGACCCGAAACGATCTCCTTTTCCTGTTCACGCCCGAAGGCCCTCGCGCTGACTACGGACTCGAAGGTGACCATGGCCAGCCCGAGCGCAATGGCCGACAGATAGAAGAGCTGGGGGATGATCGGGGAGTACCAGATCGGATTGAGCTTTGCCGGGACGATGAGGAAGAAGGCGCCCAGGGACGACTGGTGCAGATAGGAGAGGATAATCCCGGCGATCACCAAGGGGAAAGTCAACCCCTTCATCACCTTCAAAGCCCCTGTCCATCCCCACTTCTCCAAGAAGGCCGATGAAAACTCAAGCGCGAGCACAGTCGTGTAAAGGGTGATGCACCAGACTACCTCGAACATGATCGAATGGTGGTTCCACATGACAAGTGGATGCCAGAAACTGAGGGGCTTTCCTATATCTACGATCAGCCCGACGATCACCATGAGATATCCGATGAAGGCGGTCAGCACCGCCGGCCGCGCGATCGGCTTGTACTTTTTCATGTTGAAGATATAGACCGCCGCAGTGACGGTGAAGCCCCCCGCGGCAAGCGCCACGCCGGAGAGGACGTCGAAGCCGACCCATAGCCCCCAGGGGAAATTGTCCTGCAGGTCGGTCGACGCGCCGAGACCGAAGGCGAACCGGTAGATCGCCGCGTATGCTCCGATCGCCATCAGGACGAGCAGGACGATCGTTCCTCCGCTCAGGAATGAACCTGTCTTTTTCGTTTCCATCGTTATCCCTCCTTCTCGCTGTCGGAGCCGCCGGTGCCCTCGGCCCTGCTGCCGCGGTTCCTGAAGTAGGCGATCGCCGAAAGCACAACGGCGCCTCCCACGACCGCATAGGGAATCTTCGACAGGGACGCCCAGGTGAGATCGGGGAGTTCGGCCTTCGGGACCTTCGTGTTGAAGCCTATGTCCTCGAAGGGCTGCGAGGAGAGATAGACCCACGACGTCCCCCCCGCCTCCTCCTTGCCATAGATATGGTTTATATACTTTCCGGGGCTGCTCTTGAGCCGCCTCTCGGCCTCCGCAATCACTTTATCGTGGTCGTCGAAGTACATGGTCTGGGTCGGACATACCTTGACGCAGGCCGGGATGAGGCCGTTTGCGACCCTCTCGGAGCAGAAGGTGCATTTCTGTATGGAGGGGAGCGTCTTGTCCCATTCGTATTTCGGGATCTGGAAGGGGCACGCGATCATGCAGTACCTGCAGCCGATGCACCTATCGAATTCGTAGACCACCGGCCCCTCCTGCGTCTTGACAAGGGCCCCGACGGGGCAGGCCGACGCACAGGCCGGGTTCTTGCAGTGCATGCACTGGTTCTTTACGAAGCTCCAGACCGGGCGGGCCGGCTGGTCCTGTTCGACATAGTTAATGTTGGTATAGCATTCCGAATTGAGTTGGGGAGGGTTGGTGAAGTTGCCGTACATCACCGTATGCTTCACACCCCGGAGGTTCCACTGCTTGCAGGCGATCTGGCACCCCCTGCAGCCTATGCACCGTGTAAGATCCACCAGTACGCCTTTTGGTTTTGCGTTTGCCATGTCCGCCTCCCTACAGCTTTTCGACGTTGACCATGAAGGCCTTCGTCTCGGGGATCATCGTGTTGGAATCGCCGATCGTCGGGGTGAGCAGGTTTGCGCTGTCGCCGCCGCTTCCGTCGGCGGGCCACTGCCAGCCGAAATGCCAGGGCAGCCCCACCTGATGCACCGTATTGCCGGCGATCTTGAAGGGTTTCAGCCTTCCGGTGACGATCGCCTTCGCCCAGAGCTCTCCCCGGGCGGAGGAGACCCTCACCTTGTCGCCGCTCTTTATCCCCTTCTCGACCGCGAGCTCTTTGCTGAGTTCGAGAAAAACCTGGGGCACCATCTCGAGTTGCCAAGGCTCATGCCTCGTCAGCACACCGGTCTGCCAGTGCTCCGAGACGCGATAGGTCGTGGCGACGAAAGGATACCTCACATCGCAGGAGGCGAAGATGTCCTCGGGCGCGACCTTCTGGCCCTCCTTCGAATACCAGAGCTTGATAGTCGGGCTGTTGTACTGCTTCGACATCGGATTTTCCTGTATCGGGCATTCCAGAGGCTCGTAATGCTCGGGAAAGGGACCGTCCGCAAGCCCCGGCCCGAATATCGATCCGACCCCGTCGGGCTTCATGATAAAGGGCAGTTTGCCGCCCTCCGCAGCCAGCGGCGGGGCGGGCCCGTCAGGAACGTCCCCCTCCCATGTCCCCGGCTTATTGGTGGCGGGGTTGATCTTCGAGGGGTTCCACTTCAGCACGGGACGCGCAGGGTCCCACGGCCTGCCCTGGGAATCGACTGCGCAGCGGTTATAGATGATCTTTCTGTTTACCGGCCAGGCCCAGGCCCATCCGGGAAAGAGGCCAAGACCGGTGGGGTCGGCCTTTTCCCTTCGCGCCATCATGTTGACGGGCTTCCCGTCCTTCTGCGTATAGCTTTGCGAATAGAGCCAGTTGCCGCACGTCGTGGTGCCGTCGTCCTGCAGGTTTACGAAAGAGGCGCAGAGATCTCCCTTCCTGGCGATAAGCTTCGGCGGCACCGCCTTCTTGTCGTAGAGGTCTTCGAGATGGTAGCCGTTGATCTCCATGGCGATCTTGTGCGTATCAACCTCTTTAACCTTGCCTTCCGCGCCCTTCTCGCCGTAGTCCCAGGTGAGATTGACGATGGGATCGGGGAAGGCGCCGCCCTGCTTTTGGTACATCTTCCTCACCCTGAAGAAGAGCTCGTTCATGATGTCGGAATCGGACTTCGACTGGCCGACCGGCTCAATCGCCTTATATCGCCACTGCGCCAGCCTCCCCGAATTCGTAATGCTCCCTTCCTTCTCGACCGAGAAGCAGGCCGGGAGCATGAAGACCTCGGTCTGGATGTCCTTCGGATTCATCCCGGGGCCCCGCCAGAACGAGCCGGTTTCGTTATCGAAAAGGTTTACGTTCACCATCCATTTGAGCTTCGAGAGCGCCTTTCTCACCTTACCGGCGTTAGAGCCGGAGCATGCGGGGTTCTGGCCCCATGCGAAGAAACCCTCGAACTTACCCTTGAACATCTGGTCGAAGAGAACGAGCCACGAGCCGTTTTGGCCTTCGTCGAGCTTGGGGAGCCATTGATAACCGAAGTCGTTGTCCTTCGTCGCCTTGTCGCCGTAAATCGCCTTCAGATAGCTCGCCATATATTTGGGCTTGTTCGACCACCAGTTAACGCTCTTTGTCTCCTTCGTCTTGGGGGTATTCTTGTCGTTGTAGGTTGCAAGATCTGTCCATGAGGCGGTCGGCGTCGCGAGATAGCCCGGAAGAGTGTTAAACAGAAGTCCATGGTCGGTCGAGCCCTGCACGTTCGATTCGCCCCGGAGCGCATTCACGCCCCCTCCGGCCATGCCGATATTGCCCAGGAGCATCTGGATGATCGTCATCGCCCGTATGTTCTGGGTGCCTATCGTATGCTGGGTCCAGCCCATGGCGTAGCATTCCGTACCGGCCTTGTCGCGGACCCCGGTGGATGCATACAACCGGTAGACCTGAAGAAGCACGTCCTTCGGCGTCCCGGTGATCTCTGAAACCTTCTCGGGCGTGTATCGTGAATACTGCCTCTTCAGGAGCTGGAAGACGCAGTGCGGGTCCTTCAGCGTCCGGTCCTGTTTCGGGACGCCGCTCGCATCGAGCTGGAAGGCCCACGTCTTTTTGTCGTATTTCCTCGTTTTCGGGTCATAGCCCGAGAAGAGGCCGTCGAGGTCCGTGCAGGTTTTGAAATCTGGATTGACGAGAAAAGGGGCGTTCGTATAGTTGACGATATATTCCCTGAAGTACATATCGTTGCCCAGGATGAAGTTGATCATGCCGCCCAGGAAGGCGATATCAGTGCCCGAGCGCATCGGGGCATAGAGGTCGGCCTTTGCCGCGGTCCTCGTGAACCGGGGATCGACAACTATCAGCTTCGCACCCCTCTGCTCGCGCGCCCTCTGGATCCATTTCATCGAGACCGGGTGGTTCTCGGCGGGGTTTGCGCCCATCACCAGCACTACGTCGGCATTCTTGAGGTCCACCCAGTGGTTTGTCATTGCACCGCGACCGAACGACTCTGCCAGAGCCGCAACAGTGGCGGAGTGTCATATTCGGGCCTGATGCTCGATATATACGAGTCCCCAGGAACGAAGGAGCTTCTGGAGCAAGTAGCATTCCTCGTTGTCGAGGGCGGCACTGCCGACGTGGGCAATCGCATCGGTCCGGTTCACTACAAATTCCTTCTCGACCTCCTGCTCCTTTCCGTCGGGGGTCTTTTCCTTTACCTTGGTTTTGGATTTTGACTTGAAGGTCCTGTCGCGGACGTCCTTGATCTTCTTTGCGATCTCATCGAGCGCCCACGCCCATTCGACCTCCTTCCAGTCGGTCGCGCCGGCCGCACGGTACATCGGCCTCGTGAGCCGCGTCGGATTGTTAACGACCTGATAGAGGGAAGCCCCTTTCGAACAGAGCGTCCCCTCGCTGATGGGGTGGTCGGGATCGCCCTCGGCATCGATGAGCCTGCCGTCTTTCGTATAGGCGAGGATGCCGCAGCCGACCGAGCAGTAGGGGCAGATCGTCTTGGTCACCTTGGCGTCCCTTATCCGCAGCTCCTTCTCGGAGGCGGCAGCCTCCTGCGGAGATAAACCGGCGCCGATCGCGCCCGCCACCGCCGTACTGCCTGAAAGCTTCAAGAAATCACGTCTCGATACATCCATGCCGAACCTCCACGTAAAAAGATTTTCAAAAAATCCGCAGCCTTGGTCTCATGCATGCCGTCCGCTATTGATGCGCCTCGACGATTCATTTCTTTCATCCGGCCGGTCGCTAATAATTCATAAACAACTCATATCGACCTATTAATATCTTTCATCATCTTATTCTCCTCTGTTCATATTGTCAAGATGAAAGCAACGTCATCGCCCGTCTCCGGCCGGCATGAAAAAAGTCGGAACAGTGCTGCACTCTCTAGAACGGAATTTTCCTCTTGTGCTACTATTGAAAGGAGTGGAAAGGCTCATCGGCAAGCTGAAATCGATCAACCTCTGGCATCTTGTCTGGGTGATCGTCCTTTCGGAAATCTTCACCGCGCTCCTTAATATTACGATCATACGACTTTGGTGGGGAGATATTTCCCGCGAGGTGGTGATCATAGGAGCAATCGATTCGTTCATCGTTTCGGCCACGGTCGGGGCCCTCATCATCTACCTCTTCCAGCAGTTCCGCAAGACTGAGCACAAGTACCGGGTGCTGGCGGAAAATGCCTGGGACGCCATCTGTCTGGTAGACATGAAGGGACGGCTTCTCGAAGCCAACATGAAGATGGAGGAGCTTTCCGGGTACGGGAAGGCGGAGCTTCTGGGGATGGATTTCCTGCTTCTCTGTCCCCCCCAGACTCCCGGCGCGACCTTCGAGCAGGAGATAAGGATCGGCGCCCCGTACGAGGCGGCCTTCGTGAGAAAGGGGGGGGAGACCATTCCGGCCGACATAGCGGTGGCGCTCGCCGAATACGACCGCCGGCAGACGGCCCTGGTTACGATACGCGACATCACCCTCCGCAAGATGATGGAGAAGGACCTCGACAACCTGCGGCTGAACCTCGAAGACCTGGTGCGGGAGCGGACGGCCGAGCTGGCGATATCCAATATGCTCCTGAAACGCGAGGTGAAAGACCGGAAGTTCGTCCAGGAAAGGCTCAACCTCCTGAAAAAGGCGGTCGAGTCGATACCGATAGGCATCACGATCACCGATATCGCCGAAAGAAAGATCGTCTATACGAACCCGGCCGAGGCGGAGATCCACGGCTACGCGGTAGAGGAACTGCTCGACAGCCACGTCGGGATATTCGCCCCGCCGGAGATCTGGAGACCTCTGGATTTCAACGTGCTGCAGCTGCGGAGCGCCTGGCAGAGGGAAAGCACCAACGTAAGGAAAGACGGCTCCCGGTTTCCCGTTCTCCTCACCTCGGTCCCCGTCGCTGACGATAAAGGGGAGCCGGCCGCAATCATCACGCTTTGCGAAGACATTACCGAAAAAGTCAGACTTCAGGAAGAGGCGAAGTTCATCCAGACGAAACTCATCCAGGCCAACAAGATGACCGCGCTCGGCACGCTCGTATCGGGGGTGGCCCACGAGATCAACAACCCCAACAACTTCATCCTCTTCAACACGCAGCTGCTCTCGGGTGCATGGGAGGACCTCGTCCGGCAGATCTCCGAATCCCAGGGCGAAGAGATCGACTTTACGGTCGGCGGCCTGCCCTTTTCGGAGATGAGAGAGGTTATGCCCAAGCTCCTCTCGGGCATCGGCGAGGGATCCCGCAGGATCAAGAACATCGTCGACGGCCTCAAGAGTTTTGCGCGGCAGGACACCTCGCTGCTCGACGGCAGCGTCGACATCAACAAGGTCATTACCGCCTCCGCAGCGATCATGGGGAACCAGATCGCCAGGCATACCGACCGGTTCGCGCTCGATTTTGCCGAAGATCTCCCTGCCGTAAAGGGAAGCGCCCAGCAGCTTGAGCAGGTGGTGATCAATCTGATCATGAACGCGGTCCATGCGCTTCCGGACAGGAGCGGAGGGGTCCGGATATCCACCGCTTTCGATGAGGCCTCCTCCTGTGTAATAATACGCGTCAGAGATGAAGGAACGGGAATGACGCCGGAGGTGATGGAGCGGATCATGGAGCCTTTTTTCACGACAAGACTCCAAGAGGGGGGGACGGGTCTCGGCCTTTCGATCTCCTACTCGATCATCAAGGACCATCGGGGCTCTCTCAAATTCGATTCCGTGCCGGGGCACGGGACGACCGTGACCGTAACGCTCCCGGCGGCCGTCCCTGAATCGGGGAGGGAGGCCGAATGAGGGCGCTGTACCCGTCTTCTCCGGTGATCCTCGTGGACGATGAGCCGCAGATACTGCTGAGCTTCAGCGTGCTCCTCAAAACGGAAGGCATCAATAATATCGTGACGGTCGAAGACAGCCGCAAGGTACTGCCTCTGCTTTCCGGACAGGAGGCCGCGCTGATCGTACTGGATCTGTCGATGCCCCATCTGCCGGGCTTCACGCTGCTTTCGGAAATCAACGCCGCCTTTCCGCATATACCGGTGATCATCGTTACCGCCACCGACAACCTCGAGACCGCGGTCGAGTGCATGAAGAGCGGCGCCTTCGACTATCTCGTCAAACCGGTCGAGCCTGACAGGTTGCTGTCGAGTATCAGAAAGGCGCTCGACATGTCGGCCCTCCAGGACGAGGTCTCGTCGCTGAAGCATTATCTTCTCACCGACCAGCTGAAGCATGAGTCCACCTTCAGCCCCATCGTCACGAACAGCCGTAAGATGCGGGCGCTCTTCAAATATGCCGAGGCGATCTCCGTCTCACCCCAGCCGGTGCTCATTACGGGCGAGACGGGCGTCGGCAAGGAGCTCTTCGCCAGGGCGATACACGAGTTGAGCGGCAGAAAAGGCGAGTTTGTCGCGGTGAACATCTCGGGGCTCGACGACTCGATGTTTTCCGACACGCTCTTCGGCCACAAGAAAGGCGCTTTCACCGGCGCAGATGCTGCGCGGGAGGGGTTGATCGCGCAGGCCTCGGGAGGAACGCTCTTTCTCGACGAAATAGGCGACCTCAGCGAGGTCTCCCAGGTCAAGCTCCTGCGCCTCCTTCAGGAACACCGGTATCTGCCCTTGGGGTCGGATGTGTACAAGCAGGGCGACGCACGGACAATCGTCGCCACCAACCGCGATATTGCGGAACTGATAGCGCAGGGGAAATTCCGCAAAGACCTCTTCTTCCGCCTCCGCACTCACCAGATCCAGATACTTCCTCTCCGCGAGCGGAGGGAGGACATCCCGGTCCTGCTCGACCATTTCCTCGGGGAAGCCGCGCGCTCCCTCGGCAAGAAGAAGCCGACGCACCCTCGCGAGCTCGTTACTCTTCTTTCGACCTGCTCGTTTCCGGGCAACGTGCGGGAGTTGCAGGCGATGGTCTATGACGCGGTCGCAATGCATAAGGGGGGAGTCCTCTCGATGGACAGCTTCAAGTGTACGATAAGTCAGGATGCGCCCGGCCAGATCGTAGCGACCGCAGGCGGACCGCGAAGAGATGTGGTAGAGGATGTCTTCGGCAAGTTCCCGACCCTGCAGGAGGCGGAGGATTACCTCGTCTCGGAGGCGCTCCGGAAGGCAGACAACAACCAGGGGATCGCCTCCTCCCTTCTCGGCATCACCAGGCAGGCCCTGAACAAGCGGCTGAGCCGGTCTCGGAAATAGGCCCCAGAGGGGTGCGACATTTTTTGCAGGCCGGTTTGAAGAAATAAGCCGCAACATAGCGACATAACTGGATTTTATACGATTCTCGCCAGGGACCGGACAACTTTTGTCGCATACCCTGCCGTCAATAGTCCTTATTCATCGTCCCAACCAGTTGAAATAAAGACTTTTACCCGGACCGGGATGGCACAAGTCATGCATTGACTATCAGTGTTATGGATACGAGATGCCCGCATTATCTGAAGATTCTCATTACGCTCTGCAGGGCGGACGGCAAGATTTATGCCCCTAACTACCTCGAGCAGCATGAATATTGCCGCAGCGGTGACCATCCCCGCTGTCCCCTATTCATGAAAAGAGCGGCCCAGGACAAAAACCGCGGCGGGGAAGACAGATGAAAGACCGCGGCATGCCGATCATGCTCCATGCAAGGGCCCCGAGATGAAACCGGTCGACAACCCCGGGGGAAAAAAGGAGGTCGGGAAAACCATGAGATGCCCTTTTTTCAGGCAATATTATGTCGGCGTCTGCTCGGGCCACACATTCCCGTATGCGCCGAGCCAGGATGAAAAAAAGCAGTACTGCATGACCGACGAGTTCCCTCAATGCCTGATCTACGAACAATACTTTTCCGGCGGGGGCGCGGAAAAGAAATAGCGCCTTCGTCTCCTGTCCTTGCCTCCTCACCGGGCATAAGGCTCCCGGGAAGTGAGGAAATATTCCGGGGTTTCTGCTACAATATCCCTCGTGCCGAGATAGCTCAGTTGGCAGAGCAGCTGATTCGTAATCAGCAGGTCGCCAGTTCGACTCTGGTTCTCGGCTCCATAAAATAGATGGGTTATGCGGTCTTCCGCATAGCCCTTTTTTCTTTCCCTATGCCGACGTTGTGCCTACGCTTTTTTCTTGCCAGGTATGTACCGCTCCGCGATAAGTCAGACCGGGAAGTTTTCAACGCAAATCCCGCCCCTTTCTTCTTGACTCCACTCTGACAGGCTTCGGGCCGCCCTCCCCGCCTCCGTGACGATATTTACGCAACGAGAGAGTAAAGCTGCGGGCGGAAACAAAAAGGGCGGGACCAGTCGTCCCGCCCTCCGCCTCTTATTGCCCAATCAGAAATCAGCCTTCGGACCTTCTCTGTCTCCTCAGATAATATACCGATCCCGCACCCGCCAGAAAAAGAAAGATGATCATTCCCCATTCGGTTATGGTGGGCACGGCTGCAGCTGCAGGATTTGCGTCAAGCCTGACATTGTCGCGGCGGGGCGATCTGGTGCCTGGGCAAGAAAGAGCGCATGCCGGGGTGAGCCGCGCATGATGAAATGTGGGTAGACAGACAGGAGTATCCTTCCGGATCACATTATCTTCAGCCCGGGACGGGGAGGATGTATTATATCGACGAAGGCTCCGGAGAGCCGATCGTCATGCTTCGTCAGGCCCTTGGAAAAAACTCGTTATACCGTATGGTGACTTTGTAGCTGATGTTCACACTCCTGGAGGTGACGCCGTTTCCCTCGCACTTCAGCTCTCCCTCCTTCAACGCCGTATGGGTCCTGATCATGCCAGCCACCACCTGGTCCAGATGAAACCCGTCGGTGCAATCACCGCAGTCTTTGTTCAGGCATTCGACACGGAAATACGCGTGGCTGCAGGAGGAAAAATTAAGGGTCCGCATCAGGTGAATCGCGCTTACCCCCGCCCTGTTGTGTTCCATGTCGACGACGATGCTCGACACCTCGGGGAACCGCTGAGATATCAGCCCCGCGTCCTGCCTCTCCTGCATCCTCTCCAGCTTTGCGTCGCACCTTTCACGATAAGTCATTGTCCGCCTTTCCACCAGGGCACCTGCAGATCAGGAGGCTTCCCGGCCGCAACCGTTTGACAACATTATGCCAATGAGACCCTTCAGGCTTCTTCATCCTGCCCCGGCGCCTCCTTTGACGCGACCCGCCATTCCGTCATGCGCCCATGAAAAAAGGCCGCGAAGCTAAGCAGTCTTCGTGGCCCTCTATGCAGGAAAGACTCTGAAACCTCTGTCCTTATTAGAACACACCCGGGCCCAATAGTCCAGGCAATTCCGCTGCCGTTGCCGGTAAAGTGCCCCCTGTCTCCCGCGCCGAGGCAGGGAACAGCCCGGTCATTCGCAGTATCCTACGGACGTCACCACGAATACCTCCGTGCCCCTGGGCCTGGCCACCACCACTTCGTCGCCCTCTTCCTTTCGCAGAAGAGCCCTTGCCATCGGAGAATCGATGCTGATAAAGCCTTTTTCGGCGTCGCATTCGTCCGGACCGACTATTCGGTACCGAAACGCATTCCCGGCGGAGTCCTCAAGCCCGACCCAGGCGCCGAAGAACACTTTCGACACGTCGTCCGGCGTCCTGTCCACGACGACCAGCTCGTTCAGCCTCCCCGTGAGAAACCGTATCCGGGAGTCGATCTGGCGCAACTGCTTCTTGCCGTAGATATACTCGGCATTCTCCGAGCGGTCCCCCATCGCCGCGGCTTCGGCAACCGCCTGCGTGACCTGGGGACGTTTTACCTTCCAGAGATATGAAAGCTCCTCGCTCAAATGGGTCCGCCCTTCAGGGGTGATATAGCGGGAGGTGTTCGTCTTCCTGCGGGACGGTCTTTGCACGCCCTATCTTCCTTTCCTGTCGGAAGGGTCCTTCCGAGGCGTGCAGGTGATGATAAAATTTTCCGGCCCCAGGTCCGGGTTCTTCTCAAGCTCCTCGACAAAGACGGTAAGCGCCTTTCGCATGAAGGCCGAGAAGTGCACTCGCCCCGGCAGCGCAAGGATCCTCTGCCGTGTGTCTTCGTCGATTGTTGCGGTATACTTTGCCATAAGGTCCCCCGTTTCTGCGTATGATAGGATATTATACCGAAAACGGACCTTCGACTTGCCGGGGACAGGCCGTCCACGGCGATATGCAAAAAGCCGAGGGGCAGATATGGTAGACTATGAGTACCATGCCGGTTGTAGCACGGGATACGTGCAAGACGGAGACCGGCCAAAAGGAGGAGCGGCCATAATTAAGCAACGACGAGCAGTGCCCGCGAGGGTTGTTGATAAGACCCGCATTAACGATCAGATCAGGATGATCAAGTCGAAGGAGATCAGGGTTGTCGACGATGAAGGGCAACTCGGCATCATGGATATTCCTTCGGCGCTGAAACTCGCCGAAGAGCGCGAACTGGATCTCGTGGAAATCAGTCCCCAGGCCGAGCCGCCGGTATGCAAGATAATGGACTACCGGAAGTTCAAGTTCGAGCAGGGCAAGAAACTGCGCAAGGCCAAAAAGCACCAGACGACCCTCACACTGAAAGAAATCAGGATGCGGCCGCTGATCGATACCCACGATTATGAATTCAAGAAGCGCAATGTGAGGAAGTTCATCGAGCATGGCGACAAGGTGAAGGTCACCATGCGTTTCAGGGGCCGGGAATTCAGCAGACAGGAACTCGGGGCGAGTATTCTCCAGAAGCTGGCAGCGGAGCTGGCGGACGTCGCCAAAATAGAGTCCCAGCCGAAGATGGAAGGCCGCCAGATGGTCATGATTCTCATGGCTTCCTAAGGGCCGGACCGGGACTCCTTTTTATTTCTTGCTAATTATGCGTCAGTATGATATCCTACAAGTAGAATTTTGGAAGTTTTTGCCGTTAATGAGGCCACAAAGACTTTTGATCTTGTGGCCTTTTTTGTTGGTACCTTCCGGATTTGAGTCTGAAGATAAGGAGGTATACCGAATATGGCACAGGGAACAGTAAAGTGGTTTAACGACAGCAAAGGTTTCGGCTTCATCACAAATGAAGACGGAAGTGAAGCATTTGTCCACCATTCGTCCATCCAGGGCAACGGCTTTAAGAGCCTTGCCGAGGGTGACAGGGTCAGCTTTGATACCGAAAAGGGCCCGAAGGGCCCCAAAGCGATCAACGTCGTCAAGCTGTAAGAGAGGAATGCCCTCCCGGTGGAGGGTCTTCTCATAAAGAAGACTGACGGACCGCCGAAAAAAAGGCCCGGGAAATACCCGGGCCTTTTTGATTCCTGCAGAGGACGGCGGCAGCGATACTACTCGATAACGAGTTTCTTGATCTTGCTCTCTTCTTCTACCTTCTTCGCATCGAACTCGATATGCAGGACCCCGTCTTTGAAACTGGTCTTTGCCGAGTCCACGTCGATGTCTTCGCCGAGCGAAAGGATCCGCGTCATCTGGCCCCTCGAGATCTCCCGGATGATGTAGTCGTTCTCGGAGACCTCCTTGTCCTGATGGGCCTTGACGATGACCTTCAGAAGATTTTCCTCGATCTCGACGTCCAGGTCGTCCTTGGAAGCCAGGGGGACCGCCGCGTCAATGCAGTACTTCCCGTCCTTCTTATAGGCATTGATCCTCGGGCTCTGGTTCCTGCCCTGCTGCGTTCTGATCGTCGAGCCAAACGAGTTTGCGAATTCGTTGAAGAACTTGTCGAACTCATCCAGCAAAGGGGTTGAAAGGCTTGTTCTGGTAAGCGGAAACAGCATTTTTGTCATTGTCATACCTCCATGGAGTATATGTTTTTACAGGGGCAAGGCCTCCTGTCGTTCGAGGTGGTAGCCGCCATCCTCAGTAGTAATTTTAAACAAGCCGCAGCGTCATTGTCAATCTTCCGACAGGACCGACAAGACATCCGCCGGGTCCCAGCCGGGAGGGTTTGACAGCCGCGCGGTTTCATGTTAAAAAAGTAGCAGACGATCCTCTCTTCCTACAGTCGGATCTTCCGGGGCAAAACAAAGGATGCTCAGAAGAAGAGCCGATGACCTGCGGAAACGGGCGATCCTTTCCGATTGATAAAGGAGATTACAGATGACTGCTCACTCGGACGCATTCGTGTTCTTCGGCGCAACGGGCGACCTTGCCTATAAACAGATCTTCCCGGCCCTCCAGGCCCTGATCAGGGAGGGACGCCTGAACGTCCCGATCATCGGCGTGGCGAAATCAGGTTGGGACCTCGAAAGGCTGCGGCAGCGGGCGAAGGACAGCCTCGAAAAACACGGTGGCGTCGACGAGGAGGCGTTCCGGAAGCTCTCTTCCCTGCTCCGGTATATCGACAGCGACTACACCGACGAGTCGACCTACCGGGAACTGCGCAGGGTGCTCGGGGAAGCGCGGCAGCCGCTTTACTATCTGGCGATCCCTCCGAGCATGTTCGCAACTGTCGTGGACGGGCTCTGCAGGACCGGCTGCGCCGAAGAGGCCCGCGTCGTCGTAGAAAAACCGTTCGGCCGCGACCTTGCATCAGCGAGAGAACTGAACCGGATCCTCACCGCAGCGTTTCCGGAGAAGGCGATCTACCGCATCGACCACTTCCTCGGCAAGGAGCCTGTCCAGAATATCTATTACAGCCGTTTCGCAAACTCGATCTTCGAGCCGATCTGGAACCGGAATTACGTCGCGGGAGTGCAGATCACCATGGCCGAAAACTTCGGCGTTCAGGGCAGAGGAGCGTTTTACGAAGAGGCGGGGGCGGTCCGCGACGTATTGCAGAACCACCTGCTGGCGATCGTGGCCTTTCTCGCGATGGACGCTCCGAGCGGCGACAATCCCCTGGCGCTGCGGGACGAGAACACCCGCCTGCTTAGAGCGGTGCGCCAGCTCGATCCGGGGGAAGTAGTTCGGGGCCAGTTCAAGGGGTACCGCCGCGAGCCGGGAGTCGACCCGCACTCCGGCGTCGAGACCTTCGTGGCACTCAGGCTCCACATCGACTCGTGGCGATGGGAGGGGGTGCCTTTCTACATCAGGACCGGCAAGTACCTGCCGGTCTCTTCGACTACCGTCACGGTCGAGTTTAAGCGTCCCCCCCGGGAGGCGTTCGGGGAAGTGGTCCCGACGATGTCGAACCACTTCAGGTTCCGGCTCAGTCCCGACGTGCTGATCGAACTCGGCATCAGGGTGAAAATGCCGGGGGAAATCGGCGTGGGGGAAGACGTCGCGCTCACGCTCGTTCAGAGCGAAGGCGACGCCATGGAGCCTTACGAGCGCCTGCTCGGCGACGCCATGGCCGGAAACCCGGCGCTCTTTGCGCTGGAGACAACCGTCGAAGAGCAGTGGCGGATCGTCGAGCCGATACTCAACAGCGCAACGCCGCTCTACTTTTACGAGCAGAGCACCTGGGGGCCGGCGGAGGCCGATCAGATCATTGCCGGGGACGGTCCCTGGTACAATCCCGCGCCGTAGCGGCGCATCATGGCCTCCGTTTGTTTCCCTCCTTCCTTTCCGGAAGCCGCCCGGTCGCAAGAAACTCCAGCTCGGCGGCGGTTACTCTTTCGTCCTTCAAGACCCACTTTGCCCGATGGACAAGATCCGACTGGACGAGGAGCCGGATGCCGGAGCGGGGATTGAGCGCATCGGCAGGTTCGGTCTTTGCCCGCACGCCCTCCGCTTCCAGAAGCAGTCTGATCACTTCGCCCTCGGCATGGGTCGGAAGCCTGGCGATAACTGACCACTCGTCAAACGGCATAGGCTCATCCCGCGTTCATGGCCTCAGTTGTTCTTTTTTTCATAATCAGCGATCAACTTCTTCAGCCGCGCTGCAGACTCGGGGACCCTGGGCACCTCTCCCCGCGCGATCTCGTGAGGGGTGACTTCCTTCCCGTAGAAACCGGCGTCCGCCTCGTCATCGACCTGGAGGGCCGAACCCTGGATCGCAAGGCCGGCAAAAAGGCCGCGGCTCCGCGAGTAGGAGTATACCTCCGCCTTCAACTGCACGTCGGTAGCGGCAGAGGCCTCCCGTCCGACCGGCCCGGCCGCGACGCCGGCGTCCGCGCCAAGGGTAAACTTACCCCTCAGAATTCCCTCCACGCTCCTTTTCGTCTTGAAGACAAGGATCACGTCCACGGACTCGACCCCGATCTGCCAGCCTATGCTGCCGCCCGTGAGCGTGATGAAGACGGGATCACTCCACCTGCCGTTTTCACGGAGGAGCAGAACGCCCTGCCCGTATCTTCCGCCAAGGATGAACCCCGCCCTGATCACGCCGGGGATGATCGCCACGCCCTCTGCCTTTGCAAGCAGCGCCGGGGGGATCGTCCTCTCCGGTATCGAGGCGAGCCGGTTCATCACGTCTATCGACTCTTCGATCTTCGCCCTGGTGCTTGTCGCCAGCGCAGGGACCGCCACGGCAAGACAGCACACTATCGCAGCCGTAATGAGTATTCCTCTTTTCATCGCAACCTCCTTTTTTTGAAATTCTAGCACGAAATTGTTCGACTGCAAATACCCGGAGGAAAGGGGAGCGGGCCCGTCTCCGCTGCTGGACAAACCCCCGGCGCGGACCTTATACTATGCACAGGAGCCGCCCGGTGGATGACAAAAACCGCATTTTTTCTTCTCCCCCTTCCTGACCGCCTTCGGCCGGCGCCGGGGGGTGCCCGCAGGACGGCCTGGTCCTTCCCGTGGTTGGCGGGAAGGCAGAAGATGCCGGCCTTCGCACGGACACTATCAGGGCTGCAATAAGGGCAAAATATGCCGAGGTCGCGGTATCTGCCGCCGGGAAATTCGCCTATCCGACAGGCAGGGCCGGCGCGGAAGCCCTCGGCTATAACCCCGACGCTGTCCGCCAAGCGCCGCCAGAGCTTCTTGAATCCTTTTGCGGCGTCGGTAATCCCTTCCTCCTTGCGGAAATTCGGCCGGGCGCGATCGTTCTGGATTTTGGATGCGGAGCGGGATTCGATCTTTTCATAGCAAGCCGCCTGGCGGGTAAAAACGGGCGCCTCTTCGGCGCGGACCTTACGGCCGAGATGGTGCGCCGGGCGACAGAAAATCTCTCCGCCGCGGGCGTCACGAATTACGAGGTGACAAAGATCGAATCTGAAGAGCTCCCTTATCACTCCGGTTTCTTCGACGTCGTCATCTCAAACGGGGTGATCAACCTCTCCCCGGACAAGCAGGCCTGCTTCAGGGAGCTGCAGCGGGTACTCAAGCCGGGCGGAATGCTCCAGTTCGCCGACGTGGTGCAGGAAGACGACCTGCCGGCAGGGACGTCGGACAGCCCTGAGGCATGGTCTCAGTGAGTAGGCGGGACCGTCCCGGTTCGGGACGAGCTGAAGATGATGAAAAACGCCGGATTTGCGGAGGTCGAATTCAGGGGGACGTCGGGGTTCAGGACCTCTCCGCATACCGCAGGCGCCCTCTTTAGGGCATATAAGCCCTAACGCTGTCTGTCGATAGATAATGCTGAAGCCGCAAGAAGCAGGACAGCCGCTCAGGCCTTCCCGAACTCCCTCATCTTCAGTTCTTTTCTCCTGATCTTTCCGCTCACCGTCTTAGGCAGGTCTTCGACGAACTCGATCTTCCGCGGATACTTATACGGCGCCGTGCGTTCTTTGACGAATTGCTGTAGTTCGGCTACAAGCTCGGCCCCGGGCTCGTGCCCCTTTGTCAGCACGACAAACGCCTTCACCACTTCCCCCCTGATCTCGTCCGGGCTCGCCACGACCGCAGACTCCCTGACGGCAGGATGCTCGATGAGGACGCTCTCTACCTCGAACGGTCCGATCCGGTAGCCGGAAGTAAGAATGATATCGTCGCTTCTGCCTACGAACCAGAAGTATCCCTCCTCGTCTTTGTATGCGCGGTCGCCGGTGATATACCACTGCCCCCTCTTCGTCCCTTCCGTCGCACCGGGGTTCCCGAGATATTCGCTGAATAACCCCACCGGTCTGACCGGGCTTATCCCCAACGCGATATCTCCCTCGACACCTGCCCCGAGCGGCAGCCCTTCTTCATCGACGACATCCACTCTGTAGCCCGGCACCGGCAGCCCCATCGAACCGGGTTTCACAGGGAGACACCTGAAGTTAGCCAGCATGTTGACCGTCTCGGTCTGGCCGTAGCCGTCATAAACAGGGAGTCCCGTCCTTTCCTTCCATATCTCGATAATCTCCTTATTCAGCGGTTCGCCTGCGGCGACAAAATGCCTCAGCGTACGAAAGTCCGGTCTGGTCCCCGCCAGGTCCTTCACCATCATCCGGTAGGCCGTCGGCGGCCCGCAGAACGTCGTGATCGGATATCGCTCCATCGTCTCGGCCACGAACGACGGGACGAACTTGCCTCTCTTGTAAAACGAAAAAATCGTCGCTCCCATATGCCAGGGGCCGAACAGGCTCGACCAGGCGGCCTTTGCCCATCCCGGATCGGAGAGGTTCCAGTGGAGATCTCCCGGCCTGAGGTCAAGCCAAAACCTGCCGGTCGTCAGGTGCGCAAGCGGGTACGACGCCTGCGTATGGAGCACGATCTTCGGAGGACCCGTCGTTCCGGAGGTGAAATAGATCAGCCCCGGATCGTCCGAAGGCACCCGCTCTCCTTCGAAGGGGGCAGCGCCTTCCCGGTCCCTCAGGTAATCATGCCATCCCTGTCTTTTCCCGATCACGACGAGCAAGGGCGATCCCCCCCTCCCGGAAGACGCAAGAGCAGCCACAGCCTCTTCCACCTTGCCGGCGTCTTCGGGGACCGCAATCACCGCCCTTATGTCGGTTGCAGAAAGGCGGTATTCGATATCCTTGGCGCTGAGCAGCGTTGCGGCCGGCGCGGGAACCGCACCGAGCCGCATCAAGCCGAGCATAACTTCCCACCACTGAGGGATGCCGGGAAGCATGACGAGCACCTTGTCTCCCCTGCGAAGCCCCATCTTTCCGAGCGCGGCCGCGCCTTTCGAAGAGAGGAGGCGCATATCGGCAAAGGTATATTTCTCCTGTCGCGTCCCATCCGTCCAGAAAAGGGCGGTCCGCTTACCCCACAGGTCGAAAACATCCAGGGGAAACGAGAAATACTCCGGAACTCGCAGGTGATATTCTGCATATTCTTTCCGGTAGTCCTGCATGTTAAAAGCTGCATCGCCGGGGGCCATATAACTATCCCCTAGCACAAAAAAGGCAGTCTGTCCAACCGGACCTTCTGGCGGGAGAGCGGGCTATTGCAATTTGCATCACGCTAAACTTTTGGTTTGACATAAGAAATACTCCGTGTTAATAATACTGGTTAGCGGGGGAAAATGTCATGAAGAAACTCAATTGCTGGGAGTATAACCGTTGCGGCAGGGAACAGGGCGGTGCCAGAACCGAAGAATTCGGCACATGTCCCGCCTCAACCGAAAAGAAGCTGCACGGCATTCACGGCGGTGAAAACGCCGGGCGGGCATGCTGGGTGGTGGAGGGTACGCTCTGCGACGGGAAAAAGCAGGGCTCGTTCTCGAAGAAATACGATACCTGCATGTCCTGCGACTTCTGCAGAAAGGTCCGGGACGAGGAGCAATCGGGCTGGCACCCCTCGGCGACCCTGTTTATGATGATCTCCTTCGGCGGCAGGACGGGGAGGGAATGTTGAAGTCCTCTACCTGTTCTCCTCCATCTTTTCGAGGAGGAGCAGAGAGGGGATCATCTTTTCTCCCTCTTCGGCCTTTACCGAATTGTAAAAATCACATGTGCCGCAGACCTTGAATTTTTCGCCGAAGCTCCCCTGCTTTTTGCCCCCGCACATCGTGTCTTCTATGACCCAGCAGGTCCTGCCCGCATTCTTGCCGCCATGGAAGCCGTCGAACCAGACATAGGTAGACGCCGGGCATACTCCCAGTTCATACGCATTTGTCCCCCCGAGCTGCCTGCCGCATTCGTTGAACTCCCAGCAGTTTTTCCTCTGCCCGCTCATCGCTGTCCGTTCTCCCTTTCCGCTCTCTGCACGCGCTATATGATCATCAGCCCCGCGCGATAACGGTCTTCCTGCGGCATCGACCATTTGACCAGCGCGATATGGAGCTTTCCTTTCTGATGCTTGTCGTCCCATTCCACAACGTGTCCCGGCACGAGGGGGAAGCAGGTAAGAACACCGATCCCGGAACTGCTGGCGTCGACGATTTCGCCGCTGGCCTCAATCCTCTGAAATTCCGCGTTCTCCGACGACAGGACGATAAACTGAATCGGGGAGTGATAGGGGACTCTCGTATGTCTGCGTTTTTCTTCCTGGCTATCCATACATTACTTCGGCAACCCCGCTGTCCCGCTCTTCCACGGGACCGGTGGCTTTGCGCCCTGCCCTTTCAGGCAGTTTGCTATTTTCCGTAACTTATACTGAATATACGGTTATCCGGACAGAAAAGTCAATATATTCCAGGGGAAGTTTCCCTAGAAAAGGCTGAATTTGAAGTATTTCGTCGGCTCCTTCCTGATGTCCTCCGTCAGCAGCCTGAGCTCCTTCACCGTCTCCTTCAGATCGGACGCGGTCTCGCCGTCCCCGACGAGCACTCCCGCCGCGCCTTCGCCCTTTTCGATCTTCTCCAGTACCGACGAGAGGCGCTTCGAAGCGGCGTCGAGGTTATCATACAGGGACGGGTCGGCGATCAGTCTGCCGATCGTCCCCGACGGGCTGTTGAGCTTCTTCCCGACTTCATCGGCGGAAGAGGCCGCTCCGAGAAGCCTCGAATAGAGCTGGTCGTCTTCGAGGAGCTTGTTCAGCGTCCCTGAACCGGTCTCAAGTTTCCTGCTGAAGCCCTCGAGCGACTTAGAAGACGCCGAAAGCCTTTCGTACAGGGAAGGGTCCGTCATCAGAAGGCCGACGGTGCCCTTGCCGTTTCTGATGTTCGAGGTGATTGCCGCAAGGTTCCTCGACGACTCCTTCAGATTATCGTAGAGGGCCGGGTCATCGAGAAGTCGGGAGATCGTTCCCTTGCTCGTATCGACCTTCTCCACAAGGCTACCGAGTTTATCAATAAACTCGGTGACCTTCTTGATCGACTGCCCGCCCGTCTCCATCACATCCTTCAGGTCTATCTGCGCCGTCCCGCGGACCATGTCTCCCTCGGCAAGGGGAGCGGCGTTCGGGGTCCCCGGGCTCAGCTCGACGTACTTGTCTCCGAGAAGGCCCATCGTGAGCACGGTCACCGTTGCGTCCTTTTTCAGAAACCCGAGGACCTTTTTGTATATCGAAAGCGTCACGACAGTGCCGTGCTGCGGGTCGAGACTGATGTCCTCCACCGACCCTTCCTCTATGCCGTAGATCCAGACCGGCGCACCCCTCTTCAGCCCCTTCACGTCCGACATCATCGCATTGATCCTGATCTTGGGATTGATGATGCGCTCGATGCTGCCGGCAAAAAACACTCCCAAAAACAGGACGACGAGGGCGACCGTGATGATGAGGCCGGATGTTATCTGCGCCCACCTGATTTGTTTCTTCAGATCAAACATGTTTTCCTCCCTGTTCTTCAGCGCAGTCCGGCCCCGGCGGGCAGACCTCGGCGACAAATACCCTGATCCCCGGAATATCGGAATGCAGAAGCTCCCTGCCGGTGCCGTCAAAGAGGAGCGCCCCGTCCTTCAGGAATATGTACCGGTCGGCCACCTTAAGCGCATCGCTCACCTTATGGGTCACCATGATAAATCCCTTCCCGTCTTTCGAGAGGTCGGCAATCAGTCTGCATATGTTGTCGGCGTTGACCGGATCGAGGCCGGTCGTCGGCTCGTCGTAGAGAAACATCTTCGGGGTCGAGAGAGCGAGTGCCCGGGCGATCGACACCCGTCGATGCATGCCGCCGCTCAGCTCTTCCGGCATAAGGTGTATCGCCTGTTCCACTCCGACAGACGCGAGGATCTCGCGCACTCTGGCCTCGATCTCCTCGTCGGACATCGAGGTGTATTCGCGCAGGCAGTAGGCGACGTTTTCCTTCACGTCAAGGGAATCAAAGAGCGCGCCCTCCTGAAATACGATGCTGAACTTCATCCGGACGTCCCGGAGCGCGCCGTCTCCCTTCCCCGTAATATCCTCTCCTTCTATAAGGATCCTCCCGGCATCGGGGCTTAAAAGTCCCAGAATGAGCCGCAATATCGTTGTCTTTCCTTCGCCGCTTCCCCCGAGAATGACCACCCGTTCGCCGAACCCGATCGAGACGCTGACGTCGCGCAGCACCCGCCGCGCCCCGTACGAAAAACTCACCCTGTCGAGCACGATCATACCGAGAACCCCAGGACGTAGAGGAGCACTCTCGTCAGGAGGAAGTCGGAGATGATGATCATCACGATCGACAGCACGACCGCCATCGTCGTCGACTGCCTCAGCCCCACCGCGCCTCCCCTCGTGGAAAGGCCCGTGTAACAGCAGATCACCGCGATGAGATAACCAAAGACAAAGGGCTTGATGGCGCCCGCGAGGACATTTTCCGTCGTCAGGATATTGCGGATCGAGCTCCAGTAGAACGTGCCGCTCTGGTGGCTCACGAAGACATTGATATAGTACCCGCCAAGGAGGGAAACCGCGACTCCGATGATCGTCAGGGCCGGCAGCATAATCAGAGAGCTCACGACCCGGGGAGTCACCAGCTTCTTCACCGGGTCGAAGCCGAAGACCCGTATGGTGTCGACCTGATGCCCCAGCACCATGGTTCCGAGCTCCGACGCCATCCCCGCGCCCACCCGACCGGTAAAGACAAGCGCAGTAACGACCGGCCCCAGCTCCCGCACCACCGAGATCCCCACGATCATGCCGATGTACATCTTCATCCCGAGGTTCGACAATTCCGCAGACAACTGCAGGGACAGGGCCATGCCGACGAAGAGGTCGACAATCACCACGATTAGGAGTGAGCCCGCCCCTGCGTAGTCCATCTGGATCAGCGCGTCCTTATAATAGAACGGCCTCCTCACTATTCCCGCGAGCCCGCGCCAGGAAAGCGCATAGAAGTCCTGGAGGTCGCTCAAGAGGCGCTTTATCTCCATGCCTGAATACCCCGCTCACATCGTCTTCTCATCAGGTAATAATACCAAAAAAAGCGGGGTCTCGGGCGGACAGGCGACCGGAAAGGGCAAAAACCGCCCTCCTTGCGGCGCAGCGCGCCGCCTCCCGGCGAAACAGCTATCGCCCGACGATCATCCGGATCATGTCCCTGACGGCCAGGAAATACCCGTGCCTTACGAAAAAAAATACCTCAACCGCAAACACGGCCAGTACCGCGAGCACCAGGACAGAAAGCACTGCTTTTCCGTAATCGGTCATCTTCTTTCCCCCCGGGTTCGGCGCTTCTGCGCTCTGCGAGAGTCCACCGCTTCGCATCGATGTGCACGGGGAAGCGGCTCCTTCCAGATAGTCGGCCCCTCTACACCGCCAACAGATAGAGTCTACCACAGTACGCCCTGACGGGAAAGAGCAAAACCGGGGCGTCCTGCGCAGCGGCAGTCCCCCGGGAGAAGCTTTTCACGGCAGGAAGGATATAATGAGAATAACGCCATGTCACGCTTGAAGGGGTTCGGCAAACATACTCCCGGGTTCGGGGGGCTCGACATCCTGAAGTTCATCGGACCGGGATTTCTGGTCGCGGTGGGGTTCATCGATCCGGGGAACTGGGCCTCGAACGTCGCAGCAGGTTCTCAATACGGATACTCCCTGCTCTGGGTCGTCACGCTCTCGACGCTCATGCTGATCGTCCTTCAGCATAATGCTGCCCATCTCGGAATCGTGACCGGACTCTGTCTCGCCGAATCGTCGACCCGGTACTTCCGCAGGCGGACCGGCAGACTCTTTCTCGGCAGCGCCCTGGCGGCAGCGGGAGCGACCGCGATGGCTGAAGTCCTCGGCGCGGCGATAGGGCTCAATATGCTCTTCGGCCTTCCCCTGAAGATCGGGGCGTTCCTGACCGCCGGCCTCGCGGGGTATCTCCTGTTTTCGAACGGCTACCGGAGGCTGGAGAAATGGATCATCGCCTTCGTGTCTCTTATCGGCTTTTCGTTTCTCTTCGAAATCAGTCTCGTGCATATCGGATGGGCCGGCGCGCTGAAGGGATGGACAGTGCCTTCGGTCCCCCCAGGCTCGCTTCCGATCGTCATGAGCGTGCTCGGGGCAGTCGTGATGCCGCATAACCTCTTTCTCCATTCCGAGATCATCCAGAGCAGGCAGTGGAACAGGGAGGCAGAGGAGGTGATCGGCAAGCAGCTGAAATACGAGTTCGCCGATACCCTCCTGGCGATGCTGATCGGATGGGCGATCAACAGCGCGCTGGTAATCGTGGCGGCGGAGGTTTTCCATGCGCACGGGACCGTCGTGTCCGACCTTGCCCAGGCGGACATCACGCTAAGGCCGCTCCTGGGCAACTCCGCGCATATCATCTTCGGCGCGGCGCTCGTGATGGCGGGGTTTTCCTCCTCCGTTACCGCCGCGATGGCCGGAGGGAGCATCTTCGCCGGAATGTACGGAGAGCCCTTCGATATCTCCGACAACCATTCCCGCGCCGGCGCGGCGATTACCTTCGGGCTGGCGGCGCTGGTCGTGCTTTTTCTCCGTGACTCCTTCAGCGGGCTGATCTGGAGCCAGGTGGTCCTCGCAATCCAGCTGCCGTGGACGATCTTTGCCCAGATAGCGCTCACCTCTTCGTCGCGGGTAATGGGCAGGCACGCGAATTCTCTCACCGGCAATGTTCTTCTCTGGGCAACCGCCGCAATCGTGGCGGTTCTCAACGTCATGCTCGCGGTAGAGATGATGCGGGGATGAGGGAGAAACAGTCTGCTCCGTCATTTCCCTTGCGTCAATCGGACCATGTCTCCCCGAAAGTTCACCCGTCGACAATCTCAGTGCGACATTTAAGACGGGGCTATTTCCCCCGGATCCTCGGAAAAAATTTCGGCACCGCCCTCCGGTACTCGATATACTCCTGCCCGAAGCGGGCCGCAAGCTCTTTCTCCTCGAGCGGTATGACGAAGATGTTGATCACAAGGAAATCGAGGGCGGCAGCGATCCCTACGGCAGCAACCGCGGTGAGAAAAAACATTCCCGCCAGCATCATCGTATGTGAAAGATAGGTCGGATGCCTCACCACGGAAAAAATCCCTTTCGTCACAAGCCTGTTCGACGCATCAGGCGATATCTCCGGAATGCCCATGAGGCCGCGAAGGCTCAGAAGCACTCCGGTTCTGACCTGAAGGGCAACGCCTGCGGCAAGCAGGAGCCCTCCGGCAATACGCAGCGATAACGGCAGATCAAACCGGTAATGCAGAACCGGCGCCCGATTGTGAAAAACAACATATGCAAGCGGAGGCCAGAGGAGGGCCGGCATAAGATATGTCAGCGTGCCGAGACGCCTGAAGATCTTCGGAAAGCCGTGCACCGGTATCCAGAAAAGCGGGATGACCGGCCAGACCATAACCGTGGCGAGGGCAAGCAGGTCGTTCACATCAATTCTCCGGTTTGCATACATATCGCCACAGAGGCGGGGAGGGCGGCCCGAATGGCCTTCTGTCGCGATCCCCTACCGCAGCGGTCACGTCGGCAGCGCCGGGGCTGGACATGGCGTGAAGAGAAAGCCCTGTATTCCCGACGCCATGCTCCATCAAATCCTATCGCACCATGAAAGATGTGAGGGACGCCCTCCCCGCCGGTACGCAACGATAGGGTCAACGCCCTTCCCCGATACAACACTGCGGGTCTTCGGCAAGCATATCTCCTTCGCCCGTAGCATGGGAGAACGCATACGCGATCGCACGGCAGCCCCTGCAGACCGCCCAGCGCATACACCGGCCGCATCTGCCCTTATACCTCGTCCTGTCCCGAAGCGCCTCCAGCACCGGCGACATCGCCCAAACCTCTCTTATACGGTCCTTTCTTACATTCCCTATCGGCATGAAGAGTCTCCGGCAGGGGACGATCGTCCCGTCGGGCAGAAAGGTCAGCCCCGACAGGCCCGCAGCGCAGCCCCCGGTCGCAACGTCTCCCGCGTCGGCATCGACGGAAGCGATAAGCTGCGACGCCACGGGGTCCCCGGTGACGACCTCCGGACCCTCAGACTGCAGGGAAAAAATCTCTTTATATATCCGCTCCACCTCTTCTTTACCGATCATCCTGTCGATGAGCCCAAGCCCCCTTCCGGAGGGGACGAGCCTCGAAAAGCCGAGCCGCTGCACCCCGAGCGATCGCGCCAGATCCACGAGCTCGGTGAACCGTCCGGCATTCAGCCCCGACAACGTGGCGTTCATCGTCACTCTCAGCCCGGCGTCAAGGAGATGTCTTATCCCCTTTAACGACGAAGAAAAGCTTCCTTTTCCCCTGATCGAGTCATGGACCTCCTCAGGCCCCTCCATGCTGACCTGGACGCCTTTTACGGAAAGACGGGAGAGCATGGCGGCCCGCTTCTCATCGATGAGCGTGCCGTTTGAAAGGAGGTAGAGGTCGAACCCCCCGCCGCCTATCGCTTCGAGGACATCCGGAAGGTCGTCCCGCAGAAAGGGCTCGCCTCCGGTAACGCTCATGCTTCGTGAAAAAGAGATGCCGTAGACCTCGCTCCAGGTGTCGAGCATCCCGGAGACCTCGTCCACGACGGATGAGATCTCAGCGAGGGAGAGCTCTTCGCTTCTTCCGCCCGTCTGATAGCAGTGGCTGCACCTCAGGTTGCAGCGCTCCGTCAGATGCCACTGGATGAAAAACTCATGAGAATTCGTTATCGGCATTGCATATCATGAGCGCGCCTTTGCCGGGCGCCTCGACTTATTGTACCACCGCCCCGGAACAATAGGAGAGAGAGGACAAATAACAGAGAGGCGGACAGGCAAGCCATGCTCACCGTCCGCCTCACGAAATTTCGTTGCCGACCGGCAACGTCAGCTCTTTCAGCCCTTTCACTTGTGGCATACCTTGCCAGGGTTTTCCTTCGCCGCCTTCTGAAGTCTGCTCCAGAAGGCCGCCTCCTTGACAAGAGCCTCTCTGCTCAATGTCTTCTTCACCCGTCTCACCTCCTCCTCCCGCGCAGGCCGTAGTCATGATGCTCAAGGCCCTGCCAAAGGCCTTATTCACACCTTACCTCCCGCCGGGAGAAAGTCAAGGCGGCGGGAATGACGGCAATAAGAATATCCCGGTCAAGGGAGGGACTGAGGCACGTACGCTCCTCAGGCGCCGGGGTCGCTGCTATTCCGCGGGCTTGGCTCCGACCGGCGAGGAAATGCCCTCGGCGGGCAGCTCTGCGGGTTCCTCGGTCTGCACCGCCTCCCGCTCTTTTTCGAGCCTTATCCTCTCCTTGATGCCCTTCAGCCGCTCTTGCACTTCCCGTGTCAGGCTGTCCGCCTCTTCATAGTTGCTTATGACGCGCGGCGTCACCATGAGGATCAGCTCTTTTCTCGTGTGCGTACTCGACGTCGATCCGAAGAGGTAGCCCACCAGAGGGAGATCGCTGAGCAGCGGCAGCCCGTTGCGGGTCGTCTGTTTGCTCTCGTTGATGATCCCCCCGAGCACCAGCGTGTGGCCGTCCTGCACAATCGCCGTCGTCGTCGCCTTGCGCTGGGTGAACCCCTGAAAATCCTCGCCCCCGATCTTATAGACGTTGCCGACCGCGCTTACTTCCTGCACCAGTTTCAGGGTCACCTGTTTCTTGTCGTTGATATGCGGCGTGACGGTAAGGATCGTCCCGGCCGACTTGAACTGCACCTGGGACGTAGTGTTCACCGTCGTTCCGGCGCCGGCCGTCGGCTGGGTGATCGACGTCGCCACCGGCACCTCGTCCGCAATCTCGATCTTCGCCTCCTTGTTGTCGAGCGCGAGGATGTTCGGGCTCGCCAGCACGTTGAGTTTCCCCGTCGAAGCGGCGGCAGTGATCAACAGATCGAACTTCCTTGGGGCGAGGATATTCGCGAAGGCGTTCGCCGGCTGCGTGAGGATCTGGTCGGCGCTCGCCGGAAACTGGAACCGGTTCGTGTCGGTGTTAAACTGGAGCTTATCGGTGTTCTTGTCGGTGAACCCGCCGAGGAGATCGAAATCGTAGTCACGGTTGGAGGTCTGCACCGAAGACTTCAGCAGCCATTCGATACCGAACTGGGTGCTGTCGTCGAGGGTGATCTCGGCGATCAGCACCTCGATCAGCACCTGTTTGGGCTGCACGTCCAGCTTCTTGATCGTCTCGAGCAGGGAGAGATACCCCCTCGGCGTCGTCTTGACAAGAAGCGCGTTGATATCCTCGTACGCCTCTATCTGAATCTCCCCTTCTATCTCGCCCGCAAGCCCCTCCTGCACCGATGCGCCGGCCGGCGGCGCCGCCTGCTGTCTCTGGCTGCGGCCGCGCGGCTGTTGTGACGAAGGCGCCGGCGGAACGGCGGGGGAGGTGCTCCTGACCGCCGTCCCTTCGGCCTTCTTGTTCGCGTAGACATTCTTGAGGATCTCCATCAGCTTCTTCGCCTCGCCGTTTTCGACGTAATAGACGAAGGTCCTGACGGTATCGCGCTCGGTCGAAGGGATGTCGATCGCCTCGAGCAGCTTCAGAAACTTCAGCATCCCCGCAGGGGGAGCGGTCACGATAAGCATATTGGACGGCTCGTATACGACAATGTCGGTGCCCCGCGGCATCAGGTTCCTCACGATATTCGCCACGTCGCCGGCCTTCACGTATTCAAGCGGTACCTCCTGGGTGATAAAACTCTGGTCCTTGGGGATGACCGGCGACTTGCCGGTGCTGACCGGGACAGGCTGCTGTTTCGCCGTATCGATCGGCACGATCTGGTAAAAGCTGCCGTACTTTACCGCCGTAAACCCGTTCATCTCGAGTATCGACTGGAAGGTTCTGAACAACTCGCTCATCGGCACCTTGTTGTAGGACTGGATCGTGATCTTCCCCGTGACGCCAGGGGCGATGATATAGTTGATCTTCAGCATCTCGCAGATCGTCGCGATCACCGTCTCGATCTCGGCATTGTCGAAGTTGAGCATCACATACTGCTCTTTCTGCTTGCCTTCCGGACCAAGGGGCTCGGCCTTCTTTTCTCCGGGCTTCTTCTCGGCCTCCGCCTCCTTCTTCGGCGCTACCTCGGGCAGGGTCAGCGTCTCGGCCGGCTGCTGAACGGCGGGCATCTCGGCCGGCTTCACCGCCTGCTTCGGGGCGCAGGACGCAACGAAGAAAAGCAGCAGGGCACACGAAATCGCCGCGCGGCTCATTTTGCCGCCTTCGCGTTATCTATCGTCTTTATTCTTTCCATGCTCAGGTCGATCACCTCGCCGTTCCATTTTAGCACAGCCTGCCTCGCCGATACGTCAACAATTTCGGTCTTTTCGATCTTGTCGCCCTTCCTCACCGCAACGGGCTTCGCCTTGTCTATCGACACGTAGGCAACATAGTCCCCGAACGCATCGAGCACAATGCCCTTCAATGCGAACTCCGGCCTCTTCTCCGGAGGAAGGGCCGCCGCTGCCGCCGGCTTCGGCGGCGCATACGTCCTGGAGGGGCTGAACAGGTTCTTTTCGATTATGTCCCGGCTCCAGGCCGGCCGATACTCGGCCCCCGTCCGGGCCTGCGCCGCCTTCGGCGCCTGGGGGCTCACCGTGACCTCCGAAAGGGGGTCCAGCGCCGCAGCTTTAGTATAAAAATTCCAGCACGCATATACAAACAGAAAAAAAACGGCCGTCAGCAGAAAGATCTTCCGTATCATAACTTCGCCAGCCCCGACACCTGTATCTTGAACTTCAGGTCTTTCGGGTTTTGCATATTCGTGATGCTCAGCCCCAGTTTGTCGATCCTGATCAGGAGGGCGTCAGACTCCACCGAGCGGAGAAAGTCGCCCATCTGCCTGATCCCGCCGCTGCCTTCGAAATATATCGGGATACTGCGGTAACTGCCGGCCTGAGAGACCTCCATCGGACGTATCGTCATGACGGAGAGGCCGGCCTTCGCGGCAAGGTCCGAAACCTCTCCTTGCAGCCTGGCCGCAGCGAGGAACTCGGATTTTTCCGGAAGCAAGCCCTTTTCGAGCGTCCCCACTTCGCGGGAAACGGCCTTGATGTCTTCACCGGCAGCGGCCGAGGACTTCAGATACTGCTCCTCTTTCTGCATCATCGTGTATTCCGATGACAGGCGGTCCCTCAGGGCTTCCGCCCCGGGCCGCAGATAGTAATTCTCGAAGACGAAAGCGGCCAGGACCACCGCCACCGCAACAAGCCCATAGCGTTTGCTCATCGCCCTTCGACCTCCATCCTGAGCGCAAACCGCTCCTCTCCTTCACGCGCGAGAATCGGGGCCGAAAACGCCACGTTCGTAAACACCTTCGCTTTTTCGAGGGCCGTGATCACCGCCGACGTCTTCCCGGTGAACCCTTCTATCTCGACCTTGCCCTTGTCGTCCACCGAGAGATTGATCAGCCAGGCCTCCTGCGGCAGCGCCCCGCTGAGTTCGCTCAGCGCCCTGATCGCAAGGTTGCTCTTTCCGCGGAAATCCCGCAGCGTCTTCCTGTCGTCTCTCAGGACGTCGAGTTTCTTCCTCTCGGTGAGCAGCCCTGCCGCCCGCGCATGGACCGCCGAGCGCTTCGCCTCGACCGCTCTGAGCGCATTCCATTCCTTGTAGTAGGCCGTCGCCCCGGTCAGGAGAAAGACCACGAGAGACGCCGCCGCCAGACCGCCGATGAGCCAGGGATAGGGGTCGGCAGCAGTCCTTGCGAGGTCCTCCGGCAGAAACTCCGGCATCAGCTCCTGCTTCCCGCCGGCCGTAAAGGCAAGCGCCCCGGGCGTAACTGCCTGAAATTTCCTGGCCCCGAACCTTTCCGCCGCCGGCTGTCCAATGTTCCCCATGAAATAAACCTGGCCCGGGTAGAGGGCCGTAAGACGCTCAAGCTCGCGGGAGATGTCCGTGCCCTTCGGAAACCCCTTCAGATACAGCGGGATGGAATTCTTCATCCCGACCACTTCGTAGCCGGACCCGGTCGCATTCACGAAAAGGCCGCTGACGCTCTTCTGTCCCGACAGATCGAGCAGGCTCCGGAGGGCGATCAGCGCGCTGCACCGCACCGACAGCACGGGGATTCCGGCGGCAGTCGCCATATTCGTCGCTTCGCGGACGGCATCTTTTCTGATCGACAATACCAGGGCCTTCGTCCGTCCCGCCTCCACCGGGCCGGTAACGAAGTCGAAGAGATATTCGTCGACAGGAAGCGGAAGGTATTTCTCGAGCTCGAACATAAGGGCCTTCTTCAGGTCGTTTCTCTTCATCGCCGGCATCTCGATCAGCTGATGAGAGAAACGCTGCAGCGGCAGCCCGATCACCGCCCCGTCGGGGCCGTACTCCTTCTTCCAGCGTGTCAGCGCGCCGGAGATAAAGTCGGCCCGCTCTTCCTTAGCAACCGGAAGGGCGAGGCCCTCGGATTTCACGGTCTTCTTCGCGGTCAGGCCGGATTCCACCAGCTCCAGTCCGAGCATGTCAAGACCGAAATTAACTCCTGCTATTTTCCGCACTTTCACTCCAGTAAAGGGTATGTATCTTGTATGTCCCTCCGGCCGGCTGCCTCTCGACCACCGCAACCACCTTCATTGCAGTGCCCTCTTTATGCGCCCGCGCCGTCACCTCAATTCTCAGCACCTTCGATGCAGTTGCGCTGAACCCGAGATTCGTGAACTGCTCCGGCACGAACGTGAACCCGCCGGCATCCGCTGTCCTCTGTTTCATCACCGCCTCGATCTCGAAATCATTCATGCCGAGCATCGTCATCATGCCCTTCGAGACGGTGTTGATATTCATCCCGCCTTTTCCGAACGTCGTGATGAGCGGCAGCAGGGGATGTATCTCCTTCGAGCCGTAGAGATATTCGGGCTTCATGCCCTTGACCAGCAACAACTCCTCCGGCACGTCGAAGAAGCTTTTTTTTGAGGTGTACGGCTCGGGAAGCGACTCATAGTAGTCGTCTCCGGCGCCGAGCAGGCGGTGGGTTACCTTGCTTGACGGGTCCCTCCAGTCCTGCACCGAGTCGACAAGCGCGGGGATCTCGTCTTCGGGAATCCCGGTGTATTCAAGAAGCTTTTTGAAACGGTCCGGCTGGACATAATTGATGTTGATCTTCGAATCTTCGTCGGTGATGCCGATGTTCAGTTCCCCATCGCCGATGACTCTCCTTCCGGTGACGGGGGGGGTCGTCCTGTCGACGCGGAAGTTGCCTTCCGTATCGAAAAAATCGAACGAAGGGTCCTTGTCGGACATCAGGTACTGCAGGGCCTCCTGATAGCCGGAAAGCGCCATATAGTACGAAAGGGTCTCTTCCTTGAGGTTGCGCGTGCCCGCCGCATTCGCCCTGGTCGAACCGAGATAGTTGAAGGCGACGATCATCAGCATCATAAGGACGAACAGCACCATGATCAGCGCAATGCCGTCTTCCCGGGCGAAGGGCGAAGGGTGAAAGGTGAACAGTCCGCGTTTCTCTCCCTGTCGCTCTTTCACCGTTAACCTTTCACTTTTCACGATCCTCACAGTCCCACCTGCGTCACCCTGAGCACCTCGTCGAGCGTGGTGGTGCCATCCTTCACCTTCCGCATGCCGTCTTCTCTGAGGGTCCGCATCCCGAGTGCGACCGCCTTGTCTTTTATATCCTTGACCGTGGCCCTCCCCATGATCAGGTCCCGTATCTCGTCGCCGACCGGCAGCACTTCGAAGATCCCGAGCCTTCCTCGGTATCCGGTCCCGGAGCAGTTGTCGCATCCCTCTCCCGTCCACATCTCCGTAATCATGCCGCCCAACTTCCTCCCCAGTTCCTCCGGCACCGGCCGGCTCACCTTGCACCGGGGGCAGATCTTTCTGACAAGCCTCTGGGCCATGACGCATATGAGCGTCGAAGAGACGAGATAATTCTCGATGCCCATGTCCATAAGCCTCGTAACCGCGCCGGGCGCGTCGTTGGTATGGAGGGTGCTGAAGAGCAGATGCCCCGTCAGCGCGGCATGGATTGCGATGCCGGCCGTCTCGATGTCCCTGATCTCGCCGACCATGATGATGTCCGGGTCCTGCCGGACGATGTGTCTGAGGCCGCTGGCGAAGGTGAGCCCTATCTTCGGCCTCACCTGTATCTGGTTTATTCCCGACATGAGGTACTCGACCGGCTCCTCGATCGTGATGATCTTCTTTTCGGCCGAATTGATCTTGTCGAGCGACGCGTACAGGGTGGTCGACTTGCCGCTGCCGGTCGGACCCGTGATCAGGACCATGCCGTAGGGCCTCTTGATCGTCTCCTCGTAGATATCGAGCAGGACCCTGTCGAACCCGAGCTGCTCGAGCGTGATGAAGGCCGACTCCTTGTCGAGGACCCTCATCACGATGCTCTCCCCGTAGATCGTCGGAAGGGTCGAGACCCTGATGTCCACCGCCTTCCCTGCGACCTTCAGCTTGATCCTGCCGTCCTGCGGAAGCCTCCGTTCCGCGATGTTCATCTGCGCGAGGAGCTTCACTCTCGAGGAGACCGCCGAATACATCCTGGCCGGCAGCACCTCTTTTTCGTACAGCACGCCGTCGACGCGGTAGCGGACCCTCACGCTGATTTCTCCCGGCTCGATATGGATGTCGCTGGCGCGGTCCTTTACCGCATTCTCGATGATGAGGTTGACGAGCTGGATAATGCCCTTCTCCTGGGCGAGGTCCCTCAGGTGGCTGATCTCCCCGGTCGCGTCCGCCCCGGGAGACTCGTCGACGGAGGCGTCTTCGATCACCTGCTGCATCACGGCGGACCGAGACCCCTTCAGAAGCTGCAGGTGTCTGAGGATATCGTCCCTTCCTGCCAGCGCCGTCTCGACCTCGTACCCGAGAGAGGACCGGATCGCTTCGATGCATTCCGTGTTCGTCGGGTCGCCGACCGCCACCGAAAGCACGCCGTCGCTGACCGCAAGCGGCAAGATCAGATTGTTTTCGAGAAACTGGTAGGAGATCTTCTCGACCGGGATCGCCTCGGGGAAATCCTTCGCCTCGACGACCGGCAGCTGAAACTGCACCGCCAGCGCCTTCATGATCCGTTCTTCCGGCATCTCGCCGTCCAGGAGTATCTCGCCGAACCGCCTTCTGCCGCCCTCGGCCTGCTGGATCTGGAGTACCCTCCTGATTTCGGCCTCGTCGATGAAGCCCATCTCAAGGAGTATTTCCCCGATCTTCTTATGCATAACTTGCCTCTGCGCCGCCCGGGAGTGCCACAATACGGTATTGTACCGGATCGGCCGCAGCCGCCTCAAGGGAGTTCAATTCACGTATTCCCTTCGCGCCCTGCTTCCAAGAGAGGTGACGATCTCATACGGGATCGTATTGATCCTCCCCGCAAGCTCAGCGGCCGTGATCGTCTCATCGCCCTGACGCCCGAGCAGGACCACCTCGTCGCCCTCCCGGACGCCCCCGATCCCGGTCACGTCGAGCATCGTAAGGTCCATGCAGACCCTTCCCACCACCGGCGCCCGCCTGCCCCTGACGAGCATCTCCGCGTTGTTCGAAAAAAGACGGTTGTACCCATCCGCATACCCGGCCGGCACGACCGCTATCTCGCTTTCCCTCCGCGTTACGAAGGTCCTGCCGTAGCTGACCGGGGTGCCAGTCCGCAAGCGCCTGACGGCCAGCAGATTCGTCCTGACGTTCATGAGAGGCGTCAGCCCATAGTCCTCATTAAACGGGGAGCAGCCGTAAAGGAGAAGCCCCGGCCTGGCGGCGTCCAGGACCGCATCGGGAAAGCTGAGCACCGCGGCGCTGTTTGCGATGTGGCAGAGGGGACGCCTGCCGATCCGTGCGGAAACCGCGTCCCTGATCACGCTGAAGACATCGAGCTGGCTGACCGCAAAAGACCTGTCGCCGAGATCGGCCTCCGAAAAATGACTCATCAGCCCTTCCAGCTCGATTCCCTCCATCCCGGCGATCCCGGCTATCTCGTCGACTGCGGTTTCGGGGGCGAACCCCACCCTCCCCATGCCGGTATCCACCTTTACATGCACGCGGACCTTAGTCCCCCTCCTGGACGCCTCGCGCGAAAAAGCGAGCGCCGACTCCCTGTCCTGGATCACGGGGATGAGGGAATACGTGAAGTAATCTTCAATGGAGGCGCGGTCGAAGAGCACGATGATCCCCGCCCGGATGCCCGCCTCCCTCAGCAGCTTCGCCTCGCCGGTGAATGCCACCGCGAGACGATCGACGCCGAGGGAAACGAGTCTTCTGGATATCTCTACCGAGCCGTGTCCGTAGGCGTCGGCCTTGACGATCGCGATAACGGTCTTCTTGTTGACGATTTTCCTGACAACTGCAAGGTTGCGCTCGAGCGCGGAGAGATCGATGACGGAGGAAGGCCCTCTATTCACCCTTTTCCTTGCCGCCGTCCCCCTTGCCTTCTTCCTGCGAGACTTTCTTCTTCGGCGTCACGTCGATCTCATCAGGCTCGGATGTCGCCTTTTTGAAATTCTTGATCGCCGAACCGATGCCCTTGCCGATCTCCGGCAGCCGGTTCGCGCCGAAGAGGACCAGCACGATCACGAGAATGACGAGCAGCTCTGGCATTCCCAATCCAAACATGTATGGCCTCCTGTAATTATTTCACCCGCGCCGCCTGCTGACATGCCGTCGCCCCGGCGGAACTTTTTCCATATCTTTTTAGTTTATTCAAAAATGCGCGCCAATACAAGTTAAAAGCACCGGCATAAAAAGATTTTTCTCTTGCGGAAAGCAGGCCGCATCTGGTATAAATAAAGGTAGATTTGCAAGGCTGGGATAAATACCTGCCCTGTAGGTGATATATGGGAAAGTTGATCCGGCAAATTAGATCTTTTGGGAGCCCGCGTAAGGTGTCGGTGTGCATGTTGACCAGGTGTCAAAAGCCTAAAGCCACCTTTATGGCACCCACCTATCCAATAGGCGGATCTGATTTTTCATATACACGACAGGGCGGGATACATATTATTTTTATGACGCTGGCGGCTGTAGTATTGGCGCTTTTGGGTGGTAACGTGGGGGAAAAGAGAAAATACGATATTTCAAGGTCTGCTTTGGCAGACCTTTTCATAGATTTGAAACAAGAATTTTCTTTTAAAACCGGATCTTCCGGCCTCTCTCCCACACAACTGACCCTGCCGACACTATAGTCCCGCCCGAGGGGCTATAACGTGGAACTCTTCAAAACCGAAAGCAGGACACCTCCGCTCGCGTGGAGGATGCAGCCGGGGGACTTCGGTGATTTCCTCGGCCAGGCAGCTCTGCTCGGCCCGAACAAGCCCCTCAGGAGGCTGATTGAGGAAGACAAGATCGTCTCGCTCATCCTCTACGGCCCTCCGGGCACCGGCAAGACCGCCCTCGCCCATCTTATTGCAAAAAAGACCAAGGCAGGCTTTATCTCGCTGAACGCCGTCACTGCCGGCGTCAAAGATATCCGGGAGGCGGTCTCGCTCAGGTCCGCAAAGACGATCCTCTTTGTCGACGAGATCCACCGGTTCAACAAAGTGCAGCAGGACGCTCTCCTGCCCCACATCGAGACCGGCGAACTGACCCTCGTCGGGGCGTCGACCGAGAACCCGTTTTTCTCTCTCGTTCCGGCCCTTTCGTCGCGATCGCTCATCTTCCGGCTGAACCCGATCCCCAAAGACGATCTGAAGGCGCTGCTCTTCCGGGCGCTGAGCGATACCCGCGGCCTCGGCTGCAGCGGGGTCTCGCTCGCGGAAGGAGCCGCCGACTTCATCGCCTCGGTCAGCGAGGGAGACGCCAGGCGGGCGCTCAATACCCTCGAGCTTGCCTTCCTCTCACTCGGCGACTCAGGCGGTGAAGGAAGGCTGATCACGCTCGACCGGGTGAAAGAGGCCATTCAGAACAAGACGCTCTACTACGACGAAGACGACCATTACGACACGATTTCCGCCTTTATCAAAAGCATGCGGGGTACGGCCCCTGACGCGACCGCCTACTGGCTGGCGAAAATGATCGAATCGGGGGAGGACCCGCTCTTCATCGCGCGTCGGATCGTGATCTGCGCGGCCGAAGACGTCGGAAACGCCGATCCCCGGGCTCTCGTCGTCGCGGTCTCGGCGATGCAGGCGCTGGAGAGGATCGGCATGCCGGAGGGGAGAATACCCCTTTCGCAGGCGGCGCTCTACGTTGCATCCGCCCCGAAGAGCAACGCATCATACCTGGCTATCGAGAAGGCGACGGAGGCCCTGCGGACAGAGCCGGTCCAGCCGGTGCCCGCCCATCTCAGGGACTCGCATTATAAGGGGGCACAACGGCTGGGAGCCGGGAAAGGGTATGTCTACCCCCACGACTCCCCCGGACATTATGTAAAACAGGATTATCTGAACAGGGAAAAGCACTTTTATCACCCGTCTTCAGAGGGGTTTGAAAGGGTTATTAAATCACGGCTGCAAAAAAGGAGGAGCACACCCGATGAATAATGCGATATATCTGCTGGTAGCTATCGGTGTCGGAATCGCGGTCGGCCTGATTATGAGTCTCATCTACCGGAACGCCCTCAAGGCCCAGAGGGATTCAATCAATACCGAGAAAAAGAAGATGGCCGAGGAGGCGCAGAAGGAGGCGGAGTCGCTCAAGAAAGAGGCGACGATCGAGGCAAAGGACATCGTCTATCAGGCGAAGACCGAGGCCGAAAAAGAACTGAGGGAGCGGCGCAGCGAGCTCAACCATCTCGAAAAGAGGCTCAGACAGAAGGAGGAGTCGATCGAACGGAAGTTCGATGTCATCGACAAGCGCGAGCACGACCTGGGCAGGAAGGAAAAGGACTTCAGCGCGAAGGAGCGCTCGATACAGGAAAAAGAGAACCGGTACGGCCAGCTGCTGAAGGAGCAGACCGCCGTACTCGAAAGGCTCTCCGGCATCTCTTCCGAGGAGGCGAGACAGGAGATCCTCAGGCGCACCGAGGAAGAATCTAAGTTCGAGGTGGCGAAGCTCGTCAAGAAGATCGAGGACGAGGCGAAGGAGAACGCCGACAGAAAGGCGAAGGAGATCATGGGCTCGGCGATCCAGCGGTACGCGAGCGACTATGTGGCCGACGCCACCGTCACCGCGGTGAGCCTTCCGAACGACGAAATGAAGGGCAGGATCATCGGCAGGGAGGGCCGCAACATCAGGGCGCTCGAGGCAGCGACCGGAGTCGATCTGATCGTCGACGACACACCCGAGATGGTGACGCTCTCGGCCTTCGACCCGGTCAGGAGGGAGGTCGCGAGGCTCTCGCTCGAACGGCTGATCTCGGACGGCCGCATCCATCCGACGAGGATCGAGGAGATCGTCGAGAAGGTGAGGAAGGAAGTCGAGATCAACGTCCGGGAGGAAGGAGAGAAGGCGGTCTTCGACCTGGGGCTCTCCGGCATCCACCCGGAGCTCGTCAGAACGCTCGGCAGGCTCAAGTACCGGACCTCTTACGGACAGAACATGCTGCAGCACTCCCGCGAGGTGGCGTATATCGCCGGCATGATGGCGGGAGAGCTCGGAGTGGACGCAAAGCTGGCGAAGCGGTCGGGGCTTCTGCATGACATCGGCAAGGCGGTCGACCACGAGATCGAAGGGACGCACCAGGAGATCGGCGCCAATCTCGTCCGGAAGTTCGGCGAGAACAACAAGGTGGTAAACGCCGTCCTCGTCCATCACGGCGAAGGGGAGCCGATCACGGTGGAAGCGGCCCTTGTCGCAGCCGCCGACGCCCTTTCCGCCGCCCGGCCGGGAGTGAGGAGGGAGAGCATCGAGCATTACCTCAAGAGGCTCGAGACTCTCGAGAAGATGGCGCTTTCCTTCAAGGGCGTGGACAAGTGCTACGCCATCCAGGCGGGCAGGGAGATCAGGATTATCGTCAAGCCCGAAGACGTCAACGACGAGATGTCCTCGATGCTCGCCAGGGACCTCTCGAAAAAGATCGAGGCCGAGATGTCCTACCCCGGCCAGATCAAGGTGACAGTGATCAGGGAGGCGAGATACGTGGAATATGCGAAATAAGGTTGCGGCACGGTTCAGGGCATGAAAGTCCTTTTTATCGGAGACATCGTCGGAAAGCCGGGCAGGACTGCCGTCAAGGCGCTCCTGCCGGGGCTGGTCGACAAATGCAAGATCGACTTCGTGATCGCCAACGGCGAGAATGTCGCGGGGGGGTTCGGCCTGACCGAGTCGCTCGTGGCCGAGCTTTTCAGGACCGGCATCCATATCATCACCACCGGCAACCACGTCTGGGACAAGAAGGATTTCATCCCCTATATATCTAAGGACGACAGGGTGGTGCGGCCCCTCAATTATCCACCTGGCGTCCCCGGCAACGGAAGCGTCGTTTTCACCCTTCCGGGCGGCCTCAAGGCCGCGGTCCTGAATCTCTCCGGCAGGGTATTCATGACCGGCATGGACTGCCCGTTCAGGACAGCCGGCCCCGAGATCGAAAGGCTCTCGGCCGAGACGAAGATCATCATCGTCGACTTCCACGCCGAGGCGACCTCCGAAAAAATCGCCTTCGGCTATTATGTCGACGGCAGGGTGAGCGCCGTCGTCGGCACGCACACCCACGTCCAGACCGCCGACGAAAAGGTACTCAGGAACGGAACCGCCTATATCACCGACGTCGGCATGACTGGGCCTTCGTATTCGGTAATCGGGATGGACGTCGACCAGATCATCGGGCGCTTCCTTACCAGCATGCCCGTGAGGTTCGAGACGGCACAGGGGCCGGTAGTGCTGTCTGCGGTCACGATCGACATCGATAACGAGACCGGCCGGGCGTCCGGCATCCAGAGGCTCCAGCTGACATATCCGTAAGGGGCTATCGGCGGGCGAGGGAGTGGAGCGGCTGAAGGAGGGCGACCGCGTATATGTCGCCGGCGCGCTCCGTCCCTTTGTCGGGAGGGAAATGCCGCTTTCGGAGGCACCGCGCGGTCATCGAGAAATCATCGAAGAGAGCTCATACGGGAAGATCGTGCTAATACCATAAAGAATTCTCAGTCGCCGTATTTCGCCGTCCTCTTTTACCGTTTTTCTCTCCTTGCTCTTTCCCGCCGGACTGACGTAAGATTATGAAAGAGCCGGCCGTCGGGGAACGCGGCGCGGCCGAAAAATCACGGAGGACCTGCTGTGAAGATATCGCAATTCGGAAAGAAGACCGGCATATATCTGGCGCTCGCGGCGGCGCTCGGAATATTCGTCCTGTCCGCGGCGGAGGCCGCGGAGGCGAAATGGGAGGAGGCCTACAAAGACGAGCCGTATGTCGTCCTCAAGTCGGAACGGACGGTTGAGCTGCGGAAGGACTTTACGACGCTCACCACGGTGCATATGGTCGCCAGGGTCCAGAAGGAAGACGGGAAGAACCTCGGCGAGATACCGCTCAGCTACGACAAGAGCCGGGAAGAAGTGAAGGAGATCGAGGCCTTCACCGTCACCCCTGAAGGCGGGAAGCTGAAATATAAGGACATCCAGGAGCTCACGCCGAAAAAGGACTACGCCGTATATTCCGACGAGCGGACGAAGATGATCACGATGCCGCACGTGGTGGTCGGCAGCACCATCGAATGGAAGGCGACGGTCGAATCGAAGAGGCCGATGATCCCCCACAACTTCTACGACCTCGTCTATTTTTCTTCCACCTCGCCGGTCAAGTACCAGAAATATACGCTGATCGTGCCGAAGGACGTGCCGCTGCGCTTCGCCTGCCTCAACGGCGAAAGAAAGCCGTCGGTCACGCTCAAAGGGGATACGGTCGTCTACGTGTGGGAGGCCGACAACATCGGGAAGGTGGAGCAGGAAGAGTACATGCCCCCGTGGGACGAGGTCGCAGAGGCGGTGGCGGTCACCACGCTCCCTTCCTGGGAGGAGATGTCGAAATGGGCCTGGGGCCTCTTTGCGAAGAACCTGCGCCTCACCGCGGAGATGAAGGAGAAAGTGGCCGAAGTCACGAAGGACGCGAAGACGACCGACGAGAAGATCCAGGCGATCATCGAATACCTCCAGAACGACCTCCGCTACGTCGCGATGGACATCAACTTCCACAGCTACGAGCCCCATCCCGCCGACCAGGTCTTTGCGAACAAATACGGCGACTGCAAGGACTATACGCTCCTGGGCATGGCGATGCTTTCCGGCATCGGGGTGAAGGCCTATCCGGTGCTCTTTCCCTCGTCGCGCTCCTTCGACGCCCAAAAACTTCTGCCGATGCCGACCTATTTCAACCACGCGATCCTTTTTTTCGAGACCGGAGGAAGACAGTATTACACCGACCTCCTCCGCAAGGGATACTATTTTCGTGAGGTGCCCGACGCCCTCTCGGAGATGAACGTCTGCGTCATCACCGATAAGGGCGGCTTCTTCGCCCGGATTCCCAAAATGGACCCGGCCGAATCGGTCTCGGTCGCGGAAGAGAATGCGGTGATCGACCGTGAGGGAAACGCAGTCGTCGACATGAGCCTGCATGTCCCCATAGACATCTCGATCAGCATGAGAGAACAGTTCCGGAGCATTCCGGGAGACCGGAGAGAAAAGGTCTTTTCGTCGTTCGAATCGAAGACCTCCAACGGAGGAAAGGTGCTCGAGAGGGAATGGAAGTACCTCGACACGCCGCACAAGAAGATCACCGTCCGGCTCAAATACGAGAATGCCCACTGGGTACAGCGCGTCGGCGATATGATGATCTTCGGCATGCCGCAGAGGGAAAGAGGAACCCTTTTCACCGCGTCGAAGCGGACCTACCCGATCGTGTTTCAGGCCTCCTCCCGCGAGGAAAGACGGGAGACCTACAGGATACCCGAAGGATACGAAATCATGAACCTTCCGAAGGACGTCGTGCTGGAGCGGACCTTCGCGTCCTACGAGCGGCGGTACCGTGCGGACGGCGGCACGATCACCGGAGAAGAGAGCGTTTCCTACAAGGAATCGCGGACGGCGGCGGCGCAGTACCGGAAGGTGCAGGACTTTTTCGACGACGTCACGAAGCTTACGAACGACCTGATCATGATCAGGAAGAAGAACTGATGACGCGCCGGACGGACCTCTTCTTCGGCCCGGAATCGAAATGAAAAGGGCGGTCTTCATGGCCTCGCTGGCCCTCCTTCTTTCCTCCGCAGACTGCCTCGCGGGGAGATACTGCGAGGTCGTCGATTTCTCCTCCTACGAGAGCCCCGGAATCGCGACAGTGGACGGCATGATCGTCCAGGTGATCAGGAGATGCGCAGTCGTCACGATCCGGAACACCGACGACAGGAGCCGGTATGCGACGGACTACGACCTGACCGCCTTCTTCGAAAACGGAGAAAAGGCGTCGAGCCACGTCGACCGGGAGGAAGACCGCCTCAAGAGCGTCCCCCCGGGAGAGAAGTACGCCACGTCGGCATGCTTCGGACCGGGCGACTCCCCGATCGTGCGGGTGGATTGCGGGTACTGATCCTTCAGTCGCACAGGTATCACCTCAAGGGCGGGGAGAGCGGCCCGGGAAACCTTCCGTAGCGACTCCTTAGCGCATCGCCACGCAGGCAACCGCTGAGAAGGAGGGAACATTCCATGATGCTACCTCAAATCCTGCCGCATCAGGAAGGATTTGAGGGATGCTCTCCCCGCAGGTATTCAGCAACAGGGCGGACCCTCGGTTTCCTCAAAAACGCCGTCAGCAGGATCGCCAACCCCGCAAAGGCGGCCGCCATCCAGAAGCTGGACCTGAAGCTGCCGGTCTTTTCTGCGAGCATTCCGGCCACCGCCGGCCCGGTGATCTGGCCGAAGCCGAAGATGAACGTCACGAGCCCGAATGCGGCTGCCGCCCTCCGCGCGCCGACATAGTCGCCGACTGCAGCCGCCATGATCGAAGGGATGCTCCAGGCGACGATCCCGTAAAAGAAGATCGAGAGGTAGAGAAATATCCCCGGCAGTCCGGATGCGGCCAGAAGATACGACAGCGCCTGGAAGAGAAAGACGATGATCAGACCGGCCTTCCTGCCGAGACGGTCGGAGAGCGTTCCGAAGACAGGGCCGGAGAAGAGACTGAGAAACCCGACCCAGGCCCAGAAGTTGCCGGCGACCCCCTCCGAGAAACCCCGCTCTTTGACGAGTGTCGTCACGATGAAGGTGGCGTAGATCACATAGGTGTACCCGAAGAAGAAGTATATCGCCCCTAGATAATACATGACGCCCTCTTTATAGATATTCACCTGTTCTTTCTCATGCGGCCGGTTTCCGGCGTCTTGCCGCTCCCCTTCACCCGCACCCAGCGGCCGGAGCCCTTTTTCCTCGGGCCGGTCCCGCAGGAGGGCATATCCCGCGAAGGCGATGGCCAGCACCGCCCCGCTTATGATCAACCAGTTCATCCTCCATCCCTCCGGCCCCACGATGCGGTTGACGAAAGGAATAAGCTTGCCGGATATGATGATCGCAAACCCGCTGCCGATGACGATGAACCCGGCCGCCCTTCCCCTTTTGTTGCTCGCGAACCAGGAAGAAACGAGCCCCATAACCGGAACGTTCGTGGCTCCGCTTCCCATCCCGGTGAGCGCATAGAGGCTGAGGACGGGCAGGAAACCCTTCGCCCGGCTGATGAGCGCCATCGAGACTCCGACCGCCAGCAGCGCAAAGAAGATGAGACGCCTCGGCCCGATCCTGGCCGCCAGGAAACCGCTCAGCAGCACCGCAACGAGATATCCGAGGAAATTCATCGTGCTGATGAAGCCCATCTGGGAATAGGTGAGGTGCAGCGTCGAGGCCATCGAGGGAAGCAGCATGCCGAGCGCAAAGCGGCCGAACCCGAGGCAGGCCATGATGCAGAGCATACCGGTGCCGACGACGACCCATCCGTAATGGAAGGGCAGTTTCCTCTGCTGCAAATTTCCCATCCGAGAATATACCATTAACATTCGATGTCTTGGAAGTTCCGCGACGCCCCGGTTATGGGCCCGGAGCCGGCGGCGGCTTCGTTGTGACAATCGACCGCAGAGCCGGCGGGGTACGGACGAAACGGAGGTAGGGGTTACTGCCCCCTTGTGCTACGCGGCACACAAGCTCTTGAAAAAATAAGAAAAAATGGATTATCATTATGCCTAATCCCATGCGGAGCGCTGCGGACAGCGCCGCAGGATTTCGATACAATATGGAAGAGCTCAAGAAATTAAGAAACGGCATCGACGGAATCGATGACGAGATGCTCACGCTCCTGAACAGGCGGGCGGAGTTCGTCATCGAGGTCGGCAAGATCAAGCGCCAGAAGAAGTCGACCTTCTACAAACCGGACCGCGAACGCCAGATCCTCGAAAGGCTCGCGAAAAACAACAAAGGCCCCTTCCCCAGCGATGCGCTCAAGGCGATCTACCGAGAGGTCCTGGCGGCGTCGCTTGCGCTCGAGGAGCCGCTCAAGGTCTCCTGTCTCGGGCCGCTCGGCACCTTCACGCACCTCGCCGCCCTGCGCCACTTCGGATCGTCGGCGTCTTTCCTGCCTGAAGACAGCATCAAGAAGGTCTTCGAGAACGTCGAGTCGAACAAGGCCGAATACGGCGTCGTGCCGATCGAAAACTCCAATGAAGGGGTGGTGAGCCATACGCTGGACATGTTCATGGACTCGGAACTGCAGGTTGTCGCCGAGATCATCCTCGAGGTCTCTCACAATCTGTTGTCACGCCAGACGAAGCGGGCGAAGATCAGGAAGATCTTCTCGCACCCGCAGGCGCTGGCCCAGTGCAGGGGCTGGCTTGAGGCGAACATGCCGGGAGTGCCCGTAGCGGAGTCGACCAGCACCTCGCGCGCGGCAGAGCTCGCCTCGAAGGACCCTCATGCCGGGGCGATTGCCAGCGAGATCGCGGCCCGCATGTACGACCTGAACATCGTCGAGCGGGACATCCAGGACAGCAGACGAAACATCACGCGCTTTCTCGTCATCTCGAAGGAGTTCCCCCACAGGACCGGCGCCGACAAGACGTCGATCATGTTTTCGATCAAGCATAAGCCTGGCTCTCTTTACGAGGTGCTTCTGCCGTTCAAGCGGTCGAAGATCAATCTCACCAAAATAGAATCCAGGCCCTCGAAGCGGAAGGCCTGGGAATATATCTTTTTCGTCGACATGGAAGGACATATCGAGGACAGGAAGGTGAAGAAGGCGGTCGACGCGCTGACCGAAAACTGCCTCTACCTCAAGATACTCGGGTCCTATCCCCAGGGGAGCATACAATGATACGACCGCCTGATTACGTGCTCGGAATACAGCCCTATGTGCCGGGCAAGCCGATCGAGGAGCTCGAGCGCGAGCTCGGCATCTCGAACTCGGTGAAGCTCGCTTCGAATGAAAATCCGGTGGGCCCCTCGCCCGCCGCGCTGAAGGCGATCGTCACAGTCTCAGCCGACCTGAACCGTTACCCGGATGGCGCGGGTTTTTATCTCAAAAAAGCGCTCTCGGAAAAACTCGGCGTAAGCGACGAGGAGATCATCCTTGGCAACGGTTCCAACGAGCTGCTCGACCTCGCCGCGAAGACATTCATGAAAGACGGCGACGAGGCGGTTATGGCGACCCCTTCCTTCGTCGTCTATTTCATGGCGGTCCAGGGGATCGGCGGAAAGTCGGTGCAGGTGCCGCTCAAAGACCACCGGCACGACCTCGCCGCCATGGCGGAAGCGATCACCCCCTCGACAAAGATCGTCTTCATCGCGAACCCGAACAACCCGACCGGCACGATGAACGGCAAAGAAGAGTTCGACCGGTTCATGGAGAGGGTTCCGGAGAGCGTCCTCGTGGTCGTCGACGAGGCGTACTTCGAATACGTCTCGGACCCCGGATACGCCGACAGCATGAAATATCTCCATCAGAAAAAGGACCTGCTCATCCTCAGGACGTTCTCGAAGATATACGGTCTGGCGGGACTCAGGATCGGATACGGCATCGCAAAGAAGGAACTCCTCTCCGATATGAACCGGCTGCGCGAGCCCTTCAATACGAACTCGATCGGGCAGAAGGCGGCGATCGCCGCGCTTTCCGACACCGACCATGTCGCCCGTTCCCGCAAAGTGAACGAGGAAGGCAAGGAATATCTCTACCGCGAGATCGGGGCGCTCGGGTTGGCGTTCGTCCCCACCCAGGCGAACTTCATCTATATGCCGGTGGAAGGCCCGATGGCGCTCTACGAGAACCTCCTGAAACTGGGCGTCATCATCCGGCCGATGGGGCCGAAGGCGGTCAGGGTGACGATCGGCCTGCCGGAGGAGAACAGGAGATTCATCGAGGCGCTGAAGGCGGTGACCGGCGCGGGCCGCCGGTGACGAGCCGCGGGAGGCAGTGTAAGTGCTGCGTGATGGGTGCATGCTGAAAAAGTCCATAAATTCGGCGACTGATTATTGCGATTCGCGTAAACGCCGCACCTCTGCTCAATGACCTTCAGGATACGCTTTCCGTTTCATGCGGGGGACGTGCGGTGCTTCAGATTATGGACCTTTTTCATCATGCGTCCATCCCTTTATATCCATTTGGCAGCGCAAAACAAGTGAAGGTGCAACGGAGGAATAGATGGACATAATCGTACTGAAGCGAGGCGCCACCGAAGAAGAGATGCGCCACGTAGTCAAGAAACTCGAGAGCCGCGGGCTCAGGGTCAACATATCGGCCGGCACCGAGCGGACTATCATCGGCGTCATCGGCGACACCTCGAAGGTGACCGAAGAAGAGGAAGACTCGATCCGCGCCGCCTCGGGAGTAGAAAACGTCGTCAGGATCCTGAAGCCCTACAAGCTCGCCAGCCGGGAATTCAAGAGGGAAAATACCGAGATAGACGTCCGGGGCGTCTTGATCGGCGGGAAGAAGATACCGGTCATGGCCGGCCCCTGCGCGGTAGAGAACAAGACGGTGCTCACGGCGATCGCGGAGAAGGTGAAGGCGGGAGGGGCGGCCTTCCTGAGGGGCGGGGCCTATAAGCCCAGGACGTCGCCCTACTCCTTCCAGGGGCTCGGAGAGGAGGGGCTCGAATACCTTGCCGAGGCGAGGGAGAAATCCGGCCTCCCGATCGTCACCGAGATCATGGACCCGCGCGACCTCGACGTGATCGTCAGATATGCCGACATCATCCAGATCGGCGCCAGGAACATGCAGAACTTCAGGCTTCTTCTTGAGGTCGGCTCGGCGCAGAAGCCGGTGCTGCTGAAGAGGGGGCTCTCCTCGACGATCAAGGAATGGCTGATGTCCGCCGAGTACATCATGTCGAGGGGCAACCACCAGGTGATGCTCTGCGAAAGGGGCATCCGCACCTTCGAGACCGCCACGAGAAACACGCTCGACCTGAGCGCCGTGCCGGTCCTGAAACAGCTCACCCACCTGCCGGTGGTAGTAGACCCGAGCCACGGCGTCGGCAAGAGAGACCTCGTTGCGCCGATGACAAAGGCTGCCGTGGCCGCCGGCGCAGACGCCCTGATCATCGAGGTGCATACCAATCCCGAGGAGGCTATGTCCGACGGCGATCAGTCGCTGAAGCCGGAGCAGTTCGAGCAGCTGATGCGGGAGCTTGGGGCGGTCGCCCGGGCAGTCGGAAGGGAAATATAGCGCTTGGCCTTCGATAAGATCACGGTAATGGGAGTCGGGCTGATCGGCGCCTCCTTCGCCCTTGCGGCGAGGAAGCAGGGTCTCGCCGGCCACATTGCGGGCTTCGGCCGGAGCGAGGATAACCTCCGTAAGGCGAAGGAACGGGGGATCATCGACTCCTATGACCTCGATCCGGCTGCGGCATGCCGGGATTCCGATCTTGTCATGCTGTCGACTCCCGTCGGATATTTTACCGAGCTTGCGCGGAAGTGCGCGGGGTCTCTGAAAGACGGCGCGATCGTCACCGACGCTGGCAGCGTCAAGGGCAGGCTCGTTTCCGAGCTCGAGGCGCTCATGCCGGCCGGCGTCCGCTATGTCGGTGGCCATCCGATCGCCGGGAGCGAACGCTCCGGCAGTGAAGCGGCTGACGCAGAGCTCTTTAGGGACGCCAAATGCATCCTCACCCCGACGTCCTGCTCGGACAAAAGAGCGGTCGAGATGGTGGCGGGCATCTGGCGGCGGCTCGGCGCGCAGGTGATAACGATGGACCCTGACGCCCATGACCGGATTTACGCAGCGGTGAGCCATCTGCCGCATCTGCTCGCCTACGCCATGATCAATGCCGTTGCCGATACAGACCCTGCATACCTTGCATACGGAGGGCAGGGGCTCAAGGACACGACGAGGATCGCGGCGAGCTCTCCAGAGATGTGGCGGGACATCTGTCTGCTCAACAGGGACAATCTCCTCGATCTGATGCTTGTTTTTCAGAAGCAGCTCGATTCTCTGGGCCGCCATCTCAGGGCCGGCGATTCCGCCTCCCTCGAAAGGGAGTTCGAACGGGCCCGCGCATTGAGGGAGACACTTGGACAGGGTTGAGATAAGGCCTGCACGGCATTTCAAAGGAGAGTTTTTTCCGCCCGCCGACAAATCCATTTCGCACCGGGCGGTCATCCTTTCTTCTCTGGCCTCGGGCAGGAGCGTGGTGAAGAACTTTCTCAGGGCACAGGACACCGAAAGCACTATGAACGCCTTCCGCAGGCTCGGGGTCGGGATCACCGGCGAAGGCGGAACGCTCACGATAAACGGCAAAGGGCTTCACGGCCTGTCGGAGCCCTCCGACGTCATCGACTGCGGGAACTCCGGCACGACGATACGCCTCATCTCGGGGGTGCTCTCCGGAAACCCCTTCTTTTCGGTGCTCACCGGCGACGACTCGCTCAGGAGCAGGCCGATGGCGCGGGTGATCGGACCGCTCGGCATGATGGGCGCGCAGATATCGGCGAGGTCCGACAACCGCTTTCCGCCGCTCGCCATAAAAGGGGGCGCGCTGCGGCCGCTCCGCTACGAGATGCCCGTTGCGAGCGCGCAGGTGAAATCGTCGCTCCTTCTTGCCGGGCTGTACTGCGAGGGGGAGACCGAGATCAGCGAACCGACACAGTCCCGCGACCATACCGAGAGGATGCTGCCGGCGCAGGGGGCCGACCTGCGCACCGAAGGGCTCCGGGTCTTTGTCAGGGGCGGCAGGGAGCTCTCTCCGATGGAAATGGAGGTGCCGGGGGACTTCTCCTCTGCGGCGTTCTTTATCGTGGCGGCGCTGCTCGTTCCCGGCTCCGAGATCATTGCGAGAAACGTGGGCATCAACCCCACCCGCACCGGCCTCCTCCGGGCGCTCTCGATGATGGGGGCGGCGGTCGAGATACAGAATGCCCGGGAGATGTCGGGCGAACCGGTCGCGGACCTCCGTTGCACGTCTCCGGCAGGACTCAAGGCGGTCGGCCTTACGGAAGAGATCATCCCCTCTCTGATCGACGAATTCCCCGTCCTCTGCATCGCCGCCGCCCATGCAGAGGGGTTCACGACGATCCGCGGCGCCGGGGAGCTGCGGGTGAAGGAATCGGACAGGATACGGGCGATGGCCTCGGAGCTGAAAAAGATGGGCGTGAAGGTGGAGGAATATCCCGACGGGATAGGGATACAGGGCGCGGCGGGACTGAAAGGGGCCGAGGTCGACAGCCACGGCGATCACAGGATCGCGATGGCGATGGCGGTAGGCGCGCTCGCGGCGGAAGGGGTGACGACGATCCGCAATGCATCGGCCGTCGGCATATCGTTCCCGTCGTTCTTTGATACCCTTGCGAGGCTGTCGTCATAGGAAAAGTGATCGCGATAGACGGCCCCTCGGGGTCCGGCAAGAGCACGATGGCGAAACTGGTCGCCGGAGAGCTCGGATACGCATACCTCGACACGGGCGCGCTCTACCGTGCGACGGCCCTCGGCCTTGTGAGACTCGGTCTTCATGAAGACGCCTCGGACGAAGAGATCGCCGCCGCCCTCGAAAAGACGGCCGTTGCCTTCGCTGACGGCAGGGTGCTGCTGAACGGCAGCGACGTGTCCGGGGAGATCCGCCTGCCCGAGTCCGGCCACTATGCCTCTGTCTTCTCGGCGCGTCCGCCGGTGCGCCGCTACCTGCTCGGGATCCAGAGGGAGGCCGCCCGCGACGCAGACCTCGTCGCAGAGGGACGGGACATGACGACGGTCGTTTTCCCGGGGGCCTACCGCAAGATCTATCTCGATGCGTCGGTTGATGAACGGACGAGGAGGCGGACGGAGGAGCTCCTCGCGAAGGGCTTTTCCCTCAACGCCGAGAAGATACGCAGAGAAATCATCGAGCGGGACGAGCGGGACTCAGGAAGGAAGATCGCTCCGCTGCGACGGGCGGAGGACGCGGCATACATCAATTCGACCGGGCTTTCAAAGGAGGAAGTGCTCCTCCTCATCCTGAACGTGGTCCGGTCCGGTGAATAACGGCCGGACCGAAAAAGCGGCGGCAAAAAAACGAAAGTGCGCTAAAATACTACTATGGCTGCCATAAAGAGGGAGAAAAAACAAAAGAGCAAAGCGGCGACTTCCCGGAAAGGGCCTGAGATCAAGACCGCCCGGAGGGCGGGGTTCTGTTTCGGCGTGAAGCGGGCGCTCGACATCACGTTCGATATCGCCGGGAAAGACACGCGGGGCGTATTTACCCTCGGCCCGATCATCCATAACCCCCAGGTGATCGAAAAACTCAGGGAAAAGGGCATCCTCTCGATCGAGCCGGACGATATCGGCCGGAAAAAGATCAGAGACCTGATCATCCGGACGCATGGCATACCCAGAGAGCTCTATGATAATATATCGGCCGGCGGCTACAGGGTCATCGACGCCACCTGCCCCTTCGTGAAAAAGGCGCAACATTATGCTAAACTTCTTAAGGAAAACGGTTATCAGGTGGTAATACTCGGCGACCGGGACCATCCCGAAGTGAGGGGACTGATGAGTTACGCGGGCGACGACGTCATCGTCGTGAGCGAGCATTCCCCGCTCGAAGGTCTCAGGTCGAAGGTGGGGCTTGTCGTCCAGACGACCCAATCGGTCGAGGCGCTGAAGAAAGTCCTTTCGCGGATCATCGAAAAGGCCAAGGAGGTGAAGGTCTATAACACGATCTGCAACTCCACAGCGCTGAGGCTGAAGGAGACTGAGGATATGGCGCGCAAGGCGGACGTGATGATCGTCGTCGGGGGCAAGAACAGCGCCAACACCACGCAACTTGCGAACCTTTGCAAGGGCCTGTCGGTCGAGACGCACCACATCGAGACCGCCGCCGAGATACGCGACGAGTGGCTCGAGGGCGCCAGGCAGGTGGGTATCACCGCCGGCGCTTCAACGCCCGACTGGCTCATTAGGGAAGTAGAGAAGAGAATCAGAGATAGAGGAGGGAAATCCGGTAATGGATATTAACAACAACGAGATGGAGAGGCTCTACGCCGAATCTTTCCACAGCATCGAGGAAGGGGCGATACTGTCCGGGAAGGTGGTGTCGGTCAAGTCCGACGGCGTCATCGTCGATATCGGATATAAGTCCGAAGGGGTCATCCGGATCGAGGAATTTACCGAAGAGGAACTCCGCAGTCTGAAGCCCGGCAGCCCGATCGAGGTCTATGTCGTGAACATGAGAGACTCCGAAGGGGTTCTCAGCCTCTCGAAAGAGCGCGCATCCAAGATCAAGGTATGGGACGTCCTCGAAAAAGCGGCGCAGGAAGGCACCGCGGTCGAAGGGGTCGTGACCGAAAGGACCAAGGGCGGACTGACCGTCGACGTCGGGGGCGTTAAGGCATTTCTGCCGGGGTCCCAGATCGACATCAAGATCACGAAAGACATGGACGGTCTCCTGGGCCGCAAGATGCTGTTCAGGGTGCTCAAGATAAACAACAAGCGGTCGAACGTGATCGTCTCCCGCCGCGCCATCCTCGAAGACGAGCGGGCAAAGAAGAAGGGCGAAACGATCGGACGGATCAAGGAAGGCGCGGTGATGGAAGGGACGGTAAAGAATATCACCGACTACGGCGTCTTCGTCGACCTCGGCGGAATCGACGGCCTCCTCCATATATCCGACATCTCCTGGGGGAGGATCACCCATCCCTCCGAATTCTTCGCGATAGGCGACACCATCGAGGTAGTCGTCCTTAAATATGACCAGACGAGCGAGAGGATTACCCTCGGCTACAAGCAGAGACAGACCGATCCCTGGTCGAACGTCCTCGAAAAATATCCGGTCGGCGCCACCGTGAAGGGAAAGGTCGTCAGCATCACCGACTACGGAGCGTTCATCGAACTCGAGGAGGGACTCGAAGGGCTCGTGCATATCTCGGAGATAGACTGGGCGCCGAAGCCGAAGCACCCCTCCAAGTATCTGTCGATCGGGGAGACGGTCGAGGCGCTCGTGCTGAAGGTCGACCCGGTGGAGAGAAAGCTTTCTCTCAGCGTCAAGCAGTGCAAGCCGAGCCCCTGGGAGCTGATCAAGGATAATTACACCGTCGGCCAGAGGATTTCCGGCAAGGTGAAGAGTCTCACCGATTTCGGGGCCTTTGTCGGACTGCCGGAGGGCGTCGACGGCCTCATCCATATCTCCGACCTCTCCTGGACAAAGCACGTCAAACATCCCTCCGAGGTCCTCAAGAAAGGGCAGAAGGTGGAAGCGATCGTCCTGGCGGTCGATCCCGAAAACGAGAAGATGTCGCTTGGGCTCAAACAGCTCGAACAGGACCCCTGGGTCGAGACGATACCCTCACGGTTCAGGCTCGGCGACGTGATGCAGGGAACGGTGCTGAGAGTGACCGACTTCGGGATATTTCTGGAACTCGAAGGCGGGGTCGAGGGCCTCGTATATTCCTCCGAAGTGGTGCAGCCCTTCGCAGAAGAGGGGCAGCTTCAGGAAGGGAACACGGTCGTCGCCCGGATAATCAAGATAGACCTCGATGAGAGAAAGATCGGGCTCAGCATGAAAAACGTCAAAAGGACGGATGAATGAAGAAGCTCTGCGTCGTCATCGGCGCGCTCATCCTCGTGCTTGTCGCGATCAGTCTTGTCCTCACGCTCTTCGAGAAGAACATTCCCCTGAAGGACAGGATCGCCCTCGTCCGGATCGAAGGTCCGATACTCGATTCGCAAAATGCCGTCGATGAGATAAAAGATTACGGGAAAGACAGCTCGGTCAAGGCGATACTCCTCAGGATCGACAGCCCCGGAGGCGCCGTGGCGCCCTCGCAGGAGATCTACTCCGAGGTAAAGAAGGTGGCGGCCAGGAAGCCGGTCGTGGTCTCGATGGGGTCGGTGGCGGCGTCAGGCGGCTACTATATCGCCTGCCCGGCCACCCGGATAGTCGCGAACCCCGGGACGCTGACCGGATCGATCGGCGTGATCATGGAGATACCGAACATCGAGGGCCTTCTGAACAAGATCGGCGTCAAGACCGAGGTTATCAAGAGCGGGAAGAACAAGGACATCGGCTCCATGTTCCGCGCGATGAAGCCACAGGAGCGGCAACTCCTGCAGGGAGTCATGGACAACGTGCATGAGCAGTTCATCAGGGCGGTCGCCGAAGGCAGGAAGATGAAGACAGAAGACGTCAGGGCGATCGCCGACGGCAGGATATTCACCGGCGAACAGGCGGTCGGAGAAGGGCTCGTGAACGAGCTCGGGACGCTCGAGGACGCGACAAGGGTCGCCGCAAAACTTGCGGGGATCAAGGGCGAGCCCGAGATCGTCACAAAGAAAGACAAATTCTCCTTTGTCGATATCCTGAGAAACAAATTCCCGAAGGAAATCCTGGACGTGTTTCCGACAGTAAAGATAAAATATCTCTTTGCACCGTAAGGAGGTCGTATGACAAAATCGGTTCTTATCGAAAAGGTCGCGGAAAAAGTCGAGGGGCTTACGAGAAACCAGACGGAGATCGTCGTCGACACGGTGTTTGACAGCATCAAAAAGGCCCTGATGTCGGGTGACAAGATAGAGATCAGGGGCTTCGGCAACTTCCGGCTCAAGACGAGGAACCCACGCAAGGCGAGGAACCCCAAGACCGGCGAGGCCGTCGAAGTTCCGGGCAAGAAGGTCCTCTACTTCAAGGTCGGCAAGGCCCTCAAGGAAGAACTGAACAAACAGCAGTAAGAGTCGTCTTCGCACATCCGGAAGGGCGGGCATGGTCCGCCCTTTTTTGTTCCCGGCGGCCGAAGATCTTCTCGCCGCGCCTTCAGCGCTTCCGTTCTTTCAGCAGCAGCCTCGCCCACGAAATCCCCAGGCCGTAGGTCGCATAGGTCATCGCAATGCCGGCAAGAAAAGACACCGCGACGACCGAGACATCGAGCGGTCCTGCGCCGGAGGCAGCCAGAGACTTCGCAAGCTTGAAAAGATCGTCGCTCCTCCAGCGGTCGGGCCCCACGGGGACGAGTAAAGAGGCGCTCCGCGATACCACGATGGACCCCATTTCGTAATAATCTCCCGGCAGCGAGATGAAAGGGGCATAGGCGAGCGGCATCGCGAGCCCAAACCTGACGCTCCTCCGGAGCGGGGACAACCCGGGAGAGCCGGAAGATTTCAGGAGGGGAATGCCGACCAGGACCGTGAGCGTAAAAGGCATCAGGTCGGTAAGCAGATAGGTCACGTCGCTGCCGTTGGTGCTGAAGCCGCTCAGCCTGCCTGCATATTCGGACCCGACCGAGACGAAGGGAAATATCCGTTTCAGCAGCGCCGCCCCATAGATCGCGGAAATGTCGAGTCTCGTCACCTCTCCGCCTCCCAGGACGCATCCGAAGGCATGCAGCAGCTCATGCGCCGGCACATAGATCCACCACGAAACGGCCGACCAGAAGAGAATCACCAGGGCATTCGCCGGCTTCCCGTCGGCCAGGCAGGCCTCCATACCGGAGAGGAAATCGCGCGCCGGCGCTGCGACCCATCCGGCCGGAGCGGGCGACGCCTCCCCGGAGCGAGTCATCTAGGCCCCTCCTTTCGCCGCCTGAGAGGTCGCGCCGTTCCGCATGCCGAAGACCCAGAGCCTGATAAGCTTCCCGAATTCGCTCAGCACGGTGTCCCTGTCCCGTCCCCTCATCCACCAGCCGCCGAAACGGAACCAGCTCTTGTCGGCCGGTGCGCTGACGATCCTGACATCCGGCACCAGTCGCCGGAAATAGAGCAATGCCCTCTTGCTGTGATACGGAGAAGTGACGAGGATCAAGGAACGGTACCCCCGCTTCTTCACGATATCCCCCGTTTCCCTGGCATCCTCCTCGGTCGACATGGAGCGGTCGGCAAGCAAAATATCCTTCCCGGATACTCCCAGCGCCTCGGCCTGCTCCTTCATCATCCCGGCGAGGGTATGCGTCCCCACCACGGGGCCTCCGGTCAGGATGATCCGGTCCTTCCTCGCCCATCCTTCCTTGAAGAGCTTCACCCCATATTCGACGCGTTCTGTCTGCTCACCCCCGAGGACCACGATTACGTCGGCCGGTTTCAGCTCGTCCTTTGCATACAGATATCGGCCGGCCTTTTCAAGAAGAAACCCGTGGCCGAAGTAAACGGCCCCCGCAAGGACGAAGAACAGGATGAGCAGTTTGATGCAGCGGAACATATGGTCAGGCCAGATATTCCCCGAGTGCCTCTTCCCAGTGGCGCGTATCGTCAAGCCCCTCGAGCCTCAGCATCGTATGCGCAAGCACCGAGTTCGCCGGTCTCTTCGCGGGCCGCGTGAACATCTCCGACGTGACAGGCGTGATCCTCTTGCCGATCCCTTTCCTCCGGGCGATCGCGGCTGCAAACTCGTACCAGGAACATGTCCCCGAGTTCGTGACATGATAGACTCCGTATCCCCTGCCGATGATCTCTTTCAGTTTTTTCGCCAGGTCAACGGTATAGGTGGGGGAGCCGATCTGGTCGTGCACCACATCAAGCCCGTCCCGCTCCGAAAGGAGCCTTCCGATCGTATCGACGAAGTTCTTCCCGTTCTTCCCGTACAGCCACGAGGTGCGCACAATGTAATACCGGTTCGTGTGGGACATGACGAACCGCTCCCCCATGAGCTTCGAAAACCCGTATTGGTTCACAGGGTTGGTCTCGTCCCATTCGTGATAAGGACCGCTCTTGCTGCCGTCAAAAACGTAATCGGTGCTGATCTGGACCACCGGACATCCTGTCTCATCGCAGGCGATAGCGATGTTCCTCGCACCGAGTCCGTTGACCCGGCACGCGAGGTCCGGCTCAGACTCGCACCGGTCGACGTCGGTGAAAGCGGCCGCGTTGATCACGTAGTCCGGCCTCACCTCCCGGACCCGCCTGACAGTCGCATCGAGATCGGTAATGTCAAGCGATTCGTAGGTGAGGCCGACGATCTCCACGTCCGAAAAGACACGCAGGATATCGCAGCCGAGCATGCCCTCTGACCCGGTCACCGCGATTCTCATAAGATAGCCCTCTTTCCGTACTGCAGGTCGTAATACTCCCGGTATGCGCCCGAGATGATCCGCTCCCACCAGGGTCTGTGACTAAGATACCAGTCAACCGTCCCGTCGATGCCGCTTTCAAACGGCGTCGAGGGCCGCCAGCCCAGCTCCCTCTCTATTTTTGATGGATCGATCGCATACCTCCTGTCGTGGCCGGGCCTGTCTTTCACAAAGGCGATAAGGCCGAGGAGCGACTCCTCCGGAGCGCCTGTCTTGCGGGCCACCGCAATAAGAAGTCTTCTCACAATGCCGATGTTCGCCTGTTCGTTCCTGCCGCCGATATTATAGACCTCTCCCGCACCGCCTTTATGGAACGCGGCATCCACCGCCGTGCAGTGGTCCCCGACGTAAAGCCAGTCGCGCACATTCAGCCCGTCCCCGTATACCGGCACCGGTCTGCCCTGCAGCGCATTGGCGATGACGAGCGGGATCAGCTTCTCGGGAAACTGGTAGGGCCCGTAATTATTCGAGCACCGCGTAATCACGACGTCGAGGCCGTAGGTCTCGCAGTAGGCCCTGGCGATGAGGTCCGATGAAGCCTTGCTCGCCGCATACGGGCTGTTCGGCATAAGAGGGGAGGTTTCGTGAAAAGCCCCTTCCGCGAGCGAGCCGTATACCTCGTCGGTCGAGACATGGACCATCCTGCAGCCCCTCCTCCTCGCCTCCTCAAGCAGTGCCTGCGTCCCGAGCACGTTGGTCTGAAGAAAGGGCGCCGAGTCGAGAATGCTCCTGTCGACATGGCTCTCTGCGGCGAAATGGATAACGGCGTCGAAATCAAGCTTTTCCAGCAGCCCTTTGTCGCAGATGTCTCCCTTCACAAAACGGTATTTCTGGAGGGTCTCGATGTCAGAAAGGTTTTCGAGATTTCCGGCGTAGGTGAGCAGATCGAGATTGACGATCGTGTAGCCGGGATGGGCGGCGAGCATATGACGGATGAAATTCGAGCCGATAAACCCGGCCCCTCCCGTGACGAGGACCTTCATCAATCGATCCTGAACGGCGAGCCCGGATCGTCTTCATATCGGATCTCGTCCACCGGCCCCGACCTGCCCTCCCCCCGGTACAGCCTGTCCGGCAGGTTCAGGACGAGGGCCGCGGAATCCCCGGTGTTCTTGTACGCATGCACCACGCCGGGCGGCACCACCGCGATAAACGGGGCCTCCCCGCCGCCGTCATGGACGATATTCTTCCCGAAAGTCGCCGACCCTTTTCTGTTGTCCCACAGATAGAGTCTGAACCTCCCGAAAAAACAGAACAGATCGGTCTGCTCGACATGTTCGTGCGGCCCCCTGGCCACCCCCGGTTTCGTCATCGAGACGTACGACATGACCGCCCGGTAATCCGTTTCGTCGTTCCTGAATATCTCTGCAAGCCAGCCCCGGCCGTCGGTATAGACGGCAAGCTCCCTGATCACCAGGCCTTCCATGTTTCCTACACCTCCATGACCGAATCGTCGCCCAGCATGAGTCTGAGCGCGCCGTGCCTGCTGTTCTTTACTATCCTGACCCTCCTGCCGATGAGGCTCTCGTCCAGACGCTCGATATTGAGCACCTCGCTGCCGTTCATCACGACGGAGTGTTCTATCGAGGAGTTGACCACCCGCACGTTGTCGCCGATGCTCGTGTGCGGTCCGATAAAGGAGTTCTCGATGATCGTATGCTCCCCGATCACGACCGGGCCGCGTATGGTGCTGCCCTTCACGAGGGACGTCTCGTGAAGCGACACCCTCCCCAAGATCCTGCTCGACTTGTCGACAGTGCCGGCGACGTCTTTTTTGCCCCATTCGTCCAGGACGATCGCGTTGGCCGTCAAAAGGTCGTCCTTCTTGCCGGTGTCGAGCCACCAGGAATCGAGCACGAAGCTTCTCACCCGCTTCCCCATGAGAATCAGTTCCTGGATCGCATCGGTGATCTCGAGCTCTCCCCTCTTGGAGGGTTTGATCCGGCCGATCGCAGCGTGTATCTTAGGCGAAAAAATATACACTCCCACCAGCGCAAGGTTCGAGGGAGGTTCGTCAGGCTTTTCGATCAGCCTGATGATATTGCCCTTGTCAGAGACCTCTGCGACGCCGAACTGTTTCGGATTGTCCACTTCCTTCAGAAGAATGAGCGCGTCTGACTTCTTTTTCGAAAAATCCTCGACGAACTTTCCGATGTCCCTGCCGATGAGGTTGTCGCCGAGATACATTACAAACGGGGACTTCTTCAAAAACGGCAGCGCCGTCTTCACCGCGTGCGCGAGGCCCGCCGGCGCGGCCTGGGGGATATAACTTATCTTCGCGCCCCACCTCCGGCCGTCGCCGACCGTCTCGCGTATCTCTTCGCCCGTCTCCGGAGAAATAATGATGCCGATATCCCTGATCCCCGCACGCACGATATTGTCGATGCAGTAAAAAAGGATGGGCCTGTTGGCAACCGGGACAAGCTGCTTTGCGCCTGAATAGGTAAGCGGCCTGAGGCGAGTTCCCTTCCCGCCGCTCAAAATCAACGCCTTCATGCGGTATATGATAGCCGAAGGAAAGACGGAAATTCAATTCTGCTCAGGAAGACGCGCCTCCCGCGCGGCATTCTAATCCTGCGGGACCCGCGGAGGAATATAGGCGGGCACCTTTTCGGATGGTTCGGAAGGGGTTTCTTCCTTATATCCCTCCTCATTCGCAGGCTCATCGGCCGGTTCCGGCTTCGGACGGACCGCCTCTTTTTCCCCGAAGGGCGGCAGTATCCTCCTGGAGGCGGGCGGGTTCTTCCTGATCCGCGGCATGCTCCCCGCCGGCACCGTCGAGGCCGAGACGGCGCGCCTTTCCGCGGGAGCCGCGGCATCCGGTCCGGCGGTCGCGGAGGGTGCCGTCCCCGAGCCGTATATCTCGACCTTGCTCACCGCGCCGGCCGAGTCATACCGTATCAAGTAGTTTTTCTCCTGGACCAGCGCCAGGAGTCTGGAGAGCCCCCTTTCGAGACCGAGCCCCCTGAACGAGGTCGTCACCTTCTTTGCGTACACACCGCTGCTGATCTCGACCTTGATCCCGGATTTTGCCGCGATCGCCTTCATCACGTCTCCGAAACCGGCGTCGACAAGTTCCACGCTGAGGCGGCCGTCGGCGAATGCGATCCGGGAAAGAGGTTTCGCTTCTTCGGCCTGAGGGGCCGGCGCCCCGTCTTCAGAACCGGCGGAGGCCCCGTCGGGCGTCCCTGCATAAGCCGGGACGCAGACAAGACATGCCAGACAGAAGAAAACGGACAGGCTCCAACTACGCATGCTTTTCTTCTTTTTGTGCCTGCCTCTCGCTGATGATCTTCTGCGACAGATGGGCAGGGACCTCGTCGTAATGCGAAAATTCCATCGAGTAGAGTCCCCTCCCGGAGGTGAGACTATGGAGCTGGTTGGCGTAGGTGAGCATCTCGGACATCGGGACGAGCGCCATGATCTTCTGGTTCCCTCCGGCCTGGGGCTCGACGCCCTGGACCTTCCCCCTCTTGGAGTTGAGGTCGCCGATCACCGCCCCGAGTGCATCGTCGGGCGTAGTCACCTCCACCTTCATCACCGGCTCGAGAAGGACCGGCTTTGCCTCGGTCACCGCCTTCTTGATCGCCATCGAGCCGGCGATCTTGAACGCCATTTCGGAGGAGTCGACCGTATGGTAGGAGCCGTCAAAGAGCGTGACCCGAAAGTCGACAAGCGGATACCCGGCGATCACTCCTTCGTGCATAGCCTCGACGATCCCCTTTTCGACAGCCGGGATATACTGTCTCGGGATAGCGCCGCCGACGATCTTGTCGACGAATTCGAAGCCCGTTCCCCGCGCCAGCGGTTCCACCTTGATATGGCAGTCGCCGTACTGGCCCTTGCCGCCGGACTGCTTCTTGTACTTGCCCTGGACGCTCGTGGCGCCCTTTATCGTCTCCCGGTAGGGGATCTTCGGCATCTTCATCTCGACCTCGACCCCGAACCTCCTCTTGAGGCGTTCGAGCGAGACCTCGACGTGGACCTGCCCCATGCCGGACAGCAGCATCTCCTTCGTCTCCTCGTCGCGGGAAAACCGCAGAGTAGGGTCTTCTTCGAGTACGCGGTGCAGGCTCTGGCTCACCTTCTCTTCATCCCCCTTGCTCTTCGGAGCGATCGCATAGGAGATTATCGGGTCGGCAAATTTCACTTTCTCGAAGACGAGCGGCTTCGCCTCGTCGCAGAACGTATCCCCGGTGTTCGTCCCTTTCAGCTTCGCCACGACGCCGATCTCGCCCGCCCCGAGCGCCTGCGCCGGGGTCTGCTTCTTGCCGAGCAGATAGAAAATCTGTCCGACGCGCTCCTTGGCGTCCGCCGTCGAGTTATACACCGTCGAGTCGGCCTTCAGCGTGCCGGAATAGACCCTGAAGAGGGAAAGCTTCCCCGCATAGGGGTCGGCGATCGTCTTAAAGACGTATGCGGACAGGGGCTCGTTCTCGGCCGGCTTCCTCACGACATCCGCCTGGTCTTTGGGGTTCTTTCCCTTAACCGGCGAGATGGACGCCATCTCCACCGGAGAGGGCAGGCAGAGAATGATCGAATCCAGGAGGCTGGGTATCCCGATATTCTTCACGGCAGACCCGCAGGCGACCGGGATGAACTTCCTCGTCAGGGAGCCCTCTTTGATCCCGTTTATGATCTCGTCCTGGGTCAGCACGCCGCCCTCGAGATACTTTTCAAGAAGCTTGTCGTCGGATTCGGCGATCTTTTCGATCAGCTTCTTGCGGTACGCGTCCGCCTCCGCCTTCATTTCAGCCGGGATCTCCGTCTCCTCGGCCTTGCCGTTTGCAAAGCGGTAGGCCTTCATATTTACCACGTCGATCACGCCGGAAAAGCTTTCGCCCGCGCCTATCGGTATCTGAAGCGGGATCCCCTCCGTGTCGAACGATTTTTCGAGCTCGCCCAGCGCCCGCTCGAAGTTCGCAGTTTCCTTGTCCATCTTGTTGACGAAGACGATCCGCGGCACCTCGACCTCGCAGGCGTATTTCCAGACCTTCTCGGTCTCGGCCTTGACGCCTGACATGGCGCTGACGATAATCACCGCGCCGTCGGCCACCCGGAGGCACGCCCTCGTGTCCTCGATGAAATTGATGAAGCCGGGCGTGTCCATCAGGTTGATCCGGTGCTTGTCCCAGTCGCAGTAGGCGAGCGAAGAGGTGATCGTGATCTTCCGGTCGATCTCCTCCGGCTCGTAATCGGTGACCGTGGTGCCGTCCTGGACGTTGCCGAGCCTGTCGGTCATGCCCGCATCGTAGAGCATCGCCTCGACCAGAGACGTCTTCCCCGCGCCTCCGTGGGCGATCACCGCCACATTCCTGATCTTCGCTACCTCAACGTTTGCCATGAAGCCCCCTTATATCAAGAAATTGCTTCCGGGACCGTTCGAGGAACGGCCGGTATTAATTCAATATCTCTTCGATGATAGGTCTGGACTCCGTCTTTTCGGCCGCACGACCCGCCCAGATCTTTACGATGAAGAACGACAGGATAAACGCTGCAAATCCGAAAATCGCGGACAGGACATCGGGGTCTCTGCCGGGAAGGAATCTGCTCATCACTTCCTTGCCGAAGACGGCGCCGGCCACGAGCATGACCGCGGGAAGCCCGTATACCAGCATCGTGCCCTTCATATAGACATAGGATTTTATCGAAACCTTCACCCTCTGGCCGACCTTCGCGCCGACCTCGTTGAAAGCCTCGATCTCCATCCCCTGGTCTTCGGGCTTACAGACGCCCATCGTGCAGCCCTCGCAGGCGCTCTTCTTCGCGATCTGGACCATGGCGGTCACGCCCTGAACGCTCCTGACAACCCCGATTTCTTCTACCACATAAGCATTTTACCACAGCGAGTTTTAAAAAATCTGTGGGAGGCGGAAGATCACCGGCAGGGACGAGATCACGCGGAATGTTATCGGCGGCTCTCCCGCCTGCCCAGGAAAGAGAGGAAGATTATCATCCCGGAAGCGGTCAGGAGACCGGCATAATACAGCACCAGACCTATTTTGTAATGCACCGGGTCAAAGACAAACCGCACCGTGTGTAAGCCCTTTTTCAGATACACCGCCTTCGAGTTATAGTTCGCTATCTCTACCGGAATCTCGCTTTCTCCGTCAAAAGCCCTCCAGTATCTGCTCCACCCGTCCCCGTAAAGAAGGTAGCCGTCTTTGTCATTTTTCACCGATATCGCAATATCGTTCGGGGAAAACTCCTGCACGGAAAGGGAATATCCCTTGGTGTTGAGAAACCGGCCTGCGTCGGACCTGGCATCTTCCATGAGCGTCCGGTTCCGCAGGAGATATTGCGAGACGAAATCCCTAAGTGGGAAAGGAGAGAGCCCCGTCACGTCTTCGTATCGGGAAAGGTCCTTCACTTCTTCCTGCCCTTCACGCAGCCAAGCGGCGTCTTCGACCACCAAACCGCCGGCGGCCCCCTCTTCGGAGGCCCTCTCGAAGTATTCGAGGGCCTGCCTTCTGGTCATCGTCCTGACCTCACTGCCGGAAGGGAAGAACCGTACGACCGGCTCGCGCACACCGCCGATCCCCAACTGAGTCGGGAGGGGGACGTTGGTCAGAAGATCATAGTACCTCTTTGTCGAGAAAAGACTATTGTTATTGCCGTAGATCAGGACCCCCTTCACCTTCATGATACTCTCTCCAAACGCCAGCCCGGGCAGGGATGCGACCGGCTCGCGAAAATACTGAAAACCGTCCATCGGACGGCTGCCGATCCCGACAATACGGTCGAGCTGTCCCCTGTCCGTCAGCATGTCCCGCTTATAGAGGTAGTTATAAAGAAAGAGGTCTGCGAAGATGAGCGACACAAGTACGAGACAAACCGTCTTGGGGGTCGTCCTGCCGTTGGCAAAGAGAACGATAACGACAACAAAAAAAGCGAGCTGGGCCATCGCAAAGAGGTCCTGATTCGAGGCGGCGACGATCTTCCCCCCGAAAAACCAAGTGATCGCGACCTTCAGGAGAAGAATGACGGCGGCTAGCGCAAGGATCTGTTGGTATTTCTCACTCACCAGCTTCGTAAATCTGTCCCCCTCGACCAGCAGTCGCAGCCCAATGCTCAGAAGCATGCAGAGGTAGAAGAGGGAAAACGCGGTCAGCGTTTCCCTCACGTCGATCATCCTGAGCGGTGGGAATATGGCGTTGAAGATCTGCTGGAGCGCATTATAGGGATGGCCGCTCATCCCTTCGAAGCTGAACATATTGACCGTGACAAGCGCCAGCATGATGACCGCAAGCCACCGATAGCGGGACCTGGAATAAAGAAGTCCCAGAATGCAGAAGATAAGAGGGATCAGGCCGATATACTGGTTGATTTCGGCCATATAATCGTTCTGCGCAAAGTACGGCAGGTCCCACATCTCGGGATAGAGCAGGTTCACGATATTGCCGTATGAATCGAATACTCCCTTTTCGCCGTAGAATCTTTCTGAGAGACTCGAACTCCCCACGTCAGACGCGACGATTTTCTTCAGATTGCCGTCATTCTTCTGGGCGATCCTGAGGACGGGGAAAAGTTCTCCCCCCGATGCGTCTCGGGCCATGACCGCAAGGGGCGGGGCGGCCATCATCCCCGCAACCAGGAGCACCCCTGCAAAGGGCAGCCAGACTTTTCTTCTGCGGAAGGAGACGGCAAATTCCCCGAAACGGACTATCCCGAGCAGGAACAACACGATACTGAAGCATATGATATTGAAAAGATAATAGGCGGGTATGTAGACATTCATGCTGATACCGGAGACGAGGGCAAGACAGGCCAGATAGAAAAGCCTTCGTCTTCCCGAGGGATCCTCGGCGAACCGCAGAAGGAAATAGAGCGCAAACGGCGTCAGATAAATGACGTCGACCTCGCCGTACTGCTTGAAATATCCCGGCGGCAGCGCGAAAAAAAAGACCAGCGCCGCGATCAGGGCGGAGACGCCCGATCCGGAGATGTGCCGGTAAAGAACGAACGCCCCGGCCGCCAGAATGAACAGCCGGAAGAGGCGGAAATAGACGTACAGCGTCAGCGTCGAAACGCCTGCCGTCTTCCCTATCAGCGCGAAGAACAGGACAAGCGGATCCAGAAGACCGTGGTGTGAGATATTCGGATAAAAATACGTCCCCGTCATCAGGTAAGGGTCCCAATAGGGGAAATGACCGGCAAGAAGGCTCTCGATATAAAAATGGAAGCTCCCATACCAGGTGATCGAGTCATGGACGAAGACCTCCCTGCCGGCAAGCAATCCGTAAAAGATGAAACAGAACGCGGCGAGTGCGGCGATCACCACCCATCTCGAGAGAGAGGCGTCGAAAGAGGACGGCCGACCCTCTGTCATCGCAGGAACCACCTGATCGCCCCGTCAGGGAAGAAACGTGCCACCCGGTAGAGCCAGCCCGCTGAACGAGGATAGCAGAACTGTCCTTTTGTCTTTCCTGATTCCAGTGTCGAGATGATCTTCGCCGCCGCATCGCCGTAGGAGGCAGAGACGAGGGGCAGCCGTCTCTTTTCCGCCAGAGGGCCGAGATTCACGGTCGCAAACCTGACCTTTCCTCCGCCACACTGGATACGCAGCCCCTCGAACATCATGTCCATTGCGGCCTTGCTTGCCGGATAGGCGACCTTCCGGCGCACCACCGCCCTGAAAGAGGCTGCTGAAGAGATATTCAGAAAGACGGCGCCGTCCGGCTTCTCCTTGAGGAGGGGCAGAAACAGCGTCAGCCAGTAGAGATTGCCGAAGAGGTTCGTCTCGAAGGTCTCGCGCACGGCCTCCAGATCCAGTCCGCCGTCGAAATCCTCCCTTATCGCTGCCGCGTTCAATACGAATACGTCGGGGATAAAACCGGCGTCCCTCATCTCTTCGGCCGCGCGGCTGACCTCGGGAAGCGCCGCAATATCGCACTGCAGGTAGTGCAGGCGGCCTGTGCCCGAAGAGGGGACGGAACGCGAGACACCCCATACCTCGTGTCCTCTGCCGAGACATTCCTCGGCAAGCGCCTTGCCCAGCCCCCGCGACGCGCCGGTAATAAGAACCTTCATGGCCCCGACCGCTCAGAGCTTATGGAACACCTCCTTCAGATGAAGCCTCACCTGATTCAGGAGAAACGAAGGAGAAAGCGTCATCATAAAACTCCAGTCGTTCTGGGTCAGAAAGGGACAGAGCACGCAGCGGGTGTCCCTGACGACGTGCTCGAAGGCCCGTTTCACGCCGACCTCCTTGACGTTGAGCGCATCGAAGGAATCCATAAGTGGGAAACACGGAAAGGCCCGTCCGTCGGCGTCTATCGTGAACTTGTGACGCGTATAGCCGCAGGGGATGGGCCTGACGCCGGCCGGCACTTGATCCTTCGTGAGCGTCGGCGTCCTGAAACTGACCGGCCATCGCAGGGCGAGGGTAAGGGATTCGTCGCTGATGAACACGGGAAATCCCTCGCGTTTCACCGCGATGATCTCCCGTATCGCGTCGCGGATTGCCGCGTCCGAAAGAGACAGCTCCTCCATCGCCGGGGTGCTAGGAAACAATATGCTGAACTCCAGATGGAACCCGCGCTCCTCCGCAAGCTCCGCCATATACCGGATGTCTCCGGCGGTATGACGCGTAAGAGTGCTCTGGACACGAAGCGGCATCCCTTGCTCCTTCGCGACCTCTATCGCACGCATTGCCTTTCGGTAGCTCCCCTGCCCTCTGTTACGGTCGTTGTTTTCTTCGCGTCCGTCAAGACTGATGCAGAGACCGTCAACCAGCCTGATCTCCTCTATCTTTTGCGGCAGAAGCGTCCCGTTGGTGATCAGGTTGACGCACCAGCCTCTTTCCTTCATATACCGGACTATCTCCCCGATATCCTCTCTCAGAAGCGTCTCGCCGCCGTGAACGGTGGCATACAATGTCCCGTTATTGTCCAGGTCGTCAATGATCGCCTTCAATTCCTCTGTCGTAAAATCGCCGGCCGCGCTCCGCCGGTGGTACGATCCGAAGCAGTATTTGCATCTGAAATTGCATGCGTTATTTACGACAAGAACGACGATTCTCGGAAGGTTCCTTCTCATGAGCTTGTCGAAAAAAAGGACGACCGGGATACGTGCCCGGCTGATAATCTGTCTAAGGACGCCCAACTGTCTCCACTTTCAGGCGGTTCATCCGCGACAGTTTACCACAGATCGGGCTGAAACTTCCCTCCGGCAAAAGGTAAACCGCACGTTTCTTCATGCGCCCTTCCTTTGCAGTCCGAGCAGACGCCTCCAGGCCACTACCGCCTGCGCCGCCCTCAGCATCGTCTTCCCTCTGACGGCATACCGTCCGTCTTCCAGCCTGAGTTGCTTCATCGCAATCAGTCTTCCCAGCCTGACGCCGATGATACCAGTCGTCTTATAGAGGGACTCGAACTCCTCGGGAGAAAGTGTCCCCGCCCTGTAGACCTCATAGAGGATGCGTATTCTTCTTGCAGTCTCGCTCATGTTAAATAAATGGAAGTAGGTGTTCGCCAGGCCGCCGTATACGATCACGGCGTAAAGGCCTGCGGGGACCGCCTCCTTCGCGGGAAGGTCCCTCAGGGAAACCTGCCAGGCGAGAGCCGCGACAGGCACGGCACCCGCCAGCGCCGCCTGTAGCGCAACCAACTGCCGGGATGCGCGGGGCCGGAGCCTCGCGGCGGCGACGTGAACAAGAAAAATGATGCCCGGAGCGGCCGCAAGAGCAAACATCAGACGCACCGCCGGCAGAGAATAGACGCCGCTCATCATCCCTCCCCCTCAGGGAGCCCCAGCATTTTTCGGTAAAAGACAAAACCGCGGATAATAAACCTTCCGAAGTGCGTAAGCGCATAACGTCCCCCCCTGACGGTCAAAAGGCGATAGATCATCAGGTCGTCCACCCGTGCATTCACCAACGTCGTATCGGTAAACTTCTTCGCGATCTCCCGTTCCGTCAACTTCCTTTCGGGAGAAGATCCGATGTAGAGCATGATCTCCAGAGAAGGCGAGACGGCGCGCACCGCCGGATAACTGGAGATATAAACGAGAGACAGGGAAAGGTGCAGGGAAAAGATTTCGACAAGCTCCACAGGCCCTGCCGCGCCTTGCGCGGCCCCGGGAAAGACACCCTCCGCAAGAATGATCAGAAGAAAACCCGCCGACGGCACGACCATGAATATCACCACGAGCACCAGGGATGAGATCATCGAAAGTCTCACCCTCCAGGCTAAGACATGGAGCGCCAGGCATGCAAAGAAAACGCAAAAGGCCGGCAAAAAAATGGAGAAGCTCATAGGCTGGAGGCCCCGCTCTTCCGCCGTCTTCCGCAAACCGACTTTTTGTTCATCCCCCTCCCCATCTCACGTAATCCGACAAATCGAGTATCCGGCGTCCCATGATCACCTGTCCTCCCAGGGGGGGGCTGCTGAATACCCCCTTTCGCTGGAGCGCCTCGACGACCCGGTTCATGACGGCAGGATCGCCGATGACGAGCACAGGGGAAAAACGGTACGGACTCTTCTTCACCATGTATACGAGGTCCGAAACGAGGCCGTCGACGGCGTCGAAACAGAGGACCGGTCTGCTGCCGGCATAGTATTCGGTGATCGGCATGATCTGGGGATAGCCCTTTACGTATTCGGGGTCCCAGTACAAACGAAAGCCGTCGACGCTGAAGTAGACCGGCTCGAAGGCCGTCGGAATATTCCCCAGTTGCTGCGCAAAGAGGACGTCGTCCCGGAGGGTATGGAATTTCATCAGGCCGCTTCCGGAGCCGGATTCGATCACGGTCGAATACGCCGCGTCCGTACTTGCATCCGGAATGTAATACACCGGCTTCCGGTCGAGCAGCGCAAAGCGGTACCAGAAGACGACGCAGAGCACTCCGCAAAACAGCAGATAGACCGGTCGGAGGACCCCGGCGCGCTTCGGCTCCCGGGGGCCGGCGGCCCCCCGGAGCCCGTTTTCGAACTCGATAACAAACGACCAGATGAAGCCGCCCGCGAGCACCGCCGCAAACGGCAGCAATTGTCTCGCCTCGTAGGGCATCCTCGCCGCATGCGGGAGGACAAGGACGAACGAGAGCCCGCAGAAAAACAGCACGATCAACAGCCTCACCGAGGGCAGCCGCCCCTCATCGGGAGCTTTGACGAACCACGAGTATACGGCATAGAGCCCGAACAATAGTGCGATGAGCATGCCGGGATTGTACAGGTTGTTGAGCAGAATCCCGATAGACAGGAGGATGACGACCGGTCTGCTCTGCCCCAAATTATAGTCCGCGTCCGCACCGGCCTTCAGGAGAAAGGCGTCCTTGATGTCGACGACCGCATCGTGAAACCCGAGATACCAGACATTCTGAAGAAACTGAAGCGAATGGGCGGTAACGGGCGCGAGGCCGTAGAGAAGATAGGTCTTCCATCGGAGACCCCTCTCCTCCAGGATGTCCCATCCGATCAGCCACGCAAAAAGGAAAAAGACCGAATCGAAGGATGCCAGCGACAGCACGAACTCGAGGCCCCACGCGGACACGGCCCACCATCTTCTCTGCCGGGGCGATCCGGCCCGCGTCGAAAGGACGACGGCGAGCATGAAGGCGAACCTCAGCAGGTCGTCAAGGGGCTGGTTCGCGAGGGCATCGGCGTAGCCGAGAAAGGCGGGAGAAAGGCCGTAAAAAAGGACCGCAAGAAACGCGACGGAGGGGCCTGTAATCTTCGAGAAGACAACGTACATCAGGAAGAGACCGAAGACCGAAAACAGTATCGACAACATTCTCACGTCGAAGAGGCTGTCGAGGCCGAGTCGGAACAGGATCGCATAGGGGACCAGGTATCCGGCCGGATAATGCGTATACCGGAGCCGCGGCCCCACCCTCGGGGAACTGCCCGGGCAGGTGCCGTGCGCATGGTGCCGCAAAGGCGAATCGTCAAAGAGCGCGCCGGCCTTTGCATAGCCCTGGGGAACGAAGAGAAGGTTGTTCGAAAGCCATCCGCCTTCTTCCCACTGGCGAAGCGACAGCATCGTCTGGGCGTCGCCGAAGCCCCAGTCGGACCACCGGTACTGGTCCGACGCGCGCACCGACAAAAAGACCAGCAGGCAGGCCAGAAAGAAACCGAGCGCCCCATGCCAGGGCACTGCACCGGCGGCCGCAGAGCCGGAACCCCTGCGCAAAAAAGTCACGTATTATCTCCCCTGTCCATGATCAGATAAAATTGCCGTGCATCGGCGGAGCGCCTTCGGGTCTGACCAAAGAGGAGGCTCCCTGTTTGAGGTCCCACAAAAACTCATTCACCTTGTGCTGGAGGCAGAGGGACCCGCACATGGTACGTGCATCGAACCGTTCGGAAGCGATGAGACGGATCACCTCCCAATAGCGCTCCCCTTTCCAGAGCTCCCTGAACGGCGTCTCGGCTATATTGCCGATATGATATTTCCGGTACTTGTTGTTAAAGAGCATCCCGCACGGCGCCACGAGGCCGGAGCCGGAAAACTGCATGATGAAAGGCGGGCCGTAGCACCGGGAATAACACCGCTTACCTCCGCTGAGGATCTTCGACCACTTCGCCTTCACCATATAAGCATCAGTCGAAAACGACTCGGCCAGTCTGAGCAGGTCGACAAGATCATGGTATTTCGCATAATCGACGCCGAGGCTCGATTTCTCGTCATCGCTGCAGTGCTTGATGACGAGATAGTCGACGCCCAACTCCCCCCCGAGCTTCGCGAGAGGGACGACCTGGTCCGCGAATTCCGGCAGCAGCACCATCTGGAGGCCTATTGTCACTTCCCGCGCGCGGGCTTTCTTGACCGCTACCGCGTTTCTGACCGTCGACAGAACCTTATGATAGGCAGACTCGGGGCAGCCATGGATTTCCGAATACCGTTTCGGGTCGGCCGCCGAGATATTGAATCTGAGATACGTCAGGGCGGGCAGGATGTCCCCGAGTCTGTCGTCCCTCAGGAGAAACCCGTTCGTGCCGAGCGCCATGTCGAGGCCGTTCGCCCTGCCCCGGAGCACCGCGTCATAGAGATGGGGCGAACACGTGCTCTCGCCGTCGCTCACAAAGCTTATCGCCTTCACCCCGATTTCGGCGGCATCGTCGAGAAAACGAAATATGACATCCTTCGTCATCCTTTTCTCGTCATTCGCCTGCAGTTGCCCGTAGCAGTAGACGCAACGGTAGCCGCAGGCCCTCGTAAGCGCGCAGTCGATCGTAATCGGCGCGATCCTCTCGCCCCGGAGCCAGGCCTCGACGCGGTCCGCGTGCCACTGCAGCTTATGCCCGTCCAGTATCAGCCTTTCTTCCATCAGCGAACCCCCTTTCCTTCATCCGCCGCTTCCGCGATGCCGCCCTCACCCGTCCGGCCCCTCCTCTTCGCCGTCACCGAATCGGGGGCGATACCGCCGCCTGCCCCGCCTTTCAGATATATATCCGCCAGGACTGTCATGTAATTCCTCGTCACCTTCAGGAGAGAGGCAAGGGTCGTCGCTTTCGATGCGCCGGCCGCCCGCCGCTCGAGGGCGTACGGGACCTCGGCGTAGAGATAGCCCTTCCTGATGCATTTGATCAGGAGCTCGGTCTGATAGAAGAAGCCCCTGCTCCTGAAGGTAATGCCCTGAAGCACACATCTGCGGTACATCACCGTGCCGTTCATGTAGTTGAGAGTCAGGCCGAAAGAGGTGTTAACGATCCCCCGGTAGAGTGCCGAAAGCAGCCTGCGGCCGGCAGAACGGACCTCCTTGTTGAATACGTACGGCACAACGATATCGACGTGCTCCATCACCGGAAGATACCTGAGCGTTTCAGCAGCGTCATTTTCGCCGTCGCCGGGGATCATCGTCACGATCTCGCCCCCCGCATTTCCGACGCCGTCCCAGAAGGACGCACCGATCCCCTGGGGCTTCTCATGACGGAGGACCCTCAGGAAGGGATGCTTTGCCGCAAGGCCGGCTGCAATGAGGCCGGTATCGTCGGTGCTGCCGTCGTTGACGATGATGATCTCGCCCTCGATCCCGTACCGCTCGAATGCCTGGGCCACGTTCCGGACCGCCCGCCCGATATTCTCCGCCTCGTTCAGCGAAGGCATAATGACGCTTATCCGGTATCCGCTCATACCATCCCTTTCGCCGCTCTCACGATAGCCTCAATACCGGGATAATATGCCTTTTCGAGCGAGACGCTCGCCGGAGTCGGCGCGGCCGGAAGGCAGATCCTCTTTACCGGCGCCTTCAGAGCGTCATGGGCATATTCCGAGGCCACTGCCGCCACCTCGGCGCTGACTCCGCAGACCTTCCACCCGGTGTCCGCAACGATCAGCCGCCCCGTCTTCTTCACCGATCCGACGATCAGCCCCTCATCCAGCGGCTGCACGGAGCGAATGTCGACCACCTCCGCGCTGATGCCCTCGCCTTCGAGCTCGGACGCAGCCCGCAAGGCCTCATACACCATATATGACGTCGCGGCGATGGTGACATCTGTCCCCTCGCGCCTTATGGCGCCTTTTCCGGCATGGATCACATACGGCCCTTCGGGCACGCCCTCTTTCTGGTCGTACAGCCATCGGTGCTCGATCACCACGGTGGGACCGTCTCCCGCGATGCTTCCGAGAAGGAGGCCCTTTGCGTCGTACGGGGAGGCCGGCATCACCACCTTCAGGCCGGGGATATGGGCGAACAGCGCCTGGAGGCTCTGCGAATGCTGGGCCGCCGAACCCCATCCCCTCCCGATCACCGCCCTGATCGTAAGCGGGACCTTCACCCTCCCTCCTGTCATATAGCTCCATTTTGCGGCGTGGTTGATGATCTGGTCCATGCACATCGGGAGAAAGTCGACCCTCATATGGATAAACACCGGCCGCATGCCGGTCATCGCGGCCCCGATCGCCACGCCGGTCATGCCGTTTTCCGCGATCGGACTGTCCATCACCCGCCCCGCCCCGAATCTCTCCCTGAGGCCTGCGGTCGTGCCGAAAACCCCGCCGGGGTCGTCTATCCCTTCGCCGATAAGAAATACCCTGTCGTCCGTCTCGATCGCCTGAGAAAGCGCTTCGCGGATCGCCTCCCGGTAGGAAAGCTCCCTCTCCGGCCGTTCGCCGCCTCCGAACCGCACCCGGCCCCTTGAATCGTCCGCCTGGATCTTCGTCCACGGCATCTTTCAGCACCGCCCTCTGCTACACATACTCGGTCAGCTCCGATGCATCGGGATAGGGGCTGTTCTTGCCGAACACGACCGCCTCGTCGATCTCCCTATCTACACGAACGGATATACGCTCCAGTTCTTCCGCCGATACCGCCGCATGCTCCAACAGATACCTCTGGAACATCTCCAGGGGACATTTCTTCAGCCATCGCTCGTGTGCGCCGGCCGGCCTGCATCCCTCGTCGATGTCGGAATTCGGGCCTACATGGGCCTTCCAGCGATAGGTCGTAAACTCCAGAAGCGTCGGCCCCCCGCCGGACCGCGCCCTCATGACCGCCTCCTCCGCGGCCTGATGGACAAGAAGCACGTCATTTCCGTCGACGGTTATGCCCGGTATTGCGTAGCCCCGGCCCTTTTCGGCGATCGGGATATCGGGCTGGCGCGCGCTCCGGGGAGAATTCGTCGCGTAATAATTATCTTCGCAGACAAAGACCACCGGCAGTTTCTTCAGTGAGGCAAAATTCAGACTCTCGTGAAACGTCCCTTCGTCCGCCGCCCCGTCTCCGAAGAACGCAACCGAAACCCTTGCATGTCCCTGCATCACAGACGAAAGCCCGGCGCCGACTGCCAGAGGAATGCAGCCCCCGACGATCGCGGAGGTCCCGGGAATGCCATGCTCCGGATCGGCGAGGTGCATCGATCCTCCCCTGCCCCTGCTGCAGCCGTCGGACCTCCCATAAAGCTCCGCTGCGATCGGCTTCAGGTCCATCCCCTTTGCGATGCAATGGCCGTGGGAGCGGTGGGTGCTGAAGATATAGTCCTCTGTTCCCAGATGGGCGCAGACGCCCGCCGCGATCGCCTCCTGGCCGATGCAGAGGTGCACGGGGCATTTCATCTCCTGCTCCGGATAAAGAGAGACGACCCTCTCTTCGAAGCGCCTGATGGTAAGCATCACGGCGTACAACCGCTTCAGCGCATCTTTGGACAGATCGTTTCTCATATGAAGTTCACATGGGCCGACGGATGGGTCAGCTCCCAGAGATAAAGGTTGATCTCGTCCATCCTGCAGTTCATCCTGCAGCCCTCGGGATCGAGGTCGGTACATACCATCTCCATGCATCTCCTTCTGCGTTCTCCCCGCCAGATCTCCTCGAAAGACTGCTCGTGGATATTCCCGTATCGAAACGCATCGTCTCCCAGATAGGCGCTGCAGCCCCAGACGTTGCCTCCGGAATCGAGATAAGCCCAGAAGGGAAGAGCCAGGCATCGCTCGTATCCCCGCCTTTCCCGCTTCATCTTCTTCATCGTCCGCTCCCTGAAGATCACGCTGAACCCGGCGTCACTGAATCGTGCGAGCGCGGCCCGGAGATGCGAAAAGGCGGCATAGTCCACGCCCGCGTATGTGCTGGTGCGGCTCTTGTGATGCTGCGAATAGGGCTTGACGACCAGGTACCGCAGCCCTATCCGCTTTGCGGTTTCGGCAAGCGCCTCTATCGTCCCGGCGTTCTCCGGAAGCAACACCGCCTGCGCCCCGATGGTGCAGCCGGCGCCGGTCCTGTCGTTTATTCGCACCGCCTCGGCCAGATTATGGATAACGCGGTCAAAATCGCCGGGCTTCGTCCTGTGAACAGCCGCATACGTCTCCCTGTCTCCGGCGTTCAGACTCACCTTGATCCATGCTGTGCTGCCGAGCACCCGTTCGGCCAGCTCCGGGGCCAGCAGCACGCCGTTCGTCGTTACCCCCACATCGATGCCGGCCCGCTTCGTCGAAACGATGATCTCGCCGATCTGCCTGTGGAGAAACGGCTCTCCCTCTCCGCCGAACATGACGCTCTTTATCCCGAGCCGCCCCATTTCGCCGAGGCGCTCCCCGAGTATCGCGGCATCCAGAAAGCGGGGTCTGTACTCCATGAAATCCAGAGCGCAGAACGTGCAGCGATGATTGCAGGCGCCGGAAGGGGATATCTCGACATAAAGCGGATACACGTCTTCGCCGGAAAGCCACCTGGCCACCTCCTTCGGGTGAAATATCAGCTTGTGGCTGTCTATCCTGAATTCATCCATTGCAGGCGGCAGCCCCTCTTCCTCCCCTCCCCCGGATAACCGCATCCAAAATGCAGTGACAGATGGAATGGTGGATGACCTCGACAGGGCCGTATGCATGCGACGGCACATAAAAATTGTAATCCCCCATGGAAGTAAGGGGATTATGGTTATCAAACCCCGAAAGGGTCACCACCTTACAGTCTTTCGTCCTCGCGGCCCTGACCCCGCGCAGAATGTTTTCGGACCTCCCCGAACTGCTTATTGCAAAGAGAATGTCGCCCCCGTCAGCAAACATTTCTATCGGCTTTTCAAAGATATTGTCGTAACCACAGTCGTTGCCGACACAGGTCAAAAGAGAGCTGTCATTGAAGGCAACCGCGCGTATGCGGCCGTTTTTCCAAAAGTCGACCGCCATGTGACTAGAAATCGCAGCGCTTCCGCCATTGCCGATAAACATAACCTTGCAACCTTCCCGCAGAGACAGTATCAAATCTATTACGGCATCGACACCGACGGCAAAGTCGGTCGCTTTTCCGTCAGCACCCGTCACCATTACCCCTCCCACACACTGCAGAAGCTCGCGATAGTAATGTGAAGCATGGCGGTCCATTTCTCCCCCGTTATTTCAATATTGCGTCGATGAACGCCAACAGTTCGTATTTTTCGACCGCTTTCTTGTTGCCGACGATCTGTACCGCAAGAGCGCCCACCGCGTTTCCGATGAAGGACGCCAGGTCGAGCGGCAGTTCCCGGGCAAAACACGGCGCGGTGAACGCAAAGAAAGCGTCGCCGGCACCTATCGTATCTATAACCTTCGAGGAAAATACCGGCGTGTTGTTCATCGTGTCCCGCTGGTCGATACCGAACGACCCCTTCTTTCCCAACGTCACCATGAGGTAATCGGCATTCACCCGGCGCTTTATCGCCAGGGCGACATCCTGGATATTGGAAAACCTCTCCTGGGCGGCCAGCCTGATCTCGGGCTCGTCGAGACAGACGTAATAGGGCCTGCGGTATTTCGTAATCATGTTATATCCGGCATTTGCCGCGTTCGTCTGGGTAGTAACCGCATACCGCTTGGCGTTCTTTTCGATCGCCCCAATGATCCCGGGGGTTACGAAACCGTGTCCGAAGTCCGACACCAGCACGATGTCGAAGAGGCCGGCGGTCTTCTCGATATATGCGAGTATCTCGGCCTCGCGCTCTCCCCCGATAAACTCGTCGTTGAGATAATTCACCTCGAAAATTTTCTGGTTCAGGTACTGGTCGATGTACCGCTTCTTTACAATCGTCGGGCCGTCGTCCCTATAAAAGAATTTGGCCTTCACGTTCTGTTTCAGGCCCTTCGCGATCTCGCGGTCCCGCGAGGAGTTTTCGCTCCCCAGAAGCGTCACTAACTGCACGTCCTCACAAAGCCCCGCAATATGGTTTGCGATGGCGAAGGCGCCCCCGTAGAAAACCTCATGGGTAAGGTATTTGCTCACCACGAGATGCGACTTTGCCGACTTTCCCATGGCGGCGCAATAATGGTATTCGTCTATGATTCCATCGCCGATGAGAAGCACCTTCAAATCTTTGAGGCTGTTCAGTGTCTCCGCTATCCCCGAAAAGGTATATCGCATCGAGAAGTCTTTGAGAAAGGATTTCGTATCCTCCGGGTAGATGTCGAGGAAGTTATTGACGATCTGAGAAGAGCTGAAAGAAAATCCGTCCGTTTCGAAGATCCTGCTTTTGCCGAAATAAAGCTCCCTCTCCTCCTCGAATATCTTTTCGTGGATCTTCCTGTGGCGCTCCTTATAGGCCTGGCCTTTTGCGAACACGTCGGGAGCAATCATCTTGACACACTCAAACGGTATCTCGTCGTCAACCGCGCAGGCAAAATCGACCAACTGGAGCGCCGCCACGTTTTCGACCCTCATCGCGTCGGGGAAGACCGGCCTCCCCGGCCCTCTGCGGACGTCCTTGTCCTTGATCACCGTGACGACGAGCACGTCTCCCTGCCTTTTCGCCTTCTCGAGGTGATTGATGATGCCGGGATGGATGAGGTCGAAGACCCCGTGGCTCTGGACGATCGTCCTGCCCTGCGCCCTCAGTTCCCCGAGCCTTGCGATCAGCTCGTGCAGGGGGAGGATTTTATGTCCCACCGATTCGATCACTTTCCCTTCGTCCCCCCGTTGCTGCCGCCGAAATATCGCTCCAGCAGCGCCGTGGAAGAAAAGACGATCTCGTGGGTAAAGCGCATCTCCGCCCCGATCTCCTTCACCACTTCATGCTCCTTCTGCATCTTTCCCGTCTTGTCCTTCATCCTCTCGAACTCCTGCCCTTTGACGTAATAGTCCGGCCGGATAAGCCGCAGCGTCTCTTCCGCCGTCGGCCACATGTTGACCGAGACATAATCGACGCACTCCAGGGCCGCGATCGATTCCGCCCGGAGCGACTGATCGAAGACCGGCCTGCCCGGCCCCTTGTCCACGTATACATCCGGAGTCACCGTCACTACCAGTATGTCGCCCATCTTCTTTGACGCCTGCAAATACCTGATATGTCCCGGGTGCATCAGATCGAAGCAGCCGTGGCAGAGCACGACCTTCTTCCCCTGCGCCTTCAGTCCCTTCAGAACCTCCGCAAGCTCCGCGATCTCGTATATCTTTACGCCGTTCACCATATCACGAATCTTTTCTACCTCTCGCGCTCCCTGAGCGCCGTCCAGAGCGCCGGGATGGTGTCCGCATGATCGCCCCTCACATAGAAACTCTCCCCGCCGTCGGCCACCGTCCTTACGAGCATCGTCTTCCACGGCCTGAAATAATATGCCGGGTCGCCCTTCGGCGGCTCCTTCCGGAAGTCCTCCGGCAGCGGATACAGGTCGCTGACCAGCGTCGCAAAATGCCTGATTTCACGCCCTTCGCTCGACGCCGCGTTCCGCGCCATGCTGAGGGCCTTCAGGAAGACCTCCGGGGCGGTAACCGCGCTCCCGAAGTTCATGACGACACCTCCCTCGAGGTTTTCGATCGCTCCGGTGAGCGTCAGGAAATCGTGATACGACAACGCCCCGGACGCCGCCCCGTCGAAATTGGGAAGCTCGTGGATGATATCGTGCCCGATGCCGACATGCACGGTGGCCGGAATGCCAAGCCGGTAACAGGCGGCGAGTATACTGATATCCTTGCGGGGATAGTCGCCCTCCTGGATAGACCTGCCGACCGCACTCCCCATGCCTTCTCCGTTCCGGCGATAGGCCTCATTCACGATGTCGTTTATCCTGCCCGTTTCATGCCAGAGGCCGAAACGGCCCTCGCGAATGTACCGCCCGACGCTCTCGGTAGTCGCCCCGACAAGGGCGAATTCGAAGTCATGGATCATGACCGCGCCGTTCATCGCCAGACAGGTGACATAACCCTTTTCGAGCAGGTCGATAAGGAACCGTTGCACCCCCGCCCTTATCACATGGCCGCCCGCGAACATGATCACTTCACTCCCCCGGCTCCTGGCCGAGGCTATGCGCGACGCAATCTCATCGATCGCCCGGCCGCGGAAGGAAGCGGGGACAAGAGACATGATCACACCCGCATCCAGATCGTGGGCCCTCTCGGCGAGGGGCCTCAGCCTTAATTTCGATCTGTCGAACATCATTTCGTTGCCGCCTTCTGTCCGCCTGCCGCCCGGGTACCCTCTTCCGGCCCGGCGGGGTCCGCGGGAGCGTCGAGGAGCAGCCGCCTCGCCGCGGCAAAATCCTCCTCCGCCCGCTTTGTATCGCCCATCTTTTCATACACCTGCCCGCGGCTGACATAGGTCTTCGCCATGTTGGACGGCGTAAAGTCGGCGCCCTCCCAGGAAAGCCTGCCGCCGGGGCGGGGAAACGCTCCGATCACCCTGTTCAGGTCGCGCAGGGCGAGCCCGTATTCCCCCCTCTTGCTGTACACGCTGCCTCTGTTATTGTACCCTATCGCCTTTCCTGTTTTCCTTACCACATCGTCCCAGAATTTCAGCTCGTCCGTCCAGACAATGTTTCTCGCATAGGTGGCGGCTGAAAGCGGCAGGGCGATCAGCAGGACCAGCGCCGCGGCCTTCTTCCGAAGGTCCGCACCGGGCTGGATCTTCCTCGCCGCAAGGACGAGCAGCGCCGTGCACGAAGCGAAGAAGCCGGCGCTCGGCAGATACGCCCGGTGTTCGAAGATGAGGTCCTTGATCGGGATCACTGAAGACTCCACCGAGATCGTGACGAAGAACCATATCACCCCTATCGAGAAGAGCCGATAATATGCGGCCTCCGGCGCCTGCGCCTTCTCTGCCCTGCGCCATGAATAAAGCGCCGCGCCCCCGGCCGCAAGCAGCCCCGCGGCGGACAACAAGACCCGCGGTTCAAGAAATGAGCGCGACGCGGGATAGTCGTATACCGCCCTCTGGCCAGCAGGAAAGACCAGGAGTCTTATATATGTCACAATGACCCTGAACTGGGTGACCAGGTATTCGTAGGGGGACCGGCGGAAAAGATCATAGAGCTTGTTCCTGCGGGTGATCTCATCTATGGCGACACCCGGGGCGGCCAGTCCGAGGCGGGGGCCGAAGAGAGAAAGCGGGATGATCACGAGCGTTGCGGCGAAAGGGATGAGGAAATAAAACCTCCTCTTCTCATATTTCGAGCCCGCAAACAACAGCAGTTCGAGAATCGCGATCATGAACGGGGCCGTGAAGGCGATCTCTTTCGTCTTCATAGCCAGCACGGCAGCCGCCACCGAAGAGATATACAGCGCGAACCCCGGCCCGCGCTCCTCCCGCCTCTCTTCGATCCGGGCCCGCGCCTCAAGGTACAGGACGACGCTCAGCAGATAGAACAGGGAGCAGAGGGACGTAAACCGCTGGGTGATGTAGGAGACGGCCTGCGTTTCGACCGGGTGAACGAGAAAGACGAGACCCGTAAAGAAGGCGACGACCGCATGCCCCCCCGGGTCACCTTCACCTTCGCGTGAAAGGAGCGCCAGGACCCGCTTCGTCAACGCGAAGACAAGCAACGCGTTGATTATGTGGATCAGTACGTTCGTCAGATGGAACCAGACCGGGTTTTCTCCCCCCAGCGCATAGTTGACCGCAAAGCTGAGATAGCCGAAGTACCTGGCCTCCGAGATGTTCGTGAAATAGGAAAGATTTCTCACCATCGGGTTGCCGACGATATATTCGAAGTCGTCGAAGAGAAAAGGGCCGCTGAGAATTACCTTGCCGTAGAGAAGAACTCCTGCAGCGACGAAGAGAAGGAAGACGCCGCCGGGAGCAAGGAGTCTTCTTTTCCCGGTTGAAGATGTCAGGCCGCCTTTCCGAGTACCGCCGGCAAGACCTTCCTGGGCATCGCTGCCGCCCATGGTATCAGAAGCGCCTGCATGCGGGGTCGCGGAGTTCCAGAGAGCCCGCCGCTGCGAACGCCCTGCCCCTGCAGCCTCCCAGACATGCGGCGACTCTTTCGCATGGGCCGCATTCCCCCGGCGGATCGAGCAGGGAACGCCTGACTTCCTTCTTCGCGGAGGAGAGGATGATCTCCAACAGTGTCGTTTCATGCAGGTCGCCCAGTTCCCCCGGCATCGCAGGACAGGGATAGACCTTGTAGTCCGGGGACACATAGAGCATGCTGTTGGCCGCCTGGCAGCCGCCTTCGTGATAGTCGGCGTCGGGATAAAAGAGCTGCCAGAGAAAAGGGTCATGGATCGCGATCCGCAGCGCCCGGTAATCGATCTTGCGCAAAGCGGCAGCCAGCGCCTCTTCCTCCTCACGCTCCGCACAGACGCACGGGCCGTTCAGTGCAAGTCTCTGGATCGGAAAGATGATGTCTGGTATTCCCTTCTCCAGACAAAAGGCGATCAGCTCCGGTATCTCGCGGTAGAGGCCTTTGCCGATTTCGAAGGAGACGCCGTGAAGCACGCCGGATTTCCCCCCTCCTTCTTTCCCTCCGTAAAAGGATCTCACCTCCTCCATCGAAGAGGTATCGACAAAAATTGAGGCCCCGGCCTCAACCGTATCTTCGAGGAGAGAAGGCTCCGCTGCAGCCGGTCGGACTGTCAGGGATATCCCGATCATGCCGCCGCCAAGGCCCCCGAGGACGGCCCGGCAGCATTCGCCCACCGGCACGGCCGGCTCCCGCAGACTCAGAAACAGGATCTTCGCGGCTTTTATCTCTTCACAGAGCCGGAGGCAGAGCGCCTCATCGGAAGCCGCATCCGGCAGGTCCCAGTATATCCGTATCGGAGAAAGCAACTCCCTAAGATTCATTTCTCCAGCAGTGGGGATCCGGGTTGTTCATGTCGCCGGTAAGGGCCAGGGTCCTTGCCGTGCATCCGCCGAGACACTCGGAATGGCTCTTGCAGCTTACGCACTTCCCCTTCGGCACCTTGTTCCGCATCATATGAAGGACCGGTGAGTTGTCCCAGACCTCGATCAGGTCGTCCCTGCAGATGTTCCCGACGACGATCGGGATAAAACCGCACGGGGTAATATCCCCGTTCGACTTGATATTGAGAGAGAGTTTTCCGCAAACCGACCCCTTCACGAGCGAGTCGCCCTCCTTGTGCCCCAGCAGGGCGATGATCGGATCTTCGAGAGAGATGCGGAGGCCTTTCACCGTCCCCTTCATCGCGATCGCCTTGATATAAAAGTCGCGCCACTCCGCGGGACTAAGGTCGAGCATGTCTTTGTTGGCAAAGCCGAGTCCTGAGCACTTGAAGTTGTGAAAATTGATATTGGAAACACCGGAGGAACGGGCCATTTCCACAAGACCGTCGACATCGTCAATATTGATCTTGCAGATGACGGAGGAAATCGACGTCTCGATGCCCGCCTCCTTCAGATGGGCAAGCGCGGCCAGCGCCCGCTCATGGCTCTTCTTAATGCCCCTGAACCGGTCGTGCACCTCGGCCTTCGGGCTGTCGACGCTGATGCCGACCTTCGCGAACCCCGCCTCTTTCAGAAGGCGCGCCTTCTCCCGGTCGATCAGAAACCCGTTGCTGTTCATCGAGACCGAGAGCCCGCGGTCCGCCGCAAAGCGGGCGACCTCAAGCAGGTCCTTTCTCAGAAGCGGCTCGCCGCCCCCGAAGTTCACCGAGAAGACCTTCGCGGCCGCCAGTTTTTCGACGATCCCGCATACGGTATCAAAATCCAGTTCTTCGCTGACATCGGCCCTGCTGTAACAATGGCTGCACTGAAAGTTGCAGCGGTTCGTCACGGCCCAGTTGACCGTGAGGGGGGCGGCAGGTATCACACTATCTTTCATCGACAAGTCCTTCCTCCTTCAGATGCTCCAGGAACGCCACGACGTCGTTTCTGAGGACCTCCTCTTCCACGTCGAACTGCAGCTTCAGTTCGGAAACGATGTCGTCCACCGTCCTTCCGTCGCAGAGTTTCCATATCTCGGTGCCGAGAAGATTGAAAGAGTGCATCTTGCCGGAACAGAGGATGATCGACGTTCCCACGTCGGCCACGTCCTCGCCCTTGCCGAGCCCGGCGTATGCTTCCTCCTTATACCGGTCCTCCTCCCGCCACTTCGCACCGGGATTTCTGTATATCTTCATTCCGTCAGTCGCCGTGGGCAGTGATCGAGGCGATCACAAGGTCTTCGCTCGTTGCGTTGCGTATCCCGTGATCCACCAGCGGCGGCACAACCACGATCTTGCCGCTCTCGATGACCTGCGTCTCCTTGCCCGACCTGAACTCTCCCTTGCCCTCAATGACGATCCAGAGATGGTTGCCGTGGTGGGTATGGGTCACAATCTCCTGCCCCGGCTTCATGCAAAGAAGGTTTATCTTGGAGTGTTCGTCCGTCCATATGGTCTCCTGGTGGCGCTTTTCATCGCTGAACTTCTTGAGTTTCTGAACGTCCAGGATAGTCGTTTTCATAGTCTCCCTCGATTCTTGCGGATTCATTCCGGCGCTTCCGCCAAGCCTGGCATCCACGCCGGCGCAACACGAACCATGTCACGCCTTATGCACAACCTTCAGGATGCTGCCTATGACCCTGGCAGCCCGGCTGAAAAAGTACGCCGCAGTCGCCGCAGGAAGCTCTTCCCCGTTTTGCACGGAGCCGGCAAAGAGGACCCCGTACCGCGAAGACACCTCGTTCGCCGCGGCCAGATCATTGACGCCGCCTCTCTGCGTTCCCGCCACGATCAACATGCTCCTTCCGTCTCCGGTGAACTGCGAGATCGCCTCCAGTTCGGCGCCGGAGAGGTAGCTCCCTCCCGCGTCGTTGCCAAAGAGCATCCAGATCTGGCTGTATTCGCCGAGCAGACCCCCGGTAATCACCGGGGTTTCGCGTCTGTCGGTAAGCCTGACCCTGAACCCCTTTTTCTCCAGGAGCGAAACGGCCTTCCTGCTGAACGCATCCGCCGCCAGTCCGGACCCGTGAAAGGTATCGTAAATGAGGATGCTCTTCTTCGCCGCAGAGGTATTGTTCTGCTCGAGCCACGCGGCGACATTGCCGATATATCTCTGGGTATCGTACTTGTCGGCCGGACCGTTCAAAAACCTCCCGAAGCCTGAATCGAAGACGACACCTCCCTGCCCTTCGACGTCGTTGGTATAGGTGGCGATCATATTCTTGCCGTTGGGGTCCATTACGATCCGCACATGCTCGTCATTCTTCTGGATGGCCGTCGAGGTCCCGCCCGATACCGCGGAGACGCCCTTCAAGAGAGGATTGCCGGTGTCTGCGTAAGGGACGAAGACCAAAAACTGAAACGCGTAGGAGATGAGGATCGTGCCGGCCAGGCAGACGAAGAGATAGAGAAAAAACGCCCTCTTCTTGAATATCGTCCAGAACATTACCAGCGTCGGCACCGCCGTAACCGGGCCGCCTATCATAAACGCAAGCGCGGCGCCGCCGTCAATCGTGCCGTGCAGAGAGCTCTTTATATGATACACGATGCTCGATGCGCTGATCTGGTGCAGAAAAAGGGGGACAGACGCGAGCGCAACCCATATGACGCTCAGAGGGTCTTTTTCTCCGAAGAACCGGTAAATCCATTCGTACGGCATGTACCGTTCGACGATGATCCCCATCACCACGCCGACGAGGACATACTTGCCGACAAGCCAAAGCATCTCGGACGACTTCGCCAGGAAGATGACGAACATGCTGTCGGTCTTCGCCGCCACCCTGTGGCCGAACTTCTCCTTGCAGTTGCACCGAAGGCGCTCGTCCGGATAGGCCTCGTCGTGGAAATCGCCCCTCGGGATCGCCCCCTCGATAAAAATATCCTCGGTCCGGAACCCTTTGTTCCTCAGCAGATGGGTTATCGTCCCGGCGAAAATACCCATCGAGAAGGCCGCGATCGTCCTGATCACCGTCCATTCCGGTCCGAGTTCGCTCATGGTTAGCAGGTAGGTCGAGGGGCTCATAAGGGGAGAGGTCACCAGAAGCGACATCACCGGGGCCAGAGGAAGGCCCGCAAACAGCAGGCTCACCGCTGTCGTAAGCGTACCGCAGGCGCACAAAGGGGTAAGGATGCCGACCAGAGACGCCAGAAACACGCTCAAATAACCGTATTTTCTGAGGCTGGCCTGGAGTTTCACGGCGATCTTGTAGGTGCGGATATAGCCGGCAATGAGTATCCCGACGATGAAGTACGGGAAGATGTCCCGCAGCTCAGCGGCAATGCCGTGCGGGTTGAACAACATATCCCACATCTCTCTCCCCAAACGCACCACGAACGAGCGCTCCATCAATGCGGGGTTCGCCGTCTGAAGGGTAGGGCCGAAACTCCATACATGCCATGCGATCAGAGAAAAAGAGGCGAGCAGCATGAGAAGGAGCGTCTTATTGGCCGCCCGGGATGGAGCACCGTGGACCTGGCATTCTTCTGTTTTTTTCATGCCGGCTGTTCGTAACGACATTGCGCCACGCTAGTCAAGCCCCGCCTGAAATTCCGGCGCAAACGTTTCGCCCCGCCTCCGGTAGAGAAGCCCGATAATCAGGAGAGCGCAGAAACCGAAGAGGACCGCCACCTGGCCTTCATAGGGAGTACCCGCCGCGGTGCCGCCGAGCCCCCAGTCCTGAACGAGCGCAGCTCCCGTCAGCATCCCGAGCACCGCGGCGCCGGCATCGGTATCGCCCTGTCCCGCGGATATCAGCTGCCTGAAAGGGCATCCCCTGATCAGCACCGACCCGAAGCCTACGACGAGCATGCCGAGAAAATTCCATACGTGGCTCTCGTTCGAGCTGGGCTGGCCGTACCAGCCGAGCGAAAACTGGCCGGTAAGAAGACTCGCGACGAGCGCGAACCCGAAAAACGAGGAGATCCCGATCGCCAGACCGGTCGTCCTCGGACAGACCGTAAATTCCCTCGGTCCCCAGAGGAAGAATCTCGACATCCCCCCGGTTATGCAGAAGCCGGTCCTCTGGCCGATCGCGCCGACCGCAAGACCGACGATGAGGGAAAGGGCGAGGGGTGCATACTCGGCCCCGGACCCCCTGGTACTCGTCGCGATAAAACCGGGTTTCCACAGAAGGGCGACGAGCAGGAACGCCATGAATATCGGTATCAGCAGGCCGTTGGCGTACGGCACGCGGCCGGGCTTCCCGAGGCTGAATCCGTGTTCGAGAAATTTCAGGCCGATATACACTCCCGCGGCAAGTCCGACGACGCCGATCCATGCCGTCAGGTCGCCGGCAGCGATCCTGAAGACCATCTTGATGGGGCATCCCATGAAGACCGCGCACCCGATAATCAGGAGTATCCCGACGAGATACCGCAGCAGGGGAGAGCTTCCTCCGGTGGCGACGAACTCCTTGCGCTGAACCGACATCAGGAACGCGCCGAGCACGAACCCGATGATCTCGGGCCTCAGGTACTGCATGCGGACGTTTCCGTGAAGGCCGAGCGCCCCGGCGATATTCTCCATGAAGCACGACACGCAGAACCCGGTGTTGGCCGGATTTCCGTAATAACTCAGCATCACCCCGCCGATACCGATCACCGCGCCCGCAAGAACAAACAGGTACTTGGGATAGCATGACTGTTCGGCGGGCAACGCCGCCTTTTCTCCTATCTCTGTCTTTCTCAGCGCCTTCATCTCGTTCATATGCGAGAGCCGTGCCGTCTTAGGAGCAGCTTCCCGCAATCCTCCTCTGGAGATAATAAATGGTCTTTCTCTCCTTCTTCAGCGTCTCATCCGCGGGGTTGCGGACGAGGCCCGCCTCGAGTTCCGCCAGGGCCTCCCTGACCGCCACCTTCAGTTTCTTCCCCTGAAAGGAGGGGGTTTTCTTGTCGAGGTAATCGGGGTTCAGGTCGACCGCCTCCTTGTACTGGAGGACCCCTTTGACCGACTCCTGCTTTCTCATATAAATATCTCCCATCACCATGCGGGCACCTCCCTCGTACGGGTGTTTCCGGAGCAGTTCTTCTGCCAGCGGCTCCGCCTTGGCGAGGTTGCCCGCCTCCATGAGATTTCTGATCGCCCTCACCTGCGAGGCGACTTCTCCCCCCGCCGCGGCAGAGTCGGTCGCAGCTGCCTTCTGCTGCTGGAGGCTCTTATCCAGCCGCGCCTCTCCCATATGGCCGCTGATAAGCGCAAACGAGCTGATGATGAGAATCACGATCGCCCAGATCGATATCCGATCGAGCCAGTCCATCAGTACCTCTGGTAGGGGGGCATGTTCGTCCTCTTCGCCATCTCCCTCACGCTGTCGTAATCCTTGTCCCTGACGTCCTCGTATCCGTCGATGTTCGCCTGTTCGAGCACCCGCACGACCTGTCCGTCGACCTCGACGGTATCGTCCTTCTTCAGATCAAGGAGGGCCTTCTTGACCTTCTGCGCAAGGCCTTCGTCCGTCTTCTGCGTCACCCCGAAGGTGCAGTACGGGATCGGCAGCCCTTCGCCGACCACCGTGAATTCATTGCGGTCGATCTTGCCCTCTTCGATCATCCGGTCGAAATCGGTGACCGGAACGGCGCCGGCGTCGTATTTCCCGAACAGGACGCCGTAAATGACCTTTTCATGCTTGAACGCGCCCGAGGGGATAGTATAAAAAGCAAGATCATTGTCCGGATTGAGTCCGCCCTTCTGGAGAAGATCCAGCTGGGACATATACGCCGTAGGACCGAGGGACGGACCGAAGATCATCGACTTCCCCTTCAGGTCCTTGATGGTCTTGATGCCGCTCTTCTTCAGCGCGATGATCGCGCCCTGCGACCTGCCCCCGAGAGGCCCTGATTTTTCGGCGGCGAGCACGTCCACGCCGTAATCGCGGTTCATGATGATATACAGGAGCGAATTGGTGTGGGTGAAGTCGAGCGTGCCGACCTGCTTGACGAAGTCGACCGTGTCGATCGGGACCATCTCGAAATTCACGCCGACCTTTTTGGAAAGATACGCCGTCAGCGGCCTGAACCGGTGCATCGTCTCCTGTTCGCTGTTGCAGATCATATAGCCGATCCGGTAGGTCTTCTTCTGCTGTTTCGGCGCCGGCGCGTTGCAGGAGACCGCAAAAAGAATAAGGAAACCCGCCAGAAGAATGCGACGCGTCATCCTGCCGACCCTGATAAGCCACTTCCCCGGCGCTCCGAGATTACCGTTTTCCATACACCTTCCTCACGAAATACATTCCGGACCCGAGACCTATCACTGCAAACCCCCAATACACGAAAGGCTTTCCGGGGTCGTAGGTTATCTGAATACCCGCGAACCGATTACCATAACGGTCCGCGTCCAATGAAGTATTATAAAAATTAAGTTTTTCCCATGTCAACGGACTGTTCACCGCGGAGGTCCCCTCGACGACGCGATCCCCCTTCGTAAGCGTCAGGTCGACCCATACCCGCTTCATCGCGGGGTCCTTGAAGGCAACGAGTTCGAACGAATACGGAAAACCCGAAGGAAGGTTGCGTTCCCCCCCGGTCCAGGCGTCGCCGATGCGCTCGCCCCCGTTCGTCACGACAAGATGGAGGTTCTCCGCCGGAAATTCTATCGAATCGGCGGCGACGGTATAGCGGTCGAGACGAAAGTCCTGCCCGGTCTTCAGTTCGAACAGTGCGACCTTTTCGTTCCCCCTGAGCACCCCCACCTTCACCGGCACCGGATAATACTCGACATGGACCTTCCGCAGGCCAAGCTTGAAACCCAGGGGCGTCTCTCTTTTCAGGTCCCACCGGTACGCGCTATTCACCGACGTCCCCTCATAGACATTCACCGTCGAGACGAAACCGTAGGAACTGATCACGGCGCCGGTCAGCGTCACGATCGTACCGATATGGATCACGAGCACCGCCTTTGAGAAGGACCTCGCCCTCCTGACGGTGCAGAAGACCAGGTTCAGGGCGAGACATCCGAAGAGGATGCGGGGGAGCAGCCCCAGCGAAATCTCCTCGGTCTCCCGAAGCGTCCGGGGGATGAGCGCCACGCACAGAAGTATCAGCAGGACCGCCGCCAGTTCTTTCGATGCGAGGAAGCGGAAGGCCCGGCCGAAGATATTCGACTGTCCCGACACCCGAGCTGCCGTCAGATGAGTCTCTTTGCCTTAAGGAAATCCCGTGCGACTTTTTTGGGTTTCTCGCCGGATTCGACCGACTTGACAAGCCTCGTGTAGGCCTCGTCGCTGATGCTGCTGCAGAGCTTATTGATAACTCTCGGAAGCGCCGGAAAATTGGTGAGCACCGCCGACCGGAGGAGGGCAGCCGTATAGGAAGGGGCGCCGCCGTTGCCGTTGAGAAATCCGAAGGGCCTCAGCCAGACCATTCCCCTCTCCTTTTCATAGGCAGCCTTCACCACCTCGTATGCCTTTTTGGCGTCCTGCTCCGCAGGTCTGTTCAGCACACGCAATGCCCTCACGGTATTTTCGAAGGAGATGTCCACCTTCTCCTTCTTCATCGCCTCATCAAGTTCCTGGTCATTCCTGAAGAATTGTATCGTGACCGTCGTGCCGGTCCTCTCCGTGATGAGCGTCGAAAGCAGTTCCGAAAGCACCTGCCCTTCAGGGGAATTGAGAACACCGACGTTCAGCACCTTCCCGACGCAGGCGTCCGCCGCCGGGGCAAGAAACACCGCCGCTATCATTATCACCGCCGTCACAATCGCCTTTTTCATATTCGTTGCCTCCTTTGCATCCGGCGTTCGTCCCTCCCGGCCGCCTTTGTTATTATAAAACATCCGCCCTCCGGTTATCTTCCCTTGCGGACGTCCCGTACAATATCCATGCCGGCCTTGTCTCCGTCCACCGTGACTGCCGGCCCCGCGACGTACGTCTCACCCGGGGGGAATGCCGCGGCGCTTCCGAGGTGATACTTCCCCTTCGTGACGTAGAGCGTATAGCGGCCGTCCGCATCGGACCACGCCGAGAGATACTCCGGCACCCCCGAGACCTTTTCGCGCCTTCCGGCAACCGCGTATACCCCCGCAAGCGGGGTCCCCTTCCCGTCGACGATCCGCCCGGTCAACCTGACCGCAACTTCCCTCGTCTTCTCCCTCAAATTCATCGCTTCCTTCAGATCCACCACGGTAAAATCGAGCGTAACTTCCTTTTCCATGGCCAGATCGACTTCCACTGGCTCGCCCGAATGCTTGTCCCCCGGCATCAGCGGCCCGAACCCTATGGACTTCTTCAGGCGTGCGACCGCCCAGTATCTCCCCGGGGGCAGAAGCAGCCGGTATATACCGTCCTTCTCCGTGGGCGCGGACATGAAATCGGCGGATTGCCGCACCGCCGGGCTGCTGTAGATGAAGACCATCGCGCCTTCGACCGACAACCCGGAGGCATCGCTGACCTTTCCCGTCAACATGGCACTGTTGCCCCGGGAAACGGTATCCGCCGCGACAGCCCTCCCGCAGCACAGCACGAAAAAGACGCAGGATGCAATCCAAAGCCCTCCTACGCGCCTATGCAGCAGGAGTCCTTTCATTTTGCCACGCCTATCCCCTGAGGAACCGCCAGAGGAAAAGGACGGCTCGCAGGATGGTCCCACACGACCCTGCCGATGCCTTCCTCTCTCCTGTCGTCATATATAGTCCCCGACGGCGAATCGCTGCCCCACCAGTTGTCTTTCGCGTCCACGTCCTCGGTATTGAAATCCCCCATCCTGATATTGTAATCGCCGTTGGCAAAGAGATTATTTTTCCGCAGGGTCAGCCCTCCTCCTTTTTCTCTGACAAAGATGCCGATGCGGTTTCCGGTGATTACGTTCCCGGTGAACTGCGCGACGCCCCTGAACGCCCTGATCCCGATATCGTTCTTCGTGAAATACGAATCCCTGACTTCTATCGGCCCGCTGGTGAAACGAATGCCTCCGCCGTTGTTCACGAAAGCGCAATCCTCCACACGGAGGTCGGTAAAGTGACTGTGCAGAGCCCAGGTCGCGTTTTCAAAAAAGGTGTAGGCAAATATGCTCCCCTGCGCGTGATCGATGAGTACCTCGCCCCATTCGGCCGCCTTGTTCCCATCCGCCGCCGCAAAAAGAATGCGTGAGGCCTTTTCGCCCCGCGCGGTTATCCTTCCTTTGACGTGAAGCCCCTTCCCCTTCGCAAAGAAGACCCTCGCGCCGGGGAATACCGCAAGCTCGACGCCGGGATCAACGGTCACCTCGTTATCCACGGCAATGTCCCCGCGCCATTTCGCGTCCGCGGTGACCTCCCTGAGGGGCCATACCAGCCTGACCGGCCCTTCCCGCAGGGGCTGCCAGACCGCCCTGCCCTTGGAGGGATCGGAATCCTTGTCCGAGATCGTCTTCTTCATATCGGCCCCGCCCCACCAGTTCATCGGCGCCGAGACGTCCTTCTCCCCCTCGATGCCGAGATTGTACCGGCCGTTTTCGAGGATATTGTTGGCGGTGATCTCCCCATAAAAGGTCAGGACCCCGACTCCACGCTCCGCGTTGTCGGAAATCAGGTTGTTCCGGATGATGCCGCCCGAGCCCTGGATATGTATGCCGTCGATGCCGTTGGACTGGATGACATTGCCGCTGATCTCGATATTGTCCGTGCCTTTCAGCGACAGCCCGGATTCGAGATTGTGCGAGATCATGTTCGAGCTGAACTTCCCGTAGACCGAATCGACGACCATGATCCCGTAGCGGTTGCCGTCCATGAGATTCCCTTCGACGACCGGGACGCCTTCTCTGACCCTCAGGCCTTCCAGGAAATTGTTCATGATTATGTTGTCCTTCATCGCAAGGGTATTCCGGAAGACGTTCATCCCGGTATCGTTTCCGGAAACTACGTTATTCCGGAAGAGGATCTCCGAATCGCGAGCCTGAAGGCCGCTCTTGTTCCCGTAAAGATCGGAATCCCTGATCTCGACAATCGACTCCTGGAACTGCACTCCCCGATAATTATTCCGGATGACCGAATTCGTCACGGTCACATTTGCGAAATGGAAGTGAAGCCCCCGGTAACCGTCCTCGATCTGGCAATATTCGATGAGGTTTCCGACCTTGTCGCTATTCATGATATTGATCGAATCCCAGTCGCCCATTCTTCTGTGCTTCTCAGCAGACCTGAAGAAAATGGGGTGTTCCCTCGTGCCCTTGGCGATAATGGTCCCCTGGATCAGGATGCCGTTCTCACCGATGCCGTCTCCGTTGGTGTCCTTCTTCGTGAACTCCACGATCGTGCCGGGCAGGATGATCAGACGAGCGTCCTCCGGCACACGGACGATACCTTCCACGGTGACCCTGCCCTGCCAGATCACTTCCCCTCGCAGCGCCGTATCGTCGACCATCTTGCTAACCTCTTTCCGTGGAGCGCGGTATTCCCTTTCCGAAACGGGATACTCTTTCACGTTCGGAGAAAAGAGGTCCTTCTTCTCGTTGCCCTTTACGACGCAGCCTTCGCCTTCGATCTTCGCCCCGCGCATCAGCACCGCGCCGTAATCATTTCCGCTGACATCGCTTGAAGAGATCCTGACCGCCGCCTCCCTGCCCTGTACCGCAAGCCCGTAATGGTTCTTCGTCAAGAGCGCTCCGTCCATCTCGATTGTGCCCCGCATTGCGTAGACGCCCGTCTCGGCGTCGCGGACCGTAGTGGAAGTCAGCCTCGCCTTTCCTCCGTCTACGAGGATGCCCGCCCACGTTGCCTTCTTCCCGCCCCGGGCGGCAAAGATGACTGGCGCATCCTTGTTCCCGTCGGAGATGAGCGTGCCCCTTACCGTGATCTCGGTCAACGGGGATATGTATTCGGGATCGGTCTTGGTACTCTCCGAGGGCGTCACGGTTATGACCGTGCCGGGAGAGATCGTAAGCGTCGCGCCTTCGGCAACCAGAACGTCTTCATCGACCGAGACGGCCCCCGACCAGACAGTGTCGGAATGGATCAGCGTAGCGGCGGCTACGGCAGGAAGCAGGATGAGAACAAGGCAGAGGGACCCGAGACAGGCAACACATTTACTCATGAGATAATACGTCCTTGAACGTTGGAGGGAACGGCTATGCAATTTCGTTTCTTCACCGGCATCAAAAGATATTCCATGCGGAAACTCGATTATTTTACCACACCGGCCGGAGCATTCTCAACGTTGCCCTCAGCGGCATGTCCGAGCAGGCAGACCGAAACCCCGCCGTCATCCCTTTCGCCGCAAAAGGGACGCACGGCCGGGGCGAGACAGTTGTGGCGCGGGGCAGGGAAAAGACCCGCCGTTACTCCTCTTCCTGCTGAAACCACTCCAGATACTTCTTCACCAGCAGGTCGATCCCTTTTTTCACCTCTTTTGTCCCGACGCTCACCGGCGCGCCGTAGTTGTAGACTCCGATCAGCTCGTCGGGAGCGGGGGGCCCGCCGCCATATCCGGCACGGACAGTCAGATAATACGTGCCGCCGCCGGAGAGCCTCAGCGAGAATTTGCCGTCCTTGCCCGACCGCTCCGATACAAAGAGCGGCCGGCCGAACATTACCGATGTCGGGTACGCAAACACCACCATCCCCCCGACCGGCTTGCCCTGACCGTCGCGAACGACGCCGTCTATTGCGGTAATGCCCTCCTGCTCAAGCATCGTATGGCGGAACTTCACCGCGTCATTCAGCACGCCGAGATCGACGACGGAGTTCTTCCAGACGGTGAGCATCTTCGGGTTCCCCTTCTTGTCCTGACTGATAAAGAAATAGTCCCCTTCTTCGGGAGGGCCGAGTATCTCCGGCGAACGCCGCTCTATCGCCCCGATATAATACGTGCCTTCGGGGACGACGGCCTTGAATGCCGCGTTATCGTCGAGCACATACACATAGGAAGGGACGAGCCAGTATTTCGTCGCCGAAGGCGGCGTACCTGCCTCCGCATCGATCAGAAATACGGTCCCTCCTATCATCGGTCCCACTCCCTTTATGACCACCCGGCCGGTAACGGTGCCGCCGTTGACGAATGGACGGTGATACTCCCCGTAGGCAAAGGCGGAGCAGTGCAGGACAAGACCAAGTATCAGCGACGTCGCCATCAAGAACTTTTTCCTCATCTTCAAACTCACCTTTCCGCCTCGGGAGCGCTCACGGTTCCTCAAACGGAGGCGCATCCTCCGATAGCCGGTCTACGACAATCTCAATGTCCGATCGAACCTCTCCAAACCTGACATGGATCGAGTGGTCAGCGCTCCCCTTCCATGGGCCGAACCATGATCCCGCCAGCGGCCGCCCATAAACGCTTCTCGAACACAGAAAATATCCTCCCTGGACAGGCACGGAAAGATCGAACCGGCCATCGGCTCCCGTAAACCCAGAAATAAACACGGGCATGCCGACCATTTTAGGGTTCAAATAGAGTGCTGCATATACGCCATGCACCGGGTGGCCGTCGCTGTCGACGATGCGTCCTTTGATCGTCGCAGGCGGCAAAGCGGAGGATGCGCCGCGCGTCTTTTCCATCCTGAGTTTGAACATCGGTATCGCCGACGCCGCGTAGCGCTCTGTCTCTACAACAACCGGATTACGTGGATCGTACCCGAGAAGATCCCCTTTATGCATAGGACCTATGTACACGCCCTTGTCGGTCCTCAGCCGGGCCAAAAGATAGTAACGGTTCGGAGGGAGATGAAGCGCAAACTCCCCTTTCTCATTTGTACGAACCATTGCCTGGTAATCGTCAGCCCTCAACCACGTGCCGGTCTTGGCATATGCAAAGACCCCGGCGTCAGCCACAGGGGCGCCGTCATACATCACTACGCCGTAGACTCCCGATCCAGCTTTAGGAGCAGCGGATTCTGCAGGAAGCGAAGGGACTTCCTGAAGCAGCATGGTGATCTCTTCGCTGTTCTCGGCCGAAATCAGCCAAGGACTCCCGCCGAACCAGGCGAAACGGTCGCCGGGCTTCAGCGGCCTTGCATAATCGCCGTCAGACCGCCATTCAGCAGTCAAATAATAGGCCCCGGACTCCGGATGGAAAATCGCAGTGCCCATGCCTTTAGTAATCGCGGTAAGGGCAGGAACCTTGTCCCGCAGATGCCGGCGCCATTCGACACGGACACCGGACAGGGGAGTGTTATCCCAGATCGTCCTGACCACGTATGTCCCGGGCTTAACCGTTGCCCAATACGTCGCGGGCTTGGGCCGCTCCATAAGCGGACCACCTGGGAAGGCCGAACCCGCCTCCGCCGAAGGTCCACCGTCCGCTGCGCCGGTCTTTCCTGCCTGCACCGGACTGGGATCAGCACCCCGGCCTGTCGTATCCGCACAGGCTGGACGAACCCCGATCAAAATGATCGCCAGCACTGCCGCAGCTGCGGCCAGCCCGGCTTTCCCTTGGCATCGCATCCCGATGAGATCGAACGCGCCTATGAAAAACAGATAAGTAACCCCGCGATTATGGCCGTCTTCTCTTTGCCTGACAATGTCGGAAAGCATTCGCATTCGATCATACCTCTCATGGATAGGGGATGATATACCGTTTTTCTCCGGACTTGTGGTACGGCGCCTTCCTCTTTTCGATTTCGGCATCCCACGCCATCAGCTTCGCCTTGAGCTCCGCGGCGATCTCCGGATGCTCCGCCACTACATCGTGCATCCCGGCCGGGTCTGCGGTCAGATCGTACAGCTCCATGTTCGTGATTTTAACCGGCTTCCCGGTAATGAAGGCAGGCCATGAGACCTTCTCGAGCAACCGTGGGTTTTTCCGGAGGATCAGCTTCCAGTGTGTCGTCCGGATCGCGACATCGCCGGGCGGATACGCACCCTCCGGCAATTCCTTAAGGAGCATATTCTCATACGCGGCTATCGCCTTATCCTCCGACGGAGGGTGGTTCCTCTTCAGGGGATCCTGGAATTTAAACTCAAGAAAGAACCGGCTCATCCAGTGTTCCCACCAGGGCATTCTGTCAATGTAGGCGTAGGGGCTTCCCTTGGCCCCGGCCTCTCCGCGGACCAGCGGCATCAAATCGGTGCCCTGCAAGTCTGCCGCGACCGGGATGCCGAGATACCCGAGAATGGTCGGCAGAAGATCCACTCCCTGTACCTGATCGGTAATCCGCCGGCCGGCGTACCTGCCGTCGGGAAAATCGATCATCAGCAAATTCTTCAAGACTGATTCATAGAGGTCGTAGTTGATAAAGATACCCTGCTCCCCGAGGGCTTTCCCGTGAATCGAATAAAATATTACAACGGTGTTTTTATCGAGTCCCGTCTCCTTGAGCTTGTTCATCAGCTCGCCGATGAACTTGTCCGTGTAATGAATGCCTGCGTCGTATCTCGCCTTGATGTATTCGGCGTCCGCCGGCTTAAGGTGATACACGGGTTTGAAGCCCTCGTAAAAATCGTTGTTCCATATCCTCAGCAGGAGGTCGATCGTGGGGTCGTCCGGGCCCCCTTCGTTGCCGGAGACCGGATAAAAGTTCTGCCAAAACGGCTTGTACGCGGGAGGATCATACGTCGATTTGTCAGGCTCAGGGACAGTAGCGGCATACGGCGGGTGTATGGAGCCCGAAGCTATCCAAAGGAAAAACTTTTTCGACTTGTTCTTGCCGAGCCAATCGAGGGCCTCGGTCGGCACCACGCGCATCGACCTGCCGACATGGCGCTTCGGCCAGATGTAGTCGTCGAACCCCCTCGAGAAAACATCACGGAGATCGATAGTCTTGCCGGATGCGCTGTCGAAACGCAGAACAAACTCCGGCGAGGTCACGACCGCAGCCGTCTTATAGCCGTAGTACTTCAGGATCTCCGGGATCGTCCGTGAGGGCACCGAATCCTTCGTCACGTCGAAGGTGACCAACCCGTTGACCCGCGGGTATTGCCCTGTCAGCGCGGACATCATGGCGACCGGAGTCAGGTTCGTCTGCGCGATCGAGTTCTGGAACACGACCGACGACTTCGCGATCCGGTCGAGGTTCGGGGTCGTGTCCCGGGAGTATCCGTTCATACCCATGTGGTCTGGCCGCAGGCATTGCAATGACACAAGAATGACGTTGGTGTTTTCGAACCCCGGGACCTTCGCCTTTTCAGCTGCCAGGGAGGGCCCCGCAAAGGACCCTGCAATAACGGCACAAAAAAGAAGCGCCATCCCAACAGGCGCCGCGAACCTCAAGATACTCACCTTGCTCATTCCGTTTTCCCATCTCATTTCTGTTCTCCTTGCCGCCCGGATACGGGCATAAGCCGCCTCTTGAAACAAGCACCAAAGTCTCTGAATGTTATGCCCTATTCATCAGTATCGATAACAGATGTCGCAATCACACCTGAATGGCTATCTTTCGGGGAACGGGGATCAGTCTATTCATATTGATTATAGATAACACACAAGTCGCAGACCTGTCAAATCAGTTCAGTCCTGCGGATATAACTGAGCCGGATCCTTCCCGGCAATGCTTGACATACCATTGTCACAGACATGATCACCACGGCGGCCTTTCCGAAAAAGCCCCGGCAAAGTTCACCGGGAGATCAGTGGGGGCCTGTTAGCAGGCTTTTTGTCTACAAATGGATGAACCTGGATGTCAATCCCTTCAACCAATTTATGTTCTTCCACAGTAACCGGCCTCATCGTCTCACCTCCATAAACGCCGACCAAACCTCCGGCCTTTGGGCGGCCACCCTTTTCGTCAAACGTACGGGCAGTCAAAAAAAAGGTTCCCCCCCGGTCAACCTTGACAGTATATTTTCCATCCTTTCCCGTTGCACGCGATACAAAGTTCGGCTTGCGCTTGACATCGGGATTATCATAAACGAGGACTACTACACCGGCCAAAGGCGTGCCGTCTACAGTTTTGACCACGCCCGCTATTGCGGTCGTCCCTTCAGGCATCTTTATGGCGCGCGATTTAAAGACGGTAGCCCCCTGGAGAACGCCGACATCGGTCGTCTCGCCGCGTTTCACCGCATACTTAATTAACTCCCCTCTTTGATCGCGGACAAGGCCGTACAAATCTCCCTCCTGAGGAGGCCCCGGTATGTCCCCATGCGCCTGCTTCCTGGTTGACAGGAAGTATGTGCCTTCCGGAAGCTCCAGAGCAAATTTACCTGCAGCGTCTGTCACGGCTATGCCGACTGGGCTATGCAGAGGACGATCGCGTTGCGGCGGAGGACCGGAAGTCGCATCGAAGGCATAGATCAGCCCATCGGAGATTGGGCCGAGACCCGGGGGGACCCAGGAGCCCGATAAGTGTCCGGTAACATTTTCGCCAGCAACAGCTGCCGAACTCCAAACAACTATCAGAATTATGACTGACAGGCAACGGTTCATGATCTGACCTCGCAGCTAGATTCGTTTACTCGATAGAAACGCCCTAGACAGCTGTATTATATCAAAAAAACTGGCATTTATTCACAAGGCGGCAGGCGCAAGCCTAGAGTTTGCATTATCAACCCCGAATTGACTCACAAAAAATGTTACCCAAAGGAGTAAACAAAGAGGATCGTTGACTCATAATGCATATTACCGAAAAAACATGCATAAGAAGGGACGGGTTTAATGAGTTCACGATCGAAGCGAGAGTATCTTGAAGCAATTCATCAAAGGTACAAAGAAGGCACCAGGAGGCAAGAGAAGCTTATCCTGGATGAATTCTGTGCTGCCTGTGGGTACCATCGCAAGCATGCCATACGGCTGCTAAAGAAATTCAGACGGTTTAGTAAGCCGAAAGAGAAAAAGAAAGGCAGAGCACCCAAATACCAGGCGGAGGAGATAATAGCTCCTCTGAAACGCATATGGCTTGCGGCGAACCTTCCCTGTTCCAAGAGGCTCAAAGCAGTGCTCCCGCTTTGGCTGCCAGGATATGCGCAGCAGTATGGTTGTCTTACCGCGGAGGTGACGAAAGCCCTGCAGGCGATCTCTCCTTCAAGCATTGACAGGCTTTTGAAGCCGGTCAGGGTGAAGTATAAAGGGCGCGGCAAGTCCACCACAAAACCCGGCACCCTCCTAAGGAAACAGATACCTATAGACGAACCAGTGGTACGAATCCCGTCCCGGATTCTTGGAGGCCGATACGGTTGCCCATTGTGGCACATCCATGGCAGGCATGTTTGCCTTCACCATCGACTGCGTGGATATCGCCACCGGCTGGACAGAGCAGAGGGCCGTGTGGGGCAAAGGAGAAACTGACGTTGTAGCTAAGGTAAAGGACATAGAGACTTCATTGCCGTTTCCGTTACTGGGATTTGACAGTGACAACGGCTCTGAGTTCCTGAATCATCATCTCTTGAGACACTTCACCGACAGAAAGCATCCCGTGCAGTTTACCCGCAGCAGGGCCTATCACAAGGATGACAACGCCCATGTGGAACAGAAGAACTGGACCCACGTCAGACAGTGGCTTGGGTATCACCGCTTCGACAACCCTCAGGTCGTCCCTCTGCTCAATGAGCTCTACACTACCGAATGGAGGCTCTTCCATAACTTCTTCTGCCCTTCGGTGAAACTCCTCAAAAAAGACAGGGTTGTCTCAAAAACGATTAAACGATATGATACTCCCAAGACGCCTTATCAGAGAGTCATGGAGTCGGAGGATATACCGCCCGGGGTTAAGAAGGAGCTCACCGATCTGTTCCAAACGCTTAACCCCTTCCACCTGAGAAAGGCCATAGAGAAGAGGCTCAGCAAGATCTTCCAGTTGCACTGTAAAAACTCACGTTGAGTCACCGACCCTTCGGTAACATTTTCCTATGAGTCAACTGGATGAGCCCGGGACGCGAAAAGCGGTGGTAAACGTCCCTGCAGAAGGCATGGTGAAAGACGCCGGCTATCCAGTCCGAGCCGAGGAGATCAGCAGAATGAGGGAGACGTCACCGGTTCCCCCGGATACGACGGGGAGTACGGCAAGATAAGCCTGTTCGAGCACAAAAGAAGTTTGGCGGTCCCAACGGGAGTCGAACCCGTGTTTTAGCCTTGAGAGGGCCACGTCCTAGGCCACTAGACGATGGGACCTTTATGCTGAATAGCAAAACGCGAAAAATGGGCAGCAAAAAAGAACGACCCGGGGAGAACCGCTCCTTTTACCGACTGCCCTTCACCGTTTACTCATAACAGTCAATGGCTGGGGAGAGAGGATTCGAACCCCTATAAGCAGATCCAGAGTCTACCGTCCTGCCATTGGACGACTCCCCAAGCGCTACTGGCAAAATAGTTTTATACCACAAAACGGCCCCCTTTGTAAACTTTACCCGCGCAGCAGGCCCCGCCCGCCCGTGCCCCTCAGGAGCCCCGGTATTGATTTTTCCTTTTCGTACGCGCTATCCTGAAAGAAGGATAACGTGCGCCTCAAAAATACAATATAAGAACAGCGTTATTCGCGACGCGCGAGGGAGAAAGCAACCATCAAAAGCCTCAGCAGACAGCTCTTCTGGATACTTTTTTTCGGCGTCATCTTCTTTTTCGGGATCCTCACCTTTCTCATCCTCCAGCGGGAAAAAGCGATCATTTATTCCCTGTACGAAGAAGATTCCCTCCGCGCCGCCAACATCGTCGCGCAGAACATCACCCTCATGATGCTTGACTCCGACCCCGATGTCCTCGCCGGCAACATGAAGGCAATAAACGGCACGGGGGCGATGACCGTGGGAGTGGTCGGAACGCAGGGGCGGCCCGCCTTCGGCACCTCCCTTGCCGTGCCGGAAGAGATCCTGCGACTCGATCGTGACTATCATGTCGCCACCGCAGAGGAGCTGACCCTCTACCGGCCGATCCCGAACGACCGGAGGTGCCATCGCTGCCATTCCGCAAAGGACAGCAAAAGGGGGATGATGGTGGTCAGGACCTCGCTCGCCGGGGCGCAGAACGCAGTTTCTGAAACGGCCCGGCGGCTCCTCCTCTTTGCCATCATCCTGGGTCTTGCCAGCGAAGCGTTCCTCGTGGCGGCCCTGAGGAAGAAGGTCCTCGAACCGCTGGGGGTGCTGCACCGGGGCGCACTGCGCCTGAAATCGGGAAAGCTCGGCCACAGGATACAGCTGAAACACCACGATGAGATCGGCGCGCTGGCGTCCTGCTTCAACGAGATGGCCGAGAGCATCGAGCGCTCCCATACGGACCTCGAAAATGCCGTGCAGGAGCGGACAGACGAGTTGAGGGTGGCCGCCGAACTCTCCTCCGAGGTTTTCAGGGGCGACCTCGCGCTGGAAGACATCATCGAGCGCTTCCTCCGCGCCATAACAGACGAGTTGGGCTATGGCTACGCTTCGCTCTGTCTTGTCGACAGGGAAACGGGACTTCTCTCCCATGAATTCAAGAAGGGCGGCGGCGAGGGGTTCTGCGCGATGGGGATCCTGCTCTCGGACGAGCATCCCCTCACAAAGACGATCCGCGAGGCGGTGCCCTCGGTCAAAAGGGCTGAGGAACTCGGGGCGTCCTCTTCTGACGCCAATGTCGCGGTCGTTCCGATACTGTCCCGACAAAGGAGAAGGTGCAGGGATATCAACCTCTGCCGGCACGAAACCTGCCCCGCGTTTTTCGCCGATGACGACAGGTGCTGGCTGATAGACGGCACCCTCTGCCGGAGCCCCCAGTCGGTCGCAGGGAAAGACAAGATTTGCGGGTGTCTCCATTGCCCGGCATTTCCGGTCCTCGGGGTGCTGATCGCCGGCAGGGGGGAGGAGATCGGTGCTACCTCCCTGCATTCCTTCGAGGTCCTCGCCTCCGAACTGGCTTCTGCGATGGAAAATCAGAACTTCATCGAGGCGAAGAAGGCCGATATCTCAAAGCTCGTGCGGTTGCACGACGTGTCTGTCGGGTCTCTGCAGAGCCCCGGCGGCGATCTGGAACATATCATCGTCACGTCCGCGTTGGCCTTTTCGAACGCAGACGCCGCGGTCCTGTGGCGCCTCTGGAAGGACGGAATGCTGCATCCTGCGGATTCGGCGGGAATCGATCCGGGCCAGGTCCCCTCGCCGCTGCGGCCTGACGATTCCTTTGTCGGCAGGGCGTTCTCGGAAGGAGGGGCAGAAACCGTCGAGATGCAGGAAGTAAAGGGGTTGGAAGATATGATCAGGGGGCATGGCTTCCTGTATGCCGCCTCAATTCCGCTTACCTTCAAGGATACCGCCCTTGGCTGTCTGACGCTGTTCAGGAAATCGGATTTCCCCATGAACGACTCCGAAAGGGCGATCATCCTGCTGTTTGCAAGCCAGGCCGCGGCGGCGATGAACACCATGCAGATATACAACGAGCTGAAGACCGAGAAGGAATTTTCGGATGCTATCTTCTCCTGCGCGTCAAGCGGCATCATGGTCCTGGACGGGGACGGCCGCGTCCTGAAGATGAACGCCGTCGGTGCGGAGATCCTCCGGGTGGATGCCGGTGACGCCGTCGGGCAAAAGATAACCGGGATATATCCGGAAATGGAGGATATGCGTGCGCTCAGCGAGGGGCTCGGGAGGGAGATGACGATAACCCTTCCGACGGGGGAGGCACTGCCGATCGGCTTCGCCAACTCGCGCCTCTTAGCGTCCGGCGACGACGAGAAGGGAGTAATCGTTCTTTTCAGGAATCTGGCCGAGATAAAGAGGCTCCAGGCGGAAGTCCGGAAGAAAGAGCATTTCGCCACGATGGCAAAAGTGATTTCGGGAGTTGCTCACGAGATACGAAACCCGCTTTTCGGAATATCCTCCATCGGCCAGATACTCGAGCGGGAGCTGGATTCACCCCAGCATAAAGCGCTGGCGCAGGCGATGCTGAGAGAGTCGGACAGGATGAAGAGGCTCATCGAGGAACTGCTCCTGTACACGAAACCTTCCCGCCTCGAAATAAAAGAGGTGGACCTGGCAACCCTGTTCGAAGAGCTCGGCCACTACATGAAGGCAAAGAGGGAGGCCCTGTCGCTGTCGATTGCCGTGCCGCCGCTTACGACCATCAAGGCCGATCCGGACAAGATCACCCAGGTGTTCCTGAACCTTCTCAACAACGCAGTCGACGCCGCCAGAAAAGAAATTCTCCTATCGGCGAGGACATCAGGCAACGACGTGGAAGTCCGGATTACGGATGACGGCCCGGGGATCAAAGAGGCAGACCTCGTCAGGGTATTCGACCCTTTCTTCACCACCAAGAAGGGGGGGACCGGTCTTGGGCTTCCGATCTGCAAAAAGATCGTCGAAGACCACGGAGCCGCGATCGAGATATTCAGCGGGGAAAACCGGGGAACGACGGTAACGCTCGTATTCCGACGCTGACGCTATGCCTTTGAGAGGATCAGGGCCGCAATCCCCCCCAGCGGCACGATCCTGTCGACCGCCTTCCGTTGGATCGCCGCGCGCGGCATGCCGAAGATCGCAGAGGAGGCTTCGTCCTGAGCGATCGTAAACCCTCCGCGGTTCTTTATCTCCGACATCCCTCTGGCGCCGTCAGACCCCATCCCGGTGAGTAATATCCCTGCTGCGCGTCCCCCGAAATGCCCCGCCACGGAGGAAAAAAGCACGTCGACAGAAGGCCTGTGGATCTCCCCGTCCGGCTCGGGGCTCAGCCTCACGCGCGGAATCTCCTTCCCCTTGCCGACGGTCATATGGAGTCCGGCCGGAGCTACCAGACATTCGCCGGGAACGATCAGGTCCCCGTCCTCCGCTTCCTTTACCCGGATTGCGCAGAATGAATCGAGCCTCCTCGCAAGAGGTCCGGTAAAGCCCGGCGGCATATGCTGAACGACGAGTGTCGCAAAGGGGACCTCCTTGGGAAATGCGGAAAGGAGGGTCTGAAGGGCCATGGGACCGCCCGTTGAGGCCCCGACCGCCGCGACATCGATAAGCCCCCCCTCGCCGGGGCATATGAGGACCCCGCCGGAGCGAACATCCTTCCCCTGGACCGGCCTGCCGCCGGCAATCGTCGTCACCTTTTCGACGATCTCCCTCGCGAGATCCAGGAAATCCATCATCCCGGTCGACGACTTGTCCACAAAGTCCATCGCTCCCAGCTCAAGCGCCTTCAGGGTGAGGTCCGCCCCCCGCTTCGTAAATTGGGAGAGCATCAGCACCGGGGTCGGCCGCTCCTGCATGATCGCCTTCAGCGTATCGATCCCGTCCATCCCGGGCATGTTGATATCGAGCGTCACCACGTCCGGCTTCAGCGAGATCACCTTTTCGATCGCCTCCGCACCCGTGGAAGCGACGCCCGCCGCCTCGATGCCGGGCGACGCCTCGAAGATCCGGATGAGGGCCTTCCTTACGAAAGAAGAATCGTCAACGATAAGGACCCTGATGCTACCCATCTGTCCCGAGCCGGGAAAGGCTCCTCCGGGCCGCCAGCCTCACTTCCTCATGGTCGTCCCCGAGCATCTCGTTGAGGATGCGATATGCCCTCTCCATCCGGAGAGAGCCGAGCGCCAGCGCCGCTTCAGTCCTCACCTCTGGGTCTTCGTCCCCGGCAAACTGCAGGAGGGCCATCGGCTCTCCGATCATCGACAATACCTTTGCCAGGATCGGTCTATGCCCCCCGCAGGCCCCCTTCATCTCGTCGATGATGCCACAGACCGCTCTTCTACCGATGCCGAGCAGCCCTTCGATCGCGTATTCCTGAAGCTCTTCGTCCCTGACGCCTTCGAGCAGGAACGACATTGCCGCCATATCGTCAGACCAGCTCAACGCCATGAAGGCATACTTCTTCGTCTCCTCGTCCTTCGAACCGAGCATTCCGACCAGCATCGGGACGAGGCTGAGAAAATACTCCGGACTGGGCCTGACCCCCTCCCGTTCCGCAATCCCGATAATGGCCCTCAGTGCCCGTTCCCTGAGTCCGGGCTCCGAAAAGCAGGCGGTAAGATGGCGGATGGAGTCCCTGCCGCCCGCCTTTTCTATGGCGAGGATAGCCACCTCCGGGTATATCCGTTTGTCGAGACATTCGTAAAGCATACTGAGCGCCGCCTCTCCGCCGATGCCTCCCAATGAGTTGACCGCGGCCATCGCGACCCACGGTTCGTCGGCCAGGGCCTCCCTCAGCGCCCCCACCGCCCTTTCGTCACAGCCGCCGAGCGCCTCGGCTGCGGCGCAGCGGACATTCACATCGGGGTCCCGGAGCGCGCCAGCCAGCAGGGGAAGAGAACTCCGGTCACGGATCTCGCAGAGGATATTCACCGTGAAGAGCCTCACCTCGGGGTCCCCGTCCCGGATCAGCGAAGAAAGAGACTGGAGCGCCCTCGCCCCCAGCGCACGGTAGACCTCCATGGCCGAGTTCCGGACATCCGCGTCCTCATGGTTTCTGATGCCCTCCTCAAGATACGCCACATATTCGGTCCCGGGGCGCGCGATGAGGGCGGAGATTATCTCCTGCCTGCCCCACCAGTCTTTCGACGGCAGTTCTTTAAGGAGCTGACTTACCTCCTTTACCATATCGCAGCCTCCTTGTCGCCTCTCTCTCCGTGCTTCCGGTAGACGATAATGCCGTCCACGTATTCCGGCGCAAAACGGTTCGTCTTCTGGATAAGACTTTCGGACGTGCCGACAAAGAGATATCCGATATCGTCGAGGCAGTCGGCAAAATTCCTGACGATCCGCTCCGTTGCTTCATCGCTCATGTAGATCAGCACGTTCCGGCAGAATATCACGTCGACCGGCGCCAGTCCTGTAAAAGCGCCCGGATCGAGGATATTGCCGTGCCTGAAGGCGATGTTCTTCCGATAAAACTTCCTCAACACGTACCGGTCGTTATCGAGAATAAAATACCGTTTCAGCATCTCCGCATTTCCGTTGAGCGACCTGAACGAGTTCCGGGTGTATGTGGCCTCCTCCGCCTTCCTGATGGAGTTCCGGTTGATGTCGATTCCCGTTATCATCACGTCCCAGTCCCACGCGAAAAGCCCGCTCTCCTGAAGCACGACATTCAGGGTATAGGCTTCCTCGCCGCTCGAAGAGGCGACCGACAATATCCGCAGCCGGTTCTGCCCCCGCCGCTGCTTCTCTTTCTTGATCTCTTTCAGCAGACTCGAAAAAGCATCGAGCTGCACTTTTTCCCTGAAGAAATAGGTCTCGTTGTTCGTGATATGCGAGGCGAGAGTGGAAAGCTCCTCCTTCGAGGGGTCCGAAAGAATAAAGTCATAGTAGTCACGGTAGGTGGCCAGGCCGAGGATCTCCAGCCTGTGCGAGACCCGCGCGTGCAGCATCAACCTCTTGTCGCCCTTCAGCAGGATGCCGAGCTCCCTCCGGACAAGGTCCTTCAGGAGAGCGAAGTCTTCCTCGGTCATCACGTTGCTCTTCATATGCAGTCCCATGAACTACCAGCCCCTTCGGCCCTGTTGGAGAAGGCACCGCGTATTTCCCCCCTCCGGAGCCGCCGGCGATAACACAAGCATATCCTCTCCCCGCCTGCCATGCAAGCGCAACGGTCCCGGGGCGGGCATCACCCCGCGATGCCCTGAATAACCTTGAACGCCTCGCAGGTCATGCAGTTCCTGAGCTTCGACCGTGCGTCGCCCTGCTGGGCGCCCTTGCACCAGGTCCCGGCAATGAGCCAGCAGCGGTCTTCGCCGCTGTTGAATGCGGGGCATTTCTGCCGGGAATGAGAGGGACAGCCCAGTATGTCCCAGCAGCGCTGGTTGCCGTTCGAATGGATCCTGAAGCCGCTGATCGAATACTGGAGGTTTTCTATCTGAAACAGCGTGTCTTCCGCCACGCCGACCATCTCTTTCGACAATCTGAGGTTCTCCCCCGAGATATGGCTCATGCCTTCCATCGCCCTCACGATCGTCTCGCCCCCGAGTTTCTGCTCCGCCGAGGCGTTGGCGACGCTCTGGGTCATGTCGTGCATAATCTCGACCGCCTGCACGATCTGTTTGGTGCCGCCGACCTGCTCCTTCACCGCAACGCCGACCTCGTACACCACGTTTTTCATCCGTTCCACCACTTCCCTGATCTGCCGGCCGCCTATTGATTGCTCTTTCGCGGCGGCGTTGACCTCCTGCACCATCCGATTCATCCTCTCGAGGGAAAGCCGGATATCATCCGCCCCCGAGGCCTGGCCCTGAACCGCAGCGGCGACCTGCTCGGTGGACGAATTCATCTCCACGACAAACTTCATCACCTGCTCGATCGCTTTATCAAGCTCCGACGCCGACCGCGAGATCCCGCGAATCACCTCCGAGCTTTCCTTCATCGAGGCGATAATCCCGGTGAAGGCGTCCCTGCTGCTTTCAGCGAGCGCAATGCCGCCCCTTCCCTCGCGATAGGTTTCCTCCGTCGCCTTTATGGCGGTCTCGGTCTCGCTCTGCACCTGCTTGATCACCCCTCCGATCTCCTTCGTCGCCTCCATCGAACGCTCCGCAAGCTTCCGGATTTCTTCGGCGACCACCGCAAACCCCCTGCCGGCATCTCCGGCCCGGGCCGCCTCGATCGCCGCATTGAGGGCAAGCAGGTTCGTCTGGTCCGCGATCTCGTCGATCACCTCGACGATCGAGCCGATGTCCTCGGAACGCTTGCCAAGGTTCTGAATGAGGGTCATCGTCCTTTCCGTCGTCTTCCCGATATTCTGGAGGCTCTCGATGCTTTGGTAGATCGCCTTCCCCCCTTCTTCGGCCTCGCTGAAGGCGTCCTGGCTCAATTTGTTCGCACCCCCGATCCTGGCCGCAACCTCCTTTACCGTCCTCGTCATCTCCTCTATCGTGCCGGAGGTCTCCATCACCATCCCCCTGAAAGATTCGGTGTTCTTGGAGATCTGCTCGATGGAAGAAAGAAGGTTCTCGACCGTCAGCGAAGTCTCGCTCACCGCCTCGGTCATCCGTCCTGAATTCTTCGCGGTCTGCTCGACCGACACAATCATCTGCTCGATCGTCGAGGAGGTCTCGCCGACCGAGGCGGCCATCACTTCCGCACTCTTGCCGACCTGCTCGATAGAGGCGGCCATTTCGCCGATCGTCGCCGAGGTCTCGTCGACATTCGAGGCGAGGGCCTCGGTGTTCTTGGCTACCTGGGAGATGGACGCCGCCATCTCTTCCATGGAAGAGGTGGTCTCGTCGGTTGCCGCCGCCTCCTCCTGCGCAGACAAGGCGATCTGGCCGGAGCCCTTTGCGACCCTGTCGGCCGCCGTGACAACATGAAACGATGATGCGACCACGTCATGCAGGATACCCTTGAGATTCGATGCCATCATGTCGATCGTCCTGCCGAGGGATGATATCTCGTCCTTTCCCCCGACCGCAAGACCGGTCGTCAGGTCCCCCGACGCGATCTTCCCCGATGCCTTTTCGAGGCGCTCGAGCGGCTTTATAATGATCCGTTCCACCAGCATCTTCATGCCGAATGCGAACAGGACGATGGCTGCCGCGATACCGACGAGCATGATCACGAGATTCTTCCGCAGGTTGTCCGAAACGGCCTTCTTGTTGAACCCTATCTTCAGACGGCCCAGAGGCAGCCCGCTTTCGCCGACGATCTTCCGATCGAGCACCCTGAAGGAAGGTCCGATATCCGCCGGCTCCTTTGTCAGCGGTTTGTTTTCCGTATCATAGAAGACGGCAAAGTCCACCGCCGGCTCCCGCATCGCCTCCTTCACAAGGTTATCAAGCGCGATGTAGTCAAAATTCGCGTACGATGGGACGCTTATCTTGGCCATGAAGTCCGCAGTCGAGTCGGCCTTGGTTTCCACCATCCGCGTCATGGCAGAAATGTTGTTGATCGCCATAAACGTCCCGAGAAGGGAAAGAAGCAGGACGGTGAGCAAAAGCATCGGCACGATAAATTTTGTCCGTACGTTGCTAAAATGAAACAGCGTCATCTCTACCCCCTTGGCCGGTGAGAAAAAACGCCCCGGCGAAACCAGTTATTAATATTTGAAATCAAAGGACTTCGTGACGCCTGCTCTCTTGAGGAGCGGAAGCGTATGCCTGAAATCCGCTTTTGTCGTCTTGATAAATCCCTGAATGCCGAGTTTCTCCTTCGCCGCGCGCGCCTCGGCAGAGGTATCACCTTTTATAGAAAGCAGCGCCGCCGAGATCTCACCTGAGGTCTTCGGGTCGGCCTTTGTCGACACCATCAGGGTAGAGTCCGGGTTTTCCCCCTTGTCCTCTCCGACCTTTTCGAGACCGGGATACTCTCCCGCCTTCTTGTCCCAGATCCGGTCCTTCACGATCGCCACGTCCGCAGCTCCCCTCGCAAGGACGTCGAGCGCGGCCCCGTGGGAGGCGGCGATCATAACGTGGGCATTCACGTCCCTGATCTTCGGGATCGAGTAATAGTAGAATTCTCCCGAAGACGCCAGGGCGGTTAATATCACCTTTTTGCCGCTGAAGTAGCCTGCCGAGCCGGTGAATTTGGCCGATCCCTTCGGCGCGATGATGTCCGCCCAGTACGTGCTGTAACCCTCGGTCGATTCGGGCCTTACGGAAGGAACGGCAAGGCCCTTTATTATCAGGGTGCCGGCGACCCCCGAACCGCTGAACATCGCGTCCGCCTCTCCTGCCGCAAACATCTTCGCTGCGGTTGTATAATTCGGCGCGCCGACAAGGCTAACGTCAACGCCTTTCTTCTGCAGATATGTCAGCAGCGGCCGATATTTCTCCGCGGCCCCTTTGTCGTCCTGCATGATGACGATCCTGAACCCTGCCGCCCTCGCATAGGCGGACAGAAGAAAGATCGCGCATACCATGAGTGCCGCGCACGCCAGACTCCTTGTCTTCATAGCTCTTCCTCCTTTATCCTTACGGTCCTCGCGACAGACCGCTTCACATCGTCTTTTCGACGACAAGTTTTTGATAAAAATCGCATTCCCGGCAGTTGTGTATCTTCAACGCATATTGCCCCTGCACCTTGCCGCCGCACATCGTGCCGGCCACGAGGTAGCATACCCGCCCCCCTTTCGGGTAAGCAGGACACTCTCCGACGGCCTCCTGGCCGCACTTCTTGAATTCCCAGCAGTTAGTCCTCTTTTCCATGACTGCCTCCTTCGCCGGTCAGGCTGCCGACCTCGAGGGCATCACGCTTCAGGAGTCTCTCGAGATCGAGCAGGATAACGAGCCGGTCTTTCAGTTTTCCAACGCCCGTGATATAGTCGGTGTCCACCTCGAGCACTTCCTCGGGCGGCGACTCCACGCTCTCCGGGGGCATCTTGACTACGTGGGACACCCCGTCCACAAGCAGTCCTATCACTGTGTCCCCCACCTCGGTCACGATGATCCTGGATGCCTTGCTCGGCTCTTTCCCCGCGAGTCTGAGTCTTTTTCTCAGGTTCAGGACCGGCAGGACCCTCCCCCTGAGATTGATGACGCCGTCCATGTAGGAAGGAGAATTGGGCACCTTCGTAACGCCGCTGACACGGATAATCTCCTGCACCTGGTGGATCGGGACGCCGTATTCCTCTCCGAGGGTAAAGGTGACGAGATGATGCTCGCGCCTCTTTTCCCGGTAAAGCGGAAGGATATCTTCGGCAAGTCCCGACGCCGGAAGTTGGATCTCGGACATATCGCTCACACCCCCTCTTCGCCGCAGTCGAAGGCCCGGTCGACGGGGGGGCACCCGACACCGGCCGGACCACCATTGGTGCGGTCTATGGTTTCTCTCCAGAACGCCGTGACATCGGCGATCAGGACGATCCTGCCGTCACCCAGTATGGATGCGCCCGCCACCCCGTAAGATTTCCCGAACGTCTCATCGAGCGGCTTTATGACGATCTCCTGCCGCCCGCGAAGCCGGTCAACCGCCACGGCGAGCTTTTTTTCGGCCCTGCTGAGGACGATTAGATAGAATGTTTCCCTTCGTCGGCATCCGATATGGAAAAAATCCCCGAGCCTGACGACCGGGACGACCTTGTCCCTGAACTCGACCACCTCATGATTGTTGATCATGTGGATGTCCTCACCTTTGACCTTGATGCTCTCGTCGACGGCGCTCATCGGTATCGCGTAAACCTCTTCTCCCGCTTCTACCATCAGGGCCGGGATGATCGCAAGACTGAGGGGCAGTTTGATCGTAAAGACGGTTCCTCCCCCTGCTGTGCTGTCGACGGCGATCTGGCCGCCGAGCTTGCCGATCTTCCTGATGACCACATCGAGCCCCACCCCCCTGCCGGAGAGGTCCGTCGCCTCATCCTTCGTCGAGAGCCCCGCCGAGAAGATGAGGGACTTGAGCGTCTCCTTGTCCGGGGTCTCGTCAGGCAGGAGAAGGCCCCGCTCGACCGCCGCAGCCTTCACTCTTCCCATATCGATGCCCCTGCCGTCGTCGCTCACCCCGACGATCACATAATTGGATTCCTGGCCGGCCGAAAGGGTGATAGTGCCGCGGCGTTTTTTGCCCCGCTTCACCCGCTCTTTCGGATCTTCCATCCCGTGGTCGACCGCATTTCGTATCAGGTGGAGAAGCGGCTCTTCGAGTTCGTCGATCACGGTTTTGTCGAGTTCCGTCTCCTCTCCCTTGAAGACCAGCTCGACCTCTTTCCCTTGCGTGCGGGAGAGGTCCCTCACCATCCGGGGATACTTGCCGAAGACATTAAGCACCGGAAGCATCCTCGCCCTCATGATGCCTTCCTGGAGTTCGGCGATCGTCTTGCCCATCGACTCGAGACCCTCCTGCAGTTCCCTCGCCAGGGGTTTATTCCCGCCGGTCCCACGCATCCGGGTCCCGATCTGGTTCAGCCTGGTCTTGTTGATGACGAGCTCTCCCACGAGATTCAGGAGGTCGTCGAACCTCTTGAAATCGACCTTGATGGTATCCGTCTTCGCGCCGAGATACGCAAAGAGGTCCACATCTTTTCGCCTGCCCTCTCCTGCCTCGCCCCTCAGACACTCCTGAATCGCCAGGATATGCGCGGTGAGATCGGGCCGGCCGGCGGGATCGGCGGCAACCGAGCGGAGGACCTCCCTCATGGCGGTGACGCTGTCGAAGAGCGCATCCATCACCCTATCGATCTGGACCTTTTCTTCAGCGACGCCTTTGAGCACCTCTTCGATGTTGTGCACGTAGTCCTTCATCGAGTCGAACCCCATCATGCCGGAATTGCCCTTCAGCGTATGAAGAGGCCCCATCATATCCATGATGACCTCTTTGCGGAAGCCGTTTTGCTCGATCGAAAGGAGCGCGCTGTCGAAAAGACCGAGATGCGTCTCGGCGTCGTCCAGAAAATCCCGCAGAAGCTCGGAGTATTCCACCTATGTGGCCTTCATTTCCGTCAGGAAGGGCGGCTTTTTCGCCAGGACCTTGTCGATCAACTCATAAAGCATGTGGGGCTTGAAGGGCTTCACTACATAGCCCCACGCCCCGAGCTTCAACGCCCGCAGGGTGTCCTCCTCCCTCCCTTCGGTGCTGATCACCACGATCGGAGTCTGTCGGTAGATGTTCTCCTTCTTCAGTTTCTCCATAAACTGGATGCCGTTCATTACCGGCATATTGATATCGAGGAGAATAAGATCGAAATTATTCTCCCGCGAAAGGATATCCAGGGCTTCCAGTCCGTTCATCGCGTCAAAGATCTTGCACCCCTCATAGCGGTTCAGCACCAGCCGGTACATCGAATGGATCAACTGGGAATCGTCCACTATCAGCAACTTTTGTAACTCGGGCATGTCTCCTCCTGTTCTGCCTTCGTTCGTTTCAAGTTTTTGCGCTCTGCGCAGGCGGCAGCGTGATCCCGAGGGGCTCGACCCTCGAAACGAGGTCCCCGATATCGATCGGCTTCTCGTAGTAGTGATAAGCCCCGCGCCGGTAGGCATCGTCCCTCAACTCATCAGAACCGTACGCCGTCATGATGATCACTTCAGTCGAAGGGCTCTTTCCCTTTATAAAACTAAGCAGTTCGAGCCCCTCGATCCCGTACATGCCGCTCATCCGGATGTCGGCGATCACAAGGTCGAACGTATATCGGGAAAGCGCCTCCTCCGCCTCTTCAATCCTGCTGCTGGTAATGACGACGTTCTCCCTGCCGCTCAGCAGATGCGACAGTGTCAGCAAGATCGTCGGCTCATCGTCGACTATCAATATCTTCTTCATCCATACCTCCCTTGGAATAATGCATCAGGTAGATGAAAGGCAATTCCGGTGCCCGGTGTCGGGAACGGAGAAAGATGTCCGGCTGGTCCTGTAAGGCCCTGTTTTTATTTTATAATCATGCCATATCGTCCGGCGGGGTGAAAAAAGGAGATGTAAAGACAAGAAATGGGGCCGACCGGAATCCGGACGGACTGTCCGGTTATCGGTCAGTTCAGTCTGTAGGCTTTGATTTTCTCGCTGAGGGTGGAGCGGGCGACGCCCAGCAGTTGGGCGGCCTTCGTCCTGTTACCGGCCGTCAGCCTGAGCACATTCTCGATATGCGTCTTTTCGACCGCCGTCAGCGTCAGGGGGTTCCCGCCCGGGGGCCGTTCCGTGCAGAGCGACAGACATTTCGCCGGGATGTCCCCCTGCGGGCTGAGAATCGCCGCGCGTTCCACCGCGTTTCTCAGTTCCCTCACATTTCCCGGCCAGGAGTATGCGCAGAGCTGCTCAACGGCGTCCGGCGCCAGCCCTCCGATCTCCCTCCGGCCCAGACCCTTCTTGATCTCATCGAGCAGAAACGCCGCGATAAGAGGGATGTCTTCGGGGCGTTCCCGGAGGGGAGCCACCGTCAGGGGAATCACGTTCAAACGGTAAAAAAGGTCTTCCCGGAATGCGCCTTCTCTCACCAGCCGCTCCAGGTCCCGGTTGGTAGCTGCGAGAACGCGCACGTCCACGCCGATATCGCGGGTTCCGCCGAGCCTCTTCAGGGACCTGCTCTCGAGAACCCGCAGGATCTTCGCCTGGGCGCTTCGGGGCATGTCACCGATCTCGTCCAGAAAAAGCGTACCCCCGTCGGCAAGCTCGAAAAGCCCCTTCTTCGTCTTCTTTGCATCCGTAAACGCCCCCGATTCGTATCCGAAGAGCTCGCTCTCGACGATATCGGCAGGTATCGCCGCGCAGTTGATGTCCACAAAGGGCTTGCCGGCCCTGGCGCTGAGGGCGTGGATATTGCGCGCCACAAGCTCTTTGCCGGTCCCTGTCTCCCCCTGTATCAGCACCGTCGTCATCGGGTTGGAGGCGAGCAGGTGTATCATATGGATCAGTCCCTGCGTCTGTCTGCTTCTGCCCACTATGGGATACGGAGATTCCCTGCGAAGCACCGCCTCCTGGCGTATCTGCTTGATGCCAAGGCTCTTTTCGACCACAACCGCCAGCTGATCGAGGTCTACCGGCTTCTGAAAATAATATTCGGCCCCGAGTTTCATCGCCCTGACCGCCTCCTCCACCTCGCCGTATCCCGTCATCACGATAACGGATATCTCCGGATAATCTGCCTTGATCGCCTCGAGGATCTCTATGCCGTACATGTCGGGCAGCCTCAGGTCGAGAAGGATGGTATCGGGAATCTCTTTGAGGGCTATGTCGAGTCCCTGCCGTCCGAGTTCGGCCGTCATGACTCCGTACCCTTTGCTCTCGAAGAAGACCCTGAGACTGAGAGATATGTTTTCGTCGTCTTCTATAACCAGAAGAAGAGGCTTCACGGCTGCTTTCTGTCTCGGGGTTCGAAGAGGGTCTTCACTTCATCCATCAGGTCGTTGATGTCCTTGAATTGATGGTAGACAGAGGCAAACCTCACATACGCCACCTTATCGAGGTGTTTGAGCTCGGACATGATCTGCTCGCCTATCCAGGTGCTCCGGATCTCCTTCACCCCGAGGCCGGCGAGTTTCTTTTCGATACTTTCGACGATCGAGTCGAGTCTGTCGGTTTCGATCGGCCGCTTCTTGCAGGCAATGAGGAGACCGTTTCTGATCTTTCCCATGTCGAACGGCTCCCTCCTGCCGTCCTTCTTGACCACCATCGGGACAAGGTCCTCCACCCGTTCGTAGGAAGTGAACCGCTTGCCGCATTTCAGGCATTCCCTTCTGCGGCGGATAGCATTGCCCTCCCTGCTCGTCCTTGAGTCGATCACCCTGTCTTCAAGGTTCTCGCAGAAGGGGCATTTCACCTGGGGTCCGCCCTATCGGTAGATGGGGAACCGATCACACAGCCTTCTCACCCGTTCAGCGTTTTCCCTTATCGCTTCCGGCTCCCTGCTGTTGTTGATGACCGCCGAGATAAGATCCGCAATCTCCTTCATCTCGGCCTCCCCCATGCCGCGCGTAGTGATGCTGGGGGTCCCCAGCCGGATGCCGCTCGTCACGGCAGGCGGACGCTGATCGTACGGGATAGCGTTTTTGTTCACTGTGATGCCGGCCTTGTCCAACGCCTGCTCCGCGTCCTTTCCCGTGATGCCCTTCACCGTGAGGTCCACCAGCATCAGGTGATTGTCGGTCCCGCCCGAGATAATGTCAAACCCCTTGGCGACAAGCTCCGCGGCCAGTGTCTTTGCGTTATCTATGACCCCCTGCTGGTAGCGCCTGAAATCCTCGGTCATCGCTTCCTTGAGCGCCACCGCCTTGGCGGCGATGACATGGACGAGGGGGCCGCCCTGGATCCCGGGGAATATCATCTTATCGACCGCCTTGGCAAACTCCGCCCTGCACATGATCATCCCCCCCCTGGGCCCTCTCAGCGTCTTGTGGGTCGTCGTCGTCACGAAATCGGCATACGGCACCGGAGACGGATGCAGCCCCGCCGCAACGAGGCCGGCGATATGCGCAATATCGGCCATGAGGTAGGCCCCTGCCTCCTTCGCAATTTCGGAGAAGATCTTGAAATCCAGCGTCCGCGAGTAGGCCGACGCCCCGACGACGATCATGCGCGGCCTGTGTTCTTTGGCAAGACGTCTGACCTCGTCATAGTCGATCAGTCCTTCCTTGTTCACGCCGTATGGCACATTCTGGTACAAGACGCCCGAAAAATTCACCGACGCACCGTGCGAAAGATGGCCGCCGTGGCTGAGGCTCATGCCCAGGATCCTGTCTCCCGGCTTCAGCACGGCGAAATATACCGCCATGTTCGCCTGGGACCCTGAGTGGGGCTGCACGTTGACGTGCTCCGCGCCGAAGATCTCCTTCGCGCGCTCGATGGCGAGGCCCTCGACGATGTCGGCATACTCGCAGCCGCCGTAATACCTCCTGCCGGGATACCCCTCGGCATACTTGTTGGTAAAGATCGAACCCTGCGCCTCAAGCACGGCCCTGCTCACATAGTTCTCCGAGGCGATAAGGACTATTTTTTCGTGCTCCCTGCAACGCTCCCGCTCGATCGCGTCGAATACGACAGGGTCGGTCATTTTGAGATCATCCATTTCCATCAGTCTTCAAATCTTCCTCTATCTTTCTGATCTTATCCAGTCTTCTTATATGCCTGCTGCCTTCAAAAGGCGTTGACATCCATGTCCTCACGATCTCATAGGCGAGGTCCTTGCCGATCACCCTGCCTCCCATGACCAGCACGTTGGCGTCGTTATGGAGACGGCTCATTTTAGCCGAAAAAAGGTCGTTGCAGAGCGCGGCCCTCACGTTCGGGAATTTGTTGGCTACCATCGACATCCCGAGGCCGGTTCCGCAGACCAGGATGCCCCTTTCGACCTTCCCGGAAGAAACGAGTTCCGAGACCTTCTCTCCGAAATCGGGGTAATCGACGGATTCCGTCCCGTTTGTGCCGCAGTCGATATATTCGAGGCCGAGACTCTTCAGGAGGCCGACTATCTCTTCCTTCAAGCCGAAACCGGCATGGTCACAACCTAGGGCAATTTTCACCTGCGCTAACCTTCCTGGACCCCGTTTGCCGCATCACCACGCGCATCCGGGCATTATCGTTATGAGATATTATCTTAGCCGAGGGAATAATTCCAAGTCAAGAAAGGAGCCGCGCACGCTTTCGTGCAGTCCCGCGGCGGTTTTCGCGTATAATAATGCCTATGCAGCATTCGCATCTAGGGAAGAAAAATGGTATTTAACGTACTAAAAACTGACGGCGGCGCCCGAAGAGGGGTCATCGGGACGCGAAGGGGCGCGATCAACACCCCCGCTTTCATGCCGGTCGGCACGCTGGGCACCGTGAAGGCGATGTCCCCGGATGAGATGCGGGAGATCGGCGCCGAGATCATCCTCGGGAATACCTATCACCTGTATCTCCGGCCCGGAGTCGACGTGATCGCAAAACTCGGAGGCCTCCACGCCTTCATGCGCTGGGACAAGCCCCTCCTCACCGACAGCGGCGGGTTCCAGGTCTTCAGCCTCGCCGCCCTGCGGGAAATCGGGGAAAAGGGCGTATCTTTCAGGTCCCATATCGACGGCTCTCCCCATTTCATAGGTCCCAAGGAGGCGATGAAGATCCAGCGGGGCCTCGGTTCCGACATCGCGATGACGTTCGACGAATGCATCCCCTATCCTTCGACGTATGACTACGCGCTGAAATCGGTCGAACTGACGACCTCGTGGGCGAGGCAGTGCAGGGAACTTCAAAACGAAGGCCAGGCGCTCTTCGGCATCATACAGGGCGGGATGTTCGGCGACCTCAGAAAGAAGAGCGCCGAAGAGATCCTCGGAATAGGCTTCGACGGATACGCGGTCGGAGGAGTGAGCGTCGGAGAGCCGAAGGGGGAGATGCACGAGGTGATCCGCTTCACAGCTCCCCTTCTCCCCGCCGACCGTCCCCGATATCTCATGGGGATCGGCGATCTCGGCGACATACTGAATGCGGTCGAGGCGGGCTTCGATATGTTCGATTGCGTCATGCCTACGCGCAACGCAAGAAACGGCACGCTCTTTACGAGCGCGGGGAGGATCAGCATCAAGAGAGAGGAGTTTACCTACGACGAAGGCCCCCTGGACCCGGCCTGCTCCTGTTACACCTGCAGGAACTACTCGCGGGGATACCTGCGCCACCTCTTTCTCTCCCGGGAAATCCTCTCGATGCGGCTCAATTCGTATCACAATCTCTTCTTCTATCTCGATTTCTTCAGGAAGATGAGGAGCGCCGTGGAAGCAGGTACATTTGCGAAATTCAAGTCCCGGTGGGAGCCGATGTTCGTCAAACCCGCAGGGGACGAAGAGGCCGCATGATATACGGGCGGAGACCGCTATGTACGTAGTGAAATTCACGGACCGGGAGCCCGGCATGGAGGGCCGGTGGGAAGGGCCGGACTGGAAGCATGTCAGGACGCTCGCCGTTTCCCATTTCCGGCCGGAGGGAAGCCTCCACCGGCCGAAAACCCTCGCAAAACTCCTCTATACCAGGAGGGGGATCGCCGGGATCTTTCATGTTGAAGACAACTATGTGCGATGCGTGCACCACTGCTACCTCGACCCCGTATATAAAGACAGCTGCGTCGGCATCGCCTTCCGGCCGGGCGCCGAAACCGAGCATTTCAGCTTCGAGTTCAGCTGCGGCGGGACGCTCCGCGCCTGCTTCGTCACAACCGCGGACGATGCCGAAGACGGCCTCAGGGTCTTCATGCCGCTGTCAAGGAGGGACGCTGCCTCCGTCCGGATCTACCATTCGCTTCCGCCAATGGTCGAACCGGAGATCGCCGAACCTACCGTCTGGCTTCTTGAGTTCTTCATCCCTTTTTCGATTGTCGAAAAATTTCTCTGCAAGCCGCTCACCGTCAGGGGAAACGAGTGGCAGGCGAACCTGTATAAATGCGGGGACTCGACCTCCCATCCCCACTGGGCCTCGTGGGCGCCCCTGCGATCGAACAAAATTCAAGCCATCGACTCCTTCGGAAAGATCCGCTTCGAGGAGGCCTGATCGCATCGCAACGGCCGGGGCGAATCTGCAAGTGCAACTGAACTTCAGGCACCGGAGGACACAGCCGGCCAATAGGGTTCAATTCACGCCTATAGGGTTTCTTCCATTCACAATTACCCGATTGACAACCTGTCCGGATTCTATTGTAATGAGAGCAGCGAACAAAAGGTTGATATATGGAAATAATCGCAGCCTTCAGGGGTCAACGGGGAATCGACTGCAACATATTTTGCAGGCTGGTCCTGTTCTGTTACTTCGCCGTTTTCGCGGTGATGCCGCTCGCCTATATCCATGTCGAGCCGCGGAGTGAAATCGTCTCAATAGTGGAGGAAGCTAGGCCCCCGGCCGAACGCTTCCTGGTGGTCCTGCACGAGGCGCTCTCCCTGCACTTCAAAGACCGGGTGGACCACGCGTGTTTCGCGCGAGGCGGCCCCCCCGGGAAAATCGTCGGCGCCCTCTTCCCGGAAGACGGGAGGCAGCCTGCCATGTCGGCGGCGCCCGAAACGCTGCAATCCCCAATCACCGTTACAGCGGCCCCGGCCCGCGGTCATCGCAGCGGCGACGGAGCCGCACCGGGCGCATCCCGCTGCCGTTGCGGACTCTCGCCCCCTTCCGTTATTCCCGCACTTCCTGAGTAGAGTACTCCCTTCACAAATCCTCATTGCTTATAGCGAGGTGTTACATGAAAGTACATTATGGCGGGCCGTATATTTCCACGACGGAAGCAATGTCGTTACCGGAGAGGTCAATAAGACCGCGGCGATACCGCGAAAGAGACCCGCAGAGGTCTGTCTGTCCGTTCACTGTCGAACAGGCCTCCGTCTGTTCCTCTCGCCATGCCGGAAGAAACGGGGCCAGATGCCCTTTTTCGTTAGAGACCTGCGTGAGGTCGTGAGAAAAGCACGGGGGAAGCCCGGGGAAAGCGCATCCGGCCGACGCGCCGGACGGCTTCCCCAACGCAGGGTTTTATCCTGAGGGTATGCGGGGTTATTGATCTTCCCTTACGACAAGACCGCAGGGGATCTCAAACAGGGAATTACCTTCTTCTTGTCCGCTCGCTAAATCCGCGGCAATACCACGGGAATCCTCTCGCTGCCCATTTACCAGTCCTCATTTCTTATGGTATCCTTCCCTATATGTCCTGAATTACTTATATTTGGTACCTCGTAGGCCTATGGCGATTACCGGAGAACTAGAACAACTACACATAGTTGATATCATCCAGCTGCTCAACACGACGAGAAAGTCCGGGACTTTTTCGGTCAGGGGGGAGAAGGGGGAAAGCCGGATCATCTTCAGCAACGGCTGCATTGTCGGCGCCAGCCATCTCAACAACAAGGTCCGCATCGGCACCGTACTGGTGAAGATGCGGGCGATCACGGCCTCGGATCTCACGCTGGCGCTGGATGCCCAGAAGAAGGCGGGGAAAGACCGCAAGCCCCTGATCAACACCCTCATCGAAAAGGGGAAATTAAGACGGGAGGAAGCCGCCAAAGGACTGAAAAAACTGATCGAGATCGTGCTCGTCGAAATGATCGGCTGGAAGAAAGGGACCTTCATACTCGACTCCGACATCGTACTGGTCTCTCCGGAGTGCAGCTATCCGCTCAGCGAAATGGAGCAGGAAATAGGCCTCGACGCCCAGATGCTTCTGATGGATGCGCTCCGCATCTACGACGAACGGGAGCGGGACCGCGAGTCCGGCAAGCCGGTGTCGTCAGACGAGGAACTGTTCGGGGACGTGGTCCCGCCGGAAAAGCGGCAGGAAGAAACCCCGGCGCATCCGGTAATTACGGCCGACGACCTCGGCCTGGGGGACCTGGACCATCTTGAACGGAAGATACCCGAGGTTGCCCCCGAGGATGAGGTCTTCGACCCTGCGGAAATCCACCGCCAGAAGATACGGGAGACCCTGTCCGGCTTTCCCGCCGAAGACCAGGAGGCGTTTGTCGCCTTCCTCGAAAGGTCCTCGATCAGCCGGGGCGGAACTGCCGGAAGACAGAGAAAGAACAAGCAGACCAAGGGGATCCTCCTCTTCAGTGAGGACGAGTTCATCACGCATTCGGTTATGACGATCTGCAAGGCGGAGGATGTCCTCGTCTTCGCGGCGGACGGGGAAGAGGAGTTCCTCCGCATCATAGATCAGTGCGTCAGGATCCATGTTCCTCCCGTGCTGGTGTTCGACGACCCGGCGAAATCGGAAAAAATCGTCACAAGGGAAAAAATCGTCGGTCTGCGCCGGCGGGCGATGGAGAGCTATCCGGAACTCGCCGTCATCCAGGTCGCGTCAACTCCGGACGATGGCTTTACGCTCCTGTCCTACCGGGACGGCGCGAGGGCGGTCCTTCCGAAGCCCCGGAGGGGAGAAGGCAAGGCAGCGTCCATCAGCGACACCATCGCCTTTCTGGAAGTGTTCAGGTCATATGTGACCGCCTTGTTCGAAGAGCAGACAGCCCGTTCGGCCGACCCCGGCCTGCAGAGGCTTAGGGAAAGTGTACGTGCCCTCGGCGGCCACAGCAAGGAGTCCCCTTCGCTCGTTCTCCTCGGTTACCTCGCCTCTGTCTGCGAGCGGGCGATCACCTTCACCGTCCGGTCTTCCGAACTGACCGGGGAAAGGGCGCTTGGGGTATTTGCGGAAAAAGATCAGGGGCCGACTTCGGTCAGCAGGCTGGGGGTCCCGCTCAAGGGGCCCTCGGTCTTCCGCGACGCAATCGAAAAGGGGACCCTTTTTTACGGCGACAGCGAGGATGAATCCCTTAAGAAATATCTCTTTGACGCCATCGGAGCGCCGCTTAGCCCGGCTATCGTGCTTCTCCCCGTGAGGAGCCGCGGGAAAGTGGTCATGCTTGCCTACGGAGACTTCGGCATGAAGGAGGCGCCGCCCCGGATGCCGGTCGACCTTCTGGATATTTTAGCGGCTCAGACAGGGCTTGCCATGGAGAACGCCTTTTATCACGCGCAGCTCACGAAAGGGGCTCGGACATGAACAGCAGCGGCATCACTCTCTGCCAACATCTTATGAAAAGGGGGAACGGCAATGGACATCGCCACCTTCACACAAATTCTTGAAATCGCCTTCGAAAAAAGGGTCTCCGATATCCATTTCGAGGTCGACACCCCCCCGCTTTTCAGGGCGCGCGGGCATCTGATCCACTCGAAGCTGAGCGCGCTGACGCCCCAGGACACCCAGTTTATCGCCTCCACCGTCATGGAGCAGCACGGCCGCAAGCTTCCGGAAGACCTGAAGGAGCTCGACACCTCATACACCCTGCCGAACGTCGGCCGATTCCGGGTGAGCGTCTTCCGGCAGCGGGGCAATGTCGGCCTGGTTATGAGGGTAATCCCCCATCATATCGGCACCTTCCAGGAGCTGAACCTCCCGCCGGTGCTCGGCACCATCACAAAGGCCGCAAACGGGCTGATCCTTGTCTGCGGTCCGACGGGTAACGGCAAGTCGACGACCATCGCCTCGATGATCCGGCATATCAACGATAATTTCAATTACAACGTAATCACGATCGAGGACCCGATCGAATTCATCTTCCACTCGAACAAGAGCTGCATCATCCAAAGAGAGCTGGGCATCGACACCGACAGTTTCGGAGGGGCCTTGAAGTCGGCGATGCGGATGGACCCGGACGCGATCATGGTCGGAGAGATGCGCGACCTCGACACGATCGACGCCTGTGTGAAGGCCGCCGAAACCGGCCATCTCGTCCTGTCGACGCTCCATACGCACAGCGCGGCGTCGACCATCAACCGTATCGTCGGGTATTTCCCCCCCCAGACCCAGGAGAACATCCGCCAAAGGCTGGCCGAGATCCTCGTGGCCACGGTGTCGCTGAGGCTGGTCCGCGGCAAGAGCGCGGAAATCGTACTGCCGGCGATGGAGGTAATGTACGCCACCTCCACGATAAAGGCCTGCATCCGGGACGGCCACCTCGATGAAATCGAATCCCACATAGAAAAGGGGCGTGACGAATACCAGATGCAGACGCTCGACCAGCACCTGATCCAACTCTGCAGGCAGGACGTTATTGCGCTCGATGAGGCGAAGAGGATCTCCCGGTCCTCGGACCTCGAGAGGAAACTGATCTACTACTGACCGGCGGGTCGGCCGGATTCAGGCCACTTCCGCCTCTTCGTACAGGGGAGACAGGCTCGTATAATACGGAATCTCCTCACGGGCCGTGTATTCACGGATTCCTGCGGCCGCCAGGCCTGTCGCCGCCCCCGCCGCCGCTCCGAGCAATCCGCCTCTTGCAGGTTTTTCCCTGTCGGCGAGAACGCCGATCACCCCTCCCGCCGCCGCGGCCAGACCCAGCCATATGAGATAGTCCGTCTTCTTCATGAGATCATTCAAATCCGAAAATGTGCCCTATATTACCATGAGCGGTGTGAAGGAGACAAAGGCAGGCTATCCGTCAGATCATGAGATATTCGTTCTCCAGGTCCCGCCGCACCGCCTCCTCGGCTATCCTGCAGACCTCGGACGCCGTCCTTCGCTCCTGTTCGCCGGCCGTTATCGGATGGTGGATGCTGACCTTGAGACGTATGCTTTCCTGTCCTCCTACTCGTGCGGCGTTCTCCTTCAGCGGTCCGCCGCTCCAGGCGATCTCCTCGTCCTCCCGGTAACGGAGCGTCACCGGCAATATCGCAATCTCCGGGTTCAGTTCCAGGGTCTTAAAGATGCCCCTGTGAAACGGCAGGCGGTCCGTGATGCGTCCGGTCGTCCCCTGCGGGAATACGGCAATGACCCGGCCCGCGCAGTCCCGCGCGGCGGCTTTGAGCACCTTGATCCTTTCTTTCCGACTGCTCCGGTCGAAGAAGATGCAACCCGCCAGCCACGCGATCTGTCCAATGACCGGGTACGACATCACCTCCGCCTTGCTTACGAATACCGCCCCGAACAGGGAGGAAAGGACGAAGATATCAAGAAAACTGCTGTGGTTCGAGACGATGAGAACGCCCTTCTTTTTTTTCTTGAAAAAACGGAAATGTTTCACCTTGTCGATCTTCACCCGATAGATGGCGAGACAGATCTTCGAATAGAATTTGATGAGCCCCGGCCCAATGCTCAGCCGCCAGGGATAAAGTAAAAGCAGGATAAGAAAATAAGAAGGGGCGAAGACAAAGGTGACCAGCAGAAACAGGGACGTCTTGGCCAGAAATCTGAAATGCCGCATCACATACGATAGCGTGAAACGCCGGAAGCCTGCAAGACATGCATTTTCACAAATCAATGCGTCTTGAAGCGGTATGACCTTTGTCATAGCTTCCATCCCGGACCTGGTGCGATAATCAGGTATAATAGGAGGTGAAAGATGGAAACTCTCGATCTTAAGAGGCTGATGAAGTTCTCTCCCGACCGGATCGGCAGGGAGATGCTTTCCGATAAACCCGAGATGAGGGTCGCGCTCATGTGTCTGGAGCCCGGGCAGGAACTTGCGCCGCACAAGGCCCCTCTTCGACTCATGATGTACGTGGTCGAAGGGAAAGGGACCTTCACGGTGGGAGACGAAACTGCAGTGGCCGACGAGAAGACCTGCCTTTTCTGCGACCCTATGGTCCCCCACGGCTTCAGGGCCGACAAGGGAAGCCGCCTCGTCGTAATGGCAGTGGTAACCCCTGTCGAGTAAGCGGTCCTGACTCCCGGTTCCCGGCGCTGTTTTCAGGTGCGGCTATCCGATTATTTCTGTCACAAGGAGGTAACACATGTTTCTGATCAACGTGAATTTTGACTGTTGCACCGGCTGCGGCGAATGCGTCAACATCTGCCCGGTCGGCGTCTACCAGATGGGCGAAAACGGCAAAACCGACCCCTATCAGGCGGGCGAATGCGTCGGCTGCATGAGCTGCGTCGAAGTCTGTCCCGACAAGTGCATCGACGTCAGGGAGATGTAGTCTGTCTTGGGGTGAAGAACCGTCGGCGCCCCGCCGCTTCTTCACCGCTTCGCGGACATTTTGGGGAGAGGCAAAGCGACTGAGACATCCTCCCCCGGCATGTGATTTTTATGGGACGGTGCCTCAGATGTCGGGCATTGACAGAACAGGCGCCGATAAGATACATTCCCTACAAAAGGCATAGCGCGTGGGGGAGATGGCTCAAAAAGAAAAAGAAGAGGCGGCGGAAGACATCACTCCGCCGGCCGGCCCGCGCCTGTCCCGCAACAAATCGTTAACGCTCGGACTTTCTCTCGCCCACCTTCTCCTGTGGGTCTTTCTCGCATACAGCACGATAGGATGGATGCTGCCGCTTCTCAAGTACGGATCGACGTTCGGCTTTTATCAGAGCCCGGACGGAGGGCGCCGGATTGTCAAAATTGTTGATTTCCCGTTTCACTTCAACTTCGTAAAGATGGCCTGGCAGAGGCGGACGACCGTACCCCTCGGCTCATCCATCTATTCCGTCGAAAACCACCTGCTGGTGACTTTCGAATGGGCGCACAAGAAGGAAATCTATGGTTCGCTTCACTTCGGATACTCACCTACCATGCTCTGGGTACTCGCCCCGCTCCTGCCCTTCTCCCATGCAATGGCATATTTTCTTTTCAACAGCGCAGGACTTCTTGCCATTTTCTGGATGACCCGTCCTTCGCGGTCCCGGTGGGGGCTCGGACTTGCCCCGTTTTACAGCTCTATTGCGAAGGGATGCTTCATCCTCGGCCAGACGGCGCTTGTCACAGGGGCCGGTCTTTTGTTCGTCGCAGAAAAAAGCGGGGAGAAAAGCCGGGCGACCTGGCGGGGGGCAGCAATACCCGGAGCAGCGCTCTGGGCATTGTCCGCTAAGCCACCGATCGCCTTGACGGCGGCCGCCGTCCTGGTCGGATTGCGGGAATGGCGGACCCTCATAGTGGCGGGGGGCATGACCATTGTATCGACTCTGGCGATAACTCCCTTGCTCGGCCCCCACTGGGTGAGAGATTATCTCCGGTTGCTTCAGTCCTATGATCTAGTCCATGCAAGCCCGCTGTTCTCTTGGGCAATTCGCCCTGAATACATGGCCAACCTCCGGGCAATCCTGAATGTTGATGCGGGGCTGCCCGACAACATCGCAAGTTCCGCTTCGGCTCTTGTGTGGTTTCTTACGCTTGCCTACACCGCAATAGCCGGTCTGCGCTCCCGGGCGACCGGAGCCGCCCTATGGGCCATGGGCATATTCTCATATCTTCTCTTCTGTCCCCACGTCACGCCCACGGAAGAACTCCAGGTTGTCGTAATCTTTGCTCTTTGCGTAACTGCCCGGGGCGGGTTTTCGCTGCGTCAAATCCTCCTGCTTGTCACCCTGCCTCTGCTCCCCTTTCTGGCTTCCCAGTCAAGCCTCGCTGCAGGCATGAGGTTCCCCCTCTTCAGTATTCAGCTCCTCCTTTTTCTCCTCTTCGCAACCGAAAGACGGGGGCTCCGCGGCGATTTATCACCCGGCCCCCTGCCGAAAAGCGCATAGACTCGGAAGAAGATGGTCGCCTAAGGCCGAAGGATAGATACTCCCTTCCGCCGCCGGCCGATATTGTTTATAATAGTTACCCTAACCTGTCTGAAAGGATAAACCTACAATGAAAGAACGCCTCATCGAACTCTTGATCGAAAAGGCCTTCAAATACAGCGAAGAGCCGGTCTTCAAGCTCGTCTCCGGAAGGATGAGCAACTATTATTTCAACTGTAAGGCGGTCACGCTCCATCCCGAGGGCATGCACCTGATCGGCAACCTGATCTTCGACATGATCAGGGATTCCGGGGCAAAAGGGATCGGCGGGCTTACACTCGGCGCCGACCCGATCGCGGACGCCGCAGCCTACACCTCCTATCTGAAACAGGCCCCCGTCGAGGCCTTTGTCGTCAGAAAATCGGCCAAGTCCCACGGCACCATGCAGTGGATCGAGGGGAACATCCAACGGGGCGACAGGGTCGTGATCGTGGACGACGTCATCACCACGGGGAAATCCACTATCGAAGCGATCGAAAAGGCCAAAGAGGCCGGCCTCGATATCGTGAAGGTGATCGCCCTCGTCGACCGGCAGGAAGGCGGCAGGGAGAACATCGAAGCGATCGGCTTCCGGGTCGAGGCGGTCGTCACCCGTGAAGAGGTGATGAAGGTCTACCGGGCTGCCGGCCGATAAGATATTTACCGCTGAATTCCCTGACCGCGCTTCTCCTTCGCTCGAAGGCATCGATAAAGGACGCGGCCTCCCCTGCCTCCATGAAAGAGGAGACGCTCCTGATCTTTTCTTCCTCTTTCGCGAGGACCGCTTCGCCCCTCAGTCTCAGGAAGCTTTCGACTCCCCGATAAAACAGGAAGGTCTCTTTCATCAGTAACGCTTCCTCTTTCCCTATCACACCGGCCTGCAGGAGCCTGCCGAGGGCATCCACCGTCCCCTGGACGAGGAGCCTCCGATGACCTTTGCAGTGGGTGAGCTGAAGATATTGAACGGTGAATTCGATCTCCTCGATGCCGCCCGGGCCGAGTTTGATGTCCCACCCCTGCTGCTCCTTCGCCAATTCTCTCACGATCCGCTCCCGCATCTGGAGAATATCCGCCGCCGAGACCTCTCCGCCTCTGGACATCAGCGTCTCCCTCGCCATATTCAGAAACGCGGTCCCCGTCTTTATGCTGCCCGCCATCGGTCTTGCCTTCAGAAGGGCCTGGAACTCCCAGAACGCGGCCGCCCTTTCGTAGTATTTCCGGAAGCTCTCCAGCGAGGAAACGAGCGGCCCCTTCGCCCCTTCGGGCCTGAGCCTCGTGTCGACACGGTAGGCCACTCCCTCCTTCGTATACGACACGAGCATCCGCAGAAACTTCTCCGCAGCCTTCGTCACGGACAGTTCCGGTTCCCGCGGGGAGACGAATATCACATCGAGATCGGAACCGAAGGTAATCTCCCGGCCGCCAAGCTTTCCGAACCCGATCACCGCAAGGCCGTCTGCCGAATCACCGAGCTGCTCAAGCAAAAACGACAGGATCGCCTCGGCGGTCTTGCTCAGGCCCCTTGTCGCGTCGGCCGCTCCTATCTTCTTCTGGAGAAAGAGAAGCCCCAGCCGCATCTCCTCGGCCTGCTTAACGATCCGGACGGCGTCGTTGAGGGTGCATCCGCCCGCTGCCGTATGCGCGATTTCCTCTTTCAGCAGACTCACGCTCCTGCGCAGTTTTTCCCCCCAGCCGATCATCTCGAGATAACGCGGCCTTCCGAGCAGCATCCGTGACAGATATTCGGACTGCGCAAATACGTAGGTCAGCATGCCGACTAGGCTCTTGTCTTTCCTGAACATCTCAAGGTAGGATTCATTTGCGCTCAGAAGCTCCGCGAACGACTGCAGGTGATTCAGCGCCGCCCCCGGCGAACCGGTCTCCAGGGCGGACTCGACGAATTGCGGCAGGACCTCTCCCAGAAGCCTTCTGCCCCTGAGAGTCTGGAAGGAGAAGGTGCTGTCTTTAATCGCCTTTATGTTCCGGACCGCCCTGTCGACATCTTTCAGCCCTCTGCCTGAGAGGTATTCCCTGAGTTCCGTATCGGACATCTCCTCATCGAAGAAGGTCCCCCCGAGGGCCGGTTCCTCTTTCTTTCCCGTAAACAGGGAATAATATATCCCTCTTACCCGCTGGCGCCGCGCATCGAGGTCGGAAATAAAGGCCGCGGCATTGCGAAATCCCGTCTTCCTCCCGAGGGCCTCAAGCTCCGGCCCGGCGGGAGGCAGCGTATGGGTCTGAAGGTTGTTCAACTGCTGTAGCCGGTGTTCGAGCGTCCGCAGATAATGATAATTCTCCGACAGAATAAAATAGTCTTCCTGCCCGACGAGCGCCTTCTGGAGCAGCCGGTGCAACACCTTCACTGTGCTCCTCTCCCTCAGAAGCGGCTCTCTCCCTCCGTAGATGAGCTGAAGGGCCTGGGCAAAAAACTCGATTTCGCGTATCCCCCCGTACCCCCTCTTGATGTCGCCCTTCTTAAAGGTCGAGTCTATCCTTGTTTTGAGGCTGCGTATCTCGTCGATCGCGGTATAATCCAGGTATTTGCGGTAGACAAAAGGTTTTATCATCTCCATGAAGGCGGCCGCCAGTTCCGGGTTGCCGGCGACAGGTCTCGCGCGGAGGAGCATCGCCCGCTCCCACGCCCTCCCCCACGACTCATAGTACATTTCGTACCCGCGCAGGGCAAGAGCAATTGCGCCCCTCTGGCCCTCCGGCCGCAACCTCAGGTCGACCCGGTAGGCAAACCCGTCCTCGGTATTGAGGGAGAGAAACCGGGTAAGGGACTCTCCGACCTTGCAGTAATACTCGTGGTTGCTGATACGGTTGACGCTGATGCCCTGCGCCGTCGTCACCCCGGCTGTCTCCCCCGCCTCGGTGCCGTAGACGAAAATGAGATCGACATCGGAGCTGAAATTCAGCTCCTCGCCCCCGAGCTTGCCCAGCGAGATGACGGCAAAGGAGTCTCCGTAAGGCGCACCGTAGGTTTCGCTCAATGCGGCGCGGACGATCGCCAGGGAATGCCCGATCACCACGTCCGCAACGGCGCTGAGCTCGAGCATGACTTCGGTCAGGTCGATCTTTTTGAGGATATCCCGGAGCGTGGTGCGAAGAGTCTCCCGCATCTTGAACCCTCTGACTACAGACATGCACCTTTCCAGAGGATAGGAACAGCCTGCAGCCGCTCCCCCTTCGCACAGGATTGCCCTCAGGTCTTCAGAGAGGACGTCTTTGTCCCGGGGAAGGTCGATCGAGCGAAGGGTCTCAAACAGGACATCGGGATTTGAGATGCAGTAATTCGCCAGAAATTGGCTGAAACTAAAGAGCACGGATATGTTTCTGATGTTCGAGGCGAGTTCGTCCGCCCTCGTAGGGTTTTCCGCGAGGAAAGAAGAGAGGTTTTTGAGCGACCTCTCAGGGTCGGGTGTAGCCCCCGCCGCCTCTGTAAGCGTCATTCCCGTCATCACTACCCATCATACACGATCCGGAGCCGCCCTTTGAAAAAATCATGGGCGAGACATCGAACCTCAAAGACCTCCAGTTGCGGACACGGTGGTGGGGACGACCCGAAAAGCCTTCTGTCGCGATTCCTTAGCGCATCGGAAGCCACGGCCCGAAGAGTTTACTTTCTCTCCGTCTCCCATAGGCGCGGGTCTATCGCGTCGCCGATCCCCTCGCCCAGGAGGTTGTAGCCGAGGACCGTAATGAGGATCGCAAGTCCCGGAAATACCGAGAGCCACCATGCCAGTTCGATATAATCTTTCCCAAGCGACAGGATGTTGCCCCAGCTCGGCGTCGGGGGCTGTATCCCGATGCCGAGGAAGCTCAGGGCAGATTCGATGAGAACCGCTCCGGCCACCCCGATTACGGCAGAGACGATGACCGGCGCCATGCTGTTGATCATGACGTGGCGAAAGATAATCCGGGCGTCGCCCGCGCCGATCGCCCTTGCGGCAAGAACAAATTCCCTTTCCTTCAGCGACAGAAACTCGGCCCGCACCAGCCTCGCGACGCCCATCCAGGAGGTCAGGCCAATCACGATCATGATGTTCCATACGCTGGTGCCGATGAAGGCGATCACCGCCAGAATGAGGAAGAAGGTGGGTATCGAGAGCATGATGTCGATGAACCTCATAACCATCCGATCGGTCCACCCCCCGTAATAGCCGGCGAGCGCCCCCAGAAGCATGCCGATCGCGGTGGCAATCCCGACCGCAACAAACCCGACCGCAAGCGAGATGCGCGCGCCCCAGATCATCCTGCTCAGCACGTCCCTGCCGAGGTCATCGGTGCCGAGCGGATGATGAAGGCTCGGGGGCATAAGCACGTGATGCCTGTCGATCGCATCGGGATCAAACGGCGACAGCAGCGGAGCCGCCGCGGCGGTCAAAAAAAGAACCAGCACGATGATGCCCCCCGAGACCGCCAGCCTGTTTTGTCTGAACCGCTTCCAGAACAGATTTCTTAGGGTCTGTCTTTCCATCTACTTCGCCCTTATCCTCGGATCGGCAAGCATATACCCTATGTCCGCCATGAGATTTCCAAAGAGCGTCAGGAACGCGCCGATCGTAAGGATGCCCATGACGGTCGGGTAGTCCCTCGTCATGACGCTCCAGTAAAAGAGCTGGCCCATGCCCGGTATCCCGAAGATGTTCTCGAAAATGACGCTTCCTCCTATCAGTCCCCCCACGCTGAGCCCCATCAGAGTGATGATCGGAAGGAGCGCGTTTCTGAAAGCGTGCCGGTAGATCACCAGCCGCTCCGGCAGCCCCTTTGCCCTTGCCACCGTGACAAAGTCCTGCCTGATCACCTCGAGCATGCTCGAGCGCATGATCCTCGAATCGAACGCCAGACCGGTGAACGCGGAGACGAAGATCGGGAGCATGAGATGCTTCGTCAGGTCCCAGACCTTGCTCCAAAAGGGCAGGGAGGCATAGCCCATAGACTTCAGCTGGGATATGGGGAGCCAGTTGAGCTCCACCCCGAAGAGGATCATCAGAAGGAGCGCCAGCCAGAAGGAAGGCACCGCAAACCCGATGAAGACTGTCGTCGTAGCGACCTTGTCCCAGAGGGAATTCTGGTGGGTTGCCGAGAAGATGCCCAGCGGCAGGGCGACGAGCAGGATGACGATCATCGACAGAAAGTTGATCATAAACGTGACGAAGAGCCTCCGCTCGATCAGGGGTTTCTTGCTGTTCCAGATCTTTTCGATCACGGGGCGGTGGTCCGACGAAAAAGACTCCCCGAAATCGAATCTGGCCAGCTTCTTTATCCAGAGACCGTACTGAACGATGACCGGCTTGTCGAGGTGGTAAAGCTTTTCGAGGCGCTCCCTCGCCTCCGGCGTGATCCTCGGGTTAAGCTCCGTGAATATGTCTGTCGGCTTGCCCGGAGCAAGATGAATGATGAAAAACGAGATCAGCGTGATCCCCAAAAGCGTCGGGACGATCTCCAGCAGCCTTTTGAAAAGGTAGGTAAGCATTCAGGGCACCAGGTGGTGCCGCTGCAGCTCTCCCGGCACATACCATTTCGGCAAATTATACGTAATGCCTATGGGCGAGGGCCTGATCCCCTTGAACCTGGCGTTTACGATCGGGGTAGCGTCGGGGACATAGAGAAAAACATAGGGAAGGTCCTCGGCGAGGACCTCCTGTATCCTGAAGTAGGCCTTCTTCCTCTCTTCTATGTTATATGTCCTTCGCCCTTTTTCGAGCAGCGCATCGACCTCGGGATTGCTGTAGCTGACGAAGTTGAACTCCTTTTCCTTCGTCTTTTTTGAATACCAGATGTCGTACTGATCGGGGTCCGGGCTGATCTGCCAGCCGAGGATGACAGCCTCGAAACGTCTCTTGTCGATGAACTCGTTGACGAAGGTCGACCACTCGAGCACCTTGATATCGACCTTGATCCCCACCTTCGCCAGCCTCCACTGGATTATTGTCGCAGTATTCATCCTGAGGGTATTCCCCATGTTCGTCAGGATGGTGAACCGGAAGGGCCTGCCGTCTTTATCGAGTATCCCGTCGCCGTCGGTGTCCTTCCACCCCGCCTCCCTCAGAAGGGCCTTCGCTCTTGCAGGGTCGTACGGGTACTTTTTTACGTCCGGGTTGTACGGCCAGGTATGGGGCACGTACGGGCCGGTCGCGGAGCTGCCGAGCCCGAAGAGGACGACGTCGATGATCTCTTTCTTGTCTATCGCATACGCGATCGCCTGCCTGACGCGCCGGTCCTGAAAAAACGGATGCTTCAGGTTGAACCCCAGATAGGTATAGACGAACTGGGGGTAGCGAAACTTCTGGAAATTGTTTTTGAAATATTCGCTTTCGGTCTGCTTCGTATACTGAATGGGGTTCAGCCCCATCATGTCGACCCCGCCCGTCTGGAGCTCGAGGAACATGGTTGCGGTGTCCGGGATGATGCGGTAGATGAAACGGTCGATATACGGCCTTCCCGCGAAGTAGTCATGGTTGGATTCGAGCGTCAGCTCCTGACCGGGCACCCAGGTGGCGAGCTTATAGGGCCCCATCCCGACGGGGTCCCTGCCGAATTCACCCTTGGTGAGGTCCTTTCCCTCGAGGAGATGCTTCGGCAGCACCACGAGGTTTCCCCAGGAGGCAAGCGCGGGCGCATACGGTTTTCCGTATGTCACTCTGAAGGTATATCTGTCCAGTACCTCGGCCTTCTTCACCTGGAGGAAATCTTCGCTGTAGGCGGTAAGGGTCTTCTTGTCGGTAATCGTATCGAAGCCGAACTTCACGTCTTCGGCCGTAAATTCCTTCCCGTCCGTCCACCTCACGCCCTTTCGCAGGTGAAAGGTGATCGTAAGCCCGTCTTTCGAAATGTCCCAGGATTCCGCAAGGTCGCCGATGATGCTCAGATCGGTATCGTACTTTACGAGACCGTTGAAGATGAGACCGGCCACGTCCTGGGAGGCAGCGTCACCCGACAGCATCGGGATCAGGATAGTCGGCTCACCGATCGTCCCTTCGATCAGGGCGTCGCCGTATGCAGGGGGACCCGCGGCCTTGTTCAGCGACTCCTGCCCGCCGGCGCCGGGACCGCCTTTGCAGCCGAAGGCAAAGATCGCTACCGACAGGATTGCAAGGGCAGTCAGGGTATTTCTCATGTGTTGTTAAGATACCGCTTCGCATCCCATTTTTGCAACGGGAACCGCAGGGGTCAGGCGGCCTTCAGCGGTGATTTCGCAGGTACCTTCCCGTATAAGACTTTCTGGATTTTACAATCCCGGCGGGCGTCCCCTCGAAAACGATCTTTCCCCCTTTGTCCCCCCCTTCGGGACCCAGATCGATGATATGGTCGGCCGCCCGGATCACATCGAGATTATGCTCGATCACAAGCACGGTATTGCCGCCGTCGACCAGTCTGCCGAGGACGTCGAGAAGCGCCTGCACATCGGCGAAATGAAGTCCCACCGTAGGTTCGTCGAGGATATAGAGATACCCGTCCGCCCCTTCTTCCCCCGGGACGCGCGGGGAAGGGAGGTTCCCCATCTCGGCGCATATCTTCAGCCTCTGGGCCTCTCCCCCGGAAAGCGTCGTCGCGGGCTGGCCCAGCCTCAGGTATCCGAGCCCGGTATCGGCCATCAGACCAAGCGGCCCCCTGATCTTCGGCTGGTCCGAGAAGAAGCCGCGAGCCTCCTCAACGGTCATATTCAGGATATCGCTGATATCTTTGTCCCGGTATCGTATCCGCAAGGCCTCCGGTCCATAGCGCCGTCCGTCGCATTTTTCGCACCGGACATAGAGGTCTTCGAAAAAATACATCTCCATGAGCTCATAGCCCTCGCCCTTGCACGTCTCGCAGCGCCCTCCGGTAACATTAAAAGAAAAGAAGCCGGGACCATAGCCGTACGCCCTCGCCTCCCGCTGCTCGGAAAAAAGTCTTCTTATCTGATCGAATATCTTGAGGTACGTGACCGGGTTGGACCGCGGGCTCCTGCCGATCGGAGACTGGTCGATCAGCCTCACGCCCTTGAGACCGCCGTCGCCCTCCAGCCTGTCAAGCGGAAGCGGAGGCTCGCCGCCGGAGCCGAACTTTTTTGAAAGCGCCCGGTAAAGCGTTTCGACGACTAGGCTGCTTTTGCCGGATCCGGAAACACCCGAGACGACCGTGAGCGTATTGAGAGGAACCCGGAGGTCCACCCCCTTGAGATTATTCCCCCGCGCACCGGACACCGATACGAACTTGCCGGCAGCCCTCCTCTTCGTCAGGGACACCCCGACCTTCTCGTCTCCCCTCATGTACCGCGCTGTCAGCGTATCCGCGCCGGAAAACTCCTGCGAAGGACCGCAAAAGACCACCTCGCCGCCTTTATGGCCTCCGCCGGGGCCGAGTTCCACGATCCATCCTGCCGCCTCGATCACCCCCCTGTCATGCTCGACCACGATCACGGTATTGCCGAGGTCCGCCAGCCGGTTCATGATCCCGGATATCCTTTCGGTGTCCCTGGCGTGCAGCCCGACAGTCGGCTCGTCGAGGACATACAGCGTACCGGTAAGCAGCGATGACAGCTGGTTCGACAGATTGATCCTCTGGTATTCTCCGCCTGAAAGCGTCTTGCCATAGCGGTCGAGCGCGAGATAGCCGAGCCCCACCTTCTCGAGGAACTGAAGCTTCAGCGATACCTGGCGCAGCAGCTCTTTCGCAATGTCTCTCCTGAAGGGAGAAAGCTCGATGCTCTCGAAAAACTTCATGCCTTCAGTCACCGGCATCCGGCAGATCTCGGCGATATCGAGGCCCGAAATCCTATAGGAAAGCGCCGCCTTCGTCAGCCTCTTCCCCTGGCATTCGGGACAGGTGAAGCCCCGCCGGTAACGGCTCAGGAACACCCTCACGTGGAGCTTGTACCTCCTGCCTTCCATGTCCTCGAAGAAATCGTCGATCCCGTAAAACCCTTCTCCTCCCTTAAACAGGAGCTCCTTTTCCTCCGGGGTGAATTCACCATACGGCTTGCGTACGTCGAGGCCCGCCTTCTTCCCCTTGGCCAGGAGCTGCTTCTTCCACCACCGGTAGGCAGGCTTGTTCCAGGGGTCCACCGCGCCGTCGGCGAGCGAGCGCGATCTGTCGGGTATAATCAGGTCCTCGTCGTAAAGAAGGGTATTTCCGAAGCCCTTGCAGACAGGACAGGCTCCGACCGGATGGTTGAAGGAAAAAAGGAGGGCAGTCGCCGGCGGCAGTTCGATTTCGCACTCCTCGCAGGAGTTGCCGGACGAAAATTGCCGCACAGACGGGGCGCCGCCGTCCATCACGACGACCTTCATCTGGCCGTTTCCCTCTTTCCAGGCCATCTCGACCGAATCGGCAAGCCTCGGCTCATCCCGTAACACGACCCTGTCAAGGACGACATCATGTGAGGGGAAAGGCGCGCCGACTTCCGATTGCCGCAAGGACGGGGGCACCCCGCCCCTACTCCCGCCCCCCGACTCCTCAATCCCGACATCATCTATATCGTGTATCTCTCCGTCGAGCCAGAGCCTGCGGAACCCGCGGCCTCCGAGTTCGTCAAGGGACCCCTGCGCGCTGAAGATGATCAGCGCCTTCTTCCCGGAGTATTTTTCAATCAGCTCCGCTACGACCTGATGCGGGTCCCACATCCTGATCTCTTTCCCGCACTGGGGGCAATGGGGGGCGGCAATCTTCGCATAGAGCAGGCGGAACAGTTCATAAAGCTCGGTCAGGGTGCCTACGGTCGATCGGGAGCCCCGCACGGGGTTCTTCTGTTCGAGGGCGATCGCAGGCCGGATGTTGCGGATCGCATCCACATCCGGCCTGTCCAGTTTCTCGAGGAAGAGACGGGCATAGGTCGAGAGGGACTCGATGAACCGCCACTGCCCCTCGGCGTATATGGTGTCGAAGGCGAGGGAGGACTTGCCGGAGCCCGAAACGCCCGTAATCGCAATGACCTTGTTGTGCGGGAGGCTGAGGCTTATATTCTTGAGGTTGTTCTGTCTCGCGCCTTCAATGATAAGATCCTTTTGGGACATCTATTATTTTAGCACAGCGAAACAGCCCGGGCCGAAAAGCCATTTTTCCCCAAACTCGCGGAATCCGGGGCCCCCGCCGGCAGGAACGACCGGAGGGCATTGTTATATTTGGGGAACGTCGTCTCCCTATCCATCGGCGCCGTCACGACCGGCCCTACTCCTGAAAAGAAGGATGCATACTGCCGCCAAGACAGATCCGCTGAAAGCAAAAAGGGCGTAGATAATTGCAGGCCGGTACGCAAATGAAATCTCGTGAACTCCGGGAGGTACCACTACGCCCCTCAGAGCGCCGTTTGTCCGATAGATCTTTGTAGGCCTGCCATCTATCGAGGCCTTCCATCCTGGGTAAAACTGGTCGGCAAGCACGACAAAGCCCTTCCCCTTGAACTCGGTCTTGAGCAATACCTGATCGGGGAGATATTTCCGCACGGTCACATCACCGTGTGAAAAATAGCCGGTGGCGATCTCTGCCAGATCCTTTCCGGAAACGACCGCACACTCCCGGGGGTTGATGAAAGAGCGGAGAAAAGCCTCCCTTGTCTGCCCTGCCCCCTCTATCCCGACAACCTGCCCGACGCTGTAGGCTACGGGCATGCAGAGCGTATTCTCGTAGAGGAGATAATCCGGGGCTGTTGCCAGCAATCTGTACCGATCGTCTTCTTTGGGCAACTTCATCCCCACCGGCAAAACAAGATACCGCGCGTTAAGCATGCTTAACAGCCGGTTATTTTCCACGAGCCTGGGCCACTCCGCAGACCAGGCGCCCACCCCCTGCAGCTGAAGCAAGGCATTATAGTCCCTCGGAACAAGAGGGTCGTACCCCCCCACAAGCCTTACGCCGCGAAGCATTCCCATAGTGGCAAAATCATTATCCGCAAAAAAGGCGGTCCGGGAATGCAGATCGGAAACGCGATTGAACAGCTCGGCATGGTGACCGTCGAGCGAACTCGCCTCTATCCAGTTTCCCCCTTTGAATAACAGGATTTCCGCCAGGACGACGCCGATCACGACATATCTGAATGTCTGATATCGCCCCGAGCGTATTATCAGGGCAAGTATGAATAAACAGAGGAGCATCAACAGCATAGGGAAACGCGCCTTCGCCAGGCTAAATACCGGAGTGCCGGAGAAAAATTCAACGGCGAGAGACAGGCAAAATACCGACACGAGAAGTGACGTGAGGATTAAGAGCCCCCTTTTGCCTCCCGGCTGACTTAGGAGAAAGGAAATTCCGAAGCCCGAAAGCAGCGCGAGGCAGAAATCAAACTCAAAGACGTGTTTGGAGGCAGCCCTGAAAGAGCTATAGAGCGGAACATGGAACATAAGCTCATTAAGGGGACGGATCGCAGGGCCGACCGCAAGAGCAAGGGAAAGCACGGCAATGCCGCTCCAGAATTTTACGTGCACATTTTCCTTCCTGGCGAAAAGGACCGCGATAACCGCCAACAAAAACGGCATGACACCCATATACGCCTGTGATCTTCCGACAGCGGACGGGAAGATGAGACCCGATACCTCCTTCACGGGCAGGGCATGTCCTGAAAAGGCCGCATAATTAAGGCCCGGTCTGACACCGAACGAATACAGTTCGTATAATGCATAAAGCTGGGGGGAAACAATCGCCATGCCGATCCCCATCGCGCCGACACTGAGGCCCAGGAACCGCAGTCTTTTCCCCGATTCGAGGTGAAGGCAGTGGAATGCGACAAAGAAGAGCAGCACAGAATAAGTATAGAAACATATCTGAGGGTGCCCCGGAAGAAATTGCAGGGCGATCACCAGGCCGGCGGCTACGCCGCTTTTCACTCGTCCACCGGTTCGGATATCCTCGAAGAAGTACAGGACAAGAGGAAACCAGGTGGCCGTCCGGAGGATAGACAGCAGGTGATTCTGATACATCAGATACCCCATAAAGGAAAAGAGAACGCCCGAGATGAAGGACGAAAAGGCATCGAGCCCCATCTTCCTCGCGTAAAGAAAGGTAAAGAGGCCCGCCAGGGCATGATGGACGACGATGTCGAGATTCACCGCAACATGCAGGGGAAGAAACATCGCAGGAAGGATGGAGAGGGGGTAAAGCGTCGCCGGCTCCGATGTGGCCAAAAGGGGCATGCCTGAAAACATATAGGGATTCCAGAAGGGAAGCCTCCCGGCAAGATACTGCTCTTTTACCACACCCAGCAGAGGATAGAAGCGGGCATACATATCGAACTCAAAGGGGATCAGACCATGAAGAAGCTCTTTGCCAAAATAGGCAAAGGAAAGGATGAAAAACAGCAGAACAACAAGAATTCCGCCCGCGGCGCGTCTGCGCTTCACACGGCCCTCCTTCATATTTCCAGCGCCATCCGCCCCGGTTTTCGCATTCACCGCTGCGTGTTGCTTTCCTGTCTTACTTCCGGGATCATCCGATCTGGCTTTTCCTGTATTTGCCCGGGAATTATCTCTTCACCGTGCATATTGATATGCTGCCCGTGCATCCTCTTTGCTCCCGGAAAAAAATGCTCCCATAAGGGGAAGGGGCTCTGTCTTCTTCACGTTGGGAGGTAAAAGAGAAGGTGCCCTTTTCCGGAAGATGCCCGGCAGAGACACTGTATCTGCCTGAGGCGGCACGGGACCGGAAGTCATAATCCCCCGGATCGATAATCAGAAAAAAAGTCAGGGAAAAGACAACGAGGAAGACTGGCATGACAAGCCTCGCCAGTCTGAAGGCCTTCGCGTCTTCAGAAAGCATGCTGCTTTAGTTCCGCGGCAGGCGCCGATCGCAGCCGGCGACGGACATATTCAATCAGAAGTTCCTGGCGTTGTTGCAGTCGATTGTGAACGTATCCCCCGCTACCCTCGTACCGCCCTTACCCGTGGCCGTAGCGACGAAACATGAGGCGGCCCCGCCGCCCGTGCCGGTATTGTTCGTCGTAATCGTATACGTAAAATTCAGGTCGGAAGCGTTGCCGGGCTTGAATCCCCGCAGGAAATCTTCTATCCCCCCGTCGGCTGCTGCAGTGCCGTTATAAGGGATCGGGGTCGCCATATTTTGGCACGTATTGGTAGAATCCATGTAATAACAGCCCTGCTCGGAAAAATATTGTTCTTCGAGCAATCTGAGATTCTGGAGGTTCGAATACGCCTCCGTTCTGGCCGCCCTTTTCTGCTGACCGATATACGCCGGGATCGCAATGGCGGCGAGAATGCCGATGATCGCTATCGTGATGATGAGTTCGATAAGTGTAAACCCTTTCTTATCCATGCTGACCTCCTTCGAGTAACCTCACGCCTTTAAGAGTGCAATAACCCATAGTCCGAATGTTACCATAAATGACAGAAGACCATAAAGGGCAGGTCTTCCCCGTAGCTTCCCCTCGCCGTCAAATGCCTTCCATATCGTATAGAGAACCGAGGAAACCCAGCCGAAGAAAGCTGCTTCGGCAAATACCGACCAGACGGGATCAGGGGCCCTGTCGGTTTTCATCACATAGAGGAGCCTCTGTTTCTCACCCTCAGCCCGTTCCGGGCTCAGTGAGCCTTCTTCGAGCAGCATCCGGACATCGAGGTCGGCAATCTTGCCGTCGCACCTGAGGATCCACTCCTTTCCCGGGATGTAAAGGCTTCGGGAGGCATAAAAAGAACTCCTGATCGACGCATAGGCGAGGACCGCCCAATCGGGCTTTCCGGCCTTCTCGAACATCTCTCCGATCCGCCACAACCTCTCCGCGGATTTCTCCACATACGGAGAGCCGGGAAAATAGAGATGAAGCGCCGCATCATACTCCCTGATCGCCAATTTCCAGTTCGAGGCCGCATAGAAGCGCTCCCCTGCGATAAAATGGGACCTCTCCAGATACAAGACCTTGCCTCCCGTCAAAAGGAGAAACAAGGCCAGGAAAAGACCTCCCCTAGCCAGATATTTCCTTCGCATGTTTCTTTCGGGAAACGACCCTGCCGAGAGCATCAAACATGCGCTCCACCCTCAGTCTCCAGGGAAGAACTGCTGCCTCTCGCACGATGCGTTTCGACATCTTGGAGGAACCGTAATTTCTTTCATAAAAAATGATCGGCATCTCATGGACCGTAAAACCGGCGGCATCGACTCGATAGGCCATCTCGATCTGAAAGGAGTAGCCCGTCGAATGAACCCTGTCGAGATCCAGGGCCTCAAGCGCCTGCACGCTATAGCATCTGAACCCGCTTGTCAGGTCTGTCAGGCGGAGTCCGAGGATCATCGAGGCATATATATTGCCGCACTTTGACAGCAGGAGACGTCTGAAGTCCCATCCTACTACGCTAATCGTCTCGTTCATGTACCGTGAGCCGATCACAAGACCGAAGCCCTTCTCCATCTCTTTGACAAACCACGGCAGTGCGTCCGGGTTATGAGAACCGTCGGCGTCCATCTCGATGAAATACCGGAAGCCCCTCTGAAGGCCCCATTTAAAGCCGGTGATATACGCAGTCCCCAGGCCGAGTTTGGAAGGCCGCTCCATGAGGGAAACCCGTTCCGTCGTCGACATGATCGTCCTGACCGCTTCGGGAGTCCCGTCCGTTGACGCATCATCGACGACAAGAACATGGAAGCCGTCATGCTTCAGGACAGATTCTATCAGTCCGGGCAGGCTGGAACGCTCATTCAGGGTCGGCATGACGACAAGGTATTTTCGCATAGAACTCCGCTGAATATTATAGCAAGTAGCGTGCCTAATTGGTAGCGGTCAGCACTGTCGTTCCTCGCCATAAACCGAGAAAGTTTTCCGAACGAAGCTGCGGCTGCGGGACAAAGAGTCCGGCTCGTCCCCGGGCAGGATCAGGGCCCTTTTACAGCCTTTTCCGCCTGTATTTTATCTATCATCTCCCTGGCAAAAGAATTGCTCGGATCTCTCCTTAAAGCATATCGATAGGCCTGCAAGGAATCTTTCAGCCTGCCCATCTTGTAGAAAACGTCACCCATGGCAAGAAGGGGCCTAGGGTTGACGCCGTTTCTGAGTGCCAACGACGAACACCGAAGAATAATCGAATTATAAACAGTATCGTTCGTAAGCCGGTACTTCCGTATCATGGCCTCGTTTGCCGGAACGTTTTTCAGATATACGACGCTCATCGGGTCGCAATAGACCGGGACCCAATGATCATCATCCATCAGTTCCAGAATCAGGGGCGTAACGTTGCCGTACAGCTTGGTCTGAGAGAAAAGCAGGATATTTATCCTGTAATGGTCCAGCAGTCTGTCATACAAACGTATATCTTTCTCCCCGGAACGCCCCGCATCCCCGGCCCCAAGGCTCGTGGCACTCACGATAAAATCGTTTTCCTTCATCGCGACGATATTGAGTGCCCTCGTATCAATAAAGTTCTTTTTCCATGGATAAAGTCTCCACGCGATATAGCCCCCGAATGCATACTCATTGAACAGGTTGCCCTGGATTCTATTTTTTTCAATAAAATCCACCGCTCCCACGGGCGCCGTAGACCGGTCTATTCCATCCGCAAGCAGCCTTTTCCCCTGAAGATGGCCGACCATAAGGAAGCATATCAAGCCCGCCGCAGAAAGAGACAGGAGATGTTCGGCCCGCCTGACGGCATCGGCCTGCCATCTCGCGCATACTGACCCGATCGCCGCGCTTAATTCACCGGCTACAACTACAGCGGCAGGAATCATGAAATATATTGTCATCCGCGAAGAAATGATACTTTCATACCCCAGGAGCGAGACAAGAAGGATGTGAAGCATATTCATCTTCCTCCTCCTCACCAATAGCAGCAGGGGGAAGAGTCCCAGCAAAACAAAGTAGGGATAATACAGACTTGCGGGATATATGTGATTAGAAATCAAAAAGAAAGGAGATTGCCACTCCTGGATAGCCTCTTTTAAGACGGCATACCGGGAAGACAGTGCCATATAAAAGGCCTCCAGACCCGTCGGATTGACAAGTGAAACTACGAGTGCAGCAGTCGCAACTCCAAAAAAAAGCCTCCTTTCGTGCTGCGAATAATTACTTCTCTTCAGGGAGGCCCTGACCGCCTCTCCGAACATAAAAATCAGCAGGAAGAGGTCCCCTATGATATATCCCCCGTGCAGGTTCGCCCAGAGAAGCATCAGGGGAACAAGAAGAAATATCTTCTTCCCTCGCGGCCTCCCGGAATCGTCCAGGAGGGAAAACGCCACCGCCGTAAAGAGAATCGTAAAGAGAACCGGCCGCTCCCCCATATACATGGAGGTCGTCTTATACAACAAGAAAATAAGGACTATGGACACAAAAGAGTACGCCCCCGACCTCGCCATATGCCGGTATACCACAAGCAGGGTCAGAAAAAGAAGGATCGCCCTGAGAAAAATGATCCCCTGAAACCCCGCATACACATAAATAAGATAGAAAAGGCTTTGTGCCAGCCAATACTGTTTCAGGATCAGGCTTTCTACTTCGGGGAAAGGGTTCTTATTTTCCGTCAGATCGGACGTCAGGGAAAAAGGGTCTTTGTCAGGCAGATGCTTCTCCGTAACTATGTATCTGCCGGTAGCGAGGTGCCACCAGAAATCATAGTCCCACACCGGCGCGCCGAGATAGCTCAAAAAGAAAGAGGCAAACAGGGCGACAATTGCAATGAGCTCGAGCGTCCTGATTGCCGTGGCCTTACCGGATGCTACTGGTCCATTCCTCAAAACGTATTCCCTCCTCTGATTTTACTCCTCACCATCCTTATTCTCATCCTTTACATTTACTCTCCCGCTGCATACATATCGCCACGGAGGCAGGGAGGGCGGTCCGAAAAGCCTTTCGTGGCGATTCCTTAGCGCATCGGAAGCCACGTCCAAAGGCCCTGACCGGAAAATATCTCTTCGTGAAGTCCTGTATTGCCTCCGCCATGCCCCGTCAAATCCTCGCGCATCAGGAAGGATGTGAGGGACGCTCTCCCCGCCGGTATGCAACGATAGCGTTCATTATCCTCAGCCCACCTTGTCCGAAAACCTGCTCCACATAAAATTATGGGAAAATCCCTCTAAACATTTGCACATGCCCATAGTCTTCATCTCCCGGGACAACTCAATCGAGGGGGGGACATGACAATTTCCGGCTAACTGCTGCCGCGGAATGTCCGGACGTCGATGAACAGGCAGTGATGCCTCCCGTGCAAAGAAATAATGATCGCCAACCCCAACGCGGCAATACTGCAGTGAGGCAATGACCATACCCTTGCGAAAAGAAGCGGCGAGAAGGGGCTCGACCCGGCACTTGTCCCCGCAGTCATGCGGGAGGGCCGCAGATCGCCGCCCAAAACTCGTCGACACGCGAACCCCAGTCGAATTCGCGGGCATAACAGATGCAGCGTTCCGCAATCTCATCATACCGTGCCGGATCGGCCAGTAATGCCTCGACCGCCCGTGCAGCTTCTCCTGCCGAATGCACCAGGTACCCCGTTTCCCCTTGGCGAATCGAATCGCGAAGACCTGGCACATCGTATCCTATCGCCGGCGTCCCTACCGCCGCTGACTCTATGACATTTATGCCGAACCCTTCTCTCACGCTCGGGACGAGTAGTACATGCGCTCTTTTCAACAAGTTCATCTTCTCGCCCTCACTTACCCATCCCTTGAACACCACGCCGTCTTCATCCTTAGCCATCGCCCGCAATTCTTCTTCAGCCGGTCCCTTTCCGATCATCCACAACTGGACCGAAGGAACTTTCTCCTTTACGCGCTTGAATATCCGGATGGCCTCTTCAGGTCTCTTCGTGCTGCGCAACCTTCCCAGGAAAACCATCGTAAGACGGTCCTCCTTACCGACAGTCACGGGGAAAGGAGAATTGCGGAGCGCATTCATCACGACCCTAACATCATGAAAGCCAAGTCTCTCCAGGTCATGTTTCGTAGAATTGGAAACAGTTATTGTCCTCTTCTTCCTGTAGCGCTTAAGGAACATCGGTTCGATAACGTAAGGAAACGCGCCCGCAACGCCAAGCTCCCTGAACCAGAACTCCCGGTATAACTGATGGATGAGCAGAACTGAATTCCGGAAAAAAAACGTAAAAAACCCGATCCCGTTAAATTCATCGACAATGCAATCGAAGTGTGCCTTGTTCCTTAACGCGTAACAGAACCCCCGGAGATGCACGGTAGCTTCGCCGCCTCTTCTTAGATACCTGACGCCATCAAGCGTTTCCTCTTGCGAACCGTCGGGGAATTCGCTCGCATACACCGACACCTCGCATCCGTATTTTGCGGTCAGCCCGCGCGCAATCTCGTGAGTATACACTTCGGCCCCGCCTGCAGAGGGATTGCGGATGTCGCGGCGATTGAGAATCAGAATTCTCATGCGGTCTTTTTTTGCAAATCCGAAGCCGCCGCAATTCCACTCAGGTATTGCTCGTACTCAGCTGCTATCTTGTCCCAGATAAAACATTCCGCATACCCTCTCGCCTTTAACCCCATCTCCCTCCTCAGCGATTCGTTACCGAGAAGATAATTCAGCTTGTCTGCAAGATCTTTTGCATCACCTGATTTAGATGAGATCGCGAACCCCGCATCTACGGCATAGCTCAGTTCCGGGATATCGCTGACGACAGCGGGCCGTCCCCGGGCAGCCGCTTCGAGCACCACAATACCCCATCCCTCAAAGCGCGAGGGCAAGACAAAAATACAGTCCGCATTCAGGAGGGCAATCTTCCTGTCTTCCGAGACAAATCCCTCAAATTCGACGTTTGTCAGTCCCAGCTCCCTCGCCATCTGCTTCAGCCTGTTTTCATCCCTTCCCCTGCCGGCGAGAACAAGCCTTCTGTCGATGAACTTCATTGCGCGGAGGAGAACGTCGAGCCCCTTATTCCTGATATGCAGCCTCCCGACGTATACGATAAGCGGATCGTCTTGGTCTCCCCGCCGCTCCGGGGCATGAAAGGCAGCTCCATTTATTCCGGCGGGAACGATAAACGCCCCCGGCATGTTGATCTTGCGCCTCGTCTCTTCAGAAAGGGCGGTGACGTGTCTGAACAGACGGGGATACCACTTTTCTATAAGGTAAAAGGGAACTCCCAAAAACCACCATCGCCTGAGGATCCCCGCTCCCTCGCAGTGATTCACATGCAGCACGACAGGTTTAGCGGTGAGAAGGGCGGAAAACACCGGATTCCAGGGAGCAAAATCCTCAACAATAATGTCGAAACGGTTGCTCTGCTTCCTCACAAACTCAGCGGCCTTGAAGGCGTAGGAAAACGTACTCAAGACATAACTGGCAGAATTGCCGACAAAGGCATAGTAAAGATTCCCCTCGTGATAGCCGTCGGCGCCCGGAAATCTGCCGCTCACGACGGTCACCTCATGGCCGGCGGAGGCTAGCCGTCTGCATATCTCGTAGACCCTAACCGCACCGCCGCCACCTACCCAGGGATTATGCATATGATCGTAGACAAGATGGAGGATCTTCATTGATTCAGCGCCTCAACTTCACTCTTCGAAAAAACTCCCAGGCCCCCATCAGCGTCCTGTCGAGCAACGCCCTCAGGAATCTCTCCGTAAAAAAAGCCGCGAAGTTCCCCGGCTTCAAGAATCCGAGGCAAAAATGCTCAAAAGGGTTCCCGCACTTGCTGCGGTCGGCACCCAAGCCCCAGTAAATTGTCCTTGCTATCTGGGGTATCGGGGAACCACGCTTGGTACGTCCGTAATAATACGGCCATCGAGTAGATTCCCGATAACCGTTTTCAAGCAAAAGGCTCCGGTACATTTCCAGTAGTCCTTTTAATGCCGGAAAGTCCTCAACGTGATGCCTCGTCTGGTACTTCGATATCTTTTCGGTTTGATCCGCCATAAACCCGCTGAAGTGAAAAAAATAGAGCGGCATACTGTTTACCCGGTATCCTTCAGCGTCCTTAGCAATGGTTCTTTCATGAAGGTTCCAATATGCAACATTGTAGCCGGGGTTCCTGAGAACGAAGAAATTCCCCGTGAGGCAGGGGACAAGACTCATCCAGATCTGATCAACGGCATAACCGGACAGAGGGGCCTGCAGACACGAATCATAGAGCCGGTCACTCCACCACGCGAGGAGTCTGTCCGCGGTCTGTCCGCGGGCAAAAGCAACGAATCCTAGATTAAAAACGCCCACCTTAAGGATGTCGATATCCTTCGGCTGAAGTCCATCATCCGGCATGGGGGTCGTTGTGTGAGGAGTGAGGATAATAGAGTAATGATCTAGGGAATCAAAAATGTCGGAGAGAGGACGAAACAGGAGAATGTCGGGATCGAGATAGATCACCTTTGCAAATCCGTATCGCGCAAAAAGGTGCCGAAAGGCGAAAGGCTTGACGGCCGTATTAAACTCAACGACGTTGTATTTAAAGCTGAAGGAATCAAAAAATTTTATGCCGAGGGCCTCTGCCTCCACGACGTCAAATGGTTCTCTCTCGGGATCAAAATACCCGTCTATCCTGTCCGCAAGTAAAACAAACCTCTTTACGTCCGGGTGATGCTCCAAAACAGACCGCATCAATACTCGCGCGTGAGACAGGTAATTTTTGGACACAATAGTGAAGACACAGGAATCCGATATGGGGGTTTTCATGCCCATCACCTATATAGGATACATGACATCATCTGAAATTTAGTCACCGCTTTTAACGGGCATCCACGCCTTGCGGTATTCATCGAACCTCTTAATTATTCTTGCGGGGCACCCCACGGCAATGGTAAAGGGCGGCACGTCTTCCGTAACGACGCTCTGCGCCCCGATAACGCTCCCTTCGCCTATTCTCACGCCGGACAAGATTGTAACGGATTCCCCTATCCAGACGTTATCCCCGACAACAACAGCCAAGTCATTTGTTAATGCCCTTTCATTAGGTGGTATACAAGGATTGCTCTGTGCATGCCCTCTGTATGAGCCATGGGCATGATCGGAAATAAAGATTTTACTGCCCATCAAGACATTGTTGCCTATCTCGATATAATTCGTCGCGGCGATATGGATAAAATCATTCATGGCGACATTGTCCTTGATCACTATTCGCGGATTAAAGAGGCAGTCCCGGTGCCTTGCCACGGCTTCAAGCCTCAGATTAACTCCCGCAGAGAAATTATCGCCGATTTCAATATTGGCATGCCCGGAGATTCGGAACGGCCGCACGATTGAAAAATTCTTACCACATCGGCGAAAACGCCTGGTCTCCAGGGGCGACAACAATTTCGCGATGATCTTGTTGAAGACAAACCCATAATTGTGGTCAAGGATTATTCTTAAATTTCTCAGCTCCATACTCTATCCCCAGATGATCTCATGCCCTCATGTCTCATCAATCTATGTTCAGCCTTCTCCCGACTATCCACTCTAAGACCCGCCTCACGACTCGTATCAGGGCCGCAGGTGCGAAATAAAGCGGCAACAGCACAAATATCGCGAAGGGATGCAACTTGTAGCTTCTCAGTATCCAAAACCATCCCTTCGAAGATTCGAGTCCCTTTTGCGTCTTCAAACGCATAGTCCAGGGTAATATATATTTTTTCATATTCTCCGCTTTAACCTTCCGGACTATTTTCTTGTCATAACCTATGCCGGCACAGTAATCCATTAACTTATTGAAATTGTAGCCCCACGTTCTATAGAAATTGTAGCCGCCGGTATTGCCGGCCTGATACGCGACGTACGGATCCCCCGTTATATAGGACGAGGTGCTCCGTACGGCGGTAAGAATTCCGTAAGACTGCAAAAAGTGCGTATGAAAAAATTTTTCAGCGTCAGCGGGGTAAAGGCTTTTCTTGACGACCAGAGAAGACAGGAACGTAACCCATACCCTTACTATCGCCAAAAATTCATTCCCATCGCGGCACACCACATCACGATTCAAAGGGAGAACACTCTTCTCCCTCTCGATTTCGCCACCGGCAGCGATGCCGCATGCATTGAGATAGATAAGACCGACATCGTGCCCGGAAATGATCTGCCTGATTTTATCCACAGCGCCCGGGAGTGCAATGTCGTCATCTGCGAGAAGAAACACATACTGTCCCTCCGCTTTATTTACGCAGTTAAGGATATTGGCATCCGCTCCAATGTTCTCTTGGTTCCTGTAATATTTTATATTGGAATGTCGGAGGAGAAGCTCGGCCATAAATTCTTTTGTCTCATCGGACGACGCATTGTCCGACACGAGTATTTCCACTGAAGAGTCGGCCTGCCCCAACACACTGCGCAAGGATCTCCTGAGAAAGGGAAGACGATTGTAGGTCGGGATACATACCGATAGCAGACAAGCCGAACCGTCTTTTCTCAATTGCGCACCGCACTCACCGCCAAGGTTCTTCCCTTTCCCCCCGAAACACTGTACATTATTTTCTTCTCACAAAGGCCGTTATGGCAGTCGCAATATAATCGATCATCTCTCTGTTAAGCCCTGGGTAAAGGCCGACCCAAAACGTGTTCGTCATGATACGGTCAGTGCACGTGAGGTCTCCTGCCACCCTGTAGCCCTTGTTGCTCCTTCTGATCTCGTCAAACAGCGGATGCTTAATGATGTTGCCCGCAAAAAGCATCCTTGTTTGTATCTTCCGGCCTTCGAGGTACCTGACGATTTCATCCCGGCTAAAGCCCGCATTTTCCTTTACAGTCAAGGGAAACCCAAACCAGCTTGGCTCCGCTCCCCTTGTGGCCTTAGGCAGGACAAATGAGCTTTCAAGCGTCTTGAGTCCCTCGTATAGTCTCTTATAATTCCTCTTCCTCGCACTGATAAAGACGGGCAGTTTATCCATTTGGGCACACCCGACCGCAGCCTGCATGTCGGTTACCCTGAGATTGTAACCGAAATGGGAATAAACATATTTATGGTCATAGCCATATGGGAGGTCGCCGAACTGCCATTTAAAACGCTTTTTACAGGTACCATCCTTGCCCGAAGGGCACCAGCAATCTCTCCCCCAGTCCCTGAAAGACTCGATCACCCTTTTCAATACAGGTTTGTCAGCGAAAAGGGCTCCTCCCTCTCCCATCGTTATGTGATGAGGGGGATAGAAGCTGCAGGTCGCTATATCTCCGAATGTTCCCGTAAATCGGCCTCCGTATCTCGACCCTAAAGCATCGCAATTGTCCTCTATAAGCCAGAGTCCGTGGCGGTCACAGAACGACCTGACTTTCCTGACATCAAAGGGATTCCCCAGGGTGTGCGCGAGCATGACTGCTTTTGTCCTCGCACTTAACGCACGTTCAAGCTTTGAACAGTCAACATTATACGTGGGCAGCTTCACATCCACAAAAACGGGGACCAGTCTGTTCTGAATGAGCGGCGCGACTGTTGTCGGAAACGCTGCCGCAACGGTGATCACCTCGTCCCCGGGAAGCAAACGGCGGTCCTTGAGACGTCTTGAGGTAAGTGCAGAAACCGCGAGGAGATTCGCCGATGAGCCGGAGTTCGTAAGCAGACAATACTTCACTCCCAGGAAGGCAGCAAGCCTCCGTTCAAACTCCTGTGCATACCTCCCGCTTGTCAGCCAAAAATCAAGGGCCGAATCAACCAGATTAACGAGTTCCGTTTCATCGTAAACCCGGCCGCCATATGGTATCCGCGAGAGTCCGGGTACAAATGCCCTGTCCCTACCCGCATGAAAAAGATTGTAGTATTCTTTTACCTTCTCATGAATTCCCTTCTTCAGGGACGCCTCTTTTATTTCGATACGGGAGCTTTTCGCAGGACCGTTTTTTTTCATTTCGCTAATCCCCGCCTTCATCGAAAAAGCTTATGTGAGACATGAGGTGTTTCGCTTTTTCATAGCGTCTGAGAAATCCGGGACTGAGAAGACGCACGAGTACCTTACTGTATATTTGATATACCCGGCTGACTGCAAAAAACCGGTGACGACAATTTCGGCAGTACATCATCTTGTTGAAGAGGAGTCTGTTGGGCCGAAACGCATATATTGCCGCATTATTATCTGTGATAACAAAGTTCCTGTATTCAATAATTTGGCTGCAGTGGGGACACCTTACCTTCACTGAATCATCTCCAACGGCAAGAGGAACCGTCCGGGGATAGTATTTTAGAGCAGCGGTGACGACCGCAACCCTTAGTCTGTAAAACTCCTCTTCAGATAATTGGGTCATATTATAGATATCAAAAAAATGTTTTTCAATATAGTGAAGCCTGTCCTTAATAATTCCCTTGTCTATGCAATATCTGTACAGATAACTGTCGGGACACGGGAAGATAAAAGACAGAAGTATTCCTGCGAAGCTGTGTTCTTTCCAGAAAGCCAGCGTTTCAGAAGCGGTCGCATTCGTTTCAGCGACGTCGCCGAATATGAAATTTGCCTGTATGCTTATTCCCCTGTCCAACGTCATATGAATTGCCTTGTGAATCTGATCAGGCGTAATGTGCTTCCTCATGCTCTTAAGCACTTCCTGACTGTAACTCTCGAATCCGTAGCTAACCATAAAGCATCCGGATCCTTTCATAGATGCAAGCATATTATCAGTCAGCTTGTCCACCCTCATTTGGCAATTCCAGGTTACCCCCCAGGAAAGGGAAGAAGTAAATGCCCTGAACCGTTGACAAAATTCCTGCAGCCTCTTTTCATCGGATGCAAACAATTCATCATAAATAGCAACGATATTGATCCGGTATTTAGGGATTGCGGCCTCCAACTCGTCCATAATGGAATCGATTGACCGCTTTCGGTATTTTTGGCCTAAAGGGTGATAGCAAAAAGTGCAAAGAAACGGGCAAGAACGCGAAGAGATAAGCGGGTACACTCTTGGATAATCGTAAATATCATTAAAATAAGAATCGGAGGGTCTCATGCAATCAAGCTGCTTTCCCAGTTCAAGCACATCCCAATCGGGGAAAGGGACAGAGTCAAGATTAGCAATGGGCTTTCTTCCGTCGGTCAGGACAAATCTCCCTTCCTCAATGAAGGCGATTCCCGCTACGGACTTCACGTCGCCGCCGCTTTCAATGCATGAAAGAAGTTCGACCACGGTTTCTTCACCTTCTCCTATTACGGCAAAATCTACTCCTAGCGTCCGGACAATCAGTTCAGGCTCACACGTAACAATCCCTCCGCCCAATATCACCTTTGCGCCCATTTTTTTTGCAGTGGATATTATCTGTTTGATCCCGGCATACTGAGAAGAAAGGCCTCCCGTTGCGATAAAATCAAATCGCTCCTCCGTAAGGACTTCCCGCAGCCTGTAATTTTCACTCTTGTTAAGACATTCGACATCATGACCGGCTTTTTTGAGACTGCTCACGATATATGCGATCCCTACGGGTTCCATCGCTCCCTGGGGCACAACGATCAACATTTTCATGGCAGAGTATATTCAGCACCTAATGCCGGATTCATCAATAAGTCCCTTCCTCTAAGGCAAGGCTGCACGCCGATTTTAATCACTAATAACAATTGTCGTCTCACATTTCGTATGCCGCAGGGAAGAATACTTATCCGTAGTTTCCCCGGCAACTCCCGCTAATCGCTCACTTTTCTGTACAGGTATTCATATTCATCCATGTCCGTTTTTCTTCCTTTATTCCACAACGCCGGCACCTTGTATAATAAATCGAATTTGCGGGGGTCCACTCCGAAGTTGTCAGCCACAACCTCGCTATCCCGGTTGTGGTTGACGTGCAGAAAATATCCCCTGACAATCCGGGTAAATTCCGCTATGTAGTTGTGAATGGTTTCAGCGGACATTTCAGCCAGGCTGTAAGAATTGAATACAAGATCTACGGAATTATCACTGAGCCTGGTTATTTCAAAATTCGGCATTATGATTATTTGGTAGTCTCTTATCGATTCCGGGGTCAGTTCCGATTCACCAAACAACAAAATCTTCTTTTCGGGAAACGCACTCAAAAGGTAATATGCGGCCAAAGCCATATTCTCGGGCAGATCGAAATCAACATACGACAGGTTATCATTATCTCTCGCGAGATAATACGCCATCCCGCCGTAGCCGCCGCCGAGTTCCACTACGGTACGATGGCCTGTCCCCCGCAGAAGTCTCCCTACCGCAGTGGCATAGTAATGCAGATAGTCTGCTCCCACTCTAATGAAAGTGCCGTCAATAAAGTAGCCATACGGGTTACCCACATTCGGCGAAGCCAATTCGCTTAATTGACAAGTATTGCCCAATAAGTCCTTCCATAGTTCATACCGGGAAAGACAGTCGTAAAGAAAAAACTGTTTGTATTTTCTACTGATTCTATTTCCGAAATAACATTTCTGCATATCCACGGGCATCCCGTGCAAACCAGTGCTGCAGGAATTTCGCATAAAGTTGCGGTATATACGGCCCACTTTTTCAATGTCCCTGTCCGCCAGCGTCTTTATGACCTCTCGCAAAGATCGCTCATATACGGGCAGCCATTCGTTGCTAACCTGATAACAAGGGACTGCACTCCTTTGGATGTCCTTCGCCTTGTTATATGCATCTACGATTCGTCTTAAGATTGCAGTATCTCCAGAGGTCTCACTCTCGCGATTCAAAAAGCCCTCTTCGACGAGCCGCAAGTTGTTGTTCCTGTTGTTCCGGAATTCCCTGCTTTTCAGCCGGAGCAGCCACAGAAGACTGAACTCCCTGTCAACCCTGTTTCTTATTCTCCGCGCGAGATTATTCATATGGCCCATCTCCCGGAATGGAAAAATCAAGCTGCGTCACGCTCAACGATTTTATGCATGCATCCCGCGAAAAAAGGAAGCCGTCCTTAAGATCGCCGACGATTCATCGACAATGCTATCCATGGAAGAAAATAATGGAACATACCCAATTTCCTGCGCCCTGGTGCCTGCGGAGTAATACATTTCCTTGTTCCCAGTAACATTATATATTCCCACAGTGTCGTCCACCCTGTATTTTAGCCCAAACGCTGTCGCAAAAAAATCCAATATTTCGAATTTTGTCACAGGCCTCAAGCTTAGCGCGTCAAACACATCATTCAGACGGCGTCTTTCAATGCACTTTTCGATCAAAGACAATAAATCCTTAGGGTGAATGTAATCACGAACCATATTTTGAGAGCCCGTGACAAAAATCTTTTTCATCTTGATGCACGAGAGCGCCTCGGCAATAAAGAAATGCGATTCAAGATCAAGGAACCGGCTGAAATATGCGAAGACCCTGAGATCCACGATATTCAAATGCTGAAAGGCCCGATGTTTTGCCTCAGAGTTAATCTTTGCGATCCTGTAGTAATCATTTGGTAGAATGTGATTCACTTCAAGGACGGCAGTCGTGGCGTCATCTGCCGGCGCATGGAATTCCTTTCCATAAACAGCACCACTGCTGAAATTAACGCAGAGAGTTTCAGGGTGGACGTTGAGATAATCGAGAACGAGGGCGTCGGCCATTTCGGTCAGCAGAAAAATTTCCCTCTCCCGATTTTTTAACTTTGCGACGTTTCCGATACCTATACAGTTTATGACGACATCATATTTCCCGTTATTAAATTCCTGAAGTTGCTGAACGTGAACATCCCTGTGACACTCAATGCCAGACAGGAATTGCTTTACGCTTTCGGGTGAGCGCGCAAAGAGAAAAAGTTCGTACCGGCCCGTCCGGCAAAAGTTGTAAAGCAAGCCCCTCGCGATATGGCTTGTTGCCCCAAGAATGGCGATATCACTCATAACTATTTTGTTATTCCTGTCATAATGTATATCATTGGCTTAGCCCAGAGGAATTCTTAAACCAGTCTATAGATCGCCTAATTGTTTCATCATTATTAACGGTGATATTTAGCCCTAATTCTTTGGCCAATCTCACATCCGGAATAAATTTTGAAGTATCCTCATTCATATGCTTAATTATAATTTCCGACTTTGAATTAGCATGTTCTTTTACTTTTTCCGCCAATTCCTTTAAGCTAATGCCATAAGGACTGCCGAGATTGTAAGCCAATCCAGGTTTTCCATCTCCTAACAATCTCAACAGCCAGACAGCCATATCGCTCGGATACATATAGCTTCGAACAGGTGTTCCATTTCCGATAATACGAATGGGATTATTCCTAAGCGCATCTCTTATAAAATTGTTTATCGCCCAGGGCTTGTCCAAAGATTGATAGGGGCCTATAAAAGCAAATGGTCTGGCGACAACTATCGGCAGTTTATATAAGCTGCGATATGCGCTGCAAATTGTTTCTGCATATCGTTTAGCCTCTGCATATACAGATGCAGAGGAATTACAGTCAGGCCCTCCAATGAAAGTCTCTGGAAGCGCATCGAGTTCCATGGGTTGACCGCCGTAAATCAACCCTGAACTGATATTGAGAATTTTTTTAAGATAGGGCAGTTGCAATGCAGAAGAGAGTATCGAGCGCGTCCCTTTAACAATAACATCCATTACCTTAAGGGATTCTAGGACATGCTGGCGGTTATCCGGGTTGGCGGCTGCATGTATTACAAATGTTACTTCTTCTGATATTTCAAGCGGATCCCTCACATCTTTTCCGATGAGAACAATATCTTTACGGCGTGCTAAATGAGGTGCCTTTTCACTAAAGGCGTAAGTATTCCTGGCTAATAAAGTAAGGTTCGTATTGAACCCATGGTTATCATTTAAGAAAGACACTAATGCAGCAATCCAGATTCCTACAAAACCGGTACCACCCGTAATGAACACGGACTGTCCCTTTAAAGCAGAGAGGGCCTGAACCGAACCATATACTGATTCTGCGCACTCTTTTTCTATCCTATCGTGAATGTCAGTGTTCATTTTTTCTCCATAAATTTACTGCAACTTCAATAATAATATCTTCCTGGCCGGCAACAACCTTCCTGCGCCCGAGCTCGAATAAAATGTCTCTAGGATCTACGTTATATTCTTTTGCAATCCTGTCTACATGTTTTGAAAAACCTGAAAAAACACCTGACAGCCCACTAACGATACTTATTCCCTTGGGAGCAGGGGTAATTTGCACTAATTCCTGTTCAGCGATTTCTCCTGCATCCAGTACTTTATAAAGGTCAATACCGGTTTGGTACCCCATTTTTCCCAACACGGCACACAACACCTCGAGCTGCGCATTGCCAGCCCCGGCACCGAAACCCCTCATAGATCCATCCAAGATTGTCGCACCTGCTTCTGTCGCCGCGATTGAGTTGGCAATAGCCATACCGAGATTATTGTGTGCATGAAAACCTACGGGTATTTTTAAATTTGCAACCAACGTACTTATTCTCTCCATGACATCTCCTGGAAGATATGCACCCGCTGAATCCATCAACACTACTCCTTCGGCTCCGTAGGCCTTAAGCTTATGGCATTCTTCCACAAGAATCTCTGTAGTAGCCATATGGCTCATCATTAAAACGCCATATACCTCCTTTCCCCTTTCACGGACATAGCTAATATGTCTTTCCGTAATGTCAGCCTCCGTGCAGTGTGAAGCCACACGCACCACGTCAACGCCAACTTCGAACGCTTTTCTTAAATCTTTATTTATTGTAGCTATACCGGGGATAATAAGAACTCCCAATTTGGAGTTCACCAGGCTTTCTCTGGCTGTCTTGAGCATTTCCATGTCAGGAAGTAGACTCTCGCCTATCTGTAAAGAAGAGGCTCCAAGGCCATTCCCATGACCGACTTCTACAACAGGGATGCCTGCCCGCTCAGCTGCTTTTGCATAAACTGCAATTTGCTTCTTTGTCAGCTGATGGCAGACAGCATGGGAGCCATCTCGTAATGTGACATCATTAATTAGAATCTTTGCCATGGTCTATGCGCTCACTTTCTCAATAGTTGCCTTAGCATATTCTTCCGCCACTGCAATTGCGGCGCAACTGATAATATCAAGATTGCCGGCATAACTTGGCAGATAATCTCCACGTCCCTTAACTCTTACCATAATGACAATGCGATCGTTCTCCATCACGGGAGGAACTATTAGTTCATAACCGGGGACATAACACTGTATTTTCTTTACCATGCTGTCAATTGCATTTCTTAATTTCTCCAGGTAAGGCTTCTTAACTTTCGCAAATATGGTTGTTTGCATATCGACGCAAGGTTGAGCTGGGTTCAGGTTTAAAATTGCTTTGGCGTTATTGCACCCTGAAAATAATCTTATACCCTCTTCTGTAGTCTCAATGTACTCGTCAAGATTAATTCGGGTTGCAGCTCCGGCGCTCCTTGATGCTATTGTAGAGATTACTTCGATATAGCTGACATCCTTATGGATTTGGCCTATAACATATGCAAGCGGGATGGAGGCCTGACCACCGCACGTAACCACATTAACGTCTTTGCAATGCAAGCATTCCCGAAGATTTATTGCAGGGATAGCCATTGTGCCGACCCTAGAGGGAGTTAAATCAATCACAAATTTACCCAATTCATCCAAAATATTTGCATGATGCTTGTGATAGAGCGCAGAGGTAGCGTCAAATACAAGGTTACAGCAATCCGGATCTTTCATAATCACGTCTATGCTCAAGTCAGAAACCGGCACCCCAAGACTTATTGCCTTCGTCATCCCCGGTGATGAAAGGCTGCGGCCAATAAAAAGGGCGCACTCCAAGTAGGAAGAACGTAAAACTTTTACCAATAAATCGGTGCCTATATTCCCGCTTCCCAGGATCGCGACCTTTAGTTTCTTATGGGGATCCTTCATAACGCTAATATTTCATCATGGGTATGTAAGCTACAATATCTTGTCATATACGCAATTGGCCAAATACTCATCTCGCGACAAAAAAGGAAACATATCATCATATGGCATAGAAATCATTCTTCCATCTTCCATTCTTTTAGATGCAACTCTTGGCATAAGCAACTGTTTTGATAGCGTCATAACTTCGCAGAGTAATGGCTCCTGATCTTTAGTAATTGCATCTAATTGTTTATCCAACTCTCTCAGCTTTGATATCTTGATATAATGAATGCCATACGCATTCGCTATCTTTTTCATATTCGGGAAACTAACCCCCGTTGTCGGACTCTCTCCGATAAATCTTCCTTCCATAAAATTCTGCTGAGTATGCCTGATGAGTAAATATCCATTATTATTGAAGAGTATGATCTTAATAGGGAGCTTATTGTGTACTATTGTCTGGAGTTCCTGAATGTTCATCTGTATGGAACCATCACCAGTTATACAGTATACGTTCTTCCCTGATGCTCCAACGGCAACACCAAGCGAAGCAGGCATATACCCCATCGTTGATAAACCGCCCGTAATGATATGCCGTTGACCGCGCTTTACTTTAAATGCTTGGCCGTGTACATGAAAGCAGGAACCTGTATCCACAACAAAGATATCCTCTGCAGACATTTTCTCAGAGAAAAGTGTCATAAAATGATAAGAGTTTATCCCTTCTTTCTCATTTTTATACTCAGGAATGTCTACAGGATATTTATATTTCCACGTCTGGGTTTGATCGATCCATTCTTGATTATCAAAACGGTAATTTTTGAGAGCTTGCCTTAACATGTTAATAAAAAGACCGGCATCAGCTTGTATTGCAATATCAGCAACAATCGATGGTTTTGCTAATTCGCTTTCGTCTATATCAACGATAATTTTCTTTGCATGTGGCGCAAAATGTTGATAATCGTGTCCAACTAATCCGATGCCCAATCGGCAACCTATAACTATCAATAAATCAGCATTCTGAATTGTGAAATTTGCAGGCCTGTCCCCATATGTTCCAGGCCTTCCCACAAAAAGATGATGATCATATTCGATCAAATCCATGCCTAACCGAGAGGTGAGTACGGGGATATTTAATGCGTTAACAAGTTCTCGTACAGTTGCCTCGGCGCCGGAAAGACGAACACCTGCACCGAGCAACAAACAAGGTCTTCTGCAATGGTGCAGAGCTTTCATAACGTTTTCAACTTGATGTGCAATCAATTCTGTATGTACAGTTTCCGGTCTAGGACAAAATCCAGCATATTCATCGGGATCAAACAGAGCACCTTGTATATCTATGGGACATTCTATCCAGACAGGACCAACTGGGGGAGTTTTGGCAATATATATGCACTTCTCGATTTCTTGCTTTACTTTTGTCACATCATCAAGCATTACCGCATACTTAGTGACCTGCTTGAATATAGGCAATGTATTGAACCCCTGAAGCGCAAACTGCCTCGGACCCGCCACAGTTGCTTGCGAAACTTTTGCTTGACCTGCAACGATAATACACGGGGCGCGATCCACATAGGCTCCCACAACTCCGGTCAAGGTATTTAATGCAGCAGGGCCTGCTGTAACATATACCGCTCCAATTCTGTTCGTATACCTGCCATACGCTTCTGCAGCCATTGTGGCAGCCTGTTCGTGGTGGCAACAGATAAACTTTTGCTCTTTGTGCAGTAACAAGGCATCAGTAAGATGCATTATCATGCCGCCCGTAACAAGGAAAGCATATTCAGCCCCTGCTTTATATAACTTATCTATTATAAAGTCTGCAACTCTGATTTGCATATTGTTATAGCCCCTCAATTAAAATTAAGATATATTCGGTATGCCTTGAGAACAAAGCTATGATTTTCTACATTCATAATGCCGAAGTATAATACTGCCACAATATCTACAAATGATAATGCAGAACTGATATTTACTATGAATGCTTTCCCATGCATTTCAACACGTTTCTTTATGGCAAGTGAGTCAAATTTACTCTGCAATTGATCATCATAGTCAATACATGAAATCCCTGTACCACTCTATGGTTTCCTTAAGTCCGTCCTGAAGCGAATATCTCGGTGACCATCCCAAGACTTTTTTTGCTTTCTGCGCAGACAGATACTGGCGGTGAATCTCGTTTCTGCTCTCGTTAAGGATTACCGGCTCCGCGGCGGCTCCCATTATTTCGATAATCATACGCACGAGTTCACTAACTGTCACCTGAAGTTCATTGCTGAAGTTGAAGCTCTCTCCAGCAATGTCGGCCTCGAACATCTTCTCGGCGAGAAACTTATACGTATGAGCTCCGTCCTTGACATAAAAGTAATCCCGTATATATGAGCCGTCGCTTCTGATGGTAGGCGGTTCGCCCTTTAGAATCGATCGGATTGTCCCCGGTATGATGCGATTAAAGTTCAGGTCTCCGGGGCCGAAGAAATTGCCGCATCTGGTAACGCACAGCGGGAGCCGGTACGTGCGGTAGTAGGAGGATGCGATAAGGTCTGCACAACTCTTAGAAACATCATAGGGATGGTTGCCTTGCAGGGGCATCTCTTCATTGTAAGGGAGGACCTGCTGCTCCCCGTATGCCTTATCACTCGAAGCGACCACCACCCCTCTTACAAGTCCCGGGTTGCGCCTGCATGCTTCAAGCAGATTATAGGTTCCGCGAATGTTGCTTTCAAAGGTTGAAAGCGGGTTCCTGTTGGCCGTCCCAACGATCGTCTGGGCGCCCAAATGGAACACCACTTCTATCTCGTATTCATTGATGATCCGTTCGAGGAGGTGATAATCTTCAAGACAACCGTTCACGACCGTCAGCAGATCATCTATATATCTGAACTCTTCCGATCCGCTCCAGAGAATAGACCGGGACAGCCCATCCCTCACAAGCGCAACGGCATTAGCTCCCTCGTCGATAAGATACTTTGTGAGCCATGACCCTACTAGCCCCGTTGCTCCCGTAATGAAAACGTTCCTGTCTCTCCAAAAATCGCTCATTCCCAGGCAACCCAAGGTCTGTATCCTTCATCCCATTGCTTATTGAAAGTCTCGACCTCTTTGAAGGTATCCATGCACTGCCAAAAACCCTCATGCTTATACACCGCCAACCGGCTCGCGGCGGCAAGATTCCTCAGCGGCTCCTGTTCAAAAACACTTTTATCATCGAGATACCGGAAAACATCCCGACTGCACACAAAGAAGCCTCCGTTTATCAACCCCCGGAGCACGGGCTTCTCAAGAAAAGATTTGGCGACGTCATTCTGCACATCGAGGACACCGAACCGTGAAGGAGGGTGAACCCCTGTAATAGTCGCGGTCTTGCCGTGCAGTCGGTGGAATTCGTAAAGAGAGTGGATATCGATATCAGCAACGGCATCCCCGTACGTAAGGAAAAAATCATCGCCCTCAACATATTTCTCTATTTTCTTTATCCTGCCCCCGGTCTCCGTCTCAAGACCGGTATCGGCAAAAGTAATTTTCCACTCGTCAAGGCTGTGAACGTGGTGAGTTATCGTCCCCTTTCCCCTTCCGAGTTCGAGAGTAAAGTCATTGGCCAGCCACTCAAAATGCATGAAGTATTCCTTTATCAAAGCCCCCTTATATCCCAGACAAAGGATAAACTCATTAATACCGTAATGGGAATAGATCTTCATGATGTGCCACAGGACCGGCATTCCGCCGATTTCCACCAGGGGTTTCGGCTTAAACTCCGTTTCCTCCCGCATCCGGGTTCCTTTGCCGCCACATAAAATTACTGCCTGCATCGACCTCCTCTTAATGCAAGTATTTTATCATAAATCATAGCGATGCTCCCACGGACAAACCACTGCCTTCCCGCAATATGGGGGCTGAAGCATGTCAGTCATCTCTGGGCGATTCTTCGATTCTGCTGATAATTTTGCCGGCCCATTGTTTTCCCGGCGCGACCCTCCGCACTATTGCACCCAAAAGCGCGGCATCCTCCCTCTCGAAGCTTCGGGTAACAAAAAGCATCACAACGTATCCTGCAAGAAAGAGAAGAAAATAGAGAGGAATCATCCAGGAAAAAAGCGGGAGGTTTTTTGCCAGGGCATAAATCGACAATCCCATAATCACAGAACCCAGAACAGGCTTAATGTAACCGCCGGTAAAAGGGTTGGTCCCGTTCATACGGTACAGGATGAGGGATATGATGACATTAAGCGCAAAATAGGAAACCAGGGTGGCAACCGATGCACCCGCGGCGCCATAGCCGCAAATTTTTATCAGGACATAGTTCAGAAGCACATTGAGCAATGTGCCGAATATCGATACCAGCATAAGGTCCCTGGATCTTCCCATTATGATCATGAGCACCCCATTTGCTCCCAGAAAGGCATGAAATAAAAAACAGAGGGAAAGTATCCGGAGCGTCGCGGTCGAATCGACAAAGCGGCTGCCGAAAAGAAATGTAATCGTCATCTCCGGAAAGAAGAACAGTACGAAAAAAATAGGGAGAGTGGCAGCAAAATTCCATTTTGTGAGAGTCTGGTAAGTCCTGTTCAACTCGCCGAACTGTTTCCTGACAAGCATTTCTCCGGCTATGGGCATGTACGCAAATTCCAAGGCTCCCAAAGGAAAAATCAGCAGTCTGGCAAGTGACATACCGATATTGTACACGCCTACTTCCGAGGAACTCGCATACCGGCCCAGCATGATGGTGTCGCACCACATAAGGACTATGCCCGATACGGTCGCGATGAGAAGAGGAGCGGAAAAAGTCAGCAGTTCCTTGCCATATTTCCCGGCCTTCACTGCGAACGGATTAAGCCGCAGCCTCCTTGAATGATACGTGACGGCAGCGACGCAGACAATCGCCATGGCGGCCACATAAGCGTACACAATACTAACAAAGGGCAGGCTCAAGGACGAAAAAATAAAGACCAGGATCAGAAAGCAAAGAGGCTGCCCGACATCAAAGATAAAAACCCTCGGAGTTATTATGTTGTAACCTCTGAAAATTCCTCCGATAATAGTCGCAACTACAGAGCACGGAACAAAAAGGGCGATCCCCTTTATAGATGCCTCCACCTCAGGCTTATAAAATACATATCGCGCGATCGCGCCCGACAGAAAAAAAAGAGAAACAAAAAAGAATAAGCCCGAGAATAGACCAAGCTTGATGGCTGCACTGCTGACGAGATCGGCGTCTCTTCCCTTCTTCTCTGCCAGAAAAATCGAGAGATATCGGGAAACACCCTCCTGTATTCCGAGACTCCCTAAAATAGATGTCACCCCCGCTAACGCCACTGCGATTGAATATACACCGAATTCTTCCTTTGTAATGCTTCGTACTACGAGGATCTTGGCAGCAAACCAGAGCAAGATGCTTGTCACCATTCCGATAAGCACCACAACGCTGCCTTTGACGGTAGTCCTTAGCGAAGAATTGACTATCTCGGACATCTGTAATTATAGCAGCATCCCACCCTATGGGTTAATAATGGAACTGCAGGGAAAGTCCCTCTCCCCGTAGCTGTCTGCACACACACACTGATGGCAAAGATCATCGCGAAAGACCCCGTACTTCTACAGCCGACTCCGCCTTCTTTTCGAGAGAATCAATAAAACGTCCTTCTTCGCCCCCTGCAGTCTTGAGCGTCCCAAGCAGCGAAAGCGCCTCCTCCTTCCTGCCGTCTTGCAAAAGAAAAGCTATGTACGGCCACAGGAATTTTCTGGGATTCCCCGCCGAAAAAGCCAACGCGTAAAACTTATCTCCTGCTCTTTCATCCCCTTGTCTTTTAAGAAGGCCCCCATAAATCATGGTGTTAAGGCTGTATTCGGCGTCCAATTCCTCTTCCATGAAATCATTACGAAAAGGCTGTTCCAAAACACGTTCATAATTTATTTTGGGATATTCCTTCATAAACCGTACCCTCGTATCTTTCTCGAATTCCTCCGCGTCTCTTCCTTTCGGCCAGAGCCCCACCGACAAAACGTACGGATAATACTCATAGAACTGGGTTACCATCATTGTCATGGTCAGCGGGTTACTGGCAAAAAGTTTTCCCTTAAGGGCAAACTCTTCGTTGATCTGTTTCACCGAACTCTTGCTTGTCTCATAAAAAGCGGGAAACAGCCTGCTGTATTTCCAGGGGGGGGAGCTCTCCAGGCCGTAAATGTCCTTTTTGCCGCCGGTATTGATTACAAGAACGTCCTCGCGAAGCCTTTCCACCATCCTCATGTAAAAGGTTATAAACATGGCATTGTCGCTGTTATTCATAAGAAGACTGCTTACGGGCAGGACGGAAAGCATGTCTCTCCCGTAGTCATAGGCGATAGGCGCCTTATACGTGTCAACCAGCCGGTAAGAGTACGGAAGCAACGCAAGAGGCAGGGAAACCAGTGCGTAAGGAGCAACGCGATGGAGGAGCCCACTGGAAAGCCTTCCGGCCCATTCGAGTGCCAGGGCGAAACCTGCAGCCACGAGACAATAAAGAATCGGGATCGCGGGCAGAAAATATACTGAAATCACCTCAACGTCCTGACCGCTCAGGTCTTTCGAGCCCCAGACCATCCTGCCCAGAAGGAAAAACCAGACGAGTATCGCAAATACAAAGTACCCGAAGACCTTTTTCTTCTTCCAAAGGCTGAAGAAGCCCGCAAAAAGAAACGGCAGCACCGGCCTCATATTGGGGTAGACGAAACCAAGGATGCTGTTTTTCGCTCCGTAGAGCCAGGGGACTCCCAGTGAAAGGCCCTGAGCCAGGGCCTGAGAAGTGGAGGAGTGAGAACCGCTGTAATCTTGCCTCAAAAGCACCCTCACGAAATCGTGCCAGGACCCCGCAAAGGAATAAAGGATCAGCCCCCCGGAGTGGACCATCGCAACCGAGCGCAGATAAAGAAGGGAATTCACGGAAAAACCGAGCAGGAAAAATAGAGTGCCCAGCGGGACCCATTGCATCCTCACCTCCTTCCACCGTACCGCAATGGGGAAGAGAAAGACGAGCCCCATGAATCCCATGGTATGATGGTTCCCCATTCCGAGACCTATTGTAAAGAGTCCCAGCAGGCCGTACCTGAAAAGGCTCTTTCCCTCGAGGATCAGGAGTCCGAGCATGAAGACTGCCATGACCAGAAAACCGTTGAGCACATAAGCCTCGGCCTTCAGCGACTCGGTGAAAAAGACGGGGGAGATGCAGCAGGTGACCGCCGAAGCCCAGGAGGCATAGACGTTTCCCGTCAGCATCATGGACACCCGGAAGACCAGCAGGCAGGCAAGCGTTGCGAAGATTGCACTTACGAGGTTGGTCTTCATCGCAACGTTACCGAATGGCAGGAAGGTCAGCAACTTGCCCAGGAGCACAAAGAGGGGATAGCCAGGGGGATGGGCTGACCCCAGGGAAAAGGAAGCCGCGGAAAAAAGGCTACTGTCTCCCACATAGATGGACGTACAAAGCCCCGAAAGAGTTATGAGGAATACGACTAGAATGAGAACATAGTCGCTAATCTTCACATCTTCCTCCGGGGAAATTTTTTGGGAGCAGAGCAACGATCTCCGGGAATCTTCGCCTGCCCGTCAACCAGAAGAAACAACCTTGATATGCAATGATATTGCTCCCCCCGTCGGATACCGTCTGCGTTCTTCATAGCACCCTTGTCTTTCATGCCGGTCGGCCACCTTGCAAAAAAGGGGCGGATACCGAGCCGGTATCCGCCCCGTCGGGAGTATCCTCCCGTGATGAATCAGTCGGCAGACAGAATCTTGGTGTAAAGGAAGTTACTCTTCCCGTCAAAGACAGACATGATAATGCCCTGGATCGCGCTGTTGTCGGAGGGAACCGCGGAGAGCATGATCTCGCCCGGTGTGTTGGTATTCGCAATCCACATATTTTTTCCGCCCCACGGGGATTTGTCCTGCTGGTTTCTGGCGCTTACAAACTGGGCAACAACGCCTGTGTCGGCCAGAGAGCTATTGGTCATATCACCTGCACTCGACACCTGCCCGTCCCAGTTCGTATCAACCTCGTAAAGGCTGCCTTGCGCCGTTCCGGATTTCTTTGCAGCCGTAAGCCATCCCTGAAGCTCCGGCTCGGACGAGGTCGCCGTCCTCTGGATCGCGCCTTTTCTGCCTCTTTCCTGCATGCCGATATAGCCCGGGATGGCGATAGCAGCGAGAATACCGATGATCGCCACAACGATCAGGAGTTCGATAAGCGTAAAACCTTTCTGCTCCTTCAAATTATTTACTGCCTTAAACATGTTCCTTCCTCCTTTTTTTGATTATTACGAACAAATTATTACGACCAAGGGTCGGCATTGCCCAAAAACTGAAAGAGTAGCTCTTTTTCACCTCCTCGTTGGTAATTCACCAATAAATCCTTGTCTCTCAATAAAGCACTTTTTATGCCATACTCCAGCATGGAATAGGCCTTAAACTTACTGAATTTTCTCAGATACCATATTCGATAAGGACTATAAAAGTCAATGCGGATGACATTTTTTGTCATGAAACCGAAACAACGCCCCCGCCCATCACCTTTCCGGCCTCATCAAACGCCGCGGCATGAAAGTGCCTTATCCCTGTGAAGTTATCGGGCTGGAAATCTGTGGTATAATTTTTCCGGAAACTGCATGCACTACCCGACAGTTATAGACACATTTAATAATAGATGAACTGCATCGGTCTTGACGCCGGATCAGTCAGCATCAAACTGTCTGTCCTCAGTGAGAACGGTAAAAGGCTTTGCAGCGTATATCGTCGGCACAGGGGACAGCCGGTTGCGGTTGCTCTGCACCTGCTGCAAGAACTGTCAGGAGGAGAGGCGCAGTGGCTGCACCCTCTCAAACCGGACACTGACGCCTCATTCTTCGCCTCTCCCCCTTCGCTTTCGGTGACCGGCTCGGCAGGCAGGATTATCGCGTCGGTTCTCGGTCTGGAACCTGTCAATGAGGTCGTTGCCCACACTTACGCCACCCGCAGGCTCTATCCCGGCATAAGAACGATCATCGAACTGGGCGGCGAGGATTCGAAGCTCATTCTCCTCGGCGAGCATTCGGACTCTGCCATGGACTTTTCTATGAATTCGGTCTGCGCGGCAGGCACCGGGTCGTTTCTCGACCAGCAGGCCGAGCGGCTGAGGCTGTCGATAGAAGAATTCAGCGCCTTGTCCCTGAAATCGAAAAACCCTCCACGGATCGCGGGAAGGTGCAGCGTATTCGCAAAGTCGGACATGATCCATCTGCAGCAGATCGCCACCCCGGTAGAAGATATAGTCGCCGGACTCTGTTTTGCCGTGGCCCGAAACTTCAAGGGCTCGATCGCAAGGGGCAGGGAAATACAAACTCCTGTCTCATTCCAGGGGGGCGTAGCCGCCAACGCCGGCATGGTCAGGGCGTTCAAGGAGGTACTGTGCGTTGACGAGCTCTTCGTCCCGGACGAGCATCTGCTGATGGGCGCCATCGGCGCGGCACTGAAGGACCTCGATTCGGGGCGCCGCCAGCCGTTCGACCTGAAGAGGCTTGAGGACTTCATCACATCGGCACGACGCGGGGGAAAAGGTCATGCTCCCCTTCTCGGGGACGGGGACCGGTTCTTCGAAAGACACCTTAAGGATAGTGAGGGATCAGGAGGGAGGAGAAAAGAGTCGCAAGGCGAAGAAAACGATATCCCCTCTCGCTCCCCGCGCCTCACTCCGCCTTCCTCGCGTATCAGGGCATACCTTGGCATTGATATCGGCTCGATCAGCACAAATCTCGCTGTCATCGACGAAGACTGCAGGCTGTTGGCAAAGCGCTACCTCATGACCGCCGGCAGGCCGATCGAGGCGGTCAAGCAGGGACTCGAAGAGATCGGGGGAGAGATCGGGGAGAGCGTGCAGATCGCAGGGGTCGGCACCACCGGGTCCGGAAGATACATGATCGCCGACTATGTAGGAGCCGATATCGTAAAGAACGAAATCACGGCCCAGGCAACCGCCGCTGCCTTCATAGACAAGGAAGTAGACACGATCTTCGAAATCGGAGGTCAGGATTCGAAATATATCTCGCTGAGAGACGGCGTCATCGTGGGCTTCGAGATGAACAAGGCCTGCGCTGCCGGCACCGGCTCGTTTCTTGAGGAGCAGGCAGAGAAACTCAGCGTCCCCATAAAGCGGGAGTTCCAGAAACTCGCCCTCAAGGCCGAGAACCCCTGCAGACTGGGCGAGCGGTGCACGGTCTTTATGGAAAACTCGCTCATGACGAACCTCCAGCGCGGCGCGGAAAGGGAAGACCTGCTGGCGGGGCTTGCCTATTCTATTGTCCAGAATTACATCAACCGGGTGGTCGGCAAGCGTCCGATAGGCCGCAAGATATTTTTCCAGGGCGGCGTCGCCTTCAATAAGTCCGTTGTCGCGGCTTTCGAAAAATATCTGGGGAAAGAGATAACCGTGCCCCCCAATCACGACGTCACCGGCGCGATCGGGATGGCACTTATCGCGAGAGAGCATATGAAGGGGCGGGAAGAAGAAAGGAGGGAGGAAACGCAAGCAAGGCGTGGCGAGCCGATGCCGGAACCCGCGTCCCTTCTCTCGCCTCACTCCTCCCGCCGCACGGGGTTCAAGGGGTTCGCGTTGTCGAAACGACCATATGAGATATCCTCCTTCGAGTGCAAGGGATGTCCGAACGTCTGCGAAATAAACAGGGTGAAGATCGAGGGCGAGAAGGGATACCTCTTTTATGGCGGAAGGTGCGAGAAGTATGACATACGGAAAGGCAGGAAGGTAAATGATCTTCCCGACCTCTTCGCACTCCGGGAGGACCTGCTCTGGAAGGCGCACACGGAGAGGCAGGCAGACAGGGGCAAGGTGAACCCGCTCGCACAATCCCGCCCTGTAATCGGGATTCCCTATGTCTTTTACTTTCATGATTTTCTCCCCTTCTGGGCGGCCCTCCTCTGGGAACTCGGCTTCGAGGTCGAGGTGTCCGGCAAAACAGACCGAACGATCGTGGACCTCGGCCTGGAATCGGTGCTCTCGGAGACCTGCTTCCCCGTTAAAACCGCCCACGGGCATATCAGACATTTGATCGACAAGGGCGTGAAAACGATATTTATGCCGAGCTTCGTAAACCTCAATCTCCCCAAGGATGCCTTCGACACAGGATATGCATGCCCCTATACCCAGGCGATTCCCTATTCCGCCCGGATCGCATTCAGGAAGGCCCAGATCCTCACGCCGGTTATCGATATGAGCAGGGGGGATGACTACCTCCGGAAGGAACTAAGAAAGGTTTTCAGTGCGTTCGGCATCAAGGCCCCGCAGATTTCACGGGCACTGGCGGCGGGGAAAATGGCGCAGGAAGCGTTTGTGCGAGAGATCAGACATGCGGGAGAAGAGGTCATCGGGGGAATGAAAGAGCGGGCTGTCGTCATAATCGGAAGGGCTTACAACTCGTTCGACAGGGGAATGAACCTGGACATCCCGAGGAAGCTTGCGGATCTCGGGGTGCAGCCGATCCCGATGGATTTTCTGCCGCTGGAGTCTTCGGATATTGGAAGAGACTGGCCGAACATGTACTGGCGTGCCGGGCAGCGGATACTCAGCGCGGCAAGGATCGTCAGGGACAATCCCCTGCTGCATGCGGTCTACATAGGGAATTTTTCGTGCGGGCCGGACTCTTTCATCACCAAGTTTTTCGAAGAAGAGCTGGCCGAAAAGCCGTGTCTCTATCTTGAAATCGACGCCCACAGCGCCGACGCCGGCGCAGTCACGAGATGCGAAGCGTTTCTCGACAGCGTCGAAAACAGGAGCCGTTACGGCATGCCGTCCGGCAGCCCCGACCTGGGACCAAAGAGAATTTCTCTCCCTGCTCAGGTAATCCGCCATGCCAAGAGGACCGTCTATATCCCGCGCATGTCCGACCACGCTTTTGCGCTTGCGGCAGCCTTCGAATATTGCGGCATCGGGGCGGAGGTGCTTCCCGAGTCCACAAAAGATGCCGTTGAACTGGGGAAAAAATTCGTCTCGGGAAAGGAATGCTATCCTTGCGCGGTAACCACCGGAGATATGGTGCTAAAGATCCGGGAGCCCGGATTCGTGCCTTCTGCCTCGGCCTTCTTCATGCCGTCCGGCTCCGGACCGTGCAGGTTCGGGCAGTACAACATATTCCACAGGATGGTGATACGGGAACTCGGGTTCGAGGACATCCCAGTCCTTGCGCCGAATCAGGACGAGAACTTTTATGAGCACCTTGGGGGCATCGGCAGCAACTTCGCGGCACGGGCGTGGGAAGGCATCACCGCGATCGACCTTCTCTCCAAGTGCCTTCATGAGACAAGGCCTTACGAAGCCGAAAGGGGCGCCTCCGATGCCCTCTATGACGAGTACCTTCACAAGACATATAGTTCGATTAAAGGGGTTGACGGAAAAATCGAGACTCTCCTGAAAAAGGCGAAAGCGGATTTTTCGCAGGTACGCAGGACCGACGCGCCAAAACCGCTTGTCGGAATTGTCGGCGAGATATTCGTGAGGTCCAACAGGTTTTCGAACGAAAACCTGATCCGGAAGGTCGAGGCCCTGGGCGGCGAAGCATACCTTGCGCCCATAGAAGAATGGATCAGCTACATCAATCGTATGGCTTTCCGTAAGGTCTTGATTAAAAAAGAATGGTCTGGTATGATTAAACTTCTGTTGAAGGCTTCCTTCCAGAAGAGAACCGAGCGGATATTGGCCGGACCTTTCGAAGGGTTCCTGCGCAATCCGCATGAACCCGATACGAAAGCGCTGCTGACGAAAGCGAGCCCCTACATCCACTCCTCACTTGAAGGAGAAGCGGTCCTCAGCATCGGCAAGAGCATCGACCTAATCAATAAAGGCGCATCGGGGATTATCAATGCGATGCCGTTCGGCTGCATGCCGGGTACAATCGTAAGCGGACTGATGCGGGGAGTGGCCATGGACTCTGGAATCCCGTGCCTCAGTATCCCGTTCGACGGAACGGAATCGCTGACGACCGAGATTCAGCTTGAGGCTTTTATGGACCAGGCTAAAGAGCATCATCGGGGTGCCCGGCCGGGAGATGCATAGTCGGCCGGTTAACCGCAGGTGAAATAGTATCGATTATCGTGAGACAAAGGAGGTGAGGCAGTGGGAAGCGTTGTAAAATGGCGCAAAAAGAAGATGAGCAAGCACAAGCACAAAAAGCTGCTCAAAAAGACCAAACACCAGAGAAGAAGGAACGGCTAGGGGGTGCTCTCACCCGGGAACTGCGCATTGACTGCAGCCGAAAAAAGGCAGCCAGAAGCGGGTTCTTTGTCTTCTTGCCCGATAGTGAATGTCGCAAGCCGCGAATTCTGTCGGGCCTCTGGTGTTCGTAGATTACCTGGCGCTGCCGGGTGCCGGCTTTCGCAGCTCGCTGCAGGCGCCTTCACTGCCCAGCGCACATCCCCGCCGTAAATCCATGACGGCCTCGGCAGTCCTGCCGGCCTTCCTGCAAGCGCGCGCCCGTCCGAAGAATGCTGCTGCATTCTTCGGCTGCAGGGCAAACGCCCCGGTATATGCCCCCGCCGCCTGTTCGTATCTGCCGTCAAGGTCCAGTACAAAACCCAGATTGCAGAACGCCTCGGAATAATCGGGGTTAAGTGCGATCGCGCGCGTAAAGTCCCGTATCGCTGCATCGTGCATTCCCTGTCGATCACGCGCAAGTCCGCGGTCGTCATAGGCCTCGAAATAATCAGGTTTGTGCGCGATGGCCTTCGTATAGTCCCGTACCGCCTCCGCATACATTCCCGCCCCGCTATGCGCCAGGCCGCGATTATAGTATGCCAGCGCGTAATCGGGCTTAAGTGCAATCGCAGTATCGAAATCCCGCAAGGCAAGGTCGTATAATCCCTCTGCTTTTCGCGCGACTCCCCGGTTGTTATATGCAAAAGGGACAGGGAAAGGCCCGCGTTCTATCACGTAATCCCACAGCGTTACGCCGCTCCTCCAGACTCCGACCTGCATCACCGTCAGAGCCGAAAGGGATAACAAAAAGGTAACGACGATGGCGCCTGCAGCGTCGGTGCCTGGATATGCGGGTTCGCATAGACATAGAGATCGTCGTCCCAGTCGGTAAATCCATTGTGAAGAGACGGCAGATAGGTAAGCAGAGTGACCAGAAAGACCATGAGCCCGGCAAACATCCTGACACGACGGGGATCGTGCCCGGACAAAGGTGGCGGCGAAAAAGACAAGCGGCCCATCGCAGTATTATAGAAATGTTCCGGTCAATTCGCAATCGCTGCCGGCCGACTGGCAACCGCGGACGGGCTCAAATAAGGGCAAGTCCCCTCATAACCGGCTCACCTGGATGCCGGGAAGGCCGCCGTCAGAAAGATGCTTCCGGGCCCGGCGCCAGCATGCGCCGTCAGGACTTTTTGCGCACATGCTTGCGCTGTCCGTTGAGCAGCCTGAGACGGGAACCCTCGAGCTCGTATATATAGAGCCGTTTCATTTTCGCGCTCGATTTCAGGCTGCTGTCCTCCCCCCCGTACTTGATATTTCTCGCAATCTCCCTGAAATTCAGCTTACCCTTCTTCGTGAGCAAATTATCGGCCTCTCCTCCGGCAAGGTCATCGGCCGATATCGCGCTGACCTCGGGCATCACGTATAGCATACCCGGGGCAACTTCCTTCGTTAAAGAGCCGATAAACGCCTCCTGGCACCTTCCCGCAAACCCGCCCCCGACCAAGACTGATTTCGCATCGACGTCTTTAAAAAAAAGAGCGAGCATTTTTGCGCTGTCCTCTGATAACGCGCCCACATCGTATGAAACCGATTCCGTATAGAGAACGGATTCGGACATATTGGTGATCTCATTGATATATCGCGTGTACTCATCAAGTCCTTTAACATACCCGTAACTCAGATGCTCCCGGTAATCCTTGGGCAAAATGACGATAACGAGTTTTTTTTCTGCCGACATCGTTTCCAGAAAATCGCGAAGCGCCATCTCCTGCTCCTGCATAAGGTCAAAGCTCCGGTCGAACACAGAAGAAACTTCGCGCTGTTCATACAAGCGCTCCACGATGTTCTTCGAAGGCAGGACATCCCGGTCGCTCTCGGAAGACAAGACCCGGTTATTCATGAAGAAGGCATAAAAAGCGGGGTGGACGACGACATAGACCCTCCTGTCCTGAGAGTCCAGAAACCTCCCATACGTCGCGTACTCTGCCGGCGGGATATTGTCCATCCGCCTGATCTTCAGCCCGCCGTATGCTTCTTTGAGCCACGCCTGTGATTCTTTCTGAGCGTTATCCTTCTCATTGATATCAGCAATGAGTTTCTTCACTCTCGAAATTTCATCTTTCCCTCTGACTCTTTCCGGAGAGAAATACAGACTCACGCCGCGGACCCTCTCCTTGTTCGCGCAGCCGGATGACATCAGGGGAAAAAGGAAAATAAGCAGCAACCATACACATAACCGGACTCCGCTCCCTCTATCACGTCGCTGTAAAAATTGTTTCATTCCTTTTTTCCCTTCATATTCTTTCTGCCTGACTCCGCCCCTTCCGGTCGCGGAAAAGCGCGGCCGGCCCGCATAGTATACCCAAAGGAGTTAAATTGAAACAATTATCTTTGATAGAGTATCATTCATAGATGATCAAACCCTTTTCGACAACCGGGATAGGCAGCCTGCCGCTTCTCGATCCGGAGGAGGCCTGCAGACTCGTACTGGAGACCTTCGATATTCCCTTCTGGCCCCAGCTGCCGAGACTGTCTTTCAGGGAGTTCATGGTGCCCCAGTATTCCGAGGGGATGCCTTTCTTCCGGATCGACGAAGAGAAGCAGACCGCATGGATCGAAAAAGGCGGCTCCGACGAACTCGAACGCTTTTATGAGTCCTGGAGGGAAGGAAGCCGGATTGCCATGTCGGAGGACTACGCAAAGGGGCTTCACACCTTCATCCGTCTTATCAGGAACAGGAAATTCGGACTGCTGAAAGGCCACGTGACAGGACCTCTCACCTTTTCGCTCGGGTTGAAGGACTCGGGCGGGAAGCCGCTCTATTTTGACGAGGAATTCCGGGAAATCTCGTTGATGCTCCTGAAGGCCAAGACGCGCTGGCAGATCGATGCGCTCAGGCCGTACGCGGAGAAGGTGATAATATTTATCGACGAGCCTATCCTCTCGGCTCTTGGGAGCTCCGCCTATCTCGGCGTAAGCCAGGAGGAGAGCCTCAGGATGATCAGGGAGATGACCGGAACTATCCGTATGGAGGGAGGCCTTTCCGGCATTCACTGCTGCGGGAATGCAGACTGGCCGCTCGTGACCGGAAGCGGCGCCGACATCATCAACTTCGACGCCTATGATTATGCCGACACCATCTCGCTCTACCCGGAGGAATTCACCGGCTTTCTCGAAAAAGGCGGATTGCTCGCGTGGGGGATCGTGCCGACATCGGATTCGATCACCGGGGAAACCCCTGAATCAGTGAAGCGCAGGTTCGAAACGGGGGTCGAAAAGCTTTCGGGGCATATTCCGGAAAGGCTTCTCCTTTCGCAGATACTCCTTACGCCGTCCTGCGGGACAGGGTCGAGGACGATCGAGGAGACCCACAAGGTCTTCCAGCTCCTGATACGGTTGAAAGAGGCGCTCTCGTGAGCGGCCTCTTCATCTCGCTGGAAGGCATCGAGGGCAGCGGGAAATCGACTCAGGCGGCGTTTCTCGCCGATTATTTCAGGGCAAAGGGGTTTTCGGTCGTAAGAACGGCCGAGCCCGGCGGCACCAGGATAAGCCTCGGGATCAGGGAATTGCTGCTGTCGACCGACAACACCGGGATGACGCCCCTCACCGAGTTGCTCCTGTATAACGCGGCGAGGGTCCAGCATATAAGGGAGGTCATCGCCCCCGCACTCGACCGCGGAGACGTAGTGATCACCGACAGGTTCAGCGACTCGACAACCGCCTATCAGGGTTACGGCAGGGGCATCGACCTGAAGCTTATCGACTCCCTCGACCTTATTGCAACGGGGAGGCTGCGGCCCCATCTCACGATACTCCTCGATGTCGCTGTCGCCATCGGCCTGAAGAGAAACCGGGCGGCAAACAAGACAGACAGGCTCGAACTGGAGGAGGTCTCATTCCACGAGCGGGTGAGGAAAGGGTTCCTCAGCATCGCGGCGGAGGAGCCCGGCAGGATCAGGATCGTCGACTGTTCCGGAGACCTCGAAGCCGTGAGCCGCAGGGTATACGCCGCCGCAGATGCCTTTCTCTGCACGCTGCGGGCCTGACCGAACGTGTCTCTTCGAACTATCATAGGGCAGGAAAAGGCGGTAACAATGCTCTCGGGAATCCTCTCGCGGCAAAGAGTCGCCTCGGCGTATCTTTTCTGCGGGGAAGAGGGGGTCGGGAAAAGAACGGCCGCAATGAGTTTTGCCAAAGCGATCAACTGCCTGGCCCCGGTTGTCGCCGGCTCTTCGGAGGCTGGAATCCCCTTCGACGCATGCGATGAATGCTCCTCGTGCGCCAAGATCGATGCGGGGACCCATCCGGATTTTCTCTCGGTTTCTTCCGAAGACCGCCAGATACGGATAGAAGAGATCCGCGCGCTCGAAGAAGCCCTGTCCTTTAAACCCTTCGAAGGCAGCCGGAAAACGGTGATCGTCGACGACGCCGAGACGATGAACATCTCCGCAGCAAACGCGTTTCTCAAGACCCTCGAGGAACCGCCCGAAGACAGTGTGATCATACTGGTCTCGTCGAAGCCTGATCTTCTCCCGGCGACGATCCGCTCCCGCTGCTCGAGGATCAATTTCGTCCCCCTGCCGACCGACTCCTGCATTCGCGTGCTCCAGGGCAGAATCGGGAAGGAAGAAGCCCTGGAACTTATCGCAAGGCTCTCGATGGGGCAGCCCGGCCGCGCCCTGTCTTCGGATCTGACCGAGGAGCGGTCCTGGTTTCTCGGACTGTTCAAAGCGATGCTGAAGGCTGACAAGGACGGCTGGACGTCGAGGGAAGACATGGAACGCTGGTTCGACCAGAGTCTCGTCTTTTTCAGAGACCTCGCGGTCCTCTCCGCAACGGCCGATCCGGGACGCGCGATCAACAGGGACCTCGCTGATTATCTGGCCGGCATGGGAAAATCCCTTGATATAAAAGGTATAATATATATCCATCAGGAGTTGAGCCGCCTGAAGAGGCTGCTTTTCTTCAATCTGAACAAGTCGATAACATGGAACTATACGGCGGCGTTGCTGAGAAAGGAACTGGCGGGCTAGCATGCCGAGCATCGTAGGAATACGCTTCAAAAGCTGCGGAAAGATATACGATTTCGAGATAAACGAAATGGAGGTCGCCAAGGGCGACCGTGTGATAGTCGAGTCCGAATTCGGGCTGAGCATCGGAAATGTGATCGTCGGCCCGCGGGCCGCGGAACAGCCGGAAAAGGAGCTGAAAAAAGTGCTGCGCGTGGCGACCGACGAGGATCTGAAGCAGAAGCGGGAGAATGAGGAATTCGAGCGGACCGCCCGGGAATTCTGTTTGGAGAGGATCATGGCGCGGGGTCTGCCGATGAAGCTCGTCTGCTCGGAGGTAACGCTTGACCGGAAACGGATCGTTTTCTATTTTACCGCCGACGGCAGGATTGATTTCAGGGAACTCGTAAAAGATCTCGCCGCAAAATTCAAGACGCGGATCGAAATGCGCCAGATCGGCGTCAGGGACAAGGCAAAGATGGTGGGGGGGCTCGGACTCTGCGGGAAAGAGCTTTGCTGCAGGCTCTTTCTGACCTCGTTCGAACCGATTTCAATCAAGATGGCGAAGCAGCAGGAGCTCGTGCTGAATACCGGCAAACTTTCCGGCATATGCGGCAGACTGATGTGCTGCCTGGGATACGAATACCAGGAGGGCGGCGCGTCCCCGTCCGCCCAGCGGGCTGCGCGGCAGGCAGCGGCGGCGGCGGAAGGGACCCGCGGCCTCGCGGAAGAAGCGCCGCCTGCAGAGACGGTCGAGCTCAGGACGGAATCGGCCCCCGCAGGCGCGTCCTCGTCGCAGGAGCAGCAGGGCGAGCAGAAGAAGACCGAAGGCCCCGGGAAAAAGAATAAAAGAAGAAGGAGATTCCGGAAAAAAACCCAGAAAAATGAATAGGAAATTCTACGTCACCACACCAATCTATTACGTCAACGACATCCCGCATATCGGCCATGCATATACGACGGTCGCGGCCGACGTGCTTGCGAGACGCAACAGGCTGCTCGGCCGCGAGGTATTCTTCCTTACGGGGACGGACGAGCACGGGCAGAAGGTCGAGAAGGCGGCAAAAGAAAAAGGACGGTCTCCGAAGGCGCATGCCGATCTGCTGGTCGAAAATTTCAGGAAGCTCTGGGCCGGCCTGAACATCTCGAACGATGCGTTCATCCGCACCACCGATGATGCGCATGTCAGGACCGTCCAGGGACTTCTCCAGATTCTCTGGGACAGGGGAGAGATCGAAAGGAGGGAGTACTCCGGATGGTACTGCACCCCCGACGAGCGGTTCTGGACCGAAAAGGACCTTGTCGAAGGCAACTGCCCCGACTGCGGCCGGTCGGTCGAGCGGATACAGGAAGAGAATTATTTTTTCCTGATGTCCAAATATCAGCAGCGGCTGATCGATTATATAGAAAGAGACGACCACTATATCCTCCCCGAGACGCGCAGGAACGAAGTGCTCGGGTTTCTCAGGAACAACGCGCTGGGTGACCTCTGCATCTCGCGGCCGAAGCAGAGGCTCTCGTGGGGGATCCCGCTTCCGTTCGACGACAAATTCGTCACCTATGTCTGGTTCGACGCGCTCGTCAATTACTTTTCAGCGACGCGTTACCTCGTGCCGGGCGCGGAGGCGGCAGGCCTCGGCGACTTCTGGTGGCCGGCCGACCACCACCTCGTAGGGAAGGATATCCTTACCACCCATGCGGTCTATTGGTCAACAATGCTGATGGCGCTCGACCTCCCCCTTCCCGGAAATATCTTCGCCCACGGATGGTGGACAATTGAGGGGAAGAAGATGTCGAAGTCGCTCGGCAACGTCGTCGACCCCAACGCCATTGTCGCACGGTACGGCGCGGATGCCTTCCGGTATTTTCTCCTGCGGGAAGTCCCCTTCGGCCTCGACGGAGATTTCTCGGAGGAGGCGCTGGTCGGCCGGATAAACACCGACCTCGCAAACGACCTCGGGAATCTCCTGAGCAGGTTCCTCACGATGGCAGAGAAGTATCTCAAAGGCGTCATCGACATCCCTTCCGATCTCACTGCTGCGGGGCCACATCCCTTCGCTCGGGAATGCGAAGAAGCGGCGATCAATGCCCATGGGGAGGAATTCTGGAAGAGGCTGCAGTTCCATGCCGTCCTCGATTCGATATGGCATATCGTGAGGGGCGCAAACAATCAGATAGCCCGGAAAGAGCCCTGGAAGCTGGCCAAGAACGATCCCGACGAATTACAAAGAGTAATGTTCGATATCTGGAATGCGCTGAGGCTCGCCACGGTGTCGCTTTATCCCTTCATGCCGGAGGCCTCGGAAAAGGCATGGCAGCAGCTCGGGCTGAAGTCCCTGAGCGAAGAGGGAAAGCAGATTCTGGCAGGGGGCTGCAGGTGGGACTGGAGACCGGGCTACGAGGTGAAGGTCTCAAAAGGAGAACAGCTTTTCCCGAGGATCGAGAAGGATAAAGAACAGGAAAAGGCCGAGCCGGAGAAGAAGCCTGCCGTTGCGGCGGCCTCAGCCGAGAACCTGATCTCGATCCAGGACTTCGTGAAGGTAGAGCTGAAGATCGGCAGGGTTGTGAGCGCCGAACGGGTCAGGAAATCCGAAAAACTTCTCAAACTGCAGGTCGACACCGGGGAGACGAGGCAGATTGTCGCAGGCATCGGGAAGGCATATGCCCCGGAGGGCCTCGTCGGCCGAAAGATCGTCGTAGTGACGAATCTTCAGCCGGCGAAGCTGATGGGAGAGGAGTCCAACGGCATGCTTCTGGCGGCGACCGGGGCTGACGGCATCCCGGTGATCCTCACCCCGGAAAAAGACGTTGAAGAAGGCTCCAGGATCAAGTAGCGTATAGGGGTGTCGCCTGCGGAGAGTCCGAAGGCGGCGCGCCTCATCCATTTTTTTTTGTAATAGATCCATAACCTTGCCCGCAAAACCTCCCTTTCGCGCTATCATATGAACTAAATCGCAACGTTGCGGGGAAACGGATGGCTTTCAGGTGCAAGAACATGCAGGGATGTCCCATGTATAATCTGATCACGACCTCGTTAAGGATTATGCAGCTGCAGCCTTATCTGACGGACTATTGCACAAACCAGGACCGGTGCCCCGAATGTGCGCGGTACAGGGTCCTCGAAACAGGGATAAAACCGCCGGCAGACCTCCTGCCAGACGGCACGCGGCTGACCACGTAACACTGCGGCAGCCTATCTCGTCACGCAGGCGGACCTTTAAGTTCCTTTAGCAGTCAGTCGTCTCTGCCGAAAACAAGACGACGAGCGTGCTGTAACCTGAGGCGCCGCATGTTCGTCGTCTCTCCTGTGCAAAGGGTTCATTAACCCTCCCCCTTCAGCCGCTCGAGGTACTCCTCCCATTCGACGGGAAGCATATGCTTTTTCTTGCTGTTGCACTCCTTGCATGAAGGGACGATGTTTCCCTTCGTCGACTTTCCTCCCCGTATGAGAGGAACGATGTGGTCCATCGTCAGCTCCTTCGGCGGAAACTGCCGCTCGCAGTAATAACAGATGCCGGAGGAACGCTTACGCTTCCACCATTGCGAGCTGCGGAGTTCGCGGGCCTTGGCCCTTTCCCGGCGGACCTCTTCATCGCTGATCTCGGAAATAAAGGCCATCTTACCGGATCGTACTCCAGAGCACGCTCTGGTTTCTGCCGTTATGTTTGGCGTGATAGAGTGCCTGATCCGCCTTCTCGATCAGTTCCTCTTTGTTCGACGCGTCTGCCGTCGAGGTCGCGATGCCCATGCTTATCGTCACCCCGAAGGATTTCCCGTCGGAGGAAAACTTCCTCTCCATCACCGCCTTCCTGAGCCGCTCGGCAATAATCTTGGCGCCGTCGCCGGCGGAGCCCGGCAGGATCACGGCAAATTCCTCTCCCCCGTAGCGCGCCGCGATATCGACATTTCGGATCGTCTCCCTGATGGTCTTGGACACCTCCTTCAGCACCACGTCGCCGACCGGATGGCCGTATGTATCGTTGATCTTCTTGAAGAAATCGATGTCCGTAAGCAAAAGAGAGACGGGTTCCGAAAATCTGCCCACCCGCCGGAATTCCTCGGAGAGCTTCTCCTGGAACACCCTGTGATTGAGAAGACCCGTGAGCCCGTCGGTCGTCGCCATCTTTTCGATCTCGGCATGAAGCCTCGCGTTTTCGATCGATGTGGCCGCCTGATTGCACATGACCTTGAGTATATCGACCTGAAACGGGTCGAGAAACGACCGGTTTTCGGAGAGCATGACAAGAAGCCCGAGGAGCCTGTTTTCGAAAAGCATCGGCACGGTGAAGATCGAGCGCACATCCCCGGTTTTGAACGGCAGCACGGGGATCTTGTACGTACTCACGTCCGACAGATACATATGCTGCCGGTTCTCGGCCGCCATATTGAGGAGCGTTCCCTTCAACGGGAAAAGATTGCCATCGGAAGGCGGTATGCCCTCCTGATTTACCAGGCGAAACAGCTCTCCCTCCGAAAGGAAAAAGAATACCCTGCAGGGCGCGATCTTTTCGGCCCAGTCGCAGAGGCTTTTGACGATCAGATCGATATTGAGGGAAGAGACGAGACTGGAGCTCCCTTCCGTGAGCTTCTTCAGGCCGAACGTGTCCCGCTTGACCCTCATGTAGATCCTCCCCCGTTCGAGGACCCTTGCGATATGCTCGGCGAACATCTTGACGGTATTCTTCTCTGTCTCGCTGAAGGCCTGAAACCTGGAGCTGTCGGCTGCGAGCACCCCGGCGGTCGATGCCCCTTCGAGGACCGGGACGACGACGATCGAGACGACTTTGCCGCTTCTGATGAACCCGGGACCGATCTTCTTCTCCGCCACCTCGCCCGACGAAATGATCTTCCTCCCCTTGGCGCAGTCGTATATCATTCCTTTGTCCGAAATGATGATCCCCCCTTTTTCTTCCGTGGTACACCTGAGCGTAAAGCCGCTCCCCTGGGGGACGAAGAGGCTGACCGAATCCGCAAGCACCGCCTGCCGTAACGTGAGGAGCAGTTCCCCGATCTCTTCGTCGGTTTTCAGGAGCGAGGCGTAATAATGAGACATGATCTCGTCGTTGCTGAGCGATTCCATGCCTTCTTCCAGTGTGAGGTTTCGCGCGGTGTCCCTGATCGCATCGAGGGAGGATATTGCAGTCGCCCTCTGCCGGCGCAGCCGGTCGGCTACGGACGCCGCAATGACTGCGGTAACGACGAGCGAGACCGAAAACGCCGCGTCACTCGCGAGGCTCTGGCCCGAGAGAAAAGACCGGAGTGAAAGAAGAGGCATGAGCACCGCCACCGGGATCACCGCCGACGCGCCGTAAAAAGCGGTCATGCCGATGACAAGCGGAAACTCCGCCATTCTGAGCCACGGAAGCTTCAGGAGAACAAACAGTCCCGCGAACACGATCGAAAGAGAAAGAAGGAACTCCACTGCGTATTGGCGCCTTCCCCTCCGGAAATGAAGGACCGCGTAGAAACCGGAGGCAAGAGCGGCAGATATCAACCACGGGAGCGGCCATCTGCCGGGTGCTTCGAGCAGGAGGCTGAGCCAGGAGGCAATAAGGGGCAGGAGAGGGGCGCCCCTCCTTATCCAGCGGCCCGGCCCTTCTTTATCTCCTCTTCCCGGAAGAACTTCTTGTAGAGAACTTCCCATTCAGGGCTGCCTTCTATCAGCTTCTTGGTAAAGGACTGCAGTTTTTTCCTGACAACCTGATCAATCTCCTCGCCGATCTTCAGTTCCGACATGATCGTCCGCTTAATCTCGCGGCGTATTGCGCCTTCTTCCTCGATCGCCGCCACCACCCCCTGTTTGATGAGGTCCCTGAGAAGCACATGACTCAGGTGGGAGATTTTGTCCTCGGAAAGCATCATAGGACCAGATTTCTCTCCTTCACGAGTTTCTGTTTGGTGAGTTCGAACAGCCTCCGATAGTCCATCCTGCCGCGCTCGATATCGGTCGCATGCTTTTTGAGAAGCTCCCTCACTTCCTCATTCAGTCTGTCTTCCAGCGAAAGCTCCTCCGCAATGATCTCTTCGGTCTTTTCGACAAACTTCTCCATCGCGACCTTGATCCCCACCAACTCCTTCGCGGCAAGGTTTTCCGCAATCCGTTTCGCAAGGATCGGGACCCATGCCTTGGGAATTCTCATGCTATTTCTCTACAAAAGAAAGGAGCGCGATGTTCCTCGCCCTCATAATCGCCTCGTTCAGCTCCCTCTGGTGCTTCGCACAGGTTCCGGTCATTCTCCTTGAAAGCATCTTCCCTCTTTCGGTCAGATAACTTCTCAGAAGCCTGATGTCCTTGTAATCAATGAACTCCGTCTTTTCAGAGCAGAATTTGCAGAATTTTCTCCTCTGGAACCTCTTCTGCTGGTATGCCATGTTCTTTCCTTCCTTATTTCTTATAGTTTCGGTTTATCTAAAATGGTTCGAGGTCCGTCGTCTCATCCGGAGGCGAAAAATCTCCCTCGCCGCCACTGCTCTCGTGACCGGCCGCCCGCTTGGAGCCGTAGAGAAACTTTACCGACTGCGCCACCACCTCGAATTTGCTCTTCTGCTGGCCGTCGGTCTCCCAGCGCCTTTCCTGAAGTCTGCCCTCGACAAGGACAGACCTCCCTTTTTCAAGATGCTGGGCCGCCGACTCGCCCTGCTTGCCCCAGACGACCACGTCGATAAAAAGCGTCTCTTCCTTCATGGAGTCACCCGACTTGTATTTCGTGGAGCTCGCGATCCGCATGGTGCAGACAGGGGTCCCCTGAGGGGTATATCTCAGTTCGGGGTCTTTGGTAAGATTTCCGATGAGAATTACCTTGTTGAACATTTAGGCCTCGCTCTTGGTTTGCTCCGCCTCCGCGGCCTGGATGGTCTCAAAATGCTTGACCTGCTTCGGCCCAAGCTTGATAACCATATACTTTATGACCGGATCGAAGACCTTGTAAAACTCCTCCAGCTTCTTGACGGTCGCGGGAGGGGTCTTGTAGATCAGGAGCACATACATGCCCTTGTTCTGCTTCTTGATCTCGTAGGCGAGCTTTCTCCTGCCCCAGCTGTCGGTCTTGAGGATCTCTCCGCCGGCATTGACGATAAGGTCTTTGATCTTCTGGAGCGCTGCGCCGATTTCTTCATCGGAAAGCGCGGCATTGAGGATGATGATGTTTTCGTAGATGTTCATGCAAACACCTCCTTATGGATTGTTCCCCGCCTCTGCGGGGACTAAAGCCCTTCCCAAGGGAAAGAGCAAGGAGCCTTATTTTATACCACAGTCGACGTATCTTCGTCAATAATCCCATCCCCGTCGCAAGCTCGGGCAATCTCTTCCCTCCGAAGAGGACCATAACAATGACGAATACGACCATCAATTCCGGCACGCCAAGACCAAACATACTCATCCCTTCTTCGTGTGTGCGGATCTGTCCCGCAGTCGTTCCCGCTCTCGAAGGGGCGGGGCCTCAGCCCCGCCCCGTTACCCCGCAGGCCGCTTTATAAGCCGCAGCCCCTACTTGTTCAGCGTATCGTAGGTCTTGCTCGGTGAGGGGGTATATTCCCCGTGGCAGTCCCTGCAATTGTTCTGCGAAGTAATGCCGTTTGCAAGCACATTATACAACGGCTTATGCTTGGGCTTATAGGAGCCCTCTGACCACACGTTGAGCATTCGCGCCGCCTCCATGGCGACATCGGCCGAAAGGCGGGCGCACCGCTCGGCCCTCTCCTTTGCGAGAAAGGCAACTCCTTCCGCCCTCATCCACTTGCCTACCGAGATATGGCACACCGGCGTGCCCGCCACGGTCATATGTTTGATATCGGCGCCAAGTACCTTGGCCGGCGTAAAGTCGGGCAGTTCGGTATACGCATAATAGAAGGCGAGGTCGTTCACCATCGCCTCGGCGGTGTCGGTATCCTTCGTCACCAGCCCTATCACCACACCCGCGCCCGGCATCGTCCCGCAGAGGGCGCCCCACCCCGCCAATCCGCCGTGTCCCCAGCGGTAGGCGTCGATCGGAAAGTCCTTCCACGCACCGCCCGCCTTCTTCTTCAGCGATTCCACGAGACCGGCAACAACCGACGACGTGCACCAGCGGTTAAAGTAGTTTTCGTAGGTAATCTGCCCGACCTCTTTCGTATCCAGCTTTGCGTATTTATATGCAGATGCAAACTCGTACGCATCGGCCGTCTTTGCAGCTTTGAGCCCTGCCACGGAAAGAATTGCCGCCCCCGCAGCAGCCTTCCCGCCGCTGATGAGCAGATTTCTCCTTGAGAGTTTTTCGTCCAGCAACTTTTCAGTTTCCATTACCGTAATTTCTCCTTGCGTTTGTCGCGAAATGATCCGCTTTTCAAAAAGCGGATTGCCTGCACAGAAAAGCGAGCCCGGGAGCCTCCCGAAAAGGGTGGCTCCGCTTCGGCGCCCATTGTCTTCCGAAGCGGAGCCGAGTCGTGCAAAGGGGAGAAAAAACTGACCCTCTGCCGCTCGCGGCCATACGGCCCCAACCGGCAGAACATAATGACTCCTGGACTTCGGGACTACGGGCTAGACTTCGGGAGGACGCTCAGCCTGAATGGCAAACAGGGATGGGGAAAAGAGGAAATTCTCAGGTTTGATAAGTTCAGTGCATGCCAGCGGCATCATGCCGACAACCAGCTCGGGCAGCGAGGGGACATCGGCATGCACCGAGAGCGCGGCCCCCGAAGTGTTACAGACATCGAGAGAGGCAAGACACTTTCCCTGCCCCGCCGAGAACGAGATCTGTGCCGCACACGGCGAGCAGAGTGAGATGACCAGGACTGCAAGCAGTAATCTGCCCATTAGACGCATGCCTTTTATTCTAGGGAAAAAACCAATCGTGTCAACGTCAAATTATAATTGTAATATGACCAAGACGTTTTGGTAATTCTAACTTGAAGTTGACAATTCGGGGGAATTCCGAATAATACTCTGTATGAAACAAAGCAGCATGCTGATGCTCGTCGTCATGATCGCATCGCTATTATTGCCCTATAGCGCCCATATCGCCGTCTCGCAAAACGGCGGCGAGCGTCTTTTTACTCTGGATGTCTGCCAGGGTGCGGGGCCGCTGGCATCGACCCACGCCGACATCCCCTGTCTCTATGAATGCACCGGCGCGCCGGTACCGCTCACGTTCGCCGGATTCGTTGAAGTGTCCAATGCAGGTTCCACCCTTTCTTCCTTCTTTAGTCCTATCAAGCAGCCTCCCAGAGCGTAGCCATCGCACCGGGAGTGTTCCGGCCCATGCCAGCCGACTGTCTCATCCTCGGCATGTATTCATAACAGGACCGGATTCACTTCACCATATCCATTACAGGCTCCCTAACGCCTGGATAGTTGTCCCCGACGCGCCGCCGCACAGTACGGCGGCGCGTCAGGAATACTCCGATGGAGAAAAATGAAAGCAGACGGCAAGGAGGCAGACGAACGGTGAAACCGCGAAGGAAGACAGGAGTATGAGAAAGGGCCCCGCAGTCGCAAGCCGGACCGCAGCGGCGGCGCGGACCCTGGCATTGCTGCTGGCCGTATCGTATATCTGTCCCGTGTCGGCGTGGCCGGAGCAGGTAGGTTCGGCCGCTCCCTCTTTCGGGCTGGCCGATGCGAACGGCAAAAAAATAAGGCCGGAAGATCTCGGGGGAAAGGTCTTGCTCCTTAATTTCTGGGCACCGTGGTGCGCTTCCTGCCGTATTGAGCTGCCGGCGCTCGAGTCACTGCACCGCAAATACCGCGACGCGGGACTTCTGGTAATAGGGATATCCGAAGATGCATCAGAAACGGCAGTACGGAAGGTCGCCCGGAAATCCGGTCTTTCCTATCTGATGCTGATCGATAAGGGAGGAAAAGTGGCAGACGCCTTCCGCGTCTCGGGTCTGCCGACAACGTTCATCATCGACAGGGCAGGCATCGTCCGATATCGTCACGCAGGCTTTGCGGGCGAGTTCAGGCTCCTCTATGAAGAAGAAACAGCAGAGCTGTTGAGGCAATCAAAACCATTATATCCGGAGGTCACACAATGAGGATTCGAAGGTCTTATGCATCAATCGTATTGGGTATCTTTCTGCTTGCATTGCTCGGCGCATGCGGAGGGGGAGGAGGATCGAGCTCCCCCGCCCCGGTCGCAACCACCACCATCACCGGCACGGTATTTGCCGCTCCTGTAAGGGGAGCAAGGGTCTCGGCAAAAAATGCCTCGGGCTATACCGTTGCGGGACCGGTCACCACGTCGTCCGACGGCGCCTTCAGCATCGATGTCCCCACCGTATCTCTTTCGGGAGACCTGAGAATCGAATCTGAGGAAGGAACGTACCTGGACGAGGCGACGGGGGAGACGACGACCGCCGGGCGGCTGGCCGCCTTCGCGCCTTCGGGAAGCCTCCGGGCAGGATCTTCGGTAAACCTCGACCCTTCCTCGACGATCATCTGCGATCTCGTAACGGGCCAGGGAAAGACGCTCGCTGAGGCCAACACCATCTTTACTTCAGCCTTCGGCTACACGCCCGACACCTCGGTATCGCCGATCAACGCCCCCTCTCCCGGGACAGACAAGTCGCAGAGCCTTGCCGGGCTGAGGGCAATCGCCTTTAGCCAGCTGACATATGACCTGGGGCTCGGCGCGGAAAGGCAGTTTGACATGCTGGCCGCCCTTGGCCAGGACCTCTCCGACGGTATCCTGGACGGCAAAAACGGCACTGCCCCGGTGATGATCGTTGCGGGGGCGGAGATGCCGGAAGACATCCAGAACAAATTCGAAGACTCGCTTTTAGGCCTTTTGGCGAATACGGCCGTCAATCAGACCGGGCTGACGGCGGACCAGGTCGGGGCCCTCCCCTTCAGCAAGACGGTCATGACCGCGGGGTATAAGGTGGAGTATATCCCGGGCGCGATGGCCGCGGCCCAGGGCAAGACGATGTTCACGATCAGGCTCACCGACAGGACAACCGGCAAACCGGCGGCCGGCAAGGCGGTCGGTCTTATGCCGAAGATGCATATGGCGTCGATGTCGCACTCGGCGCCTGTCGGCGCCGTCATCGACAATAATGACGGGACATACAGCTGCACCGTCTATTACCTCATGGCGTCCGGACCGGGCATGGGAATCTGGGAGCTGAAGGTTACGATCGGCGGAATGTCCGGCGAGTCGGCAACCTTCTATCCCTCCGTTGGCATGTCGATGGGGACCACTTCGAAGGCCAACCTTAAGGGAGTTGCGGATCTTATACCCGCGATGGGGGGAACAGGAACGACCAGCAGGACATATCCCCTCTTCTATGACGGCATGTCCGGAGGAATGGGCGGGAGTTCCACTTTCAGGCTCTTTATCGCCGCATCGGACGACATGATGCTGATGAAATGGCCCGCGGTCTCGATCGGCACAACGCTGCACGACCAGAACGGTACGGCCTGGACGGTGAATTCGATGACCGTCGAGGCCTCTACGGACAAGAGCGCGTGGCTCCCGGGAACAGACGACGGAAACGGCCACTGGTCGGTGCCGGGCCTGACCGGGCTCTCATCGGGAGGGGCGGTCTATGTCAGGGTCGTCGTCAACGGCGAGCAGAAGACCACAGACGGCAAGTCGGTGTCGGGCGACAACGGCTACCAGACCTTCACCGTCGTCTCCGGAATGTAGGCGGTATTGCCTTATGATGAAGCTACGCATTGCGTCAATCGCAGCGGCGGTCCTCCTGGCGGGGGCTGCCGCGCTCTTCCCTGCCGCCTCATGGGCCGGCTCATGTTGCGGGGGCGGCTCGGCGGCGTCGCTGATCGTGCCCAAGTATGCGCGGTCGGTGGCAGACATATCCTTCGACACCGAAATATACCACGGCTTCTGGAACCAAAACTGGACGCATACGCCCGATCCCCCGGGCTCGGACCTAAGGCAGTACCGGGTGAATTTCGGATTCGGGCAGAGGCTCGGCCGCAACTGGCAGGCGAGCGTCATCGTGCCGTATGTCTGGAACGTCAACCAATATTCCGGCCTTTCGTCCCGCACCAACGGCCTCGGCGACGCGACCCTGAACCTCTGGTATGAGGCTCTGGACGACGTTTCCGCGTGGCGGGTGCGTGGGATCAAAGACCTTGTTCCTTCTGTAATGATAGGGCCTTCGATCGTCATCCCGACCGGCTATTCGCCCTATGACGACATAGCGAGCAGCTTCGACGTGACCGGCAGGGGATTTTACCGGGTCGACGGCAACCTTCTTATCGAGAAAACGATCCAGCCCTGGGGTATATCGGCCTCCCTCAGCTACGGCACCTATATCGAGCGATCGGTCAACAGGGAATACGGAAAATATGTCGAGCCGTACAAAAAGAAGCTGGGGGACAGGACATCGGCTTCGGTGTCCCTCAGCTATAATTATTTCATCGGCTCGGGCGGGGACACGCTCACCCCCAGCATATCCTACTCCTATCTGAATGAGGCAGACGGCCGCGTCAACGAGGCGGACGACAGTTCAACCTCGTTCCGAAAACAGGCGGTGGGCGGGGGCATATCCTTTTCGGGCACAGACCGGGACTGGAGTGTACGTGCCTCCTGGAGCCATGCAATCCGGGAAGACGGCTGGGGAAAGAACTTCCCCACAACCGATATATTCACAGTGGGGGTGCGCTATGTATTTCGCTAAAAAGTACTGCTGGCTGCTTCTGTTTTTCCTGATCGCCTCGTGCGGCAATAATCTTCTGCCTTCCGGAACGGATGAGCGGGCCCAGGTCCAGCCCGATACGGTCGGGCCCGAGGTCGGCCAGAAGGCGCCCGATTTCGCGGTCTCCGACACGAACGGCGGCACGGTAACCCTTTCTTCGGCGCTTGCTTCGAAACGAGGGGTCGTCTTATATTTCACCATGTGGTGTCCGATTTGCGATAGCCACATGACTCAGATGGTAAACACGGCAGTCCCGGCGTATCCCGATGTGCGTTTCTTTGCCGTGGACTACGTCTCCGGCACAGTGGCCGATGCCGCTGCCGCCCAGGCCGCAAACGGGTTTCTGGCCCTGCCTGTGCTGGCCGACACCGAACATACTTTGCTGGAGGGCTACCGGGCTACCATGGGGACGACCGTTGTCATCGATAACGCCGGTATGATCAGGATGAACGAAGATTACAGCAACGGTTCACGGCTCCAGGCTGTATTGGCCGGACTTCCGTGACCGTCCGATCTCTCAACAAGGAGGAAAGAACATGAAATACAGAATGATTGCGGTCTCGCTTCTCGCGCTTATCCTCTTCGGAGCGGCCCTGGTGTCACAGGCATCCGAAGACGATATCCAGGAACATCGCTCCTGTGTCCGCTGCGGCATGGACAGAAAGGCATATGGATACAGCAGGATGATGATCAGATACGAGGACGGCGCGGAGGTCGGAGTCTGCAGCCTCCACTGCGCCGTCGCGGAAATGAACGCCGAAAAAGGACGCACGGTAAAGTCCCTCCTCGTAGCGGACAGAAATACGAGGGCACTCATCGACGCCGAAAAGGCCTTTTGGGTCGTCGGGGGAAAGAAGCGCGGCGTCATGACGGCAACGCCGAAGTGGGCCTTCGGGACGGAAGAGGGGGCACGCGCCTTTGTCAGGGCGGACGGCGGAACCATCGCCACCTGGAAAGAGGTCCTGAAGGCCACGGAGGAAGAACTTGCGCCGGCGAAGTGACCGCGGGATGCGTTGCGACGCCCCATTTTGGTCTTTCGCCCATTGTTTGATCTATAATGAATGATGCTCGAAAGGATACGGTCGAAGGTTCTGGCGGGAGAACGGCTCACAGGAAGAGACGCACTGCGTCTCTTCGAGACGGACGACATCTTTTCTCTCGGCATGCTCGCCTCGACAGTCGCCGCCAGGAAGAACGGCAAGAGGGCCTATTTCATTCGAAACCGGCATATCAACCCTACGAATATCTGTGTCAACCGGTGCCGGTTCTGCGCCTTCAGCAGGTCGAAAGGACAGAAGGGCGCCTTCGAGCTGACGATAGAGGAGATCATCGGGAAGCTTCGGCCCGAGGTCGAAGCTTCCCGTCCGATTTCCGAGGTGCATGTAGTCGGCGGACTTCATCCCGACTGGCCTTTCACCTATTACCTCGAAATGGTCCGGGAGATTAAAAGGCAGTTTCCCCGGCTCCATATAAAGGCCTTTACCGCCGTCGAGATCGATTACCTCTCTCGAATCAGCAAGCTCAGCCTCGACAAAACATTATCCACACTGAAGCAAAGCGGCCTCGGCTCGATGCCGGGCGGCGGGGCCGAGATATTCGTGCCTTCGGTGAGAAACCGGCTCTGTCCTGAAAAGATATCGGGCAGGAGGTGGCTCGAGGTGATGTCGGCGGCGCACAAGGCCGGCATCCGGACGAATGCGACGATGCTCTACGGCCACATAGAAACGGTTGCTGACCGTGTCGACCATCTCCTGAAGCTCAGAAGTCTCCAGGACAAGACCGGCGGGTTCCAGGCCTTCATCCCGCTTGCGTACCATCCGAAAAACACGCGCATGAGAGGAAGGTACACCTCCGGGATCGATGACCTCAAAACAATCGCCGCAAGCCGTCTCGTCCTCGATAATTTCGACCATATAAAGGCCTACTGGATCATGCTCGGCGAGAAGATCTCCCAGCTCGCCCTCAGATTCGGGGCCGACGACGTCGACGGCACGATCATCGAGGAAAAGATCACACACGCGGCCGGCGGACTTACGGCGGAGCAGCTTACGGCTGACCAACTGGTCCATATGATAAAAAAGGCAGGCAGGATTCCGGTCGAACGGGATTCTTTTTACCACAGGGTGCGGCCGGGATGAAGCCTCTGAAGCCGGAGGGCCGGGTCACCCGAAAGAAGGCGCTGGCGATGTTGAAAACCGCCGATCTCCTTGAACTCGGCAGCCTTGCCGATCGGATGAGAACCGCGCGCCATCCGGAGGGGATCGTCACCTTTGTCGTAGACAGAAATATCAACTACACGAACGTCTGCATCAACCGGTGCCGGTTCTGCGCCTTCTGGAGGGAGGAGGACTCCCCCGATGCCTACCTGCTCGACAAAGAGACGCTCTTTGCAAAAATCGAAGAGACCCTCGCCCTGGGAGGCACCCAGATACTCATACAGGGCGGCCTGCATCCGTCGCTGGACATCGGCTACTACACCGACCTCCTCCGCGCGATCAAAGAAAGGTTCGAGATACACATCCACGGTTTTTCTCCCCCCGAGATATGTTATATAGCGGATTCGGCCGACCTCACCATCAGAGAGACGCTGGCGGTCCTGAAAGAGGCGGGGCTCGATTCGGTCCCGGGCGGAGGAGCCGAGGTCCTTTCGGACAGGGTGCGGGAAATCGTAAGTCCGGAGAAGATCCGCTCTTCCCGCTGGCTCGCCGTGATGGAGCAGGCGCACCGCCTGGGGATGAGAACAACGGCTACGATGATGTTCGGCGGGATAGAGGAGCCGGAAGACATCATCGAGCACCTCGACGCGATACGGGAGTTGCAGGACAGGACCGGAGGGTTCACCGCCTTCATCCCGTGGTCGTTTCAGCCGGGAAACACAGAACTCCGTGGGATGTTAAACGCAAAAAATGAAAAATCTGAGAAACATTCAAAATCCGGGAAAGGCCGTTCGAGCTTTCATCCCGCTACTGCCGTCGAATACCTGAGGGTGCTTGCCCTTTCACGGATCTATCTCGACAATGTCGACAACATCCAGGCGTCGTGGGTTACCCAGGGGCTGAAGCTTGCCCAGGTCAGTCTGAGATTCGGCGCAAACGACTTCGGGTCGACGATGATCGAGGAGAATGTCGTCGCCTCGGCGGGGTGCAGCTACAGGGTATCGAAGGACGACATCGTCGGGGCGATCCGGGCGGCCGGCTTCAGGCTGGCCCAGCGCGACACGTACTACCGCCTGCTGAAGAAATACTAGAACCGCACTTCGTCCCGGTGGGTGAAGCCCTTCCGGTAGTCGAGGAAGAAGCCGGCGACCGGCTCGATCCTCACAAATACCATATCGGGGTTCGGAGGAAAACCGGCCAGCGCCGGGAATTTTCCGACGAGCAGGTCCATAGCCTGCCTGATGTCCTTCTGCTCCGAAAGGATAGACGCCCGCCCTTCGATCTGGACGCCCTGGATCCGCATCCAGTCGTCATAGTCTTCGTCGACCGCATAGGAAACATGGCAGTTCTTCATGATGTTCTGGGCCTTCCTCGTCGTGCGCAGCGTGCCGAAGTAGACCGTTGCGCCGTCGGAGGCATACTCGACGGTGTGGGCGAGGGGTCTTCCGTCAAGCGTCGCCGTCGCAAGGGTCATCTTTCGGTGGCCCTTGAGGTAATCCGAAATCTTGCTCCTTACCTCTTCGTCGTTCATGGCATGCTCCTTCAACACAGCGCGGGTAGCTCCTTGCTTGCAGTATAGGACGAACCAGGGCCTATTGCAATGAGTGGTTTCTGCAGCCGGGCGGGTTGCCAACTGCTGACAGACCCTTGCCTCGTATGTTTAAATACCATACAATGTGTTCATCCTCACCAAGGAGGTCTCATGACTGACACGGACAATATATATGACGTAATCATCATAGGGGGAGGCCCCGGCGGGCTCGCTGCAGCGCAATATGCGTCGAGGGCCAAGCTCAGGACGGTTGTCCTCGATAAGTCCGCGACGGCGGGCGCGCTCGCCTACACGGGTCACATAGAAAATTATCCCGGCGTGATCGGTCCCGTGTCGGGCAAGGAACTCCTCGACATCTTCCGCAAACAGGCTGTCGGCTTCGGCGCCGAGTACGTCGAGGCCCAGGTCGTTGGCGTAAAGCTCGACGGAGAGATAAAGGAAGTCTTCACACTGGATAAAAACTACCGCGGGAAGGCCGTGATCATCGCGACCGGTTCAATGGGCAGAAAGCCGACGATCAAAGGCGAGGCCGAGTTCCTCGGCAGGGGCGTCAGTTATTGCGCCGTCTGCGATGCCGCCTTCTTCAAGGGCAAGACGGTCTGCGTCATCGGGAACTCCGAGGAGGCGGTGAAAGAGGCAGGCTACCTCACGAGGTTTGCCGAAACAGTGTATCTGATATCGCCGACCCCGAAGGTGAAGGTCGAAAACCATCCGGCGCTCGAGGCGTCCAATCTCAAGCCGGTTTTGGGGAGCACGGTCGTCGCGATAGAAGGCAACGAGTCCGTCGAAAAAATCCGGGTGAGCGGGCCCGACAAAAAAGAGAGCGAGATCCCTCTTGACGGCGTCTTCGTCTACATACAGGGCAGCAGGCCGATCATCGACTATCTGTACGGGTCCGTCGAATTGACCGAGGACGAATGCATCGACATCAACAGGATGATGGAGACTCCGCTGCCCGGGGTATTTGCGGCGGGCGACGTCACCTGTACAGAGGTGAGACAGGTCGTCACCGCAGTATCAGGTGGCTGTGTGGCGGCGCTTTCGGCCGAAAAATACCTCCACCACCGCACGAGACGCAGATCCGACTGGGGTAAATAGCCCTCGCCGGGTCCGCGCTCTATGCCTGAGCCGCGTCCTCGCCGGCCGTAACGGGGAAGTAGAGCGCCGCAGAGGTGCCCTCCCCCCGTGCGCTTTCGATACGAAGAAAGCCGCCGTGGTCCTCCATGATCTTCTTGACGATCGGCAGCCCCAGCCCCGTCCCTTTGGGAGCGATCTTGGTCGTATAGAAAGGCTCCAGCACCAGCTTCTGCCTCTCCTCGGGAATCCCTTCTCCCGTGTCCGCGATCTTCAGCGCAACATACCGCAGCCCCCTTACTGTCTCGGCAGAGACACCCACCGTCAGTCTCCCCCCGTGGGGCATCGCCTCCACCGCATTCGCCAGCAGATGCCCGATCGCCTCTTCAGCGAGACGCCGGTCGGCAGCGACCACAGGTACCTCTTCATAAGACCGCACAACCCCGATTGACTGGTCCCTGCAGCGCTCCTCATGAGCCTTTACCACGGCCTCCGCAACATCGGCAAGGCCGACCCGTGTCCGGAGCAGGTTCCCCCCGCGGGAAAGGGTGATCACGTTCTTCAATATCTTCTCGAGCCGGTCCACCTCCGCGACGATGGATTCCGCATATTCCCTTTCCGGGACTCCTTCGGGCAGCTTCCTCTGCAGTCTTCTGGCGAAGCCGCCGACCGAGGTAAGCGGATTGCGCATCCCGTCGGCGATGCTTGCGGTAACGCGGCCGAGGGCCGAATATTTTTCGGCCTCGGAGAGCTGCTCGCGCAGATGCTGCCGCTCCCGGTCGGCCAGAGAGCGCTCGATGACGCCTGCCAGGGTATCGGCCGCCGCCGTGAGAAATATCTCCTCGTCGCCGAGTCTCCTGTGCCCCTCGCGGAGGAAGAGCGTGACCACCCCGAGGGCGCGGCCTCCCGAGACGATGGGGACACAGTAGTGTCCATGCGGAAAATCGTCCCGGTAGACGATCTCGTGGCGTTCGTCCACGCAGTCCGCAAAGACCGGCATACAGGTGGACGCGGCAAGGCCGCAGAGACATTTTCCAAAGGCGACGCGCTCGCAGGGCTGATTGCCCTCCGGCCTGTTTTTCGGCGCCTTCAGGACGAGCACCTGCGGCTCGTCTTCCACAAGATAGATATAACCTTTCGATTCGAGGGCGAGATCGGGAATCGTGAGGATGAGATCGAGCACCCGGTCCATCTGCTCCTCGATCGGGACAGGCTCGAGCGCGATCTTGAGGATAGAGCTGATCACGCTCTGGATAAGGTAGTTTCTCTCTATCTGTTTTTCGGTCTTCCGGATCTCCGTGATGTCTCTCACCGCGGCGATGGCAAGGATATTTCCTCCGCTTTCGACCGGGCTGAGACTGATGTCCGCAGGAAACTCCGTGCCGTCCTTCTTCAGGCCGTAGATGGCGAGGCCCGACCCCATCGACCTGGCGTGCGGATTGCCGAAATACTCCCGTAGATGGGCGAGATGTCCCCCGCGGAAGCGTTCGGGGATAAGGACCTCTATCTGCCTGCCGGCAAGTTCATCCCTTCCGTAGCCGAAGACCCTTTCGACCTGCGCGTTATGGAGGACTATCCTGCCTTCCCGGTCGACATACAGAAGCGCATCGGGCGCCGATTCGAGCAGTTTCTCGTAGCGGTCCCTGGCTTCAAGATAATCCCGCCGGCAGACGTCGATCTCCTCGAAGCCCATGCGCTCCGGCTGCGTCTCTGCGTGAGGTTCTCCCCGCGCGATAAGACGATCTGCCTCGGCGCCCTCGGGATCTTCCTGCTGAAAACGGTCCATGAAATAATTCTACCATACGCGGGAGACACCGACCGTGGAGCGCGTCCCCAGATATAGGGTTACCGCTGTCAGTGCCCTCAGTTGTCCCCTGAGAGCAGCCCCCGCAGTACCGAGCTTACCTCCTGCACGGTAAAAGGCTTCTTCATTACCGCCGAAAATCCGTAGTGTTGATAGTCCGCCATCACCGGGTCATCGGAATAGCCGCTCGAGACGACGGCCTTCACCCCGGGGTCGACGGCGCGCAGCTCCCGGACCGTCTCTCTTCCCCCCATCCCTCCGGGGATAGTCAGGTCCATAATTACGGCATCAAATTTCCGGCCGGAATCGAGGGACTGCCGGTATTGTGCGATCACCTCCTTGCCGTCCTTTACAGACGAGGTCTCATACCCCAACCGGGAGAGCATCGCAGTGAGAACGGACGTGACTATCTCGTCGTCGTCCATGATGAGGATGCGCCCCGAGCCGCTGCTGACTGCAGTCGTCTCCTCCGCCTCGACATCGCCGTCCTTCCCGACGGCTGGCAGACGCACCGTAAAAACCGTTCCCTGCCCGAGCCGTGATTCGGCTGAAATGTCGCCGCCATGATTGCGTATGATGGAATACACGACTGCAAGCCCCAGCCCGCTGCCGGTCGGCTTGGTGGTAAAATAGGGATCGAAGATCTTGGCAATATGCTCTGGAGGGATTCCGATACCGGTGTCGGAGACGGTAATGCAAATAGAATCTCCGGCCCGAAGTCCCGACGAGGTATCCGCCTCGAGCCGCTCGTCCCTTGCTGGGACGTGTACGGCCCCGCCGTCGGGCAGCGCCTGGCAGGCGTTGATGACCAGATTGTTTATCACCTGTATGATCTGCCCCTGGTCGGCCTCTATCGGGGAAAGGCCGGCGTCGATATCGATCTTCATCGTCGCCTTGCTGCCCCGCGCCGCGAAGGTCGCCGCGTCCCGAATCAGTTTTCCCGGCGCTATCTTCTTCTTCACCGGAGCACCGCCCCGCGAGAAGGTGAGGAGCTGGTGGGTCAGATCCCGTGCATGAACAGCCGCCCGCTCGGCCTCCTCCAGCCTAATGCTCAGAGGATTGTCGGGTTCGAGTCCCATCTTGGCAAGCGACAGGTTGCCCATGATCCCCGTCAGGATATTATTGAAGTCATGAGCGATTCCGCCCGCAAGGATTCCAAGCGATTCGAGCTTCTGCGTTCTCAACAGATCCGCCTCCGTCTTCTTCCGGCTGGAAATATCGACCAGAATTCCCCTTAGTCCCACGATCGCCCCGTTGTGTTCGATCGGACTCGAATGCACAACGCAGGGGAAAACCGAACCGTCTTTCCTCAGTGCAAGATATTCCGACTGTTCGGTCCGTTCGCCACGCAGGCGGGCTCCGAAATTCCGAACGGCCCGTTCGGCGTCTTCCTCTGCTATTACGTCGGTGACCTTCACCCCTTGCATCGCGTCGTCTTCCGTATACGCGAACATGGAGAGTGCAGTCTTGTTGATATAGGTAAATCTGCCCGAGGAATCGGTCTCAAAAACGGCCTGGGGCAGGGAATCGGCCAGGGCACGGAACCGCTGCTCGCTTTCCGCCAGGGCCTTCTGCTGGTTATCGAACTGGAGCAGCATACCGTTAAAGGTCCGCGAAAGGACGCCGATTTCGTCGTCGCTGTCGACCCCAACCATCCTCTCATCCCCCTGCTTCCGGGGAAGTTCCCTGACGTGCCGTGTAAGCAACGCAAGCGGCCTTGTAAACCGATCCACGAGAAACCACGTCGACAAAAAAATACCGACTATTCCGGCAGCGGCGACGAAGAAGAAATATCTCATCGCTCTCTGCATCGGAGCGAATGCTTCGGCCTTCGGGTAATTGGCGGCCAGGATCCACCTGTTCACCGCAAGCCTCTTGAATGTCGCAAGCAGATCCATCCCGAGGTAGTTCACGGTGTCGTCCGTCCCCTGGAAATCGTCGTTGATGACGCGGTCGTACAGCCGGTTCATGCCGGGCGTGATCTGTTTAAATATCCTCTCCTTACGGGGATGGATGATCACCGTCCTGTCTGCCGTCGTCAGATAGAGATATCCCGTGCTGCCGATCCGTATCTTCGCTATCCTGCCCAGGACATTATCCTTGGTCAGGTCGAGGCTGCCCACAAGAATACCGGTCATCACGCCCCTCCTGCCGAAGACCGGGGCGGTCATCATCACCGCGGCATGCCCGTGCATCTGTGAGGAACGGTACGGGTCGGTGATCACCGGCTTTTTCATCGCGACCGTCTCCTTGATATAGGAGCGGTACGAAAAGTCCATGCCCCGCCTGTTGGTGGTGTTCGGCGATTCGGCGATCTCGATACCAAGCGGACTGAACAGTCCGATATGGTTATCGAAAATCGCCAGAAGTCCAACCCGGCTGTCAAGATAGCGTTGTGCTTCAGCAGAATTCCGGAGGGCCGCGTCCGGGACCGCCCGGGCGTTGGCGACCAGTTGTGCCTGCGCGGCCAGGAGCGTCTTGTCTATATCGTTGGCCAGCAGTCCCACAATCGTATCCTGGCTCGACGAAATGGCGTACTTAAACTGCTCCTCATAGTGGAAAAAGGAGATGAAGGCCAGCAGGGCCATCAACAGAGTCAGCAGACCCGAAACCGAAATCGTTATCTTCGTTCGGAGGCTCATCCCCGTCTCCTCCCGCAGCCGAGTTGCGGGGATGTATCCCTTCTGGCGGGTTGAACGACCGGAAGAATGCCCAATGGACTTTGCAGGAAGAGAGGTCTATCTCCCATGTGGCATTATACCATGCCGCAAATTGGGAGCATACTGCAGCCGGCATGCTCCCGGGAACAACAAAAAAGGCCCGGTCGTTTCAACCGGGCCTTCTATTATAATCCGGCGGCTACCTACTTTCCCAGGACCTCACGATCCAAGTATCATCGGCCTTGGAGGGCTTAACTTCCGTGTTCGGAATGGGAACGGGTGTGACCCCTCCAGCAAAACCACCGGAAACTGTATTTCCGAGTTGATTAGTATAACATCAAAGAGCGTCCCTTTGTCAAGTGTTTTTGACACCAGGAGGGAAGAAGTAAAATAAGGGTCAAGACACACGGTCAATTAGTACTGGTCAGCTGAACGCATTACTGCGCTTACACCTCCAGCCTATCGACGTGGTAGTCTACCACAGACCTT
>JAJXTV010000039.1 GCA_021783515.1 Nitrospirota bacterium
ACCATAAGCATTTGGAAAAACAGTTAGTCGAAGAGCAGCATTACAGGAAAATTGATGAAATCCCCTTTGACTTTGTGCGCCGCCGCATGTCAGTGGTCGTCGAAGATAACCAGAACCAGCATATACTGATATGTAAGGGTGCTGTTGAGGAAATCCTCGCCCTTTCCACGCAGATAAATATTCAAGGCAATGTGCTCCCGATGGCTATTGATGAACACCATATAAAAGCAGTAGCATTGGTCAGGAAACTGAACGAGCAAGGGTTTCGGGTAATTGCCCTGGCTTACAAGAAGATGCCGGAATTGTCCAAGGAATACAATGTTGAGGATGAAACAGAGCTTGTTCTTTTAGGTTTTCTGGCCTTCCTGGACCCCCCCAAGGCAACAACAGCGGAAGCCCTTGAAGACTTACGCCGGAATAATGTGCACGTCAAGATCCTTACCGGGGACAATGAAATCATTACACGCAGTATATGCAAACAGGTGGGGCTTTCCGTCGATCATATCTTGCTGGGCAATACGCTGGAAAAAATGACTGATGTTGAGCTGGCACAGGTCACTGAACAAACAACAATCTTTGCCAAACTGTCTCCCGCCCATAAGGAGCGTATTATTAAAGCATTGCAAGAGCAGGGCCACGTAGTCGGATTTTTAGGAGACGGTATCAATGATGCGCCGGCCCTCAAGGCTGCCGATGTTGGGATTTCGGTCGACAGCGCAGTGGATATCGCAAAAGAATCCTCTGATATTATCTTGTTAGAACAAAGCTTGCGTGTCCTTCAGGAAGGTGTGATCGAAGGTCGTAAAGTCTTCGGGAATATCATCAAGTACATCAAGATGGCCGCCAGTTCTAATTTTGGGAATATGTTCAGCGTTGTGGGCGCCAGTATATTCCTGCCGTTCTTGCCCATGTTACCATTGCAGATACTGGCCAACAACCTGTTGTACGATTTTTCTCAAACAACTATCCCGACCGATGAAGTAGATTCGGAATGGCTCTTGAAACCGCGCAAATGGGCCATAGATGAAATCCGCCGTTTCATCCTTTTCATAGGTCCGATCAGCTCGATATTTGACTACCTGACATTCTTTATCATGCTGTATGTGTTTCATACATGGAATAATGAGGCCCTGTTTCATACGGGTTGGTTTGTGGAATCATTGTTTACACAAACACTTATCATTCACGTGATTCGCACCAATAAAATACCATTCATACAGAGTTCAGCCAGCTTGCCCCTGATTCTGACATCTCTGATCATTGTTGCGATTGGAGCATGGCTGCCATCATCTTCTTTGGCTGAAGCGTTGGGTTTTGTGCCCCTGCCGCCATTATATTGGCTGTTCTTAGCTGCGATGCTATTGTGCTACGTGATGCTTACCCAGTTAGTGAAGACCTGGTTTATTCGCAGGTATGTAACTGAGTGAATGTTTGCTGAGGTTCTTCAAAGACGTTTCAGATGGCTCCGACGATGCCCCTTTCCCGAACTTTTTCTATCGTAAGATAGCCATATTTTATGAGTTCTTTGATGCCTCGACGGCAGTGAGCTTAAGTACGGTGTAACGAAGAGTTCGGTGAGATCGTACTACTACCAGTCCACTACCCGACTGCTTTTTCAATTCTCCTCCGTGGCGCCCGAGCCGACCTTGAGGTCGTAATCGGCTGCGCGAATGTGCGATAAGAAGTAACTACTTCTTATCCACATATACGGATCTCAGGGCACTTTAAAGGGAGAACTTAAGACAGAGGTCTTTAGCGGGGTATAGAAAAATGCGTGTTGGCCCCGGCACTGCTTCAATTTAGTCCAAAAAAAGGCGGTATCAATCTGGCTCAACAGCTTACGGGGCAGGGAAATTGGGAGGGAGGGTCATGGACAAATCATGGACAGACTTTTTCGCCCTCGTATAAGGCTGTAAGCCGGCCACCAGAAGCAATCTATAACTGAAGAGTTCTGCGGATTGCTCAAACACTAATAGAAAAAGGCTCGCATCTCCGCGAACCCTTGATTAAATTGGCTCCCGGGGAGGGATTCGAACCCCCGACAGGGTGGTTAACAGCCACCTGCTCTGCCGACTGAGCTACCCGGGAACATCGGCACACAACAAGCCTTCTTTTATATCAAAAAACGACGCAGTTTGTCAACGGAACACCGGACTGCGCTGCCTTGCTTATTTCATATTATACTACGCATGGGGTATGATGATAAAAGGATGAGGAGTGACCCGCGTTCTGACAGCAGCGGCATCACCAGGGCGATTCGCGACATCGCCAAGGGGATTTTTCTCTGTATACTCCCGACGGCGTGCGCTGCGCTTTTTTTGTCGTCGGCCTTCTCCGCCCAGCAGATCAATAAGGTGGTCGCGATCACGGTCGACGGCGTCATCAACCCGGTATCCGCCGAGTTCATCGAAAAGAACATATCCAGGGCGTCCGACATGAACGCCGGGGCCCTTGTGATAGAGCTCGATACCCCGGGCGGGCTCGATACGTCCATGCGGAGCATTGTAAAGGCTATTATAGGCAGCAGAGTGCCTGTCGTCGTTTACGTATATCCGAGCGGCGCCAGGGACGCGTCCGCGGGGGTCTTTATTACGATGGCGGCCCATATTGCCGCGATGGCCCCGGGAACGAATATCGGCGCGGCCCACCCGGTTTCTACCGGAGGGAAGATGGACAAGACGATGTCCGAGAAGGTGACGAACGATGCCGCCGCATACATCCGGTCTCTTGCAGAGAAGAACGGCAGAAATGCCGACTGGGCCGAAGAGGCGGTACGGAAGAGTGTATCGATAACCGAGAGCGAGGCGCTCAAGAAGCACGTTATCGATCTCGTCAGCCCCGACCTGAAGTCCCTGCTTAAGGAAGTCGACGGGAAAAAGGTGATGACGGCGTTTGGTGAAAAGACGTTGAGGACCGCGGGGGCCGAGGTGGCAAGGGAGCAGATGGGATGGAGATACCGGATTTTGAACTTCATATCTGATCCGAGCGTTGCCTATATGCTCATGCTGCTCGGTTTTTACGGGATCTTCTTCGAATTCACCAACCCCGGCACGATCTTCCCGGGTGTTGCCGGCGCAATATTTCTCATCCTCGCGTTTTATTCCTTTCAAACGCTGCCGGTAAATTATGCGGGGCTGCTTCTGATCATCCTCGGGCTCGTGATGTTTGTCCTCGAGATCAAGATAATCTCCCACGGCGCGCTTACCATAGGCGGCATTATCTCCATGGTGATCGGATCTCTCATGCTCTTTGAATCTCCGGAGCCTATGCTCAGGCTCTCGCTCTATATTATTTTGCCCGCGGTAATCATGACCGCGCTTTTCTTTTCGGTAACTTTCAGCCTGGTATACCGGGCCCACAGGCGAAGACCCGTCACCGGCAGCGAAGGTCTTGTCGGGATGGAGGGGACGGCGTCGTCGGAGATCACGCAGGAGGGCGGGGTGGTCATGGTGAGGGGAGAAATCTGGTCGGCCTCTTCCGATGAGGCGATCGGGAAGGGCGAGAAGGTCACGGTCGAAGCCGTTTCAGGCTTGAAAATAAAGGTCAAAAAAAGGAGGTAGCGCAATGCTGTTGACGCCGGCATTTACCACATTTGTCTTTCTTCTGGTCCTCGTGATCTATTTTCTCACGAGCGCGATCAAGATCCTCAAGGAGTACGAAAGGGGCGTTGTCTTCAGACTGGGGAGGATCATCCCGGTGAAAGGCCCCGGGCTGGTGATCATCTGGCCGATCATCGATAAGCTGGTAAGGGTCAGCCTTCGAACGGTCACAATGGACGTACCCCCTCAGGACATTATCACCAAGGACAATATCACGGTAAAGGTCAACGCCGTGATCTATTTCCGGCCGATCGACCCGGTGAAGGCGATCACCGAGGTCGAGGATTTCTATTACGCAACCTCTCAGATCGCGCAGACTACCCTCAGGAGCATCCTCGGACAGAGCCAGCTCGACGACCTTCTTTCGAAGCGGGAAGAACTGAATACCGAGCTCCAGAAGGTCATCGATTTTCAGACGGAACCGTGGGGAATAAAGGTCTCGACGGTGGAGGTCAAGAACGTCGATCTTCCCGTAGAGATGCAGCGCGCCATTGCCAGGCAGGCGGAGGCGGAAAGGGAAAGAAGGGCGAAGATCATCCATGCAGAGGGCGAATTCCAGGCATCCCAGAAGCTCGCGGATGCTGCGGCGGTCATCGCCTCTCAGCCGATATCGCTGCAGCTGAGATTTCTCCAGACCCTGACGGAGATCGCGACCGAAAAAAATTCGACGATCCTGTTTCCGATACCCATAGATCTGCTCAAACCCTTTATGGAAAAGGGCGAGAAGAAGTCCTGAGCTTCGCGTGACACGATTTCTTCCGCGGCATGAAGGCAGGCGCGGCGGCTTCGCGCGGAGATAGGCATGGAAGACGGCGGCGGCAATAGGAAGAACAATCTGGTATGGGTCAAGATCGGACTGCTGCTCCTGTTCCTGACCGCCGTCTTCGTGCTCTACAGGACAGGGGCCTTTCGGTTCTTCATGGACAGGCAGAAAGTGATTGCCTTTATCGATTCGCTCGGGCCGGCGGGTTTCCTCGGCTTTATCGCCCTGCAGACTTTACAGGTGGTTGCCGCGCCGATTCCGGGCGAAGTGACCGGGTTCATCGGCGGGTATCTCTACGGCCCGGCTCTCGGGATCTTTCTGTCGACTGTAGGCCTTACGGTGGGGTCTCTGGCCGCCTTTACGCTGTCGAGGATTTTCGGCAGGCCCTTCGTCGAAAAGTTCGTGAAGAAACAGACAATGGAGAAATATGATTACCTCCTCCACCATAAGGGCGCGTTTCTCGTCTTTCTCCTCTTCCTCATCCCCGGGACCCCTAAAGACCTTCTCTGCTACATCCTGGGACTGGGGCATCTGTCGACGAAAGAGTTTTTTGTCATCAGCACGGTCGGCAGGTTCGGCGGCACAGTCCTCCTGACGCTCGGCGGCAGCTATATCCATCACCATCAGTACTACCGGTTTTTCCTTCTCCTTTTCATCGCGATCATTCTCGTCTTCCTCTCGATGGTATACAAGGAAAGACTCGAAAAAATATTTCACCGCTTGCACCTGAAAACCCGAAGGGAAGGTGAGGATGAAGGAAGATAGGGCTACCAGCGGAGCAGGGCAGAAGCCCAGGTGAGGCCGCCGCCGAAGGCCTCGAGAAGTACATAGTCGCCGTCCTGTATCCTGCCGCTCTGCACGGCCTCGTCCAGGGCGATCGGGACGGACGCGGCCGAGGTGTTGCCGTATTTGTCGATATTCATGAATACCTTTTCCATCGGCATGCCGAGCCGCTTGGCGGTCGCCTGGATGATCCGGATATTCGCCTGGTGCGGGATCAGGAGAGAAAGCTGAGAGGGGTCGAGATTGTTGTCGGCGAGCGTTTTTATCACCAGCTCTTCCAGCGTCCTGACCGCGACCTTGAACGTCTCGTTGCCCTTCATCTTGATATAATTCAGTCTCTTCAGTATCGTCTCCTTCGAGCAGGGGTTTCTCGACCCCCCTCCGGGGAGGCAGATGAGATCGGAGAGGCTTCCATCGGAACTTATATAGGTCGAATACACGCCCCGCTTTTCCTTCGTCGCCTCGATCAAGGCGGCCCCGGCGCCGTCGCCGAAAAGGATGCAGGTCGTGCGGTCCTGCCAGTCTGTCACCTTCGAAAGCACCTCGGCGCCGACGAGAAGGACCCTGCTGTGGGCCCCGGCCTTTATGAGGCCGTTGGCGATATGAAGGCCGTAGATGAACCCCGAGCAGGCGGCGTTTACGTCGAAGGCGGCGGCGTTCGTCGCGCCAAGCCTGTCCTGAAGAATGCAGGCGGTAGAAGGGAAGGCCATGTCCGGGGTGATCGTGGCGACGATGATGAGATCGATGTCCTTCGGCTTGTAATGCGCCCTCTTCAGCGCCAGTGAGGCCGCCTCGTAAGCGAGGTCGGATGTTGCCTGTTGGGCATTGACGATCCTCCTTTGCTTGATCCCCGTTCGTTCGGTAATCCAGTCGTCGGAGGTGTCGACTACCTTTTCGAGATCGTGGTTTGTCACGACGTTCTCGGGGACGTAGGACCCCGTGGCGATGATCCGTCCCCTGATCACGACGCCACTCTGCCGATGAGGTCGTTTTCGATTTCGGTCGAGATCTCTTCGAACACCCGTTTCCGGGCGTAATCGGATGCCACACGCAGCGCATTTTTGATCGCTTTTGCCGTGGACCTGCCGTGGCTGATAATGCAGGCCCCGTTGATGCCGAGCAGCGGAGCGCCGCCGTATTCGTCGTAATCGGTCCGTTTTTTGAAGTTCCTGATCGCCGGCTTCATCATCAGATAGCCGATTCTGCCGGTCGAAACGGAGGTGATCTCCCGTTTCAGCATCTTGATGATCGTCTCGGCGAGCCCTTCGCTGATCTTCAGGGCGATATTGCCGATAAAGCCGTCACAGACGATCACGTCGGCCTTGCCGGTGAACATGTCTTTCCCCTCGATGTTCCCGATGAAGTTCAGGCGCGTGCCTTTCAGGAGCTTGAACGCCTCCTTTGTGAGCTCGTTTCCCTTTGTGTCTTCCTCTCCTATGCTGAGGAGCGCTACCTTGGGATTGGGCTTGTTAAGCAGCAACTTGCCGTAGGTATTGCCCATGAGGGCGAACTGCAGAAGGTTTTCCGGCTTGCAGTCTACGTTCGCCCCGGCATCCAGGAGAATGAAGGTGTCTTTCAGCGTCGGCATGACCGTGGCGATCGCCGGCCGGTCCACGCCTTTCGACGTGCCGAGCAGAAGAAGAGACGTCGCCATCACCACACCGGAGTGGCCGGCGCTGACGAAGGCATCGGCCTTGCCCGCCTTGACGAGCTCTATCCCGACCCTGATGGAGGAATCTTTTTTTTTCCTGATTGCGGCTGTCGGGGGCTCGTGCATCTCGATCACCTGAGAGGCATGCGCGATAGAAAGGCGACCCGCAGGATACCGTCTGCTTTCGAGCTCCTTCTTTACGAGAGGTTCGTTCCCGACCAGGATAATCTCGATGTCGTCATGCTCGTTGACGGTTTCGACTGCCCCTTCAACGTTTACAGAAGGGGCGTAGTCTCCGCCCATAGCGTCAAGAGCGACTTTCATCGTCTATTTTTCGACTATCTCTAATACCTTATTGCCGTTATAGGCCCCGCAGCTTGTGCATGCCCGGTGGGGCAGCTTCAGCTCTTTGCATTCCGGGCACTGGCCGAGGCTCGGGGCCGCCCCCTTCCAGTTCTGCCTTCTCTTGTCTCTCCTTGCCTTTGAATGTCTGTGTGTCGGGTTTGCCAATTTCGTACTCCTTTCATTTATCCAACAGGTTCCTGAGTGCTGCCAGTCTCGGGTCGACCTCCCTGCCGCCGCAGGTACACTGCCCGGCATTGAGGTCCGTCCCGCATTTCGGGCATATTCCCTTGCACTGTTCGCTGCAGAGCGGCTTCATCTGTTCATTCAGAAGAACCTGCTCTTTCAGCAGTTCGCGCAGGTCGAGTTCCCCGCCCTTGTAAAATCCCATGTCCATCTCGTCGTCCCGCAGCGCATGCCGGTCCTCTCCCGCCTCTTCGATCGGGTGATAGACCACATTTACCGGGGTCTCGATGCTCTGCCTGAAGTCCCTTAGGCACCTGCTGCATTGCAGTCCCATATCGGCCTTCAGATTGCCGCTGACCACGACCTCGGTGCCCACCTTCTGCAGGGAAATGCGCGCTGTTGCGGAGCAGGAAAGCGAGACATCCTCGGGAGTAAGGTTCTCCGCCAGATCCACAATCAGACCGTCGTCGGGAATATCAGCGATGACTATTTTCATTTTAAAAGACCGAAAGAATACCTTAAATTATAAAGACAGTGCGGAAGATAAGTCAAGAAAAAGGGGGCCTGCAGGCATCCAAAGAAGCAGCGCAAGGGCTTATATTTGCAGAAAAAAAGGTGCCGCGCCGTCTCATGGGGGGCGCCGGACCTCAGTCCCTGGAAAATAGCACGCCTGCCAGGAAGCCAAGCATCAGGTCCCGGCGTTTGGCTGACCACCGATGGCGTTCACACCAGGAGTTCAGACGCAGCTCCTCTGCCTCGGTGTCAAGCGAGGCATGCAGATGTATCATCGTTGAGCCGTATTTGTCCGCGGCTGTTTCCGGATTATCGATAATGTCAGCCATTTCCTCAAGGGTCATAAGAACGCATCTGAGGATCTTTTCGATGATCGATGAAAAAAGCGGCTGCGCCTCTGCGATCCCGGCGGGGAAGGGACGAAGCCACATCTCGTGAAACAGGCCGACGGCATCCGCAATATGAACACGATAGGCCGCAACAGCAGCCCTGATCTCCTCACGAGACAGGCCGCCTTCTGGCGACAGCACCCGTGTCGTCAGAGCATTAAACCCCTGGAGGAGTTCACGCCTTAAATCTCCCGTGCGGCCGATCCAGCTGTTTGCCACCCGGCCGAAGTCGCTCGCAGGCCGTCCTATGGGGACCGGCCGGTCCACAAAGGCATCCCTTATCTCGGCAATCAGCGGTTTTATCTCGCGGCCGAAGGTCCTGAATGTCTCAGATACTGTGGTCTCCTCGTTTCCCATTTATCGTCTTTTCTTCCTGCCGCGCCCGGGCTTCTCAGGCGGCGGAAGAAGGCTCGTGTATTTGTGATAAAGCGCGAAAAGGCACGCAACGCGCTCGGCGTCCTGTCGTCGTTCAGAACTAACCTCGGGCACAACCAGATATGGGCCATTTGGCATATTCTCAACGTGGAATCTTGTCGGCGTCTCTGCTATTTTTCGGGTCGGCGCACTCCTACTTTCGAGGCTTGCAACCCTTCTCCTGGAAACACCGAAGACGTTAAAGAACTCGTTCCAGGATGTCTGGGCCTCCGCCCTCTCGGCCTTCTCGCCCGCCCACTCGCGCGAAAAGGCGAGGGCGCGGTCTTTCATCTCATTCAGTGAAAGAGGCATTCAGGCATATCTCCCCGTAAATTTCCTTTAATATTAAAACCTTCTCCAGATATTTTCAATACCGCGGGGCTCCTTCCTCAATCTGTTGCACCTTGCCCGCGGGATAGTGTTTAATATCTGATATGCCAGAACTCACGCCGCTTATGAAACAGTATTTCGGCATCAAGGAGAAGTACGGGGACGCCATCGTCCTTTTCCGCCTCGGCGATTTTTACGAGATGTTCGGCGAGGACGCCGAGACCGCCTCGAAGGTCCTCCAGATTGCGCTTACCACAAGGGATAAATCGAAGGACAACCCCATGCCGATGTGCGGGGTCCCCTATTTCGCGGCGGAATCGTATATCGCCAAGCTGATCAAGGCCGGACACAAAGTGGCGGTCTGCGAGCAGATGGAAGACCCGAAAGAGGCAAAGGGTATCGTGACGAGGGAAGTGGTGAGGATCATCACGCCCGGGACGCATACCCCTGAAAACCCGAAGGAAAACACCTATATCATCAGTGCCTTTCCCCAGGGAGGCAGGCACGGCATTGCGGCCGCCGACGTCTCGACCGGCGAATTCGTGGTTTATGAAACCTCCGAAAGCATAGAGGACGAGGTGAGCAGGTTCGAGCCGAAAGAGCTGCTTCTTCCGGAGAGCGTCAAGGACACCATCCATTACCGGGAATCGCTCGGGGGTTTCTATCTTTCCGGAGTGGAGGACTGGCTCTTCGATTATCCCGAGGCATATCGTGTCCTCCTCACTCACTTCAGGGTCTCGTCGCTCGAAGGATACGGGTGCGACGGGCTCACGGCGGCGATCTCGGCCGCCGGCGCGCTGATCAGCTATCTCGAGGCCACCCAAAAGGAGATGGTCCGGTTCAAAAAGATCACGACGCTCAAACAGACCTCCAACATGTTTCTCGACGCCGCCACCCAGCGGAATCTCGAGCTGACCCATAATCTCAAGGACGGCTCCCGCGAGGGGACGCTCCTTCAGGTGCTCGATGAGACGCTGACCCCTATGGGCGGAAGGTTCCTGAGGACCGCGCTTCTGAGGCCGCTTACCGAGGCCCTCCAGATCTCGGCGAGACTCGATGCGGTCGATTACCTGGCGGCCGACTTCGAACTCCTCGAAACCCTGCGAACTCTCCTGAGAAAGGTGCAGGACGTCGAGAGACTTGCCTCACGCGTCGCCTCCGGGACCGCCAATGGGAGGGACCTCGTCGCGATACGGCATTCGCTGGCCAGTCTGCCGAAAATCCGCAAGTCGCTCGAACGCTCGACGGAATTCTCGCTGAAGTCGCTCGGCGGCCAGGTCGGGGAGTTCTCGCTGCTCAGGGAACTGATCGAAAAGAGCCTCGTCGACAGCCCCCCTCCGGGTATCCGTGACGGCGGCATTATAAAGGACGGATATCATGCCGAGATCGACTCCCTCAGGGGCATCTCGACGAAGGGCAAGGACTTTATCGCCGAGATGGAACTGCGCGAAAAGAAAAGGACCGGCATATCTTCCCTGAAGATAGGCTACAACAGGGTATTCGGCTACTATATCGAAGTGACCAAGGCGAATCTCGATATGGTGCCCGACGACTTTGTGCGGAAGCAGACTCTCGTTGGCGGCGAGCGCTTCGTCACTGCGGAGCTGAAGGAGTACGAAAGCAGGGTCCTCGGGTCTGAGGAAAGGCTGAAGAACCTCGAGTACGAAGTCTTCAAACAGGTCCTAGAGGCGGTGAAAGAAGAGGCCGACGGACTGCTGAAGACGGCCAACGCCCTCGCCGCCGTCGATTTTCTGACTTCCCTGGCAGTGGTTGCCAAACGGTACAACTACGTGAAACCGGAGATCGTGGACGAGCCTCTTCTGGAAATCCGCGACGGGCGACACCCCGTGCTCGAGCGCGTCCTGACCGACGAACGGTTCATACCGAACAGCACGCTGATCGATACAGGGGACGCGATGCTCCACGTCCTTACCGGACCGAACATGGCGGGGAAGTCGACATACATGAGACAGGTTGCGCTCATCACCCTTATGGCCCAGATGGGGAGTTTCGTGCCGGCGACGTTCGCGAAGATCGGCATCACGGACAGGATCTTCACTCGGATCGGCGCATCGGACTTCCTGTCGAAGGGGCAGAGCACCTTTATGGTCGAGATGATCGAGGCGGCCAATATCATGAACAATGCCACGTCGAAGAGCCTGATCATACTGGACGAGGTCGGCCGCGGCACGAGCACGTTCGACGGGATCAGCATCGCGTGGGCGATCGCCGAGCATATCGTGGCCGCAATCAGGGCGCGCACCCTCTTTGCCACGCACTACAACGAGCTGACCGAGCTGGCGCTGACGCGCGAAGGGGTGAGGAACTTTAACGTGTCGGTGCGCGAGTGGGGAGACGAGATCATCTTTCTCAGAAAGATCGAGGAGGGGCCCGCGGACAAGAGTTACGGCATACAGGTCGCCAGGCTCGCCGGCCTGCCGGAGGCGATCATCAAGCGGTCGAAGGAAGTGCTGCATAACCTGGAGAACGAGGAGCTGAACGAGACGGGCAAACCGAAGCTCGCCAGCGGCAAGACGAAGAGCAAACGGGAGCAGCTCGATCTCTTCTCCTCGGTCGGCGATTCGGTCGTCAACGACATCATGAATATCGATCCGGAAAAGCTGACCCCTGAAGCGGCCCTCGAAAGGCTGATCGAGCTCTGGAAAAAGGTGAAATTTTGATTTCGCGGGAAGATTTTTAATGGTATAGTAGACTTACTCACGGCGGCGTTTTTTCCGGCCGCAGCCGGCGCCGCGGGACGCAACCCCCAGAAAGCAAGGACGAAGGAGGAGACAATGAACCCCGATGACGTCAGGTACCACAAGGAGCACACCTGGGTGAGGGTGTCAGGGAAGAAAGGGACCATCGGCATTACGGATTACGCGCAAGACGCGCTTGGAGACATCGTCTATGTCGACCTGCCCGAGATTGACGAAGACGTGGACGCCAATAGCGAGATATCCGAGATAGAGTCCGCGAAGGCCACCTCTGCGGTGATATCGCCCGTCGGAGGCAAGATCGTAAAAGTCAACGAAGACCTTTCCGAATCGCCCGAGGTGATCAACGAAGACCCCTACGGCAAAGGATGGATAGCGGTCATCGAGATCGATAACCCGTCGGAGGTGGATGACCTCATGGACGCGACGGAATACGAGAAATATGTCGAAGAGGAAGCAAAGTGAGACTGGCCGTTATCGGCTCCGGACCCGGCGGGTACGTGGCCGCGATCAAGGCGGCCCAGCTGGGCGCCAGGGTGACGGTGATCGAGGACGACGAGGTGGGAGGCACGTGCCTTAACTGGGGCTGCATACCCACCAAGACTATAATCGCCTCCTGCGAGCTTCTTTCCAAGACGAAGGAGCTCGATAAGTTCGGCCTTGACCTCAATGGGACGGTTGTCCCCAATCTGGCCAGGATCATCGAGAGAAAGAACAAGGTCGTCGGCATCCAGGTGAAGGGGATCAGGGCGCTCTTCAAGAGCTGGGGGATCGGGCTGATAGAGGGAAGGGGCGTGCTGACTTCCCCGCGCGAGGTCGAGGTGACGCTGAAAGACGGCGGAACCGAAAGGATCGATACCGAGCGGGTGATCCTCGCGACCGGTTCGAGACCTGCGCAGATACCGTCACTTCCCTTCGACGGCCGCAATGTCCTGTCTTCTTCAGATATGCTGGGCCTTTCGGAGATCCCGAAGAGTTTGCTCGTCGTGGGAGCGGGGGTCATCGGCAGTGAGTTCGCCTGTATCTTCCGCGAGCTCGGCTCGGACGTGACGATGGTCGAGATGGCGGACCGGGCGGTGGCGACCGAGGACCTCGAGATATCGGCGCTGCTCGAAAAAGAGCTGAAGAAGAAAAAAATCCGGCTCCTCGCCGGGGTGAGCGTCGGAAAGACAGAGATCCGGGAAGACGGGGTGCACGCCTTCCTTTCTGACGGGAGGGAACTGTCGGCAGAGAAGGTGCTCGTGGCGGTCGGCAGGGCATTCAACAGCGACCGTCTCGGCCTCGATACCGTCGGCGTCACGAGGGGAAGACGAGGCGAGGTCCTCGTCAACGCGCGGATGGAGACGAACGTGCCGGGTGTGTATGCGATAGGGGACCTGACGGGAGGCATGCTCCTGGCCCATAAGGCCTCGAAAGAGGGGATCGTGGCGGCGAAGAACATCATGGGGCTGGCCGAGGAGATGGCTTACGACGTCGTGCCTTCTGCGATCTTCACCTCTCCCGAGATCGCGTCGGTGGGGCTCAGGGAGCAGGAGGCCGAGGCGAAGGGGATCCCGATACGGACCGGACATTTCGAATTCAGGGCGCTCGGCAAGGCCCATGCGATCGGCGAGATTGCCGGGTTTGTCAAGATCATCGCCGATGAGCAGACCGACAGGATCAGGGGCGCCCACGTCATCGGCCCGCACGCGTCGGACCTGATCCACGAGATGGCGGTCGCGATGAGGACCGGACGCACGGTAAGGGAAGTCGCCGCGACGATCCACGCCCATCCTACGCTGTCGGAAGGGATTATGGAGGCGGCGGAGGCCCTGCACGGTGAGGCGATCCATGTTCCGAAGAGGTGAATGCGTGACGGCGGAACGATGCTGAGAAAAGAGGATACAGAGAACTGGGCCCGCGATGCGAAGACGGCGAACCATCAGCTCTTCTCCGAGCTTGACGTTTTGCTGCGCGCCCTGGACCGCTTTTTCAACGTCGAAAACCTCACCTTTTCGAACGAGGACCTGACGAACAAGAACTTCTACGAGGAACTGGTCACGGCGAGGGACACGATCATGCGGGCGTTGGGGATTCTCGAAGTGGTCATTCCGGAGAGCAGGAAGAACGCCTACTGGTTCCAGAAGTTCGCCGAGACGAAGCTCCTCACCGCCCGGAAGAGGGATGACTTCCGTGAAACGCTCTACCGTCAGGACACACCGGAGAAGGGGCTTTACCTTCTTTACGATTCCTTCATCAACCTCAAGGGCATTATTTCCGACCTCATCCGGACCGGCAACATCTCATACATGGGCTTCATGAATATCGGGCATATGATCGGCAAGGAGATCAGGGAAAACAGGTATTTCAACCCCTTCAGCAGGGGGGTGAATCCCGAGTTCGACACGATCGGCCATGCGAAGGTCTCGGATGCCGTCAGGACGATCGGACGGCCCGAGGTGAAGAAGCACATATCCGTCATCTATATCTACCTGTTCAGATTCATCCGTTTTCTCCGGTTTATCGACATCGAGACGCAGCGGCCCGTGTCGCTCAACTCGTCCCTCATGATCCTTATTCTGATGAAGTCGGAAATCGCCGTGTTCCAGACATATATCGATAAGGCGCTCAGGAAGCTCGGAGACCCGGACCTCGAGATGCTTCTGAAGTCGATCGCCTATCAGTTTACTATGGAAAACCGGAGGGTCTTTCTCCAGGAGATGCGCGACATCCTTCGCAAAAAAGCGTCTCCCCAGTTCCGCGGGAAGATCGAGAACTGCCACGGCATACTGAAGAACCTGACCGAGCAGAGCATTGTGCAGCTGACGCAGCACTTCAGCCCCGAGATCCCCGGGGAAGAGATATTTGCGAGCTTCGTGACGAAGCGGCAGCAGTCCATTCGTCTCCGCGAGGACATCTTCGTGCTTCACCGGTTCATCTCGATCCTGGAGGAGAAGGCCGGGGATGTGAAGAAGCGGCTCAGGGTTTTTGAATCTCTCAGGAACTATATGTTATATTTTGAAAGTTTTACGTTCCGGCTGCTGAGGCATGACGACTATGAGGAATTTTCGCTCTTTTTCAACGAGATCAACGCCGCCGGCAAAGAAGTCGTGGCCGGCAGCGATTTCGGAAAGCTGCTCGAGCGGATCCGCCATTTCAAGATCTATCTCGAAACGACGCTGAGACATATCGGCAACAGGTCGGAGCTGAACGATATATCCATCGACATGGAGCGGGTCGAGAGCCTGATCGGGCAGTATCTGTGAGCGTGAAACAGGGATTCGAATAATTCTGAGGGAGGCATAGATGGGAGAAATTACAGACGTAGTCGCGCGGGAGATACTCGATTCGAGGGGTAACCCGACCGTTGAGGTCGACGTGTATCTCGACAGCGGAGTCATGGGCAGGGCCGCCGTGCCCCCCGGGGCTTCGACCGGCAAGCGGGAGGCGCTTGAACTCAGGGACGGGGCGAAACGGTATCACGGCAAGGGCGTCCAGAAGGCGGTAAAGAACATCTTCGAAGTGATCGCCCCCAGGATACGGGGGATAGACGCCTCCGAACAGGTCTTTATCGACAGTCTCCTCGTGGAGCTCGACGGCACCGACAACAAACGGAGGCTCGGGGCGAACGCGCTGCTCGGGGTTTCCCTTGCGGTCTGCAGGGCCGCGGCCGCGGACGCGGGCCTTCCGCTGTACCGGCATATCGGCGGACTGAATGCCAAGGTGCTTCCGGTCCCGATGATGAACATCCTCAACGGCGGCGCCCATGCGGACAACAACCTCGACATCCAGGAGTTCATGGTCATGCCGGCAGGGCTTCCCGATTTTTCTTCCGCGCTGCGAGCCGGGGTCGAGATATTCCATACCTTGAAAAAGATCCTGAAGGGCAAGGGCCTGAACACGGCTGTCGGAGACGAAGGCGGGTTCGCGCCGAACCTCAAGTCCAACGAAGAGGCTATCACCCTCATCATTCAGGCGATGAAGGAATCCGGATATGTTCCGGGCAGGGACGTATTCATCGCGCTGGACGTCGCGGCCTCGGAATTCTTCGAGAAGGGCGCCTATCGTTTCGAGGGGAAGAAGGCGGCCTATAAGGACCTGATCGGCTATTACGGCAGGCTGATCGCGAAGTACCCCGTGCTTTCGATAGAGGACGGCCTGGCCGAAAACGACTGGGAGGGATGGGCGGCGCTCACCGCGGAGCTCGGCAAGAAGGTGCAGCTCGTCGGAGACGACGTATTTGTTACGAACACGACTATCCTGAAGAAAGGGATCGAGAAGAATGTGGCGAACTCGATTCTCATCAAGCTCAACCAGATAGGGACCATGACCGAGACGCTCGATGCCATCGAGATGGCGAGGTCGGCGGGGTATACCGCGGTAATATCCCACCGGTCCGGCGAGACCGAGGACACGACGATCGCGGACCTCGCGGTGGCCTGCAACACCGGCTTTATCAAGACCGGCTCGCTCGCGCGAAGCGAGCGCGTCGCGAAATACAACCGGCTGCTCGTTATCGAGGAGGAGTTGGCCGCCTCCGCGCAATTCCGGGGCAGGGAGGCGTTTTACAATCTCAAAAAATGAGCACGCATAATCTTCTGAGGAAGCAGGTCGTATCGGAGGTAAGGAAGCGAAGGCTCATCTTTCTTACCGTGATGATCCTCAGCTTTCTGTACCTCACGGCCAGCCTTCTCTTCGGAGATGCCGGGCTGTTCCGGTATATGGAGCTGAACAGGACGAGACGCAGTCTGGAAGGCCAGCTGGTCGAGATCAGCAGGCAGAACGAGCAGATCCGCCAGGAGATCACGCTTCTGAAAGAGGACCCTTTTTACCGCGAAAAACTCGCCCGCGAGGAGTTCGGGCTGGCGAAGCCCGACGAATATATCTTCCTGTATGACCGATAACCCGCTGTTTGTCTCCTTCCTCTGGCATATGCACCAGCCGTACTACAAGGACCCCCTTAGCGGCTATTACCGTCTCCCGTGGGTGAGGCTGCACGGCACGAAGGACTATCTAGATATGGTCGAGATACTCAGGGACTTCCCCGCGATCAGGCAAAATTTCAATCTGGTCCCCTCGCTTATCGAGCAGATCATCGAATACGAAGAAGGCGGAGCGAAGGACCTGTTTCTCGAGCTGAGCGAAAAGTCCCCGGCGGACCTTACCCAGGACGAAAAGATTTTTATTCTCGAGAACTTTTTTCTGGCGAACTGGGACAACATGATCCGGCCGTTCCCCCGATATCACGAACTGCTCGTGAAACGGGGAACTCATCTGATCAGGAGCGACCTCGTCCGGACCGCGAAATATTTCCGCGACGGAGACTTTCTCGATCTGCAGGTGTATTTCAATCTCTGCTGGATCGATCCGTTCTTCAGGGAGAAGGACGATCTCCTCAGGTCGCTCTGCGCAAAGGGGAAGAATTTCACCGGGGAGGACAAGCGGCTCCTGCTCGCGAAGCAGCGCGAGATCCTGGGACGGATCATCCCGGCCTACCGGGAGATGGCGTCGACGGGCCGGATCGAGCTCTCGTTTTCCCCCTTTTACCATCCGATCCTCCCGCTTCTCTGTGATACGGACGTCGCGAGGGCCTCGATGCCCAACGTGAATCTGCCGCGGCAGCGTTTCGCGCATCCTGAGGATGCGGACATGCAGATACGCAGCGGCAGGGAACTCTTCGAGAAGGTCTTCGGCTTCAGGCCGGCAGGCATGTGGCCTTCGGAGGGCTCGGTGAGCGAAGAGGTCCTCCGGCTTGCATCACGTAACGGGGTGCGGTGGGTGGCGACCGATGAGGGCGTTCTGGCGAATTCCCTGGGGCGGCGGCTCAGGGACGATTCGGGCAACATGGCCGACCCCGGCGCGCTTTACCGGCCATATCGCTTTGAGGATGTGGCGATCACCTTCAGGGACCACGCGCTGTCGGACCTGATCGGGTTTGTCTATTCCCAGTGGGAGCCCAAGAGGGCCGCTGCGGACCTGATTCAGCGGCTGACGTCGATCCGGCGCTCACTGCCGGGCGGTGCCCCCCGTCTCGTATCGATCATCCTCGACGGCGAGAACGCCTGGGAGTACTACCGGAACGACGGGCGTGATTTCTTCCTCTATCTTTATGAGGGGCTTTCCCGGGAGGAGGGCCTGAAGACCGTCACCGTTTCGGATTTCCTCGCCCATTACGGAGGGGGCGAGCCGCTGGGCCGGATTCAACCGGGTTCCTGGATCAACGCCAATTTCGGGATCTGGCTGGGGCATGAGGAGGACAATCTCGCGTGGGACTACCTGTCGGAAACCCGCCGGAAGCTGGTCGAGCATGAGCGGCAGAACCCGGGCGCTGAGACGAAGAACGCGTGGCGGTCCCTGTTCATTGCGGAGGGCAGCGACTGGAACTGGTGGTACGGTGACGAGCATACGACCGAGACGCAGAAGGAATTCGACGAGCTGTTCCGGTTCAACCTCATGAAGGTCTTCCGCGAGATCGGCAGGGACGTTCCTGCCCGGCTCTTCGAGCCGATTCTCAGAGAGGACAGGGGGGTCGCGCCGACCCAGTCGGTCAGGGGGTTTATCAGCCCGAAGATAGACGGCATGGTGACAAGCTATTACGAGTGGTACCAAGGGGCGCAGCTTGACGTAAAGAAGTCCGGGGGGAGCATGCACAAGTCGGAGAGTCTCGTCGCCGCGGTATACTACGGCTTCGACAGGACCGCACTCTACCTGAGAGTCGACCCGCGCACGCCCTTTGCCGAATTCGAGGAAGGGACAGCGTTTGTCATCGTTGTGTCCGGCCCGGCAGAAATGAAGATCGCCTGCCCCCTTTCGAAAGGAAGGGTCCCGGCAACACTGTACGAGAAGACCGGCGAGGACTGGATAGAGGTGAAGGAACTTCCCGATGCGGCGGCAGTCGATATCTTCGAGGTCGGGGTCCCGTTTGCGGACCTGAAGGCTGTCGAAAAGGATGAGATCAATATCTTCATATCGATAAGAAAGGGCGAAGAAGAGATAGAACGCTGCCCGTGGCGCGGCCACGTCACCGTGAGCGTGCCGACGGAGGATTTTGAGGCGATGTTATGGCACTAGGGGCCGGCGTTTAGACCGGCCCGTTCACCCCTTCCGGAGGTCAGATCCTCCCGAGCGCCTGTTTCAGGTCGACGATGAGATCGTCCGGGTCTTCCAGCCCGAGCGCCAGGCGCACGAGATTGTCCACCATGCCGATCTTCTTGCGGTATTCCTCCGGATAATCGAAGAACGACATCGTCGACATCTGCGTCACGAGGCTCTCGCTGCCGCCGAGGCTCGGCGTGATGAGAAAGAGCTCCAGCCCGTCGATGAATTTGCGCGTCTCTGCGTTTCCGCCCCTGACGAGAAAGCTGATCACGCTGCCGAAGCCCTTCATCTGTGCGGTCGCGATCGCATGGTCGGGGTGCGACGGCAGGGCGGGATACCAGACCTTCTCGATCTTGGGGTGCGCCTCCAGCATCTGCGCCACCGCGAGGCCGGCCCTGTTATGATGCTCCATCCGCATGCCGAAGGTCTTGAGCCCCCGCTCCAGCAGAAAACAGGTGAGCGGGCCCGGCGTTGCGCCGATCATGCGCTGCATCTTGTAGAGGTTAGTCATCAGGGCCGACGAGCCGAGGGCGACCCCTGCCATCAGGTCGTTGTGGCCCCCGAAATACTTGGTGGCCGAATGAAGTACGATGTCCACGCCTAGTTCGAGCGGCCTGATATTATAGGGCGTCGCCAGCGTCGCGTCGATGACCGTCATGATGTTGCGCTCCCTGGCCACCTTCACGATCGCCGGGATGTCGAGCACCCGCAGGTAGGGGTTCGTGGGGGATTCGGTGAAGATGATGTTGGTGCTGGGCTTTATTGCGTCCCGTATCGCGTCGGCGGTGGGGTCGGCGATGGAATAGTCCACACCGAATTTCCCGAGGAAATTGGTGGCGAAGTCCCTTGTCTGCCGGTAACAGTCGCCGGTGAAGATGATATGCCCTCCGGGCTTCATGTAGGTCATGATGACCAGAAGGACGGCCGCCATTCCCGAAGAATACAGCACCGCGCGCTCTGCCCCCTCGATGGCTGCGAGTTTGCGCTCGGTCTCCTGCTGGGTCGGGTTGCCGTAGCGGGCGTACTCGTGCTCCCGCGTAACCTTGCCCTGGCCCTTGGAGCGCATGAAATCCTCGACCTCCGCGGCGGTATCGAAGTAGTAGTTGGATGTATGCAGGATCGGCGTTGAGACCGAATGATAGGCCTTGGGGAGGCGGCCCAGCCCGTGGATGGCGAGCGTGGCTGGTTTCCAGTTCCTGGCGTTCGAGTTCTTCTCAGACATTCTGTTTTCTCCTCTTCTGTAACGCATGCTCGAGCGCCTCTTGCACGGCGTCTACCCGGGCAGGCAGTTCGATCGGTTTGTTTGCGTAGGTGCAGGGGAAATCGAGCGTCCCCTCGTGATAGCGTACCTTGAAGTCGGTGAACTTCAGGCCGTGGGCGGTCGAGATGACCACCACGTGCTCGGCCTTGTCGATCTTGCCGGCCTTGATGAGCTTGATCAGCACCGCCAGGGCGACTCCGGTGTGGGGGCAGTTGAACATCCCCGTCGTGTCCCCCAGCGCGGCGGCGTCCGCCAGCTCCTCTTCGGTGGCGTCGGCCACGATGCCGTTGAACTGTTTAATGGTGCGGATCGCCTTCTCGATGCTGACGGGATCGCCGATCTGGATGGCGCTGGCGAGGGTCTTTTGCGCCTGGATCGGCTCGAAGGTCTCGAAGTTCTTCAGATATGAGCGATAGAGCGGATTTGCCCTCTCCGCCTGAGCGACCACGATCCGCGGCAGCTTCGTTATCAGGCCGATATCACGCATCATGAGCAGCCCGCTGCCGAGGGCAGAGACGTTGCCGAGGTTGCCCCCCGGGATTATGATCACGTCTGGCACCTCCCAGTCGAACTGCTGGACGATCTCGATGCCGACCGTCTTTTGGCCCTCGATGCGGAGGGAGTTCATGGAATTCGCGAGGTAGATCGTCTCGTCCTTCGTGATCTCCTTCACCACTCTCATACAGCCGTCGAAGTCGGTGTCGAGGGAGAGCACGAGCGCCCCGTTGGCGATCGGCTGCACCAGCTGGGCGACGGATATCTTTCCCCTGGGAAGGAGCACGATCGACTGGATGCCGGCCGCAGCGCAGTAGACCGCGAGCGCGGCCGACGTGTCTCCGGTAGAGGCGCAGGCCACCGCCTTGATCGGGGCCCCCTCGCTGATCATCTGTTTTACCTGGGAGACGAGGACTGTCATGCCGAGGTCCTTGAAGGAGCCGCTGTGCGAGTTGCCGCAGAGCTTGAGCCAGAGGTTCTCGACGCCGATCATCTTGCCGAAGCGCTCGGCCCAGAAGAGGTTGCTCCCCCCTTCGTAGAGCGAGACGATATTGTCGTTGTCGACCTGGGGCAGTATCCACTCCTTCTTTCCCCATACCCCCGAGCCGTAGGGCCATTGAGTCGATTTGTAGCGGTCCTCGAAAAGCTTCATCCACGTTACGGCCGAACTGCGGGCAAGCGCCTCCATGTCGTGCCGGACCTCGAGCAGCGAGCCGCAGCTCTTGCAGCGGTAGATGATCGAATTGAGCGGATAGCGCGCTCGGCACTGCTCGTTGATGCATTGAAACCAGGCGTTAAATCCCATAGATACCTTCCTCGTGTTTCGGCCGGAGAAGACCGGCGTTCTTCGTCCAAAAGGATATCATAATAATCGGGAGGGGATCAAGAAGGACGTTCTTGGGGGCTGCGCGCCCTATTTTCTGAACCGGATGAACATGTAGAAGCCGATCAGAAACGGCTCGAACCGTATCACCATGTTGTCGGTGAAACTCCAGAAGAACTGTGTAACGAAAAGTCTGAGGTCGCTTTTTGGGGCGGCGCCCTGCTGGATGAGCGTTTCCGTCAGCGTCTTGGACTCAAGCGAAAAGACATAAAGAAAATGCACGCAGAGCAGGATGATGAGGGCCTCGCCGTATGCCCGCGGCTTCTTCTTAAGAAAGAGCCAGAGCGTCGCCATGAGGGCGAAGGTCAAAGGCGCATTGAAGGTGTAGGATGACGTCTTGATAGGGATGTCCACCAGCATATTGGGACGGCTGAGCGGGCTGTACGTCACCTCAACCGTATCGCCGGTCCTTTCAAAACTCTCGTAGGTGACGTCCGCAACAAGGGTGAGCAGTTTCGACGCGGTGACGGTGACGGCCGTCCCGTAGTAATCCTTGACCTGGATCCAGGATACGAGAAAGACCGGATAGGCGACAAGAAAAATGACGACCGCCTTAAAGGCGGTCCCCTTATGACGCAGCTCTTGTATCGTTTCGCGCATAGTGCAGATAGAGGAAGAAGACGCCGAGAGAAACCGCGATCATCATGCCCTGCGCGACGTAGATATGGATATAGTCGAAGAGCCGCCTGAAATGGATGCCCGAATAGGCGAGCGCGGCGATCCTCAGGATATTGACGACCTGTATGACCACGAATCCGGCGACGACGCCGAGCAGTTTATTCCTCCACGACGATGGAAACGCAATGACCGCCACCGAGTAGATCATCACCGCCTCGAGTCCGTTGCACCCGAACTTGATGTCCAGCGCGATCGAAGGGAGGCTGATGATCGAGCCCTGATGCAGGCAGGGGATCCCGGCGATGCCCAGGACCTTCGACGTGGCGAGCACGACGCCGGTCGTATAGACGCCGTTAAGGTCGATGACGTTCTGGATCGGCTTGAAACTGATAAGGATGAAAAAGGCGCCCATCAGGCCGAGATACGTCAGCCCAAAGCGTTTTACGCTTATCCCGCTGTCCCGGGAGGGCGCGACCTGCTCTTTTTCGGCGTCGGCGGCGGGTTTGTTTCTGTTCTTCTTCGACATCGGATACCTCGGAATTAGAGTATTTATTTATACCATGAGCGGCCGCGATAATGCAATGCCGGGGCGTCCGGCTTCGCACGCCGGCGCGCCGGTTTCTGGTATTATTACAGTGACGATTCCCGTATGTCGACATAGGTGACATGGACAGGAGGCCACGTGATGTCTGAAGTAAAGAAGGTGCATCTGAAGCGCACGAAACGGGTGCTCGCGGGGCATCTCTGGATATTTTCGAACGAGCTCTATGAGAGCCCCCGGGATTATGCCCCCGGCTCCGTGGTCGAGATCTTCGACAGGGCGGAGACCTCCCTCGGGATGGGCTACATAAACCCCTCGAGCCTCATCTCGGTGAGGATACTCTCAAGGGAGAGGGAGGCGATAGACCGGGAGTTCCTCCGGAAGCGGCTGCGGGCTGCGCTCGGTCTGAGGGAGAGATTGTTCCCGGGAAGCGACGCGCTCCGCCTCGTCTACAGCGAGGGAGATTATCTGCCCGGGCTTATCGCCGACAGGTACGGCGACTGTGTCGTGCTTCAGTTCCTCACCCACGGCATCGAGAACCTCAGGGACACGATCATCGAGCTGGTCGACGAGATGCTGGACCCGCGCGCGATCGTCCTCAAGAACGAGAGCAGGGCACGGACGCTCGAGGGGCTTTCGCTTTACAGGGAGGTCGTCAAGGGTTCGCTCGATACGCTGCCGCGCGTGCACGAAAACGGTATGCTCTTCGAAGTGGACCCCTTCGGGGGCCAGAAGACCGGCTTTTTTCTCGATCAGAAGGAGAACCGGAGCGTTTTGAAACGGTATGCGGCGAAAGGGCGGGGGCTCGACCTTTTCTGCTATACCGGGGCGTGGTCGGTGCATCTCGCCTCGGCGGGGCTCGAGATGACCGGCGTCGACGAGTCCGAAAGGGCGGTCCGCCAGGCGATTAGGAACGCGGAGTTGAACTCCCTTCAGGGCAAGGCAGCCTTTCTGCAGGAGGAGGTCTTTTCCTTTCTGCGGAGGGAGGCCGGAGAGGAGAAGCAGTACGACTGCGTGGTGCTCGACCCCCCCGCCTTCGTCAAGAGCGCCGCGAAACTGAAGGAGGCGGTGAAGGCATACCGGGAACTGAACGGCCTCTGCATGAGGCTCCTCAGGCGCGGCGGCATCCTGGCGACGTCGTCCTGCTCGTATCATCTCGACCGGGAGACTTTCCTTGAAGTGCTTCGTTCTGCGGCGAGGGACGCGGGGAGACAGATACGGCTGCTGTCGCTCCGTTCGCAGGACGTGGACCATCCCGTGCTCCTTGCGATGCCCGAGACGGAGTATCTCAAGTGCGCCTTTCTCCTGGTCGATTAGACCCTATCGGTGTATGGCGGCGGGAATGCAGGACTTTACGAAAAGTTTTGTCCCAGTCAGGGACTTTGGATGTGGCTCATGAAACCTCCTGTCAAATATAAGATGTCCAATAAAATGCTGAGGGTCCTTGTTATCGCGCTGTTTTCCTGTGTCTCGATCGCGGTCGGTCTTGTCGCGAGGCAGGGCGGTGAAGGGGAAAGCAGTGCGGCCGATGAGGCAGAGATCGTCAGGGTGATCGACGGAGACTCGCTGAAGCTCATGGTGAACGGCAGGAAGGACGAGGCGAGACTGATCGGCATCGACGCGCCGGAGATGGGGCAGAGGCCCTGGGGGAGAAGGGCGAAGGATCATCTGAGGGAACTGGTAGGGGCGTCCGGGGAGCTATCGATCGAATATGATGTCGAAAGGCGGGACAAATACGGCCGCCTGCTCGTCTATGTCAGGACCGGCGACGGCCGGTTCGTCAACGAGGAGATGCTGAGGGCAGGCTATGCAGTCCTTTTCACTGTGCCGCCGAACGTACGTCATGTCGCGAAGTTCAGAAAGGCCCAGGAAGAGGCGAGGCAGCAGGGACTCGGCATCTGGGCGGGGAAGGGGCTGAAAGAGTCGCCTTCGGGGTATCGCAGGAGCCACCCGTGGAGATAAAAAGGTAAGGGGTGGCCTGTCGTCCTTGTTTTTGCCTTTAACTCTTCACAATTCATTTTCACCGCCTTTTTCCCTTTACATCCGGGCGGTTTTTTGTATAAAATCGTCCTATAGGATCGGGCCGCGGGGATCACCTTCAACCCATCCAGGCTTCACTCTTTCCGGTTTTGCATGAAGCGTCGCTCAAGGATGTTTTCACCCGGGTACAGCAGCCTTCGCGCTGCGCGTATACGGCGGTAGCCCGCCTCGCGGCAGTAAAATCTTGTGGGGAATTGGGGAAGGAAGCCTTTATGAACTGTCTTTCAGCATG
>JAJXTV010000040.1 GCA_021783515.1 Nitrospirota bacterium
AGGAGGCGAGATGGCAAAGGCAAAATTTGAGAGGACGAAACCGCACTGCAACGTAGGGACGATCGGGCATGTCGACCACGGCAAGACGACCTTGACGGCGGCGATCACGAAGGTGCTGGCGTTTCGGGGGCAGGCGACGTACCGGGCGTACGACTCGATCGACAACGCGCCGGAGGAGAAGGCCAGGGGCATCACGATTGCGACGGCGCACGTAGAGTACGAGACGGAGAAGCGGCACTATGCGCACGTGGACTGTCCGGGCCACGCCGACTACGTCAAGAACATGATCACGGGGGCGGCGCAGATGGACGGCGCGATCCTGGTGGTGTCGGCGGCGGACGGGCCGATGCCGCAGACGAGGGAGCATATCCTTCTTGCGAGGCAGGTAGGGGTGCCGTACATTGTGGTCTATATGAACAAGACGGACATGGTGGACGACCCCGAGCTTCTGGACCTGGTGGAGCTTGAGGTTAGGGAGCTTCTGTCGAAGTACCAGTTTCCCGGGGACAAGATCCCGATCATCAAGGGCAGCGCATTGAAGGCGATCGAATCGACGAGCACGGACGTCAACGCGCCGGAGTACAAGAGCGTACTTGAGCTGATGGACGCAGTCGACAGCTATGTGCCGACGCCTGAGCGTCCGATCGACAAGCCGTTTCTGATGCCGATCGAGGACGTGTTTTCGATTTCGGGGCGCGGCACGGTGGTGACGGGCAGGGTCGAGCGAGGCATCGTCAAGGTAGGCGAGGAAGTAGAGATCGTGGGCCTTGGGGAGACGAGGAAGACGGTGGCGACGGGAGTGGAGATGTTCCGGAAACTGCTGGACGAAGGCAGGGCGGGGGACAACATCGGAGTGCTTCTGAGGGGCATCGGGAAGGAAGACGTGGAGCGTGGACAAGTGTTGGCGAAACCTGCTAGTATAACGCCTCACACGAAGTTCAAGTGCGAAGTCTATATATTGACGAAGGAAGAGGGCGGGCGGCATACGCCGTTTTTCAAGGGGTACCGGCCTCAGTTTTATTTCAGGACGACAGACGTGACGGGGGTGTCTCAGCTTCCCGACGGAGTGGAGATGGTGATGCCGGGGGACAACGTGAGCCTCTCGGTGGAGCTGATCTCGCCGATCGCGATGGAGAAGGAGCTGAGGTTCGCCATCCGTGAGGGCGGCCGCACCGTCGGCGCCGGCGTCGTTACCGAGGTATTGGAGTAACCGTGAATCAAAAAATAAGGATAAAGCTTAGAGCATACGATCACCGGGTCCTTGATCAGTCCCTCAAGGAGATTGTGGATACCGCCCAGCGGACCGGGGCGAGGGTTGCGGGGCCTGTCCCCCTTCCCACCCATATCAGCAAGATCACGGTCCTCAGGTCTCCCCACGTCGACAAGAAGTCGAGGGAGCAGTTCGAGATCAGGACCCATAAGAGGCTGATCGATATACATGACGCAACACCTCAGACCGTCGACGCCCTCATGAAGCTCGAGCTCGCGGCGGGCGTGGATGTGGAGATAAAGCTATGATCGGCATTTTGGGGAGAAAACTCGGTATGACGCAGGTCGTCGACGACGCTGGCAGGATGCTGCCGGTGACCGTGGTCGAGGCGGGGCCGTGCTGCGTTATCCAGGTCAAGACCAAGGAAAAGGACGGCTACGAGGCGGTCAAGGTCGGGTTTTCCGAAATCAAGAAGGAAAAGAGGGTGAACAAGCCGATGGGCGGCGTCTTCAAGAAGATCGGCGTGAAGCCTTACAAGATGCTGCGGGAGTTCCCGATGGGCGACGTGAAGGTCGGCGAGTTCGTGACCGTCGAGAAGTTTCAGAAGGGCGATATGATTTCCGTCACCGGCGTTTCGAAGGGAAAGGGCTTCCAGGGGGTCATGAAGCGGCACAACTACGCCGGCGGTCCCGCCTCTCACGGCTCGATGTTCTACCGCGCTCCGGGTTCGATCGGCGCCAGTTCGTTTCCGTCGAGGGTTTGGAAAAACAAGGGTCTTCCGGGCCATATGGGAGACGAGCGGGTGACGGTGAAGAAACTGAAGGTGGTCGATGTCAAGACCGAGCAGAACCTTCTTCTCATTTTGGGGGCGGTCCCGGGTACCAAGGGGACGTATCTCGAAATAAGAAAGGAAAGCTGAAATGCCAGAATTCGATATAAGAGATAAGAGCAACAAGCCGGTCGGCAAGATAAGCCTGCCCGAAAACGTCTTCGGCGTAAAGACAAAGGACGGCGTCATTCATGGCGCGATCGTCAACTTTCTTGCGAACCAGAGACAGGGCACCCATGCCACGAAGACAAAGGGTCTCGTGAGCGGCGGCGGAAAGAAGCCGTGGAAACAGAAGCACACCGGCAGGGCGAGATCGGGCAGCAGCCGTTCTCCGCTCTGGAGAGGGGGAGGCACGGTATTCGGCCCCCAGCCGCGGGATTATTCCTATGCGCTGCCGAAAAAGGCGAGAAGGCTTGCGCTGAGGGCGGCGCTTTCCGGGAAACTCGCAGACGGGGAAATCATCGTAATCGATGAGCTGGCATTTGAAAAGCCGAGGACGAAGGAGATGATTTCGCTCCTGAAGGGCCTTGAACTGGAAGGCAAGAGCACGCTGGTCGTCGTTCCGGAGCATGATGAACCCGTCCTGCTTTCCGCACGGAATATCCCCGGGGTGAGCGTCAGGAGGGTGACCGACCTCAACCCCTACGATGTCGCGGTGCACGCACGGATAGTGATAACGAAGCGGGCCGTTGAGAAGCTGTCGGAGGCTGCCGAAAAATGAAAAACCTGTATACCGTAGTGAAGAAGCCGCTGTTTACGGAAAAGGGGAGCGCACTTAAGGAGTCGGAAAACAAGCTCCTCATCGAAGTCGCGAAAGAGTCGAACAAGCTTGAAATCAAGCGGGCCGTCGAGGAGATCTTCAAGGTGAAGGTCGAAAAGGTGGCGACGATCAAGTCCCACGGCAAGTGGAAGAGGTACGGCAAGTCCATCGGCAAGAGGTCTGACAGGAAAAAGGCCCTGATTACCCTGAAAAAGGGCGAAAAACTCGATTTCATTGAAGGTGCATAATGGCAATTAAAAAATACAATCCGACATCACCCGGCAAAAGATTCCGCACCGTTTTCGATTATGCGGAGGTGACCACCTCCGAGCCGCGCAAGGCGCTCGTGAGACCGCTGCGCAAGACCGGCGGCCGCAACAACAGCGGCTGCGTGACTGCGTGGCAGAGGGGCGGCGGAAATAGAAGGAAGTACCGCGTCATAGATTTCAAGAGGGACAAATTCGGCGTCCCGGCGGTGATCGAGACGGTCGAATACGACCCGAACCGGTCGGCGAGGATCGCGCTTCTGAAGTACCGTGACGGCGACAGAAGATACATGATCCTTCCGGTGGGGCTGGCGGTCGGCGACGAGGTCGTTTCGGGGAAGGGCTCCGAGATAAAGACCGGCAACGCGCTCCCGCTGAGCGACATCCCGCTCGGCACGTTCATCCATAATGTCGAGATCCGGCCCGGCCAGGGCGCGAAGCTTGTCAGGAGCGCGGGAGGACAGGCCCAGTTGATCGCAAAGGATCAGGACTATGTCCAGGTGAAGATGTCCTCCGGTGAGGTGAGGCTGGTGCCCGCCCGGTGCATTGCAACGATCGGCCAGGTGAGCAATCCCGACCACGAGAACATCTCTTTCGGCAAGGCCGGAAAGAACCGCTGGAAAGGGAAGAGGCCCCACGTCAGGGGCGTTGCGATGAACCCTATCGACCATCCGCTGGGCGGCGGCGAGGGCAGAAGCTCCGGCGGAAGGCCGCCCTGCACGCCGTGGGGCAAGCCGGAGGGTATCAAGACGCGCAACAGCAAAAGGACCGATATGTATATTGTGAAGAGGAGGAAGTAAATTGCCACGGTCATTAAAAAAAGGCCCGTTTGTCGACGAGAAGCTCGAGAAAAAAGTGAGAGAGATGGTCAACTCAGGCGAGAAGAAGCTGATCAAGACATGGTCGAGGCGCTCCGTGATCCTGCCCGAGTTTATCGGATATACATTTGCCGTCCACAACGGGAAGAAATTTATCCCCGTATATGTTACGGAGAATATGGTCGGGCATAAGCTCGGCGAGTTTTCGCCGACGCGGACGTTCAGGGGCCATTCCGGCTCGACTAAGACTACTACGGTAAAGGGTTAATGAGATGGAGTCAAAGGCGATATTAAAATATGCAAGGATAACCCCGAGAAAGGCGCGGAGGATCGTGGATCTCATCCGGGGGAAGAAGGCGGGCGACGCGCTCATTTCCCTGAGGTTTATGCCCTACCGCGGCTCGCATCACATAGAGAAGATCCTGAAATCGGCCATGGCCAATGCGGAGCAGAAGAATGCGAACGTCGACTCCGAGGCGCTGGTCCTCAGCAGGGCGTTTGTTGACCAGGGATCTATGATGAAGAGGGTGGAGCAGAGATCGATGGGCAGGGCGAATGTTATCCGGAAGAAGACCTGCCATATAACCTTGATACTAACAGAGGAATAATCAGGAGGAGATTTTGGGCCAGAAGACGCATCCCGTAGGGATTAGATTAGGAATAACAAGGACATGGGATTCACGGTGGTACCTCAAAAAGGGGTACGCCGACCAGATACTTGAGGATATCGCGATCAAGAAGGAGATCAAGGACAAGCTCTTTCATGCGGGAGTCTCGAAGATCGAGATTGAGCGCGCCGGCCAGAAAATCAGGGTGATTATATATACGGCCAGGCCGGGGATCATCATCGGCAAGAAAGGCTCGGAGGTCGAAAAGCTCCGCAAGGACATCGAGCTGATGAGCGGGAAGCAGGCGATGGTCGACATCAAGGAGATCAGGAAGCCGGAGATAGACGCCCAGCTGGTAGCCGAAAATATCGCGCTGCAGCTCGAAAAGAGGGTCGCCTTCAGACGGGCGATGAAAAAGGCGGTCGCTTCTGCCCTGAGGTTCGGTGCGCTGGGCATCAAGATCACCTGTTCGGGAAGGCTCGCCGGCGCGGAAATCGCGAGGACCGAGTGGTACCGGGAGGGCAGGGTGCCCCTCCACACCTTCAGGGCCGATATCAATTACGGATTCGCCGAGGCGAGGACGACCTACGGAATTATTGGCGTGAAAGTCTGGGTGTATGCGGGTGACGTTCTGCCGGAAGCTGCAAGACCCACGGCGGAAGCGACGGCGATATAAGGGGAATTACGTTATGTTGATGCCTAAGAAAGTCAAATTCAGGAAGATGCAGAAAGGGAACATGAACGGCAAGGCCTACACCGGCTCGGAGGTCTCCTTCGGCGAGTTCGGGCTGAAGGCCATGGAGCCGGGCTGGGTCACCTCGAGACAGATCGAGGCGGCCAGAATCGCGATCAACAGGCATGTCAAAAGGGGCTGCAAGGTCTGGATCCGCATATTTCCCGACAAGCCGATCACGAAGAAGCCGGCCGAGACCAGAATGGGAAAAGGCAAAGGCTCTCCCGAATACTGGGTGGCGGTGGTAAAGCCCGGAAGGATGATTTACGAGATTTCCGGCGTGACCGAGGCCCTGGCCAAAGAGGCGTTCCGGCTTGCCTCGCATAAGCTCCCTGTTACGACGAAGTTCGTGAAGCGTGAGGAGGGTGTACTATGAAGGTCTCCGAGCTCAGAGAATCGACGGTAGACGAATTGCTCGTGAAGGAGCATGACCTGCGGAAGGAGCTCTTTAACCTGAGGTTCCAGCAGGCGACGGGCGAGATCGAGAACCCGATGCGTATTCGGGCGATCAGGAAAGACATCGCAAAGGTGCTCACCGTGGTCACCGAGAAGAAGAAAAAGGGCTGATAAGCGGCTGGCGATAAAAAACAGGTTGGAAGGTAGAGATGACTGATAAAACGTATACCGGAAAAGTAGTGAGCAACAAGATGGACAAGACCGTCGTGGTTGCGGTTACCCGGCAGTTTCAGCACCCGGTCTATAAGAAGACCGTAAAGAAGGTGGCGAGGTTCAAGGCCCACGACGAAAAGAACGAATGCGGGATCGGCGACGACGTGAAGATCATCGAGACGAGGCCGACCAGCAAGGACAAGAGATGGCTGGTCCTCGAGATCCTGAATAAGGCGGCAAGGAGCGGCGGAAAATGATTCAGCTCAGGAGCACACTTGAAGTAGCGGACAATTCCGGAGCGAAGCGGGTCCAGTGCGTAAAGGTGCTGGGCGGCTCTCGCAGGCGGTACGCGAGGCTGGGAGATGTTGTCGTCGTGAGCGTGAAGGAGGCCCTGCCGGACAGCAACATCAAGAAGGGCTCGGTGACCAAGGCGGTCGTGGTGCGAACCAAAAAAGAGACGAGAAGACCGGACGGCTCCTATATCCGCTTTGACCAGAACGCGGTGGTGCTGATCAATGCAGCCGGCGAGCCGGTGGGGACGAGAATATTCGGTCCGGTGGCGAGAGAACTGAGGTGGAGAGAGTATATGAAGATCATCTCTCTCGCGCCAGAGGTCCTGTAGGAGGAAAACATGGCGTTAGGAATCAGGAAAGAAGACACGGTCCGCGTGATGGCGGGGAAATATAAAGGACGGGCAGGCCGGGTGCTCAAGGTCGACATGGACAAGGGGGCGGTGCTGATTGAAAAGATCAACCTGATCAAGAAGCACATGAAGCCGAACAAGACCTACACGCAGGGCGGCATCATCGAAAAAGAGGCGCCGATCAACCTCTCAAACGTGATGCTCGTCTGCCCGAAGTGCGGCGCGCCGACCAGGATCGGCGCCACTGTCTACGAAGGCGGAAAGAAGAGCAGGACATGCAAAAAATGCAAGGAGGTCATTGACTGAAGATGACTCCACGGCTGAGAGAAAAATACAAGAACGAGATCATCCCTGCCATGATGAAGGAGTTTTCCTATTCCAACGTCATGCAGGTTCCGAAGATACAGAAGGTGGTCCTGAACGTCGGACTCGGCGAGGCGATCCAGAATATCAAGCTGCTGGATGCCGCGCAGAAGGAGCTCGGCATGATCACCGGTCAGAAGGCGGTGGTGACGAAGGCGAAGAAGTCGATTGCGACCTTCAAGCTGAGGAAGGGCATGCCGATCGGCTGCAAGGTGACCTTGCGGGGCGAAGTCATGTTCGAGTTCCTCGACAGGCTGATCAGCACCGCGCTGCCCCGGATCAGGGACTTCAGGGGAGTTTCCGGAAAGTCCTTCGACGGCCGTGGGAATTACGCCCTCGGAATCAGGGAGCAGTTCATCTTCCCGGAGATAGATTACGACAAGGTCGAGATGGTTCATGGACTGGACGTCATCATCTGTACGTCGGCGAAGACCGATAAAGAGAGCAAGGCGCTCCTGCGCTATCTCGGCGTCCCTTTTAGAAATTAGAGAGAGGAATGATGCAATGGCGAAAACATGTATGATAGAAAAGTCGAAACGGCCTCCGAAGTTCGGAGTGCGGGTGCACAACCGCTGCAAGATCTGCGGCAGGCCGCGGGGCTATCTCAGGCAGTTCGGCATGTGCCGGATATGCTTCCGGACACTTGCTCTCCGCGGGCAGATCCCCGGAGTGACGAAATCAAGCTGGTAGGAGTGAATCGATGCTGACAGATCCAATTGCAGACATGCTTACAAGGGTGAGAAACGCCGTGATGATCAGGGCAGAGAAGGTCGACGTGCCAGCCTCGAGGATCAAGCTTGAGATCGCGAAGATCATGAAAGAGGAAGGATTCATCAGGGCGTATAAAATACTGAAGGACAAGAAGCAGGGCATACTGAGAATCACCCTGAAATATACGACCGACAACGATGCGGTCATTTCGGGCATCAAGCGGATCAGCAAGCCCGGCAGAAGGGTGTATGCCGATAAGGATTCGATCCCGACCGTGATGGGAGGAGTCGGCATTTCTGTGCTCTCCACATCAAGAGGGGTGCTCGGAGACAAGGGCTGCCGGCGTGAAAAGGTCGGCGGAGAAGTGCTCTGCTATATCTGGTAAAGGAGAATCGGGATGTCGAGAATCGGTAAGAAACCAGTAGCGATTCCCCAGGGAGTCGACGTAAAACTGGCAGGAAGCGAAATAAAGGTCAAGGGGCCGAAGGGCGAACTCCAGTGGGTGTGTCCGGAAAACACTGCGGTTTCGATCAAGGAGAAGGAGATCATTGTCGAGAGGGCCGACGACCAGAAGAAGAACCGGGCGCTCCACGGTCTTACCAGAAGCCTGATCGCGAATATGGTACAGGGAGTCACGGAAGGGTACCAGCGCGTGCTCGACATCACCGGCGTCGGATACCGTGCCCAGGTGCAGGGCAGGAAGATCATGCTCACTCTGGGATATTCCCATGCCGTGGAGTTTCTGCTGCCGGAGGGCATTAACGCGGCGGTCGACCAGAAGCAGACCCAGATAACCCTGACGGGAGTCGACAAGCAGAAGATAGGCCAGGTTGCGGCGAACCTGAGGGCGCTGAGGAGCCCCGATGCCTATAAGGGCAAAGGACTGAGGTATTCCGGCGAGAGACTGAAACTGAAGGTCGGGAAGACCGGCAAGAAATAGATCGGCAGGGGCGACTCATGAATCGCCCGCACGCACATTAGGAGGCTATTTTGGCGAAGAGTAAGAAGGAAGGCAGAGAGAGACGCCACGAACGGACGAGAAAGAAAGTGGCGGGAACCGGAGAAAGATTGCGTCTTTCCGTGTACCGCAGCCTGAACCATATATATGCGCAGGTCGTCAACGATACCGACGGGACTACCGTGGTGGCGGCATCGAGCCTCGATGCCCCTGTCAAGGAACTGAAGCAGCATAAGGGGAACTGCAAGACGGCGAAGGAAGTCGGCTCCCTGGTTGCCCGGAAAGCACTCGAGAAGGGGATCAAGAAGGTCGTCTTCGACAGCAGCGGGTACCTCTATCACGGCAGGGTAAAGGCGCTGGCGGATGCGGCGAGAGAAGCCGGACTGGAATTCTAACATGACTGAGAATTGTGCAAGGAGGCAAGGTGGGAAGGATTGACCCGGAAGGGATGAACTTAAAAGACAAGGTCGTATATATCAACAGGGTCGCCAAGGTCGTCAAGGGCGGCAGAAGGTTTTCCTTCAGCGCGCTCGTGGTCGTCGGAGACGGTGAGGGCACCGTCGGCACCGGCAAAGGCAAGGCCTCGGAAGTGCCTGAAGCCATCCGCAAGGCGGTGGAACAGGCGAAGAAATCCCTGCTGAAGTTCCCCCTGAAGGACGGCACGATTCCGCATCGGATTATCGGGAGGTTTGGCTCCGGGACGGTGGTCATGAACCCCGCGCAGAAGGGAACAGGGCTGATCGCCGGAGGAGCGGTCCGCGCGGTCCTCGAGGTTGCCGGCATACAGGACATCGTGGCGAAGTCCCTCGGGAACCATAATCCCTTCAACACCGTCCAGGCGACGATGGACGGCCTGCTGAATCTGAAAGACCCCGACTCGGTGATCAAGCTCAGGGGAAGGGGAGAAGAGGAAGTGCAGGAGGTCAGCGCCTGATGCTCAAGATTACGCTAAAGAAAGGGTACATCGGTGTCCCGGACAAGCAGAAGAAGGTTCTGGCGTCGTTCGGGTTGAAAAAGATAGGCGCCACCGTCGTCAAGAAGGACGATGAGGCGACGAAGGGTATGATCCGGATGGTGGCCCATCTGATACAGGTCGAAAAGGCCGACAACAAATAGTCTGGAGGATTGACAGGTACCATGAAGATAGAAGAGATAAAGCCGGCAGTCGGCAGCAGGAAACGGAGCAAGCGGGTCGGCAGAGGCGTCGGCTCCGGCCACGGCAAGACATCCTGCAAGGGCCATAAGGGACAGAAGGCGAGGTCGGGCGGCACGACGGGCCTCGGGTTTGAAGGCGGCCAGATGCCTCTTCAGAGGAGGCTCCCCAAGCGCGGGTTCAAGAACCATTTTGCGGTCGAATATGCGGTGATCAATCTCGACAGGATAAACGGACTGAAGGACATCGACGTCATTACGCCGGAAATCCTCCTTGAAAAGAAAGTCATCAGGGACATGAAAGACGGGCTCAAGGTCCTGGGTGACGGCAAGATCGAAAGGGCGGTGACGGTGAAGGCGGCTGCCTTCAGCGCCTCGGCGGCGGAAAAGATCGCGGCCGCCGGCGGCAAGGCCGAGGTGCTGTAATTGGGCTTCCTCTCAAGCGTCCAGAATATATTCAAGATCGAGGAGCTGAAGAAGAGGATATTCTTCACGCTCGCACTGCTGGCGGTATACCGGATAGGATGTCACATCCCGACCCCCGGCATCAACGGGGAGCAGTTGAGCAAGTTTCTGACGCAGCAGGCCGGATCGTTCATGAAGTTCTTCGACATGTTCTCGGGCGGCGCCCTCTCGAAGGTTACGATATTCGCCCTCGGCATCATGCCGTATATCAGTGCCTCGATCATCATGCAGCTGCTTACGGTCGTTATTCCTGCAATCGGAAAACTCGCCAAGGAAGGCGAGGAGGGCAGGAAGGTGATCACCAAGTACACGAGATACGGCACGGTGCTTATCAGCGCCATACAGTCTTTCGGCATCGCAGCGGGGCTCGAGAGTATGTCGAACGGGGCTTTCGTGCAGAACCCCGGGTGGTCCTTCCGGCTGGTCACGATGATCACGCTGACCTCGGGAACCGCTTTCATCATGTGGCTCGGGGAGCAGATCACCGAGCGCGGCATCGGAAACGGTATTTCCCTCATCATCTTTGCGGGCATAGTCGCCCGTTTCCCCAACGCAATCATCAGCACCGCCCGGCTTGTGCAGGCGAACGAGCTTTCCCTGTTTTTCGTTATTTTCCTGATCATCATGATGGTGGGTGTCATCGCAGCCATCGTCCTGCTGGAAAGGGGGCAGAGAAAGATCCCGGTGCAGTATGCGAAGCGGGTCGTCGGCAGGAAGGTCTACGGCGGCCAGTCTACTCATCTGCCGCTTAAGATCAATACCGCGGGCGTTATCCCCCCGATCTTCGCCTCCTCGATCATCATGTTTCCGGCTACGGTCGCGGGTTTTATTCCTGTCCCGTGGGTCCAGTCGCTGGCGAAACAGCTTGCGCCGGGCACCGTACTCTACACGATGCTGTACGTCAGTATGATCTTTTTCTTTGCGTATTTCTATACGGCCATCGTCTTTAACCCTGTCGACATAGCGGACAACCTCAAGAAATACGGAGGCTTCGTCCCGGGGATACGGCCCGGCCAGAAGACGTCGGAATATCTCTACCGCGTTTTGTCCCGGCTGACCTTTGTCGGCGCGATCTACCTTGCGATCGTATGCGTCATCCCTGAGATCCTGATTACTAAGTTCAAGGTGCCTTTCTATTTCGGAGGCACGTCCCTGCTGATTGCCGTCGGCGTCGCGCTTGATACGGTATCGCAGGTCGAGTCACATCTCGTGACCCGCTCCTATGAAGGGTTCCTCAAAAAGGGCCGTTTAAGGGGCAGGAAGAGCTGAGGCAGCTGTCTGCGCAGTCACGGGACTGTCGGCGGGGTGCAGGAGACTGCGCGTCCGGGTCGGCGGGAGTAATGTCGGATACCGTGATATTTGAGAAGTGACGTGATCTTTCTGAAGTCTCCGCAGGAGATCGAAAAGATGGCAAAGGCCGGCAGGATTGTGGCCGAGGTGCTAGAGTCCCTCCGGGAGATGGTGAGGGCGGGGGTAACGACGAGAGAGATTGAGGGCGCTGCCGACGCCGGGATAAGGGAGCGGGGCGGGACGCCCGCCTTCAAGGGCTACCGGGGCTATCCCGCAAGCGTCTGCATCTCGATAAACGAGCAGGTGGTGCACGGGATTCCGTCAGCCCGAAGACTGAGGGACGGAGACATCGCGAGTATTGACCTCGGCGTCTACCTGGACGGGTTTTACGGGGACGCGGCGATCAGCGTCCCGGTCGGAGAGATCGACAGGCAGTCGGCGGAGCTTCTGAGGGTGACTGAAGAGGCGCTTTATCTCGGCATAAGAAACGCAGTCGAGGGCAACAGGCTTTATGACATATCCGCCGCAGTACAGCGGCATGTCGAGAAGAGCGGTTTTTCGGTGGTAAGGATGTTCGTCGGACACGGCATCGGCAGGGAACTGCATGAAGAGCCGCAGATTCCCAACTACGGGAGCGCGGGGCAGGGGCCGAGGCTGAAGAGCGGGATGACCCTGGCTATCGAGCCGATGGTCAACGCCGGCAGCTTCGAGGTGAGGATACTGGACGACGGATGGACGGCGGTGACGGTTGACGGCAAGAAGTCGGCACATTTCGAGCATACAGTGGCGGTGACTCACGATGAGCCTATTATATTGACTAAATTGCAGTAGGAAAGTTATAATTCTAGCTTATGGCAAAAGAAGAGAATATTGAAGTACAGGGTACGATACTCGAGACGCTGCCTAATGCCATGTTCAGAGTCGAGCTCGAAAACGGCCAGATCATACTGGCGTACGTGTCCGGCAAGATGAGGATGCATTTCATCAAGATACTGCCCGGTGACAAGGTGACGGTGGAGTTGTCGCCGTATGACCTTACGAAGGGCAGAATTACATACAGATTCAAATAGTTACGAAAAGAAGGTATATTACTTACTTAAGGAGCGACAATGAAGGTCCGTTCGTCGGTAAAGCCGATCTGTTCGAAGTGCAGGGTCATAAAGAGAAAAGGCGTGATACGGGTTATTTGTGATAACCCAAAGCATAAACAGCGTCAGGGATAGAGGACAGTGAAAGGTGAACAGGCAATAGTGGAGCGAAAGGGAGTCGTGCCCGTCCCGGTTCGAGCGATTACTGTTCACTGTTTCGTGTTCACGTTTCACTATTTATCCAAGGAGGTTTAAGTTGGCGAGAATCGCTGGAGTGGATTTGCCCAAGAATGAACGCATCGAGATAGGGCTTACGCGCATATTCGGGATCGGGAGGTCGGTATCGAAGAAGATCCTCGACGAGGCGCAGGTGAGCCCTGATACCAGGGTGAGGGATCTGAAGGACGACGATGCGGTCAAGATCAGGGCCATTATAGAGCGTGATTACCGGGTCGAGGGCGACCTCAGGCGCGACATCAGCATGAGCATCAAAAGGCTTCAGGACATCGGCAGCTACAGGGGGCAGAGACACCGCGCGGGACTGCCTCTGAGGGGCCAGCGGACGAAGACGAACGCCCGTACGAGAAAAGGTCCCAGGAAAGCTGTCGTCGGCAAGAAGAAGGAGGCATAGGGAATGGCCCAGAGGAAGAAGGGTGTCAAGAAGGAAAAAAGACATGTTACAAGCGGGGCCGCCTATATCCAGGCCACCTTTAACAATACGATCGTAACGATTACGGACCCGGCAGGAGGCGTAGTCACCTGGTCGTCAGCCGGGAATCTTGGCTTTAAAGGTTCGCGGAAGGGCACCCCTTACGCGGCGCAGATCGCCGCTGAGGCGGCCGCAAAGAAGGCAATCGATTCCGGGATGAAGCAGGTTGACGTTTATGTCAAGGGACCGGGAGCGGGACGGGAGTCAGCGATCCGCGCCCTTCAGGCGGCGGGCCTCGATATCAATCTGATCAAGGATGTAACGCCGGTCCCGCATAACGGCTGCAGGCCCCCCAAGAGAAGGAGAGTGTAAAGTGGCGAGATATACTGGACCTCAATGCAGATTGTGCCGCAGGGAGACCGAGAAGCTGTTTCTCAAGGGCGACAGGTGCTTTACTGAGAAGTGCGCGGTGGAGCGGAGGCAGTATCCTCCCGGCCAGCACGGCCAGCGGCGGGGCAAGCTGTCGGACTACGGTGTGCAGCTAAGAGAAAAGCAGAAGGTGAGAAACTCATACGGCGTGCTCGAAAAACAGTTTCGCAAATACTTCGAGACGGCCGAGCGGAAGAAAGGCGTCACCGGCGAGGTGTTGCTGCAGCTCCTCGAGACCCGCATGGATAATGTTGTATACCGCATGGGGTTCGCCCCGAACAGAAACGGGGCGAGGCAGCTGGTACGGCACGGCCACTTCCTGGTCAACGGCAAGGGCGTCGACGTTCCTTCGTTCCATGTCAAATCGGGCGACACGGTCGAGGTGAGGGGAGCGAGCCGGGAGCTGGATATGATCAAGGACAGCATCGCGAGGGCCGAGCAGAGGGGAATACCCTCCTGGGTGGAGATGGATTTCCCGAATTTCAAAGGGAAAGTCATCCAGGTACCGACGCGGGAAGACATCCAGCTGACGGCCCAGGAACAGCTCATCGTCGAGCTTTACTCGAAGTAGGGAACCGGACCGTGAGGGCCGGGTCGGGGATTTCCCTGATACGCACGCAAACAGGCACATACTATAAATTTGAGGCAGATGGGAGGCCTTATGAATCTGAAGAATAAAGGCTTTCAACTACCTGACAAAATCAGGTTTGATGAAGAAACGCTGAGCAGTACATATGGGAAGCTTATCGTGGAACCCCTGGAGCGCGGCTTCGGGACCACCATAGGAAATTCACTCCGGAGGGTGCTGCTTTCTTCGCTCGAAGGCGCGGCGATCACTGCGGTGAAGTTGTCCGGCGCGCTTCACGAGTTTTCGACGATGAACGGCGTGAAGGAAGACGTCATAAACATAATCCTGAACCTCAAGAAACTGAGGATGAAGTTTCACGGCGAGGGAGGTAAAATAGGCTCCTTCCAGGTGAAGGGACCCGGCCAGGTGACCGCCGCCGACCTTCAGGTCGACTCGACGATCGAGGTCCTGAATCCCGAGATGACGATCGCCACGCTCGACAAGGGTGCGACGTTCGAGGCCGAGGTGTATATCAGGAAGGGCAAGGGATATGTGGCTTCCGAATTGAACAAGGAAGACCTGCCGGTGGGCATGATCGCGGTCGACGCCGTCTTTGCCCCTCTCAGGAAGGTCAATTTCTGGGTTGAAAAGACGAGGGTCGGCAGGGAGACGGACTATGACCGGCTGATCATGGAGATCTGGAGCGACGGGAGCGTCACCCCCGAGCAGGCGGTGTCTCAGGCCGCCTCGATCGTGATCGAACATATGGAACTCTTCGTGATAGAGGAAGAGGAGGAGATCCTTCCGGATTCCGAGGAGACCGGGGTTCATCTCGAAGGGAAGGCGATTCCGGCGTCGCTGAACGACAACCTCTTCAAAAACGTCGACGAGCTGGAGCTCTCGGTCAGGTCATACAACTGCCTGAAGAACGCCAATATCAAGACGATCATCGAGCTGGTACAGAAGACCGAGCCGGAGATGCTGAAGACGAAGAACTTCGGCAGAAAGTCGCTCAACGAAATAAAGGAAATTCTCGGCAGAATGGGCCTCCATCTCGGCATGAAGATCGATGTGGACAGTCTCAGCAAAGAAGCCGTACAGACCGGAGGTGGCAAGCACAATGCGTCATAAAGTAGACGGAAGGTTATTCGGCAGGCCGGCCAACCAGAGGAAGGCCCTGTTGCGCGGCATCGTGACCTCCCTGCTCGAGCAGCAGAGGATAGAGACGACCGTGCCGAAGGCGAAAGAGGCAAAACGCATCGCGGAGAGGATGATCACCTTCGGGATAAAAGGCGACCTGCATTCGAAGCGGCAGGTGCTGTCGTATGTGACGGACAGGGCGGTCGCCTCGAAACTTTTCAGCGAGATTGCGCCGCGCTTTCAGGGCAGAAACGGCGGTTATCTCAGGATCGTCCAGACGAGGCAGCGTTTGAAGGACTCGGCCCCGATGGCGATACTCGAATTCGTCGATTACGAAAATGTCAAGCAGGCCAAAGGCAAGGCGGCAAAAGAAGAGAAGGCCTCCAAAAAGACAGAAAAAAAGACAGAAAAGAAGGCTGAGAAGAAAGAGGCGAAGAAGTGAGCGACCTCCTCTCTGTGCTGGGGGTAGTTGCGGTTTGGCTTATTCTGCAGCTCTTTATTTTTCCGAAGCTGGGGGTCCCGACCTGAGCGGTGCCCAAGGTCCCGGGCGAGACCAACAAAAAGTGCAAACCCCGTTAGCGGCCGACCGCCGGCGGATATAATAAAAAAAGGGCTCTTTTTAGAGCCCTTTTTTGTATCGGCGCAAACACCTCCGTATCCCCTAATCTCTTCCAAGCACCACCGGCTGGTCTGTTTCCGCAGCGTATCCGTGCCCGGTGATATAGTTTTCGAGGTCCCTGATCGCTACCTTCTGCTCGGTGATCAGGGCGTTGACAACATCGCCGATGCTCACCATGCCTGCCAGGACGCCCTTGTCGAGGACCGGCAGATGGCGCATCCTCTTGGCGGTCATCAGCGCCATGCAGTCTTCGATCGTCTTGTCGGGCTCGATATAAAACACCGGTGTGCTCATCAACTCGGCCACAAAGGTGCTCTTCGAAGACTTACCCTTCAGGATTACCTTCCGGGCGTAGTCGCGCTCGGAAAACATGCCGACAACAGACTCGCCGTCGACCACCAGCAGCGCCCCGACGTCTTTTTCCGCCATCAACTGGAGGGCCTCATAGACGGTCTCCTGAGGTCCGATCGTCCATACACCCCCTCCTTTTCTACCGAGAATCTTCCTTACCGTTATCATCGCCTCCTACCTCCTTTCCCTGTATCAGGGTTATCCGAGAAAAAAAAGCCGAACTGCGGAGGTCTTACCGCAGTCCGGACGATTGGTGCGGCAGTCCCGGTCCACCTCTTCTCTCCCCTCCCAAGGAGGTTCAGCACGACCGGCTCACTGCCTTCCGGGTGGTTATCTTTCCATTTGTCCACCCTGTTTCTCACTGACCCGGGCTCCGATGTCGGAAGCCCTCCTTATTCTCAATTAAACCATACTCCCTCGGCAGCCGCCCTGTCAATTGGGTAATTAGAATTAATAAAAGAGCCAAAGCAGCCAGTTTATCCGGATGGCCGACAGGCGTCCGGCACGCCAATGAAGGCTCCTGCGCGGCGCCACCGAAGCACCGAGGAATATCTTCGCCGACAGGCAGGAAAGATGGGATATCCGGTCCGCCAGCCGCCTGGCCCCGGGGGAACACTCGCGGAGGGGTCATGCCCGTAGCCCGGAGGTGTTATTTTCACATGAATCGCAAATGGAATGGGCGTCGAAATAATTGCAGCGGTTGACGCGGCCGGGAGCAAGAGCGCACCGCAGGTGAAGGGGTAAAACTCCGCATTTTCAATGACTTGCCGGCATCGAAAGAAGGCATGACATATTTGTCAAGAGATTTTTGAGCTGCCCGCTTTTGTCCCTGAAAATCGCTTGTCAGTATTTTTGGCGTTAGGGTATACTAATGCACGTAAGAAACGGACATCTCATCCCTTTGTAAATAATGCGCATCGAAAAACTCGAACTAATAGGATTCAAGTCGTTCGCCGACAAGACTACGTTCGCCCTCCATCCCGGCATCACCGGCATCGTGGGACCCAACGGCTGCGGCAAGTCGAACATCGTCGACGCCTTCAGGTGGGTCCTCGGCGAGCAGTCCGCAAAGAGCCTCAGGGGCGAGAAGATGGAAGAGGTCATCTTCAACGGCTCGGCCCAGAAGAAGCAGAAAGGCATGGCCGAGGTCTCGATGATGGTTTCCGGCCTCAACGGCGCCGGCGCCCCGGACAACGGCAGCCAGTCCGACATGGTGACGATCTCGCGGCGGCTCTACCGTTCCGGCGAGAGCGAATACATGATCAATAAAACCCCCTGCAGGCTGAAGGACATCAAGGACATTTTTCTTGACACCGGCCTCGATTTCAGGAGCTACTCGATCCTCGAGCAGGGGAGGATCGGCGAGATCCTCAACTCCAAGCCGCTCGAAAGACGGTTCATCATTGAGGAAGTGGCAGGCGTGATGAAGTACAAGATCAGGAAGGCCGAGGCGCTCTCCAAGCTCGAATCCTCCCGGACCAATCTCCTGAGGGTCAACGACATCATCGCCGAGGTGAAAAAGCAGATCAATATCCTCGACAGGCTTGCCAAGAAGGCCGAGCGGTACAAGAAACTCTCGGCCGAGATGCACGCCATCGAGCTGAAGATCGCGCGGAACGAATTCCAGCAGATCAGCGACGCGCTGGCGGCTGTCCTTGAAGAATATCAGGGACTGAGGGAAAAAGAGGCGATGATAAACGCCGAGGTGTCCGAGAGCGAGACGAAGACCGAATCCCGCAGGCTCGTGCTGCTCGAGAAAGAGAAGGCGACCGAGGCGGTCCAGAAACAGTTCCAGGAGATGGAGCGGGAGATATCCGATATCGAGCGGGCGGTCGCGGTCGGCAGAAACGATATCGCCAACCTCGCCGAGTACCGCACCAAGCTGACCGTTCAGGAAGGGGAGATCGACTCCAGGACGATCGAGATCAACGCCAGGTGCGACGAGCTCAGGTCCGCGGAAGAGCGCATCGGCGGCGAGATCGAGGGCCAGACCGCAACGCTCAGGGAAAAGAGCGAGGCCTTCAGGACGATCGAAGAGGAGCTGGCCGAGAAGGAAGAGCAGATCGAGGACAGCCGCAAGGAGATCTTCCGCGTCTCGGAGCAACTGAGCGGACTCCGCAACGAACTCGGCCGGCAGCAGTCGGCGCAGGAGGCGCTGGAACGGCGCGAGGCCGCTGCGCTGAGAGAGTCGGAGGACTCCAGGAAGATACTCGCCGGAATCGAGTCCTCGATCAGCGAGGTCGAGTCGGGCATCCACGGCAGCACGAGCGAGGCGCTTCTTCTGAAGGAAAAGAAGGAGGTGCTCGCCGCCGAACTCGTTTCGGCCAAAGGAAGGGTCGAGCACCTTGCACGGTCGCTTGCGGAGGCGAGAGAGGAACTCGCCTCGTTCATCTCGCGCCTCGATTCCCTCAAAGAGATCGTCTTCGACACACCGACGCGCGAGCTGCTGTCGGGGGAGACGGGGATTGCGCTCCTTGCGTCGATGTCGGACGTGATCGAGGTAGACGCGGCATACGAGCGGGCGCTCGAGATCGCCCTCGCCGAAAAGTCCGATTCGCTGATCACCGCGTCGCCGGAGGATATCCTGAAGGCGGTCTCTTCGCTGAAAGGCAAGGACGTCGACAAGACCTGCTTTATCCCGTCGGAACCCGGGAAGGCGCCGTCTCACGGGGCCCCGCCCGAGGGCATCGTCGGGAGGGCGCTCGATTTCGTCAAGGTGAAGGAAGGATATGAGACCGTCGCCGGGAACCTCCTCGACGGCATCCTGATCGTCAGCGACATCTCCGCCGCGTTCGCACTGCGGGAGAAGGACATGACCCATACCTTCGTCACGGTCGAAGGAGAGGTAATCGAGCCCTCCGGCGCCGTCGTGGTCGGGGGGGAAAAGGGCATTTTCCGGAGGAAGCGCGAGATCAGGGAGCTCGGGGAGATGATCGAGACGAAGAAAGGCCTTATCGAGGAGATAAACGGCGAGGTCCAGGCAGTGCAGGGCGTCATCTTCGAAAAAGAGGTTTCGGTCAGGGAGTCGGAAACGGCTCTCCATAATATCGAGAAGGAGATATCGCTGTCGCGGCTCACGGTCGAGAACTATTCCGAGGAGCGGGAGAGGACGAACCGTAAGCTCTCCTATCTGACCCTCGAGATCGAGGAGATCGGCCGCGAGAAAGAGGCGGTCTGCTCCGCGATGTCGGCCCAGGAGGCGGCCATCCGGGACGCGGAGGCGAAGAAGGCGGGGTTTGAAAGCGAAGGCCTCCTGCTTCAGGAGGGCATCTCCCGGAGAAAGTCCGAGATGGAGGAGTTCCGGGGCGAAGTGACCGACCTGAGGCTGCTCATCGCCTCCAACCGCGAGAGGATCGAGGCGGTGCGCAACGAGATCGAGTCGTCGCTGAAGACGATCGAGGAGATGCGCCAGAAGAAGGCCGAAATGCAGACGGAGAAGGAAGCGGTCTTCGGCCGCATTTCCCAGCGCGAGGGCGAGATACTCCAACAGGAGGGCAGGCTCAGAAAACTCGTCGCGGACGCCGACGCCCTCCGGCTGGAGATCTCCCGGAAGAAGGAGGAGATCGAGCGGGAAAATCAGGACCTCTTCAGCGTCGAGCAGGGGCTGAAGGCGCTCAGACAGCAGGCCGGGACGATCAGCCACCGGATATCCGAACTCGACGTGGCGAGGGCCGAGCACAAGCTCCGCCTCGAGAACCTGGCGACGAATGTGAAGAATAACTTCGGGGCGGAGATCGGCGAGATCGAGATCGCCGAGGTCTCCGCCGAAGAGCAGGAGCGGCTGGCCGAACTGAGGAACAAGATCCAGGAGATGGGGCCGGTGAACCTCGGGACGCTCGACGAATACGAGGAGCTCAGGACGAGATACGAGTTCATGACGAATCAGCACGAGGACCTCACCAAATCGATCGCCGAGCTCGAGGAGGCGATATCGAAGATCAACAGCACGACGAAGAGAAAGCTGAAGGAAGCCTACGAGATGCTGAACGCCAAATTTCGCGAAGTCTTCACGACGCTCTTCGGCGGCGGCAGGGCCGAGCTCGTGTTGACCGACGAGCATAACATCCTCGAATCCGGGATCGAGATCGTCGCGCAGCCGCCCGGCAAGAAACTCCAGAATATCCATCTGCTCTCCGGCGGCGAAAAGGCGCTCACGGCGCTCTCGATCCAGTTTGCGAGCTTCCTGATCAAACCCACGCCGCTCTGCATCCTGGACGAGGCGGACGCCCCGCTCGACGAATCCAACACCGAGCGATATTCGAGGATGCTCGAAGACCTTTCCTCGCACACACAGTTCATCGTCGTGACGCATAACAGGACCACGATGAGCGTCGCGCAGCACCTCTACGGAATCACCATGGAGGAGGCCGGCGTTTCGAAGGTGATCTCGATGCAGCTCGCCGAAGTCCCGGCAGCGTAGCACCGATGTCCCCTCTCCCCGGCAGCCCGCCCCGATGAAAGCACTGGCCCAGCTGATCCCCGGCAGGGTATCGACCGCACCGGAAGACCTCCTCTGCTACGGGTTCGACGCCTCGGGGCTGGAGGCAGCGCCCTCCGCCGTCGTCTGGCCCCAGGACGTCGACGATGTGGTCAAGATAGTCACTTTTGCCTCTTCCCATTCCATCCCGATCGTTCCCCGCGGAGCCGGCAGCGGCATGACCGGGGGGGCGGTCCCTCCGGCGGGGGCGATCGTCCTGAGCCTCGAACGGATGAACAAAATACTCGAGATCGACCGCGAGAACATGACCGCGCTCGTCGAGCCCGGGGTGGTCAACGGGACGTTTCAGGTGGAGCTGGAACGGCACAGGCTCTTCTATCCGCCCGATCCCGCGAGCATGAACTTCTGTACGCTCGGGGGGAACGTGGCGGAAAACTCAGGCGGCCCCCGTGCGCTCAAGTACGGCGTGACGAGGGACTATGTGATGGGGCTCGAGGCGGTGCTGCCCGACGGAAGCGTGATCCATACCGGGGTGAAGACCGCAAAGGGCGTCGTCGGCTACGATCTCACCCGCCTTCTCGTGGGCTCCGAGGGCACCCTCGCCGTGATCACGAAGATCAGGCTCAGGGTGCTTCCCCTGCCGGATGAGATCGTGACGCTCATGGCGCTCTTCGGAGACGTCGAGAAATCCGGGGAGGCGGTGCGGTTCATACTGGCGCAGGGGATCATCCCGCGGACCCTGGAATTCCTCGACAGCGGCGCGGTCCATGCGGTCGAGAACTACCGGCCGGTCGGCTTTCCGAAGGACGCCGCGGCCTTGCTTCTGATCGAGCTCGACGGCCACCCCCAGGCGATCGCGAAGGACGCGGAGCGTATCACGGAGGTATGCCGCAAGTTCCAGGGAGAGGTGATCATGGCCGAAGACGAGGCGGCGAGGGAGAAGATCTGGGAGGCGAGGCGTGCGGTGTCTCCGGCGCTCTATCACCTGAAGCCGGCGAAGATTAGCGAAGACATCGTCGTGCCGAGAAGCCGGATCCCGCAGATGCTCGGTATCCTGAAGCGGCTCGGAGAGAGCTCCGGGATCACGATCGTCAGCTTCGGCCACGCAGGCGACGGCAACATCCACGTCAACCTCATGATCGACAGAAACGACAAGGCCGAATATGAAAAGGCCCAAAAGCTGGTCTCGGAGATATTCAGGGCGACGCTCGATCTCGGGGGCACCATCTCGGGCGAGCACGGGATAGGCCTGACGAAGGCGGCCTACATCTCGATGGAGATACCTCCTGCGGAGCTCGAACTCATGAAGAGAATAAAGCAGGTCTTCGATCCGAAAAACATCCTGAATCCCGGGAAGATATTCCCCGGCTGATCGGGTTGTGAATTCGCGCGCGAAGAAGTAAAATACAAAAAAAATACAGGGGAGAAAAAATGACAAAGATAGGAATAGCGCTCACGCTGGCCGCCGCATTTTTCTGGCTTACCGCGATGGCCCCGGGCTCGCCGTCAGGAAGCGACAAGAGGCCCTCGCCGGGCGAGATCGAGAAGCTCGACAAGCAGAAGGCCCCGGATTTTACCCTGAAGGACCTGAGGGGAAATCACGTCACCCTCTCTTCGCTGAAGGGGAAGGTGGTGCTGTTGAACTTCTGGGCGACCTGGTGCCCTCCCTGCGTTGCGGAGATGCCGGAGCTCAACAAGCTTTACAGGAAGATGGCTTCGCGCGGTCTCGAGATCGTGGCGGTCTCGACCGACAGCTCGGTCGAGTCCCCGATGGAATTCGTCAAAAAAAACAACATCGCCTTCACGGTGCTCTACGATGAAACCCATGCCGCCACGAGGCTCTATAAGGTCTTTTCAATGCCGACCACCTTTCTTATTGACAAACACGGCGTCGTCGTCGAGAAGTTCTTCGGAGACTACGAATGGGCCGATGCCGATATGGTGAAGAAGATCGAGAAACTGCTGTAGGAAGCTTATCTCCGGGATAAAACCTCAGTAATTATTCCTATAGAGGGGATGTCGTTTTTGCGCCGATCGTCGTCCCGCGCAAAACCGGCGCACTGATGCGACAGCATTTCCCCGTTCATGCCCGCACTGCGGGTGAATGACCTCAGCCCTCAGTTTCATCCAGTAGAAAGCAATATCATAAATGGACTCCGATGGACAAGACGCAGGAGTGTGACGTTTGTCACTGATTTTCGTCCCGGGTTTGGGTTATTTTACCTATAGATGGTGGAAATGTCTTTCTGATCTTTGAAAGAGTACTAGCAGTAGTTGGAGTTTCCGAAAAGGTAAACCCTGGGTAACCAGGGGGCACAAAGCTACGGGTCCCTTCTGAAGGCGATGGAGGGACGGCCGGGTTGCCGAAGAAACAGCGCTTGCCCGCGTTGCCTTTTACGGAAAAGCCTGTTTCCTTCAGGGAACAGGCTTTTTTTGTGCCCCCGGGAGGCGGAGAAGATTAAGAAATATTAATCAATTCGTAATCTTTTCCCAATAATCAAGTTGTAACATCCGGCCGTTTTGTTAAATGGGCTGGATTTATAAAAACCGGAGGTAAGGAAGTATGAAGTCAAAAGGTAATGGTTGGGCGGTTCTCTTTGCAGTCTGTTTCTTTGTGATGTTTTCGGCGCTGGTATTCGGCGAGGCCAATGCAGCGACATATTACGTGGCGACAACCGGTTCGGACAGTAACGGCGGTTCTGCGGCTGCGCCATTTAAGACCATTCAAAAGGCCGCCACGATTGTCAACCCCGGCGACACGGTCATTGTCGGGGACGGGACATATACGGATAGCAACGGCGACGGCATAGGGGTGTATCTTACCAGGGGGGGCACGTCCGGCAATTACGTCACGTTTCAATCGCAAAACAAGTGGGGCGCTAAGGTTGACGGACAAGGCAACACGGCAGCCTACGGCTGGGTCTTCGCTTCAGGGGTGAACTA
>JAJXTV010000041.1 GCA_021783515.1 Nitrospirota bacterium
ACGTCGCCTGTTTCGACTGCCATAACTCCCACGGTTCGACAGTGGCGGGGACGACGACCACGTATGCGAGCGCCACGGTCAACGGCGGCATGTTGAAAGACACGAACGCGGGCAAGGGCGGATATTCGGTGACATATGCGCCTCAGGCCGGAGGTTCCGCTGCGAACAAAGACCTCTACAATGCGGGCGCCGGCCTCTGCTTCGACTGCCACCTCAACCAGAATGCCGGCACGACGCCCTGGGGATATGGTTCCGCCTTCGGAGAGTCTCAGGCCGTGATCGGATACTGGGATTCGCCCTACCTTGCGCCTGGAGATGTGGGGGCGCAGCTGCGTTATTCCTACAAGGCGATCATGCATAACGCCGGAGGGCATTTTGGAGCATCATCGGCCTTGTCCAGCACGCCGCTTTCTCAGATCAACGGCCTTTGCGCGGCGTGCCACGATCCGCACGGCGTGAGCCCGACACTCGCTGCGAACGAGAAATACGGGGTTCCCATGCTTAAGGGGACGTGGGTTACCTCTCCGTACAAGGAAGATGTGGCCCCCGATTCGAACACTCCGCTGACCTACCCGTACGGCGGGACAGGTTACCATATCGACCAGAATACGTTCGGGCCTGATATCATCGGGACGGTTACGGGCGTGACCGAGAGCGAGACGCAGTTTGCCGGGCTCTGCCTCGGATGCCATGCAAAGAGCACCCTCACAAACGGCACCACTCACGCATGGAAGAGCAAAGACAGGATCCACGAGTCGGTGAAGGGGTGGAAAACGGCCAACGGAACCGTTCAGCATAATTATACGTGTTCGAAGTGCCACTCCCCTCACAACGGGTCGGTTCTTCCGCGGTTGATGGTCAGCAACTGCTTCAATTCGGACCATAAGGGCCGTGTGGGATATAACACTTCACCGGTTCTGTCCGGCGTAAATGTGGACGACCACACAGGATCCGAAGGGCCGGGCGGAGGCTCGGGAAGCGGCAGAATACCAGGTAGCTACAGCGGAACGTGGTGGGGCAGTCACCTCGTTTCCTGCCATGAAAACGATACGGGCTCGGGTACAGACCAGTCCTGGAATACAAAGACGCCTTGGGTGCCGGCCCCCCATATCAGCTCGGGTCCTACTGCCGGTGGATTTACCGCCGTCGGGACGGACGTGCGGGTGACGATAACGTGGGGAACGGATGTGCCGGGCTCATCCTACGTCGACTACGGTTTAACGGAAGGCTACGGATCGACTACGGGGAACAACACCCCGGTTTTGAGCCACACGCTGACGCTGACGGGACTTGTCAATCATACTACCTATCATTACCGTGCACGGACGGAAAATGCAGGCGGCGATGCGGTATCGGCCGATGCGGCATTGGCCATCTCGGTGCCTCCGACGGTCCCCTCGTTCGTGGCCGCACCGGACGTGACGTGTCCAGACAGCTGCAGCGCAACACTCCAGTGGACCGCCTCGGCGGACCCTGACGGAGGGCCGATCGAATATCAGGTGGAACTCGACACATCGGCAGCCTTCGATAATCCGTCTGGACTGTACCAGACTTCTCCCTGGATCGCCGCTCCTGTAACAAGCTGGTCGCCTTCTCTGACGAACAATACGCTTTATTATTGGCGGGTGAAGGCGCGTGATGCCAACCATACGGAGGCTGTCTCGGCATGGTCTTCGACGGACAGTTTCATGGTTTCGGACGGGACGGCCCCGCCCCAGATCACACCGGTCGCCCCCACAAACGGCGCGGCTGTTCTCAGTGACTTTGCATTCGTGTGGAACGCGGTCCCGCCGCTGGCCGAATACCGCGTCGAGTACAGCGTAGACCCGACGTTCGCTACGGGCGTGGTCACCTCGGGATGGATAGCCGCTACCCAGTGGGCCCCTATACCGGGTCCCGGTACGTATTGGTGGCGGGCGAAGGCGAGGGATACTGTGACGTTGACAGAAGGGCCCTGGTCGTCTTCGCTGTCGTTCACCGTTACCGACGGGTGCTACGCCGACTCGTGCTGTCTCTATGGATGCAGCACCTGCCCGACCCTCTATGCCTGGGAAGGATCGAAATATGCCTTCGAAACTGACATCTTTCCGACGGGGTTCCTCGGTACGAAGACCCCCGCAGGCTTCAGGAAACCGAACCCTTTTGAGTATCACCTGCTCAGGAGCATCCCGCAGGAACAGGGCGGGTCGTTCAGCCTTAAGATCGTCGAGGAGCGTGACGAGACCGACTATCTCGATACCCTGAAGCTTTACACCGTCGACTATCCTCAGGGCAAAGAGGTGTACCAGGAATTCAAGACGTCGACGTATGTGAACCCCGCTGCCATCCTTCATACCGTCGATATTCCGTTGCAGAAGCCGGTATCGATCATACACGTCAACAGCGGAGAAGATGTTTCCGCGACGCTTGCCGCCTCGGACAAGGATTATCTTGTTCTCAATGAGGACAGGAATATCGGTCTTGAGTGGCATACGCTGGAGATCGATTTGGGAGATCAGTCGCAGGCGGCCCGGATAAAGCTGATTATAGACGCCGAGATGGCGGTCCCTACTACATCGGCCGGAATGGCGCTGGCCAACCAGCTCTCCATTCAGGGCAAAAGGACCAAACTTGAAGTCCTTGACTCCAACGGCAACTGGACGATGGTGCCGTATACGACGAAGGAAATCCCGGCGCCCAAGGAGCGGGGCAACGCATATATCGTCGACATCACAAATATCTTCCAGGCCGGAACATATAAGTTCAGGCTGAGCTTTGTTCTGAAGACCTATGTCGACGCGATCTATTTCGATACGTCGGTCGATCAGCCGGTAACGGCTACTGAGGTGCCGCTCGTCTCGGCTGACCTCGCATATTACGGGTTCAGCGAAAAGACTCCGGGAGAACTCTTTGATTATATCTATGGGAGCATCGTGAGCAGGGACACGTCCTATTTCACGGGAGATTATACGCGATATGGGGACGTAACGCCCCTTCTTGCGGGGACGGACGACAAGTTCGTCATCTTTGCAGGGGGAGACGAACTGTCCGTGAGATTCGGGGCGGCCGGCCAGCAGCCCGAGGGGATGTCGAGAAGATATCTGGTCTATGCCAATGGTTATTACAAGGCGACCGGGAACGTGGATATCCCTCATACGGTCGATCCGCTCCCATTTGCCGCGATGAGCAATTATCCGTATGACACGGCTGTTGAGAACTATCCGTCTGACGAGGAACACTCGCAATACCGAAGTCAGTATAACACCAGAGGCTATCCGTAAATCAGAGGATGCTGAACCCAACCTTCGGCTACGGGACGGAATTCGGTGCCGGCAATTACATTATTTACAAAGGTACCGGCACGACCGTTTCCGTTGCAGGCCCTAATACTGCGTATTACGTGGCGGTTTTCGAATATAAGGGAACCACTGATACCAGCGGGGTGGACCAGGGGACCAATTATTCAATGTCCATCCCTGTTAGCTGACAGGGAGAATGCGTTGCCTGTCCCGCGCGGGGGGCGCAACTCGTCTTGCCGTCAAAGGCAGGACGGACGTATCAAAAAGTAATAGTTAAGCACAATCAGGCCCCAAAAATCACCTGTCAACATTGACAGGTGATTTTTTTTCTGCGATCTGTTATCACATCATTGCGGACGGAGGCAGGGGACGCTTCCGCGCGAAATTCAGAGGACCGCGGAGGGGATGATGGAGGACAGGGGGATTACCGTGATCGAACTCGTCGTTGTCGTAACCATAACCGGGATACTTATCGCCGCTATGGGGTTCACCTATCGTGACTGGATGAAAAGGTATGAAGTGGAAAAAGCGACGAAAGAGCTCTATTCCGACATGATGCATGCCAGGGTGAGGGCGATGGAGAGGGGGCTGGAGCATTATGTCGTCTTCGGAGGGCAGCGGTATTCGATAATTGAAGACACGAACGATAGCGGAGAATATGATTCGGGGGACGAGAGCCTAGCGGGTTTTCCGAAGACGGTCGCGTACAAACTGCAACGAAATGCGACCGCGAAGATCACCTTCAATCAGCGGGGGCTGATTTCCGGGCTGCAGAGAATATGGGTCGAATCCGGCATCGATCCCGACTATGACTGCATGAAAGTCTCCCGATCGAGGATCATCATGGGGCGGTTTGAGGACGGCGAGTGTCTGGCCAAGTAGGAGGGGCTTACACCGGAAGTTGCCTTTGAAGAAGACATCTCACGTCTCCCGAGGAGGGCTTTCCCGCATGAAAATACGCGTGCGCCGGACACCCGCCGGTGCATGAAGGGCGGTTGGCGCAATCCGCAGCTTGGCAGGAATTCCCGTCGTCGCGCCTGAATGCATCGAGAGCGGGGGTATTCCAGATCGCCGTCATATCCGTCTCGAATATGTTCGCCAGCCTGAAAGACGGCATGCGATGAAGGAGGTTGCACGGATATACCGAGCCGTCGGGCATTATGGCCAGTTTCCTGACACCCGCGGCGCACCGCACGCCCGGCGGGAGCGTATTTCTTTCGAAGCATGACGCATTGACTTTGAGGATCGAGATATCCGGATTTGCGTCCCGTATACGTTCATAGAAAGACAGAAACTCCGGATATGCAAGAGCGGCGGCCTGCAGGGCATGGTCGTCGGACAGCAGGTCCATATGAAGGAGGTAATATCGCCGGACGCCTTTTTCTTTCAGAAGGTCTGCTATCGCCTGGATATCGTCCATCGTTTCCCTGGTGACGACCGTCTTTACTACCGGCTCGAAGCCCGGGGCGGAAAGCGTTTCGATACCCCTCCGCACTTCCGTAAAATAGAGCGATCCGGTCTGTGCGGCATGCGTCTGCTCCGTGCTTCCCTCCAGCGATATGCCGATCGATAACTTTTCGCCGCGGAACCGGCGAAGCTTGCTTATCGCGTCCGGCCTGGAGCCGTTTGTGCTCAGGTTCACCGCAAGCCCTTTTCCCAGGACGGCTCCGACGAAGTCCGGCATCCAGTCCAGGAGAAGGGGCTCGCCGCCCATGATATCGAGCTCGGCTATCCCGTTGTCGGAGAGGATCCCGATCAGTTTCAGGGCGTTGCCAAAGGTCATCTCGTCGCCTTGCGACGGGGCATTGAAACAGAAAGGGCAGCTTTGGTTACACCGGAACGTCGGATAGAACTGGACGAAGCGGGGCAGAGGGAAACGCATCGCGTCAGGCCGAGACGAGATCCACGCCGGCCTGAAACGCCTCCTTCAGCGCAGTGGGATGGCCGAGAATCGCGCCTTTGGCGTCGACGCCGAGAAAACTGAGCACCCTGTGCTCGGAGACGCTCACCGTCCTGAAAAAGGCCTTTGCGCTTGCGTCGCCGCATTCGACGCCGATGGGCTTCTTCATCCCTCCTACTACGATGAGAAGTCCCTTGCGGCCGAATCCCCCCGGCGGGATCGGCTTTTTCAGGAGATATTTCTCGCACCAGAAACTCTGGCAGCGGTCTATCATCGTCTTTGACTGGGCGGAAAGACCGAAGAAGAAAATCGGCGAGGCCAGAATGATCCGGTCGGCGGCCCTGATCTCCGGGTAGATCTTCGACATGTCGTCTTCCAGGATGCATTCTCCCGTCTTATCGCAGCCCCCGCAGTCCTGGCACGGCCTGAGATTCATCAGGTTCAGTTTAAAGAGCGCTACTTCGGACGAAGAGGTTTCCTGCACCCCCCGGATCGCTTCCTTCAGGAGAAGCTCCGTGTTGCCGTCTTTTCGCGGACTGCCGAGAAAGGCTAAGGTTTTCATCAGGCGAACTGTGCGTGGTACTCTTTTACCTTCCGGGCGAACTCCCTGCCGAATTCATAGCACTTCTGGTCGTCTTCCGGCGCCGGCCTGTAAAGCGCCTGCACCCCCGGTTCGACCGTCTCGAGCTTCATCGCCTTCAGCCATTCATAGGCCTCCTTGACCGCGCCGCCGCCCCAGCCGTAGCTGCCGAAGGCCCCGGCAATCCTGTCTTTCGGTCTGAGTCCCGACACATGCTGCAGAAATTCGGCCATCGAGGGGAACATCTTGTTGTTCAGGGTCGGGGTGCCCACCAGCAGGCCGCGTGCCTTCCAAAACTCCTTGATGGCGATCGACATAGGCGTGGCCCGGAGTTTGAGCACCTTGCAGTCGACCCCTTCCTCCATAATGCCCCGCATGAGAGGCAGTGTCATCATCTCGGTGCTGTGCCACATGGTATCGTAGATCACCGCAACGCTGAGGCTGGCCTTTCCCGACGCCATGTCAGAGTACATCTGAAGTACCTTGCCGGGGTTTCTTCTCCAGATGACTCCGTGGTCGGGAGCGATTATCTCGATGTCGAGGCCGAGTTTCTGGACCTCGGCGAGCTTGTTCTTTATGATGCCTCCGAAGGGCATCAGGATATTGGCGTAATAATCTACGACCGAGTCCTCCAGCTCCGATACCGAGGCGCACTCGATAAACTCATCGTCGAAGCGCGAGGAGGTGGCGAGGTGCTGACCGAAACCGTCCTGGCTGACCAGGATCTTGTCTTCCTTGATGTAGGTCATCATCGAGTCGGGCCAGTGCAGCATCGGCGTTTCGAGGAAGAGGAGGTTCCGCTTGCCGATATTGAGCGTGTCGCCGGTCTTCACCGTCTTGATGTTCCAGTGAGAGATGTCGAAGAAGCGCTCCAGGCCCTTCTTCCCCTTTTCGGTAATATAGATCGTCGCATTAGGCGCGAAGGCCATGATCCGGTCGAGACTCGTGACGTGGTCGTTTTCGATATGGTTGATGATGACGTAGTCGATCTTCGAGGGATGAACGATCTGGCTGACATTGTCGAGCATGATCTCGCTGAAGTCATGTTTTACCGTGTCGAGGAGAGTGATTTTTTCATCCATTACGAGATAATTATTATAGGTAGTTCCGTTCGGGGTCATATATCCGTGAAAATCCCGGACGGCCCAGTCGATCGCCCCCACCCAGTATATATCCGGCTTTACCTGTGTCGCATTCATGATGCCTCCCGTATGTTCAGTAGACTGATTGTGCGCCTGTGAAACTGCGTACATAAATTATAGCAAAACGGCAGGTGGTAGGCTATTGCACGGCATCGATCCCATCCGGAGCGACCCCGCGCGCAGACGGCGCTCAGTATCCTTCGAGCGTGAAGGGCGTCAAGACGATCGGGATCAGAATGATCACGACGAATATCGTAAAAGCCGTAACGGAGATGAGCGCCCATCGGCGCTGCGTCCCGGGAACAAGCGCGGAAAGGGTCGCGACCTTTCTGAGCGGCTGGATCACGCCGGTCATCGTCCCGAAGAAGCTTCCGGTGAAAAGCGAAGCGTACATGGGATACCCCGCATAGTAATATCCCCCCTGAAGCATGTCGAAGGGGCAGTGGTGCGTCGGGTTCTGGTAAAAATAGAGCGAGATGAAGGAGATGATCGCGGCGATCGAGACAAAGAAGAAGGAGGCCGAAAGACAGGCAAGGGCGATCATGAAAAACCGCCGCCCCGTCTTTATCGCAAGAAGCCCCGCGGCCGAGACGGCAACGAAGAGCGAAAAGAAAACGATTTCCGTGCCATGGAGGGGCAGGGAGGCGAGAGAGCTCCCGACGCCGCTTCCCCCCTCGCTGAAGAGGACACCGCAGCAGGAGGTGATTACGTCCGGGTTTATGCCTGAAAAATATTTGATCTGCAGGACATATCCTGCGACGACGAGGGGGACGATGAAGAGCAGGAGTTTGTATTTCTTTCTGGTGAGGGGATAATCTTCGGCCCTGCTGTCGAGCGTGTCGAGGACGATCCACGCCGCCGCAAGAAAGAGCACGGCGATCTTTACGTAGAGCGCGGGGAAGCCGAAGGCGTTTGCGTTGAGAGAGCCGGTGGCGCACATTGCCCCGACGAGCAGGTTATGGATGTCATCGGCGGTATAGATGAACAGGAAGACAGAGACGATCTCGAAGAAGAGCCCGTACTTGACGAGCGTCGAAACGAGATAGGTCTTTCTCTCGAGGGCCAGCTGGGTCTCCGAGTTGCTCCCGATGTCCCAGTTGCTCCATATCTTTACTCCGAGGAATGAGGCGTAGACCAGCAGGACGAGTGTGATCCCGGACCCCAGGAGCAGTGCGATGACGCCGGGCTGCATGATCATCCGCGCTATTTCCTCGTTATGTTCTTTACCGCCCCGTCGCGCATCTCTACGACAAGGCCCGCGGATTCGTTTTCGAAGACGATCGGGTCGTGCGAGGCGATGATGACCGTCTTTCCCTTCTCCCACAGCTCTTTCATGGTATTCATGAAATCCCGGGAGAGGGCGGTGTCGAGGTGAGCGGTAGGCTCGTCGGCAAGCACGATCTCCGGGTCGTTGATAAGCGCCCGGGCGATTGCCGTCCTCTGCTGCTCGCCGCCCGACAGGCCCTGCACAGGGAAGTCTCTCCTTTTGAGCATTCCGAGACCTTCGAGCAGCCCCTCCGCCTTCTTCCTTAGCTTCGTGAGGTCGGCGCCGGTCGGATACAGCGGGAGCATGACGTTCTGAAGGACGCTCATCCCCTGGATGAGATGAAACTGCTGGAAGATAAACCCGCAGGTCGACCTTCTGATCTCGGTCAGAAAGCGCTCCGGAAGGTGGGATATGTCCCTCCCCTCGACCATGATCGATCCGGAGGTCGGCCGCGTCATGCAGCCAAGGAGGGAGAGGAGGGTGGTCTTGCCGGAGCCGCTCGGTCCCTTCAGGATCGCGAAATCTCCGCGCCTGATCCCGACGGACACCCCGCTTGTGGCAAGCACTTCGTTCGCCTTGCCCTTGTTGTAATACTTTGTCAGGTTCTCTGTCCGGATGATTATGCCGTTATCCACGGACCACCTCGTCCGGGTCCGTGATCGCCGCCTTCCATGACGGTATGATCGTGGATGCGATATACGGGATCACCGTCAGCGCCATCAGCATGGCGATCTGATAGGGATCGATGAACGGCGCGAGTCTGAAATCCGGGTATATGACCGACCAGCCCTTCAGCGCCGGAGCGAATACGGAGGCCCCGAAAAAATAGACGTGGATATAGGCCAGGATGATGCCCAGCAGAAAGGAGGAGAGGGATATGACGAGCCCTTCCCAGAACTTCATCTCGATGATATCGGAGGTCTCCCAGCCTATCGCCTTCAGGATGCCTATCTCTTTTTTCTCCTCCGCGCTCAGGCCGGTCGCCTTGTCCCAGGCAAGTATGATGAAGGCGACGAGCGCCCCGGCGAAAAGCGTGAGGATGAGACCGCTTCTCCAGCCGAAGACCGCATCGTAGGTCCTGACGATTTCTTTTCGCAATATCGGCCTCGTATCGGGGAAGATGTAACGGATCTTCCCGGCGATGACAGGGGCCTCGGTCTCGTTCGTCACCGACACGGCGAGGTCGGTGGCCATGCCGGCAGGCATCCTGAACAGCCGGACGACGTCAGGCTGGCCGAGCACGATGAGATCGGCGGTAAGGAGCTCCGATTCCGTCTCGAAGACCCCGACGACGTCGAAATCCATCGCATCGCCGCCCGACGACAGAAGAGAAATCGAGCTGCCGATATCGAGAAAACGGGCCTTCGCCACACCCCTGCCGACGGCCGCAACACCTTTGTCTTCCGGTCCGGGAAGCCTTCCCTGGAGAAGATGGTTGTTGGCAGGAAGGGTTTCCGACGATGCCAGGATGGTGTAGTTGGCCTTCACGAGAGGGTCGTAGTAGTAACCCCAGTATCGGGGTTCGACCCCGGATACCCCGGGGATCTTCAGGATCTCCTTCGAAATATCCGCAGGGATGAGCTCATGGCGTCCCGCAGACATCCTCTGGACGATCAGCTCCGGCGATCCCTTCAGAATCAGAAGCGCCTCCCGCTTGAACGAATAGGAGAGGAAAAGGATCGAGCCGGTGATGAAAACGATGAACGTAAAGACGAGAATGATCCCGAAATTCTTGAACTTCCTCCTCAGGAGTGAGAGGAGAGTGAAATCGAGAACGTTCAGATGGCTGTTGAGGCTCATCGTCTCTTCACCGTTATCGGCGCGCCGAGCGAGCTGAAATCGGGGGGCGGCGTCACTGACCCGGACGGGAAATGCTCTATCGACCCGGGATAGTCCTGGAACGCAGAGAAGATGTCGGCCTGAGAGGGGTTCCTCGTATAGCGCGCGTCGTCCGAGAAAGAGATGTCGGTCAGTTTAAGCGCCGCGGTTATCCCGCTGAGGTCGCGGCTTTGTACGAGAAACCGGGAGACGCGGATTTCCGACGTTACCCCCAGCGCCGCGAGGCAACAGACGCAGAGCAGCACGAAGAGGCCGAAGACCGTCGAGCGCCGCAACTACCGGAGGTCCTCTTTCTTCACTTCGTCGAACTTCAGTATTTTTTTCGCCTGGTGGTCCTTCATGAACACCTTCGCATGGTCGAGCGTATCGACCGGCACGAGGTCCGGGCCCATCGGGCCCATCACGTCGCTGCCCTGCACGAAGAGGACCCCTTTCCTGGCATCCATGAACTTGGCGGAATAATATTCAGTCACGTAGATCGCGTTGATGTCCGAACGCTTCTTTCCGGGGCTGTATTTTGCGATGGTGAAGTAGTAACGGAACATGTCTTTCGGTCCGTCAAAGACGGCATATGTCCCGTCGTTGAAGATGATCTCCGCCACCCAGGTAGGATACCCCGCGACGAACATGCCGCAGACCTGGCACTTATCGTCCTTCTTTATCGTGATCGGTTTCTTCTCGCCTGCGCGAGAAACGGCGGAGAACAACAGAAGAAGGGCTACCGATATGCTGCAGACCAATGAGATGCGTGCGATCTTTTTCACTCTTCCTCCTTTATCGTAGCAATGCGTAATAATGAATTTCGTTATTGCGGCATTTGTCCGATCCGGTTTGCCTCATAACCTTTTTTTATTATATACCATTCGTCCCGGAGTTATTGAGAATCGTTTAAAAAAAGGAAGTTGTATGGTAAAATAACCGAAAACTTCAGAAGATGAGGCCGGCGAGGGCTCGCAGAGTCTTTCGGTGGTCGCGAGGAGAACGTGATCATGAAAATATCAGGCGCGGAAATATTCATAGAAAGTCTGAAGAAGGAAGGCGTGAAGTATTTATTCGGATACCCCGGCGGGGTGGTCCTGAATATCTTCGATCTCCTTCACGACGAAAAGGACGTCCAGCTGATCCTGACCAGACACGAGCAGGGCGCGATCCACGCGGCCGACGGTTTCGCCCGGGCTACCGGTAAGGCCGGGGTGGCGCTCGTCACATCGGGGCCGGGCGCGACGAATACGGTCACCGGCATCGCCACGGCGTCGATGGATTCAATCCCTCTTGTGGTCTTCTCGGGCCAGGTGCCCACCATGCTCATCGGCAACGACGCCTTTCAGGAGGCGGATATCGTCGGCATCACGAGGCCCTGCACCAAATACAATTATCTCGTGAAGGACGTGAAGGACCTCGCGGAGATCATCAAGGAGGCATTCTATATCGCTACGACCGGGAGGCCGGGGCCGGTGCTCATCGACCTCCCGAAGGACGTTACCTCGGGAAAGGCGGATTTCGTCTGGCCCGAGACGGTCGATATGCGGACCTACAAACCGACCTACGAGGGCAACCGCTATATGATCAACCAGGCTGCCCATATGATCGCCAAGGCGAAAAAGCCGGTGATCGTCGCCGGCGGCGGGGTGATCAGCTCCGGCGCCTCGAAGGAGCTGAAGGAACTGGCGGAGCATACCGATATCCCGGTCACGATGACGCTGATGGGTCTCGGGGCGTTTCCGGGGAGCCATAAGCTTTCGTTGGGGATGCCGGGCATGCACGGTACATATTTCGCGAACAAGGCAATACAGGAGTCCGATCTGCTCGTTGCGGTGGGGATGCGCTTTGACGACAGGGTGACGGGAAAGATCAGCGCATTCGCGCCGAACGCCAAGATTGTGCACGTCGACATCGATCCCACGTCGATACGAAAGAACGTGCGCGTCGACGTGCCGATTGTCGGGGACGTCAAGAAGGTCCTGCAGAGCATGAACAAGGTGCTAAGGGAAGAGGTGAAGGAGCAGTGGGGCGAGGTGCGGAAGGCGTGGCTGAAGCAGATCGGGGCATGGAAGGCCGAGAGGCCGATGTCCTACGACAAGGATGCGGACATCATCAAGCCGCAGTACGTGATCGAAAAGATCCACGAGCTGACAAAGGGAGACGCGATCATCGCGACCGAGGTCGGGCAGAACCAGATGTGGACCGCGCAGTTCTACAAGTTCGACAAGCCCAGGACACTCCTTTCTTCAGGAGGGCTGGGAACAATGGGATACGGCTTCCCTGCGGCGATAGGTGCGCAGTTCGCCTTTCCCCACAAGCTCGTGATCGACGTTGCCGGCGACGGCAGCATACAGATGAACATCCAGGAACTCGCCACCGCGGTGATCAACAAGCTGCCGGTGAAGGTGGCGATCCTGAACAACCGGTTCCTCGGGATGGTGAGACAGTGGCAGGAGCTTTTCTACCAGGAGCGGTATGCGCATACGAAGCTCGAGGAGACCTGCCCGGACTTCGTGAAGATCGCCGAGGCCTACGGCGCGGTCGGGCTGAGGGCGACGAAGCGCTCGGAGGTGGAGCCCGTGCTGAAAGAGGCCTTCAGTATCAAGAGGCCGGTCTTCATGGACTTCGTGATCGACTGGAAGGAAAAGGTTTACCCGATGGTGCCTGCGGGCGCCGCGATTGACGAGATGCTCTTCCTCGAACAGACGAAGAAGTCCGAGAAGAAGCTCAAGGCGGTGAAGTAGGAATAACCACCCCCCTGGGGGGAATGAACGAGGGGTTATATAGGAGAGCTATGAGACATACGATATCGGTGCTTGTTGAAAATAAATTCGGCGTACTTTCCAGGATATCCGGGCTGTTCAGCGGAAGGGGATATAACATCGAGAGCCTTTCGGTCGGCGAGACGATCGACCCGCAGGTCTCGGTCATGACGATCGTGACGGCAGGCGACGACTGGATCATCGAGCAGATCACGAAGCAGCTGAACAAGCTGATCGACGTGATCAAGGTGGTGGACATGACCGAACTCGACCACGTCGAAAGGGAGATGGTCATGATCAAGGTCGCCCCGAGGCAGGAGGACAAGGCCGAGGTGCTGAGGATTACCGAGATCTTCCGGGGCAGGGTGGTCGATTCGAGCCAGAAGACCTATACGATCGAGATCACCGGCGACGAAAAGAAGATCGCGGCGATTCTGGAGTTGCTGAAGCCGATGGGGATCAAGGAGTTCGTGCGCACCGGGAAGATCGCGATCTCCCGGGAAGGGATAAAGAAGTCTTAGGACAAGATGATGGAGAACTGTTCCTGCGGATACAGCCTTTCCTATGAAGAGTGTTGCGGCCCGGTAATAAGGGGAGAGCGGCCCGCCGCGACAGCCGAACAGGTGATGCGCGCCCGGTACAGCGCCTATGCGCGCGGGGAAATCGCGTATCTTCTTTCCTCCCTTCATCCCGACCACCGTTCCGACTTCGATGAAAAGAGCACCAAGAAATGGGCGGAAGGCTCCGAGTGGCACAAGCTCGAGATCGTGGAGACCTCCGGGGGCGGGCCCGAAGACAGTGAAGGCATGGTCGAGTTCGTTGCGTCTTACACTGAGCAGGGGGTAAGGAAGGACCATCACGAGCGGGCCGCATTTCTGAAGCAGGAAGGAAACTGGTATTTCGTCAGCGGCGAGCCGGTGCCCCCGAAGCAGGTGGTGCGGTCCGCACCGAAGGTCGGACGGAACGATCCCTGCCCGTGCGGAAGCGGCAAGAAGTTCAAGAAGTGCTGCGGGAAGTGACCCTCGCAGCTAAGGTACCTCCCCGCCTGCCGGCGGCCGGCTATGAAAGGCGCAGTGCCGTCAACCCCCCGAGCGCTTCGGTTTGTAGCCCATTTCGGTGAGTGTCGCAATGAGCGCATCGCAGTGGTCCCCCTGTATCTCGATAGACGAGCCCTTGATCGTGCCGCCCGTGCCGAGTCCGGCCTTTAATCTTCTGAGGAGGGCCTCCCTGTCTTTTACCGGAACAGCCGGACCTTCCATAACCGTGACGGATTTTCCTCCCCGCCGCTTCCGGTCGAGCCGGACGATCACCCGTTGAACCGACGGCCCCGGGGGCGGTTTGACGCCATCAGCTGCCGGCTTTTCCTTGCGGCTAATGACCCTTCCTGTGGAGTAGACCAATCTTGCTTTTTCTTCAGGCATAATCCGCTTTAGTGCGAGGGTCTTCCGTCTATTCCCTCGTTCCGCCCCTGCTTTTCAGATACAACGATTCAACTTTATTTCTTGCCCAGGGGGTCCTTCTCAGAAAGTGCAGGCTGGATTTGACGCTCGGGTCATGGGTGAAACACCTTATACGGATGATCCGTCCCATCTTCTCCCACCCGTAGAGTTCCACCAGCCGGGTCAGCATCATCTCCAGCGTGATGCCGTGAAGGGGATCGTTCGACCGGCGGCAGGCTCTGCCGCCGTCCTGCTGATCACTCATGTCTTCTTGCCCCCACATCCCTTACAGTATACACCACGGCCGCATAAACAGGACCGATGACCACGCAGGCCTTTCCCGCGGATTACGACGCGCGGTGCGCTATTTGTCTTTCGCCTCCCCGGCAAGACGTATCCCCGCCTCTTCCATGAGGATAAGCCGCTTGCGGTAGAGGGCGCCCACCGCCTTTTTAAATGTCTTTTTGCTCACCCCGAACAGGCGGGAGATCATTTCGGGACGGCTATTGTCGTCGACGGCAAGGAATCCTCCCCGCGCTTTCAGTCTGTGGAGAATCTCTTCCGCTACCGCGTCCACTTTTTCCGCACCCGGTTTCTGGAGACAGAGATCTATCTTGCCGTCGTCCCTCACCTTCTTGATAAACCCGGAGATATGCTGTCCCGCTCGCAGGGGGCGGAAAACCTCGTTCGCGTAGAGCAGGCCTTCGCGTGATCCGTTGATAAGTGCGGCATAGCCGATATCCGTATGGGCGCCGATCAGTAATTCAACGCTCTGTCCTTCATGAAAGTCGGTGCTCCGCTTATCCTGCAGGCTTGCCGGCAGCGTGCGAGGACGGATGCTTTTCTGTCTTTCAGAATGTCTTTTCGCGCCCGTTCCCCGCGCCTTACTACGGGTCTTTTCCCCGGCTTCACTTTTCTTCATAGCACCCCCTTGTCTCTTGCGAAGCCCCGGCATATCTCACTCGCGTCCCCTCGGGATCGACTCCAGAAGCTCCCAGCGCTCATATGCCGCAGGGATCTCCCTGTCGAGTTCTTCGACCCTCGCCTTGACGGCCGGTATCCTGCCGGCGTCCTGCCGGTAGAAGTCCGGATCCGCGAGCATTTCATAAAGCCCTGCCCGCTCCGCTTCTATCGATTCGATGAGGGCGGGCAGCGTCTCGAGCTCCCTCTTTTCCTTGAATGTCAGGGTGCGCGGCCGCTCCTGCCGGGGCCGTGCCTTTTCAGGCTTCTCCTTCTTTTTCGCCTTTTCCGTCTCTCCATCAGAGGGGACGCTGCGCTGGCGCAGCCAGTCGTCGTAGCCCCCGACGTATTCGGCGAGCCTCCCGTCGCCCTCGAAGACGATCGTGCTCGTGACGATGTTATTGAGGAATTCCCTGTCGTGGCTCACCAATAAAACCGTGCCCTGATACTCCATGAGCATTTCTTCCAGGAGTTCCAGGGTATCGGCATCCAGATCGTTCGTCGGCTCATCCATCACGAGGACGTTCGAAGGCCGCGTGAAGAGCTTCGCCAGTAGCGCACGGTTTCTCTCTCCTCCGGAGAGGACCTTCACCGGCGACCGCGATCTTTCCGGCGGGAAGAGGAAGTCCTCCAGGTAGCCGATTATGTGGCGTGTTTTTCCGTTGACTGTCACCTTGTCGCTGCCCTCTCCGACGTTTTCGACGAGGGATTTTTCGTCGTCCAGCTGCTCCCGGTGCTGGTCGAAATAGGCGACTTCGAGGCGGGTGCCGAGGCGCACGGCACCGTGAAGGGGAGCGGCCGAGCCGAGCAGGATATTGAGGAGGGTCGTCTTTCCCGAGCCGTTGGGGCCGATGATGCCGATCTTGTCGCCCCTCATGACGACGGTCGAGAAATGGCGGATCACCGTACGGCCTTCGTAGCCGTGTCCGAGCCCCTCGGCCTCGATCACGAGCCTGCCGGACCGTTCGGCCTCGTTCAGCCTCATCTCGACGAACCCCGTCTGCTCGCGCCTCGCCGCCCGCTGCCTCCTCAGCTCCTTCAGCGCCCGCACCCTCCCTTCGTTACGGGTGCGGCGGGCCTTTATGCCCTGACGTATCCAGGACTCCTCCTGCGCGAGTTTCTTGTCGAACAGCGCGCTGTGAACGGCCTCTGCATCCAGTTGTGCCTGTCTTCTCGTCAGAAAGTTCCTGTAATTCCCCGGCCAGTCGGTGATCCTTCCCCTGTCGAGCTCGATTATGCGCGTCGCAAGGGTCTCGATAAATCTCCGGTCATGTGTCACGAAGAGGAGTGCCCCGCGGAATTCGAGAAGGGCTTCTTCGAGCCAGCCGATCGATTCGATATCGAGATGGTTCGTCGGCTCGTCGAGAAGCAGAAGGTCGGGGTCATTGACGAGGGCCCTGGCGAGAAGGACCCTCCTTTTGTAGCCCCCGGAAAGCTCGCCCGCCCGGGCGTCGGGGTCCAAACCGAGCCGGGAAAGGACGGTCTCAACCTGCTGTTGTGTCCGCCAGCCTCCGGAGGCCTCGATCTGATGCTGGACCCGCTCCAGTTCCGCGAGCAAGGCTGCGTCGCGCCCCTGTGCGAGCCTGTGGCCGAGGGAGCGATAATCGGAGAGCAGACGGACGACCTCCCCGAGTCCCTCGGAAACGACCTCGAACACCGTCCCGGGCAGTTCCCGGGGCACTTCCTGCTCGAGAAAGGCGACCCGCGAATCCCGCGCACGTATGATCTCCCCTGAGTCAGGGGCGAGTTCGCCGAGGACGATCTTCATGAGTGTGGATTTGCCGGCCCCGTTTCTGCCGACGAGGCAGACCCGCTCCCCCGGGTCGACCTGAAACGAAACGCCGTCGAGCAGCACGGGGCCGCCGAAGGCGGTCTTCACTTCTTTCAGACTCACTAATGCCACTACTCACCTCGAAGAACCAGAATGAATACAGCCAAACACAACCATCTATTATAAGCGGCGGGCTGCATGGCGTGAAAGGCCCAATTTTCGACGCGAAAAAGTTTCGGGGCGATAGCGGAACGCGGCAAGCCCGCAATATCGCATACTCGCCGGTATCGGGCGCAATACCGCTGCGCTATTGCATCGACGGGTGGCCCATGCCTTTCAGGAGATTGAGCTGAGAAACGACGGCAAAGAGCCTGTCGTTGAAGACATAGCCTTCCCTTCGGATAAAAGAACGCGTGTACTCCATGCCTCTGAACTGGTCGAAGCTGAAACGGCCGAGGAAATCGGTGGCATCCTGTTGGAGGCATTCGCCGTCGTGCTCCATGTCGACCCAGGCATGCTCCGCGACGCCTCGGGTGTATGCCACCTCGCCCGTGACGACGCGGACGTGGGAGGGCGGTATCCCCATCGCGCGGTAGAGGCTGCAGAGCAGCACTGCCTTCCCGAGGCAGCCTGCACGGCCGTCGGCGAGGACCTCCCCGGCCGGAAGCGCCGGCGCCGCGGGATCATCGGCGATGCGGTCGCGCACGAAGGCGAAGGCAGCCTCATGGGTCTTCAGCCGGGCGGCAAGCGTCCGCACCCGCTCGTCGTTCGGCGTGACAAGCGCCCGAAGGTCCTTTGGATGGTTCACGAGGATGTCGTGGAATGAGCCGACTTGCTGTATCCTGCTGCCGCCGATAAGATAACCGGCGCAGAAGGCAGCCGCCACCACGACAAGGATGATAAGATATTTTTTCAGGGATGACTGTTTCAAAACCCTCCGCGCCACCTTTCTGTAATGCCCTCTTCCGGCTGTTTAAGCAGCGGTAGCGGATGTTCTAAATGTAAGACATAAACCGAAGAAAAGTCAAAGGGACTGCGGCATGGGGTGAGATCGACCGGCCTCTCTCGCAACCCCCTGTATCCGCGCTCCGTCAGTCAGGTATAATCAGGAGACTTTAGCCGGAGGCATGAATATGCGGATGACCTTTCCGCTGCGGGGGAGCGGGAATTTCAGGCCGGGGAAGGGTCGTCTCCGAGGTCTTCATACGCATCGTCTGAAAACCGGGGGGTGCAGATGGCAAGGAAGATCAGGTCCTCGGGGCCTGTGTTGGTGATGCGTTGACGGCAGAGCGGCGGGATCAGCACGATGTCTCCGGCAGTCACCTCCCTTAACGGCCGGTCCCCGACCTCTACTCGCCCCCTGCCGCTGACGATGTAATAGCGCTCGGCGGTCCCGACAAGGCGATGCCAACGGGTCGTGACGCCCGGTTCGACCCTGGCGCGGGCGAGCGATACCCCGGGATCGTCGGAAGTGTTTAACAATTCGGTTATGTAGCACCTCTCGGGGGTGTAGAACTCCCTGCCGGATTCCCGGTGTTTACTGGCCTTCTTCATCAAAAATTGTTCCCCTGGTCCTCATACAGATAGCTGCGAAACCCCTGTTGCATATCACGGATGTAAGGGATATGAGAAAAACAGATCAAAAGTGTTTCACCGGAGCCGGCATAACCGCGATCCCCTGAAAAAAAAGGGAGGGACCGAAATTCCCGCGCCTACTTTAGCATGATCACCTTCCTGACAGCCGCAATCTCGTAAGGTTCTTCCTTGGTAAGGCCGAACCTCCGCGTGAATGAACTCGGATAGGGCAGATATTGGAGTCTTGCAGTGACGGCGACTCTGCCCGTGGTGTCATGAGGGACTGCAAAACGATACGTTTCCTGACGGACCTCCGCCGCATTCAGTCTGTTGTCAAACGCGACAGCCACCGCATCATAAGACGACAGGGTAGGCCTGCCCCCCCCATCCACGAAGACGGACCGGTAGATGCGGCTTCCCTCGGGTATATCTCCCCCGAGCATTTCTCTGTCAGAGATGTCTTTGCCCGCGACGGCGTAAGGATCGGTTTCCCCCCGCGAGTCGGCGGGGACAGAGACCGTCTTGTCTCCCATAGTCACATTAACTTCCAGCCACAAGAGTCTCAAATCGGAGCTGCCCGACGGCATCTTGTGCCCGGTCTTTTTGTTGTCCACAACGACATGTGCGATTATCTCATTGCCAGCGGACTCTTCTAATTCTATTCGCAAGGCGATGGCCCCGCCCGCAGTGATCTGGGTCCTGGAATGGGCTCCGAGGAAACGATGCGTATACAGCTTGCGCCGGTATGGCGCCTGGCCCGGTGTGATATGAGCGGCCTGTCCCGACTCATACATCGCCTTTCCGACAACCAGATACCCTTTGCGATTCATGTGACAGCTCTGGCATTCGATGCCATCTCTTGCAAACCGGCTTTCCCGCCACTCCGAATACGTCGATTTGATCTGGAGCCCGTGGCGGTTTGTCGCGTTATGGCAGATCCCGCAAAACTCGCTTGTTGTCTGGAGTGGGCCGTAGACGTGATGCCAATTATATTCATGTCTGAATGGCCCGAATTTGCGCTCGCCGGGCTCAGAGACATAGGAGCCGTTTCCCGGCGTCGGGTCCTTGTAGCCCGTCACGGTGTGGCAAAAATCGCAGGTGACCCCTGACAGCTCCGGGACAACCTGCTCGGGCCTCTCCGGATATGTGCCCGATGTCATATAGGTTATCGGAGAGTGGCAGGCGATGCATTCCCTTGCCTCCTTGGCAAGATCGGGTTCGCTCTTGACCCGGGGGAGAAGTTCCCTGAAGTATTGCCCCTGAAAGGCAGGATTTGTAAATGATTTTTCGTGGTACGATTCGGCATGCTGCTCAACCAACCTGTCGTGACATCCCTTGCACATCTTGTAAGACCAATACGGCGCGGGCGCCCCTTGCAGTGATTGAGGGGCCTGGGACTGTGCCCCCATGCAGGCCGAAAGAAAAAGTGCGAAAAAAGCAGTTGCGAAAGTCTTCATTTTATCTCCTTTCGAAACGACTTTTCTGCTCAGGGGCGCGTTCCGGAGCGATACCATTGGGTAAGCGTCTGTCAGACATCCCGCCACCTTTCAGTTCAACTTTATCGCCGAATCTTCCGGTTGTCAATGCAACTACAATTCCGCATTTCTATGACACGTCCAGCCTTTTTTAGGGTTTTTCTACAGGACCTACGATATGGTAAGCGAAGCTTGCCGGGTCTTGTTTCTTGCATTCGATGTTTTATTCACCCTTATGCTTATCGTGGAATAGTGCACGCCCGGGAAGTCCGCCGCTTCTTTCTGACTGTAACCGTGGTCCAGCACTGTATTTCTTATCTGCCTGGCAGAGTGCTCCCTGTGGGCAAGTATCGTTGATAGCGCTGGCCTATTTACGTACCTTTGCCCCCTAGGTATCTCTTTTATGTCCTCATGCGCCTTGAAACCGACACGGTCCTCATCATCTGAGCATCTTGAAAAAAAGGGGCTTATTTCTATGCGAACACTGTGGATCAGGATTCACCATCCGGCTACGGCCCGATGATTCTGCGAAACGCCCCGTGCGGACCCGCATGCGGGGTGTTGCGGGGGCTGGGGGTTAACTACCCCCGGCTACCCGATTACCCCTTCTTTTGTTTTGTTTTCAAATATGTCTTGAGATCGCGATAATAATTTTCGTGCGGTCCGATCATGATTAATTCCAAATCGGTTTTCATCATTCGGTATGAGAGCAGGTACTGTATGGACTTGATCTTAAACTTGTAGACATGCACTCCCCTGAGGTCGCCTTTCTTTTCTTCTCCGATCAGGGGCTTTGCTGCGATTTTTTTAATTTCCGAATCTAATATGTCCTTTTCAGTCTTTGATAATTTCTTTACTTTGTTCTCGAATGTCCTTGATTGATAAATTTTCATCCGAATTTATATTCCGACTTCTCTCCTTCTTCGAGCTCCTCAAGACCGATCAGTATTTCTTTGATGAGAGTATAGGTCAAGTCCGGATTTTCCTCGGCGCATTTTCCAATTTTGGCCCAATGCTCGATTTGACCGGTTACAGACCTATGGTCAACCCGGCTGTATTTTTTTGCCTCATGCACGAGTTTTTCTGATATTCTCACTGCTGTTGCCACTTTGATCCCTCCGGCTAAGTTTTCTCTATTCTACCTTGAGGCATAGCAAAATGCAACGATATGTATACATTATGTCCAGGGGTAACGACTCAAATAACCTGCGCGGGAAACAGTCGGGTTGATTTGGGGGTTACGTCATCATTTTGTAGGGCTACCATTTTTAGGTATTCAGTCATTTATTTTTGATCCTTATTTATTCCGACGTAACGATGGGGCTGACGCGCCGAGGCAACCAAGATATGAAAAAACCTCAAAGGCTATTCCCGGTCACAGTCGAGCCCGGTGTTATGTTCTCCTTTCCATATTCTTTAAATTGATAAATCTGATGCCCCATGCTGAATATTAGCCATGGAAGCAAGAGAAGAGCTATGAGACCCCAAAATGATTTTTCAGATTCCCCGTGCCATCGCGTAGCCAACATATAAACAATATACGGATAAGTGGGTTAATGTGGGTTAATGGGTGACCCCATTTCTGGTATATTTCCTTCCGTCCAACGATGGCCTTAACCAGCGCGGGCGACTGCCCAAGAATGAAAAAAAGGCGGCTAATCCCGCGTCTGTGTTGACGGCGGTGTTATGTGGCAAGATATTGGACATGTGCTATGTCTGAAATATCGCCGATGCTGATGATTTTTTTGGCAGCTGTTCCTTTTTTTGCGTCCTCTCGAAAATCATAGGCTCCATTCATCACAATCCGCTGAACGAGCTTAAATGCTTTTTTTTTGCCGAATACCAAACGATACTCATCTTGCCTTAAGAACGTTTCATCTTTTGCAAACGGCAGTACTTTTGGATCTTTTATATTAAACTCTGCTCTTTTGTTGGCTGCGTAATATGTAACGGGATCGTGAAGAAGCCCTGACCTATGACAAGAAAGCAAGTGTTTTATCTTGACCCTTGTTCGCAATAAGAATTTCTCTACATCTGTTATGGTAATACAGGCATCACTCTTAAACTCCTTGTATAAATTCTCGTTATAAGTTTTGGACATACAAAATACAAAGATAAGATCGGAATTGGTGCTGTTTAAAAAGGAAAAATCGCCTTCAGTTTTTTTGCCAGTCGTTAAATTCGTTAGCACCACTCCTTCATCTGGATTATCACGATGATGACCTTCTAATGGATCACCCTGCTGTTCATCTTTATACTGCCTAAAAAAAGTCAAATTGCGAAAGAGCAAATCGCCTTTATTGAGCACATTATCAACGTATTGTGATGGCAGATATTTATAAAGTTTTTCGGGCATCATTTTTCAATTCATAATAATTCGAGCACATAACGAAAAAAATAACCCGCGCAGAAACCAGCCTGTGAAAACCCGCCGCCGCTATTCTGCGTCGGGTTGATTTGCGTGTTCTGTTGTCTTTGTTTTAAATTCATTCCTTGCAATCCAAATTTCCTTTGCTGCCTCTTTGTAAAGCTTTGAATCTTTATTGATAAGATCAGCCCCAAACCAACGACCGAATTCCTCACAGACAATGTTGAGCACGTCATTTTCAGACTTTGCCTCTTTTAGTCTTGGCAGTATTGTGCTGACTTCAGGATCGTATTCGTCTGCATTTTCTACTAAATTTATACCTATTGGATCATGGCGGAAAAGAATCTCCTCGATCTTTGAGTATAGGTCTTGGTAATTTTCTGTTAACTTATTTTCTTTAGCCATTTGGCAGGAAGCACCAGATCCCCTGATCCATCTCCGAGTTCTATCAGGTAAGTCGTCTCAGGTTCGACGTTTTCCGCTGAGATTACTGCAGCGGCCCTCCCTTTGTAATCGCCTTGAAGGATTTCAACGGAGTCGTTAACCACAAAGGGCAGTTTATCACTACGATTACCCGCATAGAAATCGGCTTCTATTTCTTTATTAATCATCTTTCTTCAACAGAACTAATTACTGTACGCATAGCCTAAGGATGCCCTAAATTTAGCAAAAGGCCCAAATCCTGTCAACGGTAAACTGCTCGACGGAAAAGAAAAAACGCTTGCTTTCAATTCGCAAAATATCGATAATAGTGGCAATTGCGACTTGCGCATTTTGAGGGTAAAGGGGATAAGATGGGGATCAAAGACACGCTGCCGGATTTTCAATCCTTTCTCAGGTCGGGT
>JAJXTV010000016.1 GCA_021783515.1 Nitrospirota bacterium
CATCTCCCGCCGCAATCCGTCCCTCTATGACCGGCTGGGAGAGTCTTTCGTAAAGCTGAAGAGATGGACGGACGCAGAGGATGCCTATACCAAGTCCCTTGAGCTCGATCCCGATAATGCCGAGGCATATACGGGCCTTGCCCGGGTTGCTCTTGCGCAGCGCAGATTTTCCCTGGCCGCCCGGCATGCCCTGAACGCCGCGGGCCTGCGGTTCCATAACCCCCGGACCCATTACCTTCTCGGCACCGCATTTCACCGCATGGGCAGGATACCCGAAGCCGTCCAGGCCCTGCAGATAGCGATCGCCCAGGGCCCGGCGCATGTCGAAGCCCACAAACGTCTGGCCCGGATTTACCGGAGACGTCTCAACGACACGGCCTCGGCCGGGCGGCATGAAGATCTCGCGAAGGAAGCGCAGGCGTATCTTATGAAGGTCCGGGGCGGAGAGGAGCCGGTCGGCGGCGATGCAGGCCGCTTCTCAGAAGAGGCACTGACGTCTGACGGGTTGAACGGCAGACCGCCAGCTGAGGAGATCATTCAGAAGCCCTATGATCCCGCCTCGACGGCGCTCATCGTCTCGGGGCTCCCGCGCTCCGGGACCTCCATGATGATGCAGATGCTGAAGGCCGGAGGCGTGGAGTTGCTGACGGACGGCAGGCGGCACTCCGACGACGACAACCCCAGGGGCTATTACGAGCATGAAGACGCCACGAAGCTGCGGCGCGAATCCGCCTGGATCGAGGGGGCCAGGGGAAAGGCGGTCAAGGTCGTGGCCCAGCTTCTGCCGTACCTGCCTGCCGTCGGGGACCTGTCCTATCGCGTCATTTTTATGAGCCGCGATCTCGATGAGGTGCTCGCCTCTCAAAAGACGATGCTTGCAAGGCGGGGCGAAAAAGGGGCCGGTCTTCCCCCGGAGCGTCTCAAAAAGGTGTTCCGGAAGCAGGTGCATCAGGCCATGATGACGCTCAGACTGAAGCATATTCCCGCCGTCTTTATAGAATACGGGGCGGCGACATCGGCCCCCGTGGCAGCGGCCGCGCGCGTGAATGGGTTCCTGGGAGGAGTACTGGATGAGCGCGCGATGGCGGAGGCGATCGACCGCTCCCTCCACCGTCAGCGCCACGGAGATAATACGGGAGCGTAGCGCGGCCGCGTTTCGAGGAGAAGGGCCTTGTTGACCGGCGGAGAGAGAGTCCCTTAAATCCTTTTACTGCGAAAGAGAAAAGTTTTTCTTGACGTTTTCATGCTGAAAAAATAGAATAAGTACCATGAAACAGAGCAAAACCTTATTCGAGCTGCAGTCCGAGGTGTGCAAGACGCTGGCGAGCCCCAAGAGGCTCGAGATCATCAACTCGCTGAAGGACGGGGAAAAGACCGTCGGAGAACTGGTCGACATCCTGGGGGTGCCGAAGGCCAACGTATCGCAGCATCTGGCGGTGATGAGACACAAGGGGATACTGAAGTCGCGGAGGGACGGCGTGAACATATACTACCGCATCGCCAACCCTAAGGTCGTGCAGGCCTGCGTGCTGATGCGCGAGGTACTCACCGAGCAGATGAAGGAACGCTCCAAACTCATCGACATCGTCGCGAACGAGTAATCCTTCTCCGCGACCTTACCCGGAGCACCTCTCACGATACTTCTCTTCATGCGACGCCTTCCTTCGCTGCATACCGGCGGAAACGCGTCCCAGGGTTGACAAGGCATTTCACGGCCATTTATTCTTAGTCTGAAGATAACCACGGATGAAAGGGGGAACTATGGAGATCAGGCTTACGGAACTCGCCAGCTGCGCGGGCTGAGCGGCGAAATTCAGTCCTTCGGACCTGTCCCAGGTTCTGGGGCAGCTGCCACCCATCACCGACCCGAATGTGCTGGTCGGGTCGTCCAACGCCGACGACGGGGGCGTCTATCGCATTACCGACGATATCGCGGCCGTGCTGACGACCGACTTCTTCACTCCGATCGTCGATGACCCGTACTGGTTCGGCGCGATCGCCGCTGCCAACTCGCTTTCGGACGTCTACGCCATGGGAGCGCGGCCGGTCGCGGCCCTGAATATCGCAATGTTCCCCGCGCAGTCAGATTTCTTCCCGTCGCTGAAGGCGATCATGCAGGGGGGAATCGACAAGATGACCGAGGCGGGGGTCCCGATCATCGGAGGACACACCATCCGTGACAAAGAACCGAAATACGGCTTCGCCGTCCTCGGAACGGTTCACCCCGACCGGGTCCTCGACAACACCAGGGCAAAGGAGGGCGACTCCGTCGTCCTCACAAAGAGGATCGGGACCGGCGTTATTTCGACCGGCGTGAAGGCCGGGCTCTGCAGCGACGCGGTCATCCGGGAGTTCAGTTCCTCCATGGCGACACTCAACAGGCGGGCGGCGGAGATCATGCTCGAAATCGGCGTCAGCACCGCAACGGACGTCACCGGCTTCGGACTGCTCGGCCATATGAACGAGGTGCTCGCCGCCAGCAAAGTGAGGGCAAGGGTCTTTTCCGGGGCGGTGCCGTATTTCGAAGAGGCGATGAGGCTCATCGGGGTCGGCAAGGTGCCCGGCGGCACGATGGCCAACGTTCGGAGCTTCGACCGGAATGTGAGGTACGAAGCAGGCGTGGCCGAGGCGACAAAGATCCTTCTCAACGACGCCCAGACGTCCGGAGGGCTCCTGATCTTCGTGCCGTCCGGAAAGAGGGAAAGGCTCCAGGAGACGATGCGGAACGAGGGCCTCCTGGCGGCGCATATCGGCGACGTGACCGGCAAAGCGGGGGGCGAGATCCGTATTGAGGTGGAATAAGCGTCTGAAACTCCGCGGTGCCCTTCCTTTTTACCCTCCCAGCCTTTATAATAGTTTCATCCTTGTGTATGAACTGAACTCATGCTAGTCGGTTATAACACTAACGTCCCGTATAAGGGCAAGCTCTACCATGTCCAGACAGAGGACAACGGCCGCAAGAACCCGCTGGTAGTCACCCTCCTGTACATCAAAGGGACCATTCTCGCGTCGAAAAAAACGAGCTACGCGCATCTGGTCGAAGACCCCGACTGGAAGGAGAAGGTGCGGGAGCTGATGAAAGAGCAGCACAAGGCGATGATGAAAGAGCTGATCCGCGGCGCGCATACCGGTGACGCCGCCGGTATCGCCGAAGAGGTCCCTGCCGAGCCGCAGGTCACGGCAGTACCGCAGGCGGCGGCCCCTGCTCCGGCGGCCCCTGAAGAGCCGCAGCCGGAGGCGGCCCCCGACGCAAAACAGCAGATATCAAAAAGCCTTGACGACGTGCTGCTCGACTATATAATCCGGGGCGGCAAATAACGCGCCATGCTGGAATTCGACGACAGGAGCGACATGATGATCCGCTTCGACGCGGTCACGAAAGACTACGACAACCAGACCGCCCTGCGCGACATCACGTTTTCCGTCGGAAGGGGGGAGATGGTCTTTATCACCGGCCCGAGCGGATCGGGCAAGACCACCCTGCTGAAGCTGATCTATTCCGCCGAAAAACCCGATGCGGGGACCATTTCGGTCGACGGATGGGAGACGGGGCAGCTGAAGGAATCGAGCATCCCCTTCCTCAGGAGAAATATCGGCATCGTATTTCAGGACTTCAGACTGCTCCAGAACAAAACCGTCTTCGAGAACGTGGCGATGGCCCTCAGGATCAGGGGGGTCGGAGAAAGGGAGATCAAGGCGAGGGTCTACGAATCGCTCAAGGCGGTCAACCTTAGGCATAAGGCCGATGCGTTCCCGAAGCGGCTTTCCGGGGGAGAGCAGCAGCGCGTCGTGATCTCCCGCGCGATCGTCGCCGAGCCGCCGGTCGTGCTCGCGGACGAGCCGACCGGCAATCTCGATCCCGCCACCGCCGACGGGGTGATGAGGATCTTCAAAGACATCAACGCCAAGGGCACGACGATCCTCATCGCCACCCACAACCGCGAGCTTTACCAGAACAGCGGCAGGCGCGTCATCCGGCTCGATATGGGCGCCCTGGCATCGGAGGACAGAACGTAATGCCGGCGCCATACGCCTTCACACTCGCCCTCCGGAGCCTCTTCAGGGAGAAGTGGATCAACCTCCTCTCCGTGCTCACCATCGCCTCGGGCCTTCTCATCATCAGCCTTGCGCTCTTCACCGTCTACAACATCGAGGCGGCCACCGGGCGACTGCCCGAGCAGTTCTCGATGATCCTGTATCTCGACAACGGCGTGCAGAAGGAGACGGTCGACGGCGCGGTCGCCGCGCTCCGAAAGCAGAGCGCGGTCCTTTCCGTCCGGTACATCCCGAAGGAAGAGGCGCTGAAGGAGCTGAAGGCGACGCTGAAGAATTCAGGGTACGTCTTCGAAGGGCTCGACGAGAACCCCCTGCCGGACGCGCTCGAGGTGCGGCTGAAGAAAGAGGCGCTGGGGGAGGAGGCGGTCAGAAAACTGGCCGCGGATGCGGCGAAGATAAAGGGGGTGAAAGAGGTGGACTACGCCGCAAAATTCCTCTCGGCCCTGCACTACCTGAAGGTCGGCATGCAGACGATCGGGCTCATTCTGATCGTCAGCCTCGGCGCAGGCATCATATTCGTCTGCTACAGCACCGTGAAGATCCTTTTTTACCGGAGGAACGACGAGATCGAGACCTTCAAACTGCTCGGCGCCACACCGTCGTTCATCAGGACGCCCTTTCTGATCGAAGGCGCCGTGATCGGAGTTTCGGGCGGCGTCGTGAGCCTGGCCGGCATCTTTGCTTTTCACTATATCGTCCTTCTGCGGCTGAGCGCCTCGATGCCGATCTTCTCCATGATACTTTTCCCCTCTCGACTGTTTCTCTTCCTGCCCTTCGCCGGGATGTTTCTCGGCGTCACGGGGGCGGCCATCGCCTTGGGAAGGCTGAAGTACTGATGTTCCTGCTGGTCCCCCTTCTTCTTTTCCAGCTGATCGTCGCCGCCCCCTCTGCCGCCGCAGACGGCTCGCACGAGGAGCAATACCAGATGGTCCAGCGGAAGATGGCGGAGCAGAAGAAGAAGCTGAAAGAGGCGCAGCAACGGGAATCCTCGGTCCTCGGAGAAATACAGGAGGTGAATATGCGCCTCGCGTCCGTCGAAACGGAACTGGAAAGGTACCGGAAGAAGCTCAGAAGCGCAGAATCGGAGATGCGGTCGGTCAACGCCGAAATCGATAAAACGAAAGCGATACTCGAAAAACAAAAAGACTGGCTGAAGAGAAAACTGCGCACCATGAACCGCTTCGGGTATTCGTCCGACTTGCTCGTGCTCCTGATGAGCTCCGGGGACATCTCCCGGATGATGAGGACGTGGAAATATCTCGAGCAGATCACGCTCTACGAAAACAAGCTCCTCGGCGATTACCGGGAAAACCTCAGGAGCTACACCCAGCGGCAGGAGCGGCTGCGGGTCCTCAAAGCGGAACTAAAGGCCGACGCAGACAGGGTAGGGGCCAAGGAAGACGAACTGGCCGACCGGAGGCAGGAGAAAGAGACGATCCTCTCTTCGGTGAGAAAGGAAAAAACGTCCAGAAGGAGGATGCTCGCGGAACTGCAGGAGGCGTCGAGGAAACTTCGCGAGCTCATCGAGCAGTCCTCAAAGTCCGACACCTATACCGGCGCGGGAGCCGCATTTGGCCGGCTCAGGGGGAAACTCCCGTGGCCCGTGAGCGGCCGGATCGTGATCCCCTACGGAACGCAGCGGGACCCCCAGTTCAATACCCCGGTCTTCAGAAACGGGGTCCATATCGAGACCGCGCCGGATTCCGAGGCGAAGGCGGTCCATGAGGGAAAGGTGATATTCGCCGAGTGGTTCAAAGGCTTCGGACAGCTCGTCATCGTCAATCACGGCAACGGGTACCATACGTTATACGGCAATCTTTCGGAGATTTTTTCCCATGTTGGGGATATAATAAAGGAGCACCAGGTGATCGGGAAGGTCGGCACGTCGGGCATAATGAACGCCCCCGGTCTTTATTTCGAGATCAGATACAAAGGCAAACCTCTCGATCCGGCCCAATGGCTCAGGCATGGAAGAGGATAATCAGGAGGTCAGTTTGATGAAAGGCAAGAGGTTAGGATGGGTCGTGATGCTGATCGTCTTTGCGGCGGTCATCGGCGTTTCGGCGGGGAGGATGTCGGCCACCAGCGTCAGCGCCGCAGGCGAAGGGTACGAGGAGCTCAAGACCTTCACGGAAGTGCTCTCGATGATAAAGAAGTACTACGTTGAAGACGTGAAGACGAAAGACCTCGTCTACAGCGCCATCAAAGGGATGCTCGGCTCCCTCGACCCCCATTCGAGTTTTATGCCTCCCGAGGCCTATAAGGAAATGCAGGTCGAGACGAAGGGCGAGTTCGGGGGCCTGGGGATACAGATCGGCATGAAGGACAAGGTGCTCACCGTGATCGCGCCGATCGAGGACACGCCCGCCGATAAGGCCGGGATCAAGGCGGGGGACAAGATCGTGAAGATCAACAAGGAGTCGACCGAGGATATGACCCTTCAGGACGCGGTCTCGAAGATGAGAGGGGCTCCGAAAACCGCGGTCACCATCGGCATCCTCCGGGAAGGCTGGAAAGAACCGAAGGACTTCACCATCGTGCGGGATGTCATCAAGATCAAGAGCGTCAAATCGAAGGTGCTCGAAGGCGGCATCGGCTATATCAAGATCAGCCAGTTCCAGGAGATGACCGCATCGGACCTCGCCGGGGCGCTGAAGAACCTCGAGGACAAGAAGGTGAACTCCATGGTGCTCGACCTCAGGAATAATCCGGGGGGGCTGCTCAACAGCGCCATCGACGTCTCAAGCCAGTTCCTTCCGAAGGGCAAGCTCGTCGTGTACACGAAGACGAGGTCCGGCGAGAAATCGGAGTTCTTCACCGACGGCGAAACATATTTTGCCAAGCCGATGATCGTGCTGGTCAACCAGGGCAGTGCGAGCGCCTCCGAGATCGTGGCGGGCGCCCTGAAAGACTGGAATAGGGCGGCGATCCTCGGCACCCAGACCTTCGGCAAGGGGTCGGTCCAGACGGTGATCCCTCTGAGCGACGGCGCCGGGCTGCGGCTGACCACCGCCAAATACTATACCCCCAAGGGCATATCGATCCAGAATACCGGGATCACCCCGGACATTGTGATGAAGCTCGAGGCAAAGAACGGCGAGAAAGAGCATCCCGTCCTGAGGGAACGGGACCTCGCACGGCATCTGAAGAACGAGCAGGCCCCGGCGAAGCCCGAGGACGTCGAGATGGCCCCTCTGGAGGTCGACGAAAAGGACGATGTGCAGCTCCAGAGGGCGGTGGACATCCTGAAGACCTGGAACATCTTCAAGGACATCCCGAAGGCGCCTGCGGAAGACAAAGTGCACGGAGCGAAGGGCAAAGAGCAGGGGACGAAAGGCAAAGAGTAAGGAGTGAGGGTGCGGTATGTCCCGCGTCATATTTGACATAGAGACGCTGGGGAAGGACTTCGGCTCTCTCGAAAAGCCGGTACAGGACTATCTTCTCCGCTGGGCGGAATCGGAGGAGGAGAAGAAGGAGGTGGAGGAGAGCCTCTCCTTTTATCCGCTGACGGGAGAGATCATCACGATCGGCATGCTCAACCCCGATACCGGCAGGGGGGCGGTCTATTTTCAGAACGACCGGGAACCTCTTCTGCCGTTCGAGGAGGACGGGATCCTTTACGAGACCGGCACGGAAGAAGAGATCATCCGGAAGTTCTGGGACGCGATAAAGAGCTACGACCGGTTCGTTACATTCAACGGCAGGGGGTTCGACTGTCCTTTCCTCATGGTGCGCTCGGCCGTGCACCGGATAAAGCCGAAGAGGGACCTCATGCCGAACCGCTACGGCGACATTCATATCGATCTCCTGGACCAGATGACCTTCTTCGGGGCGTCCCGCCGGAAGTTCAGCCTCGACATATGGTGCAGGACTTTCGGCATCAAAAGCCCGAAGGAAGAGGGTATTACCGGATATCAGGTAAAGGAACTTTTCCATGCGGGCAGGCACCTCGATATCGCCCGGTACTGCGCAGGCGACCTGAGGGCGACGAAAGAGCTCCTCATCCTCTGGGAGACATACCTGAAGTTTTCGAACCACCGGTGATGCAGCAATCTCTCTTCGCTGCTACCGGGCGAAAGCGAGAGGGGAGGAAAGATTCCGGACAAGCCGGAACGACGAAGAGGGGATATGCGCGGGGATGTCATTGCCGTTCTCCCCGGCAAATCCGCCTTTGCGCGGACAAGTAAATCGCACCGTCAATCCTTGTAGAAGAGACCCGGTCACCGTCCATAATGGAGTCAACGGTCACCTCAGATAGTCATTCACCCTCTCCGGCTCGAAGCTCTCCGCAGAAAGGACGGCTTTCGTAAACCGGAATATCTTCGCGCGGGCATCGTTCGAAAGATCGGGATAGAAGACGGGATTCGCCACCACCGCCGCACGGAACGCGAAGAAGGGGGCGACGACGACGTAAATCTCCTTATCGCCGGCAAGGCGGACATATTCGCCGAACAGGAAACGCAGCGCCTCGTAATAAGCGCCCCTTACGTCCCCGGAGTACCTGACCGAAAAGAATATGTAGTTGATCGCAAGCGCGGTAACGTCGTCGGCCGGCTCGCCCCAGGGGCCCCTGCTTCTGTCGAGCAGGATAAAATCGCCGTCGTCGCGGAACCATATATTACCCGGATGAAAATCGCCGTGTATCTGACACAGCCTCTCATGCAGAGGCTTCAGCCTCGCCCTCCAGTCCACGCACTGCTTCTCGATGCCGGCCATGTCGGCGTATGAGAGCGTCCCGTCGGGATAGGTATCGAAGACGCCCATAAGGCACTCTCCATGCCCCACGGTGTCCCTGAGCTTCCGCCAATAGAGCGTCCTCGAATCCTTTTTGACCGAGTGGATCTTTGCCAGGTATGAGGCCATTGCCGCTATCTTCTTCGTGTCTCGTCCGTCGAGGGAATTCTTCCCGCGCAGTTCGCGGAGGTCGTGGAAGTAGTCCCTCCCTTCCCCCCTTTCCATGAGGAGGTAATATTCCCTTCCTCCGCCAATCGATTTGATCGTGCCGTCTCCCATCTCCGCCAGCACGTCGACCGCCCTGACATGATTCGGGAGGTTCGCGTATTCGTCGAGGTCCAGGAGAAACACCGCCGCCCGGTCCGACGGATAGTCGTGACCGAGGCCTTCCGAAAGCAGCCTCTTCACCACATAGGAGCGCGTTTCAGCCGCCTCTTTCATCTCGATGAGAAACCCCGACCCCTGCACTCCGGAGCCGAGTATCCGTATCCGTATCTCTTCGACGCCGGGGTATCTGCGGAGCAGCCAGGCACTGATCGCTTCTTCGTTGATCATGCTCCATTATATCTCCGGAACACGCATCTGAACAACAGGAGGAGGGAGGTGAAAGAGGCGAGGCACAGACAGCGCCTGCGGCCTGATCAGTCGATCAGCCCGGTCCTCATGGCGTATTGTGCAAGCTGGGCATTGTTGGTCAGCCGCATCTTCTTGAGGATGCGGCCCCGAAACGTGGAGATGGTCTTTCCGCTCAGCGACAGCTCTTCGGCGATCCTCTTCGTCGTCTTCCCCGAGGCGATCATGCGCAGCACCTGCAGCTCCCTCGCCGAGAGGATTTCGTGCGGCAGTATCCTGTCCGGCGCGTGTGTCTCATACTCACGATCGAAGGGCCTCGCAAGAGAAAGACCCATATAACCGGCGGATTCGTACACCTTCTTCACCGCCGCGATCAGCTCACCGGGGGCACTCCCGAGCGCATCGATCCGGCGGCAGAGCTCCTCCTCGGCCTGTTTCTTCTGCGTCACGTCCCGGACGACTTCGATCCCCGCAGCGACCCGGCCCGCGGGGTCCTTCAGGACGGAAGCGGTAATCTCGAAGTAGGATATCCCCCGCCCGGTGCGCAGCCCCCTCACTGCCGTATGCGGCTTGCCGTCGCCGAATGACATCATCACCGGACATCCGTCGCAGACGCGGTCCCCGCGTTCATAGGCGGCGTAGCAGTATTCGCCCTCATGCGCGCCGACGCGCTGCCGGCTCATCCGGTTTTGATACAAAATCCGGAACCCGGTGTCCTGAACGCTGACCGCTTCGCCTATCGAGGCAACGATCTCCTCGGCCCTTGCCCTCTGCTCCCGGGCCTGTTCCAGCTCGCTCCTCAGCGTTTTGAGGGAGTTGTTGATCGGGGTCACATCCCTCCAGATCGAGTTGATTGCCCGCCGCCCGCCCCATGGTATCATTTGGGAAACCACATGCACGTCCCTCAGGTCACCGTCTTTCCTCCGCTGCTTCACATCGAATTCGGCGAACCCCTCGTCCATAATCTTCCTGAGTTTTGCCCGCATACCATCTTCGGTCTCGAAGGGATCGATCTCCCGGATGCCGATCCTGGCAAACTCGTCACGCGAATACCCGAGGTGAAGATGCGCAGCCTCATTAAAACGCGCAATACGCCCTGCCGTATCGAAAACCAGCATGCTCTCCGGCAATCTTTCGAAAAGAAGGCGGTAGCCGTCCTCGGGATCATTTATTCTGTCGGCGGTATCGTTTCCCATGACCACTCTATCTTATCATATCGCCCGGACGCGGGGCCCCGCTCAGAGACCCATCCCGGTCATTCTCTTTTCCATCCAGGACTCCGCCGCGCCGGCGTCCATCGGCCGTGACAACAGATACCCCTGGCCGTAGGCGCAGTTCAACTCCTTCAGCTGGGCCAGTTGGTCGCTCTTTTCGAGCCCTTCCGCGATGAGGTCGAGCTTCAGGTTTCGGGCAAGGGTGACGATCGCCTTGACGATCTCGAGGTTCTCCTCGTCGAGATGCATCTTATCGATGAACGAACGGTCGATCTTCAGCGCATTGACCGGAAAGCGCTGGAGGTAGCTGAGGGAAGAATAGCCGGTGCCAAAATCGTCGATGTGGATATGGATCCCCATCGCCTGCAGCTGTTTGAGCGCCTCCACCGCGGAATCGACATTCTCCATGATCATGCTCTCGGTTATTTCGAGCGTCAGACTGCAGGCGTCGAGGCCGTTTGCGTCGAGGGCCTTCCGGACCTTCTGCGGAAGGTCGGACTGCAGGAACTGCCTGCTCGAGATATTCAGGCTTATCTTCAGCACCGTATGCAGCGGGTACTGGCTCTGCCATATGCGAAGCTGCCGGCATGTCTCGCTGAGGATCCAGTCCCCGATCTGAAAGATAAGGCCTGTCTCCTCTGCAAGGGGGATGAACTCCGTCGGATAGATCAGGCCCCTCACCGGATGGCTCCACCTCACGAGGGCCTCGAACCCGATCAGGCGGTCCGTGCTCAGCTCCATGATCGGCTGGTAGTGTACGACGAAATCTCCGTGCTCGACCGCCCTCCGCAGGTCGGTCTCGAGATGGAGCCGCGCCACCGCGGTGGTGTACATTCCCGCCTCGAACACCTCGTGATGGGCCTTGCCCTTCGCCTTCGCCTGATACATCGCGATGTCCGCGTCACGGACCATGTCCTCGGGCCGCTCATACTCCTCCGAACTCAGGGCCACCCCGATACTGGCCGTCGTAAACACTTCGTGCCCCTCGATCACGAACGGGGCCGGCAGCTCCGTCTGAAGACGTTCCGTGATCTGCTCGGCATGTTCCCTGTCTTTTACGTCCTCCAGAAGAATGGCGAACTCGTCCCCTCCGAGACGCGCTACGGTATCTCCCGGCCGCAGAGACTGAGCGAGCCTCCGGCTGACGGCGATGAGAAGACGGTCGCCGACGACGTGGCCGAGGCTGTCGTTGATGATCTTGAAGCGGTCCAGATCGAGAAACAGCACCGCGAACATATAGTCGGGATGACGCTGTTTGTTCTTTGCCGCCTGACCGAGCCGGTGCTGGAGGCGGTCCATGAAAAGCGCCCGGTTCGGCAGCCCGGTCAGGGCGTCATGGAAGGCGTCATGGACGAGCTGCTGCTCCGCCACCTTTCTCTCGGTGATATCGGTCTGGGAACCGGCCATCCGGTATGCCTTCCCGGTGATGTCTCTCACCGCAAGCCCGCGGTTCAGCACCCACCGGTAGTCGCCGTCTTTGTGCATGATCCGGTACTCGCTTTCGAGGTGCGACGTATACCCGCTCACATGCGCAGCGATCTTCGCCTCAAACTGCCTGCGGTCATCCGGATGCACCAGCCTGAACCATTCCTCGGGGGTGTCGCCGATGTCCTTCTCTTCGTACCCGAGCATCGACTTCCAGCGGTTGGAAAAGTAGACCTTGTGCATGCCGAGCTGCCAGTCCCAGAGGCCGTCGTTCGCCCCTCGCGCGGCAAGGGCGTACCGTTCCTCGCTCTGCCTGAGCGCCTCTTCCGTCTTTTTCCGCTCGACGATCTCACCATGGAGCTTCGTGTACCCTGCTTCGAGGGCCGCGCTCATCTTGTTGAAGACACCGGCGAGCTCTCCGAGTTCGGTCCGGTCTGAGTATGAGATGGTATAGCCGACTTCGCCCCTCTCGATGGCGCGGGCCGCCGCCAGGAGCTGATTGACGGGATGGGTGACACTGATCGCAAGGCGCACCGAAATGGCAAGGCCGACGATGAGAGACAGCAGGATCGTCACATAGAGGATCATCTTCGCCCTGTCCACCTTCACCATCACCGATCTCGTCATTTTGGAAAGTTTATCGCCGGCCCTGATCGACATGCCCTCGGTGATCAAAAGGATATTACTGCCTATTTGGGCCGCCTTCAACTTCAAAGCTTCTATCTTCTTTGCGTCCGCCGAAGCCGTGATATACTGGCTGAGCGCGTCCTCGTATTCGTGGACGCGCAGCTGCATCCCCTCGAGCTCCCTCAGGGTCCCGGGTTCATGGTGACAGGTAGTGCAATGACCGGCACGCTCGTCGAGAGCCGCCACGTTGTTGACGATAGGGTCGAGATTCTCTCCCGGGGAGCTCCTGACCGTGTACAGGTTGGCCTGGACCGCCTGCACGCTCATCACGAGGTTCTGCCTCTGGTCCTCGATCTGGTGGAGCATCAGGAGACGGTCGACCTCTTCGGTGGTGGTCCTGATATACAGCGCGGCGAGTACCGCGCCGGTGGCGAAAAACACGAAAAAGGCAAGCAGGTATAGGGTGATCTTACGTCTCATATCTTTCTTCGGGGACGCCGGAGCGCGCCGCTTTATTCCTCCCTGGGACCCAGAGGACCCTGCCCTGATATTTTACCGGAGGAAGGCAACATTTTCCAAGGCATCATGGCCGGTGAAAAAACCGGCGCAATAATAATATACTAATCTATCGATGAATATCCTCGGGATTTCATGTTTCTACCACGACAGCGCCGCATGTCTGATACGGGACGGGGAAATAATTGCTGCCGCCCAGGAAGAGCGGTTCAGCAGGAAGAAGCACGACCCCGGATTCCCCGGGAGCGCCATCGAGTATTGCCTGAAGCGGGGAAATATTTCGATCGCCGACCTCGATTATGCGGCCTTTTACGACAAGCCTCTCACCAAGTTTGAAAGAATTGTGGAGACATATCTTGCCTTTGCCCCGAAGGGACTGCACTCTTTCCTCAGCGCCCTTCCGGTATGGCTGGGAGAAAAGCTCTGGATTAAGGAGTACCTGGCGGGAAGGATGGAGGGATTCGGGGGCGAGATACTCTTTGCCGAACATCACGAATCCCACGCGGCCTCGGCGTTCTATCCCTCGCCGTTCGACGAAGCGGCCTTCCTCACCGTTGACGGCGTCGGTGAATGGGCGACCACATCCTTCGGGACAGGAAAGGCCAACTCCCTGACTATCGATTCCGAACTTCGGTTCCCCCACTCGCTCGGACTTCTCTATTCTGCCTTTACTTATTATCTCGGGTTCAAGGTCAACTCCGGAGAATATAAAGTCATGGGGCTGGCCCCTTATGGCGAACCCCGCTATGTCCGGACCATCCTGGACAACCTTATCGACTTGAAGAAAGACGGCTCTTTCAGGCTCAACATGTCCTACTTCAACTACTGCACCGGCCTCACCATGACAAACGAGAACTTTCACCGTCTATTCGGCACGCCGCCGAGAAATCCGGAGACAGCCATTACCCGGCAGATGCTCGATATCGCCGCTTCGATCCAGGAGGTGACAAACAGGGTGATGATCGTGATAGCACGCCACGTCCGCCGCGCCACCGGACGGGAAAATCTATGCCTTGCGGGCGGCGTCGCGCTCAACTGCGTGGCGAACACTGCCATCCTGAAAGAAAGGCTATTTAACAACATATGGGTCCAGCCGGCTGCCGGAGATGCGGGAGGCGCCCTCGGGGCCGCCCTTCTTGTCTATCATCGCTATCTGGGACTGGAGCGGCACGACAGCAGAAAGCGGGACGGTCAAAAAGGGTCCTATCTGGGGCCCGAATATTCCGACGATGAAATCGGGGCCTATCTCAGAGAAAAGGAGATCCCTTACACCCACTTGCCCGCGGCCGACGTGCCCGCCGTCGCCGCGCGGCTTATCGAACAGGGCAGGGTGGTCGGGTGGTTTCAGGGCCGTATGGAATTCGGGCCGAGGGCCCTGGGGGCACGGAGTATCGTCGGGGACCCGCGGCTGCCGGAGATGCAGAGGACGATGAACCTGAAGATAAAGTTCCGCGAATCGTTCCGCCCCTTTGCTCCCGCGGTGCTGAAAGAGCATGCCGCCGAGTTCTTCGACATCGAGGGAGAGAGCCCCTACATGCTGTTTGTCGCCGACGTCCGGAAGGAAAAGCGCTCTGACACAGCGGCCGGAGATGCCGGCCTCACGGGAATCGATCAGCTCAGGGTAAAACGCAGCGAGATCCCTTCCGTCACTCACGTCGACTATTCGGCCCGCCTCCAGACGGTGGACAAGGCCGACAATCCCCTCTTCTACGAGCTCATCCGCGAATTCCACGCGCTCACCGGATGCCCCGTTATTATCAACACCTCTTTCAATGTGCGCGGCGAGCCGATCGTCTGCTCCCCCGCTGACGCATACAGGTGCTTTATGCGGACCGGAATGGACAATCTCGTCATGGGGAATTTCATCCTCGACAAGAAAGAGCAGCCTGCTCGGGAGCAAAATAAGCGGCAGGGGGGATGTTTTCCCCCCGATTAGGAGATATGATGACGCACGAAAATAGACACATGCTGGCAAATATATGCCTCACTGTCTGCTCTCTTCTTGCCATGATGGTGTCAGCAGAAATCGGGATAAGAATAAGGGCTTACTACGAGGATAAGAGGCTCTTCAGTGAATTCGTAAAATATACAGAGCGTCATCCTCTTCCGTCGGGAAGCGAGGCAGGCTTGGGCAATATGATCCGCCCTGTCATAAACGACAGAATAATCTATGAACTCTTGCCGGGGCTTTCCGTCCGATATGCGGGGACAGAGGTTACCACCAACTCAGGAGGGTTCCGGGGGCACGATCGCAGCAAGGGAAAAAATGCGAATACCATACGAATCGTAGGACTGGGCGACTCGATTATGTTCGGCCAGGGGGTTGCCGACGGCGGCAATTATCTTTCGTTACTGGAGAGACTCCTTGCCCAAAACTACAAGGGGAAAAAGTGGGAGGTTGTAAATACGGGAGTCCCCGGTTATAACACAGTTATGGAGGTCGAAACGCTAAAAGAGAAAGGCCTGGCCTATAAACCGGACATTGTAGTAGTGGGTTTCTGCGTAAATGACATGTCTTTGCCGAATTTCATTCGGACGAAGGAGGACTATTTTACCTTGACGAAATCCTTCTTTGTCGAGTTCATTTCCCAAAGAATTTCCCGGGTAAAGAAGAAGTTTATTGCTCTTGCTTTTTCGCCCGAGATTGGGAGGGGAAGATTCGAAGATGATCCGGCGAAAGTTCCGCCCTTATATAGGGACATGGTAGGCTGGGATGCCTTTGAGACTGAACTGACTGAATTACAAGAGATCAGCAGGCAAAATAACTTTGATGTCGTAATGTTCTTCTTCATCCCGGTGTCGGGAGGTGAAAGCCAGTTGCAGAGCAGGGTTGTAAACTTATCGAAGAGATTAGGGTTTTACATAATAGATGCCGGTCCTTCTTTCAATAAATATCTTTCCGATAATTCCACTTCGTGGCAAAATATGTTCGCAGTAAGCTCAACAGATGGCCACCCCAACGCGGAGGCGCACCGAATTGCCGCTAATGTGCTGATGGCGGATATGGCCAAACAGGGCATTATAAAGAGACTGCTCACGGCCGCAGGTCGGCGCTAACAGATCGCATGGTTGATGAGATAAAGATCCATATCGGGACCCTCAAAAGGGACCGCAGAACGCTGAGGAACTTCGGCCTGCTGATGGGCGCAATTTGCTCCCTCTTTTCCCTGTCCGGTTACTTCCGGGGAAATCACTGGTGGCTTTTTACCCTTGCCGTCGCGGTCTCTGCATCTGCGACGGCCCTGACCGCCCCTCTCGCGCTCGACAGGGTGTACCGGTGGTGGATGTCCGCGGCGTTCGTTATCGGGTGGATAATGACCCGCGTGATCCTGACAGCCGCCTTTCTTTTTGTCTTTATCCCCTATGGGTTCTTTCTGAGGGTGATCGGAAAAGATCTGTTGCGTCTCGCCATCGAAAAGGAAAGTTACTGGGCAAACCATTCACCTGTTGACGACAGATCGAGATATAAGAAACAATACTAGCAGTCATGGGTAAGTTAGGCATCCTAAAAGAGATCTGGGGCTTTCTGAAGGTGAGAAAGAAATGGTGGCTGCTCCCCATCATGCTGTTTCTGCTCCTTCTGAGTGCGCTCATCGTGTTTTCGGCCGGCTCTGCCGTAGCGCCTTTTATTTATACGCTCTTCTAGAAAAGCCGCAGCGGCATTGCCCGGCCTACCCCTCCCCGAAGGTTTCCCGGTAGCGCCGCTCAAAATCGCCGGACGAAAATGCATGCTCCTGCGTGCCGTATTGCTCGACCGCGTACGCCGCCGCAACCGTCCCCATCTTCGCAGCCGTCACGATGTCCTTCCCCGCCGCGATTCCCTTCAGCAGGCCCGACCGGTAAGAATCCCCCGCCCCGGTAGGGTCGACGACGCTCCGCGCCGCCGCTGCAGGCACCGCGACGTCCGCACCCGGCGTGCTCACCAGAGAGCCCTTTTCCCCGAGCGTGGTGATGAGCGTACCGGTGAGGGAGAGCAGCCCTTTCTTGTCCTCGCCCGTCATCTTCATGACGAGCTCCAATTCGTAATCGTTCGTGATCAGCATCAGCGCCCCCCTGATCCACTCCCTCAGGTCATTGCCGTTCCACTGCGTCAGCGATTGTCCCGGGTCGCAGATGAACGGGATCCCCTTTCCCCGGCATTCCTCCGCATACCCGATCATATCCGCAAGGTTGCCGGGTGCGATCAGGCAGATGGCTCCGTCCCCGCCTTTTTCGAGCGGATAGCCGGCCCGATGCTTCATCGCGCCGGGGTTGAAGCCGGTTATCTGGTTATCGGCCCTGTCCGTCGTAATATAGGCGCCGGCCGTAAATTCCTCCCCGATTATCCTGATCCCCTCCCGCGGGACGCCGTTTTTTTCGAGCCAAGCAAAATAGGTCTGATAGTCCTTCCCTATCGTCGCAACGACGACCGGCCTCTCGCCCAGAAGACTGAGCGTATAGGCGACGTTCCCGGCGGTGCCGCCGAACTTTTCGGCCATGCCGTTGACGGTGAAACAGACGTTAAGGATATGGAGCTTGTCCGGAAGGATATGGTCCGAAAACCTCCCCGGGAAATCCATGATCCTGTCGTATGCCAGCGAACCCGAAATATAAATCTTCATGTGGTCTCCTTAATCTTTTTTCGAAAGTGATTCGTGTATCTTTTCCGCGATCTTTTTATGGAAGCCCTTAAGCGCCGCGATCTCTTCGACCGGGGCGTTTCTGATGGCCTCAAGACTCCCGAAATGCTTCAGGAGGGCAAACCTCCTTTTCCGGGCGACGCCGGGGATCTTCTCGAGGGGAGACTCGAGTGTCCTTTCGGCCCGCAGCTTCTTGTGATACCGCACTGAAAACCGGTGCACCTCGTCCCGTATCCTCCTCAGAAGCAGCGACGCGGCATCGTCCCTGAGCGCGAGCGGATCTTCCCGACCGGGGGAAAAGACCCTGTCGGGGTCCTTTGCAACGGCGATCACGTCGGTGACGATGCCGAGTTCCTCCAGCGCCTCCATGGCTGCGCCGAGCTGCCCCTTGCCTCCGTCTATGATGAGGAGGTCGGGGACCGTCAAAGGCGAAAGGCGTGAGACGTCGGAGAAAAGGGGTGCGACTGATTTTTGAAAGGTCCTTCGCACCATCTCCTTCATCATCGCATAGTCGTCGGGGCCTTTCACCGCATCCATCCTGATATGCCGGTATTTGTCTTTCCGGAACGAACCGTCGGCCCAGAAGACGAACCCCCCTACCGGCTCTTTCCCGGCTATGTTCGAGATGTCGAACGCCCCGACATCCGCAGGCGGCCTTTCGAGCCCGAGCAGGGCAGCGAGCCCTTCCGCTGCAGCGGCCCGTACCGACCCGGCGCCGGCCTGCAGGAGAAGCCGCGCATTTTCTTCCGCCATCATCACCAGCTTCTTCTTGATGCCCCGCACGGGGACCGAAATCTTCACGGAAGAGCCCCTCCGGTCCGCAAGCCACGATTCGATCAGCCGCCCGTCCTCCGGCGCGGCCGCGCAAAGGATCTCGGGCGGGGGGATGACCTCCTTCTCGTAAAACCGGCCGAGGAAGCTGCCGAGCAGCGCCCCGTCCGTCTCCGCCGACACCTCTGCCACGATGAAGTGGCGGGACCCGATCATGAACCCGTTCCGGACGAAGAGTATCTTGAAGACCGCCCGGTCTCCCGCCCTGGCGACGCCGACCGCGTCGACGTCTCCCAGCTGCGGGGATACCGCCTTCTGCGTCTCCGATATCTGCCTGATAGCGCGGATGCGGTCCCTCTCCCGCGCCGCTTCCTCATACTGCATCTCCGCCGAAAGCCGCTTCATCTTCTTTTCGAGCACCGAAAGAAGCCCCTTGTTCCTGCCCTCCAGGAGAAGTTTCACCTCCTCGACCGCCTGCAGGTATTCGGCGCGGTCGACTGCGCCGCTGCAGGGCGCGCTGCACCGTTTGATCTGGTGCTGGATGCAGGGCCGCATCCTCTTTTCGAGCGAATAGCCGCAGGTCCTGATAGTGAAATTGTTCCTGATGAAGGAGAGGATCTCCCACATCGCCCCCGAAGGGACGTAGGGGCCGAAATACCGGGCGCCGTCCTTCCGGACTTTTCTCACCACCTCGAGCCGGGGCCAGGTCTCGTTCACCGTCAGTTTCAGATAGGGATAGCTCTTGTCGTCCCTCAGGAGGATGTTATACCTCGGCCGGAACTGCTTGATGAGGTTCGCCTCGAGCACAAACGCCTCGAGTTCGTTGGCGGTGACGGTATATTCGAAATCCCGGACGCCCCTCATCATGGCGCTCTTGCGCTCGTCGAGGGCGGCCGACTTCTGGAAATAGCTGCGGAGGCGGTTTCTGAGGTCCTTCGCCTTGCCTACATAGAGTATTCTCTGCTTCTCGTCCCTGAACAGGTAGACGCCGGGCCTGCCGGGGACATTGGCGAGTTTCTCCTGCATCGTCTCCGCAAAGCGGTTATTTGCCGGCCTTCAGCTGCTGAATGATCGACCTGATCGTCGCGGCGTCCGGCGCGTTCGGCGCGAGTTCGAGGTATTTCTCGAATTCCTTCACCGCCCCTGCCTTGTCCTTAAGTTCGTTGGCGAGGACGACGCCGAGGTTCCTGTGGGCGTTGAGGTGCCTGGGGTCTAGCTCGATCGCCTTCCGGTATTCCTTCACCGCCATATCCGGCCTGCCGCTGTTCTTATAACAGGTCCCCATGTCGACCCTCACGTCCACGTTCTTCGGGTCGAGCGCCAGCGCCTTCTGATAGGCGTCGACCGCCTCGCCGAAACGACCGGCGTCCATGAGGGTGTTGCCGAGTTTTATCCAGGCGCCGAGGTTCTTCGGATCGTTCTTCAGAACGTCCTTCAGCATGACGGTCTCATTCTGGAGCGGCCCTGACTGAACGGGCCCCGCCGGGAACTGGGACTGCGGCGCAGGCTCCTCCTTCTTCTGACACGAAACAACCGCCAGGGCGAGAAGCAGCAGAGCGATTATCTTCTTCATTGTTCCTCCGGGAAGAGTTTTTTCGTATTGTAACAAAATCGGGGGCCTATTTTCTGCAGCGGCCCGGGGCCGCAACAGCACGCCTATTGAGGCGATCCGGCCGCAAAACCGCCGATCTTCCGCAGCCGCTTGTAGCGGTCGTCAAGGAGCTTGCCGGTGTTCTTCTGGCCGAGCTCCTCAATGGCGGCCGCGACGGTATCGGCTATATTCCTGGCGGTCTGCTCGACGTCGCGGTGGGCCCCTCCGACCGGCTCGGGGATGATCTCGTCTATGATCCTGAACTTCAGAAGGTCCTGCGCGGTGAGCTTCAGCGCGTCGGCCGCCTTCGAAAAATCCTCCTGCCCGAGCTCGCCGTTCTTCCGCCAGAGTATCGCCGCGCAGCCCTCGGGGGAGATGACCGAATAGACCGCGTGCTCGAGCATATAGAGCCGGTCGGCGACGCTGAGGGCGAGCGCGCCGCCGCTTCCTCCCTCGCCGATGACGACCGAGATGATCGGGGTACCGAGCCTCGACATCCGCATAAGATTCATGGCGATCGCCTCCGCCTGCCCCCGTTCTTCCGCGCCGAGTCCGGGAAAGGCGCCCTGCGTATCGACGAACGTGACAACGGGTCGTTTGAACCTCTCGGCGAGCTCCATCAGCCGGAGCGCCTTACGGTAGCCCTCGGGATGCGGCTGGCCGAAATTCCTCCTGATCCTCTCCTTCGTGCCCCTGCCCTTCTGCTGGCCTATGACGACGACCGGGCGGCCCTTTATCCGCGCGAGCCCGCCGACGACCGCCTTGTCGTCCGCAAACCTCCTGTCGCCGTGCAGCTCGATGAACTCTTCGGTAATAAGCGGAATGTAGTCGAGGGTATACGGTCTGTCAGGGTGTCTCGCCAGCAGCGTCTTTTGCCAGGGGGTGAGCTTCGAGAAGATATCGGTCCGCATGTCCCGGACCTTCTTTTCGAGTTTCTTCACCTCACCGCCGAGATTGATGTCCTGCCCGTCCGACAGGCGTTTCAGCTCCTCGATCTTCGTTTCGAGGTCTTCGATAGGCTTTTCGAACTCCAGATACGACCTGATCATGAGACGCTCACCGCCCCCCTTCCGACCATGTCTTCGAGTGTGCTGATCAGAACGGTGTCGGGGTTCAGATTGATCCCCGTGGCGATCAGCGTCTGGCCCCGGTCGAGGCTTATCCTCAGATACAGCTGGCAGTCGCCGGGATAGCGGGAGACGAGCGTCCGGATGTCCTGCAGCCGGGCACGGCAGGAGGACGGATCGTTCAGGGCGATCTCGATCCGCTTCAGCCCGCCGCCTGCTTTTTCGAGGGCCGAGACCTCCCTCGCCCTCAGCCGCACGCCCTTTTCGTCCCTGTCGATATTGCCTTTTATGAAAACGAGCGCGTCCTTTTTCAGAAGCAGGTTGACGGTCTTATAGAGCTCCGAAAAGACGATCACCTCGACGCTCCCCTCGTCGTCTTCCAGCGTGAGATAAGCCATCATGTCGCCTGTCGACTTGACGTTCTTTTTCTTGATCGCCCTCAGCACGCCGCCGATCGATACGTCTTCCTTGTCCGCCGCCCCCTCAAGATACGAGGTCTTGCGCGCCCCCATTTTCCGCAGCTGCATGTCGAATCTCGAAAGGGGATGGCCGGTGATATAAAACCCGAGGGCCTCCTTCTCGTTCCTCAAAAGCTCCGCCTCGTCCCATTCGGGGACGTCCGGCGCGGCCTCTTCCTGCCCGCCGCCGAACATGCTCGTCTGGCCGTCGTCTTTCTTCGAGCCGCCGTTCAGGAGGTCGGCGACCGCCTGCATCGCCGCGCCGCGCGCGATCCCGAGGGAATCGAACGCTCCGGCCTTGACGAGGCTCTCGAGCACCTTCTTGTTCACCTTCCTCGTGTCCGCACGGCCGACGAAATCGGCCACCGACTCGAAGGGGCCTCCTTCGGACTTCACCTCGAGGACCGACTCGATCGCGGCGGCGCCGACCCCTTTCACCGCCTCGAGCCCGAAGCGTATGGAGTTGCCGATTACGGCGAACTCCCTGCCGGAGAGGTTGATGTCGGGAGGAAGGATCTCGGTCTTCATCTTCCGGCATTCGTTGATAGACTTGACGATCTTGTCGGTGTCGTTCATGTCGGCGCTGAGCGTGGCGGCCATGAACTCAACCGGATAGTGCGTCTTGAGCCAGGCGGTCTGGAACGAGACATAGGCGTAGGCCGCGGAATGGGACTTGTTGAACCCGTATTCCGCGAACATCTCCATCAGATCGAATATCTTCGCAGCCTTCTTCTCGGCAATGCCGTTGGCGATCGCGCCCTTGATGAAGCTCTCCTTCTGCTTCGCCATCGCCTCGGGGTTCTTCTTCCCCATCGCCTTCCTGAGGATGTCGGCCTGGCCGAGCGAGAAGCTCGCCAGCTTATTGGCGATCCGCATCACCTGCTCCTGGTAGAGGATGACGCCGTAGGTCTCGTCGAGGATGTCTTTGAGCTGGGGGAGGTCGTATTTTACCTGCGTCTTGCCCTTCTTCGTTTTGATGAAGTCGTCTATCATGCCGCTGCCGAGCGGGCCGGGGCGGTAGAGGGCGACGAGCGCGATAAGGTCCTCGAACCGGTTCGGGCACATCTTCACCAGGATGTCCTTCATCCCGGCGCTTTCGAGCTGGAAGATGCCGGTCGTCTGGCCGGAACTGAGGAGATCATACGTGGCCTTGTCGTCAAGCGCAATGTCCCGCAGGGAGACCTCCCTGCCGCCCTGCCTGATGAGGGCAAGCGTCTTTTCGATCACCGTAAGCGTCTTTAAGCCGAGGAAGTCGAACTTCAGGAGGCCGATCGCCTCGGCCGACCCCATGTCGAACTGTGTCATGATGCTTTCGTCGGAGGGGCTCTTGTACAGCGGCGTATAGTCGGTCAGCGGCACCGGCGCGATGATCACCCCCGCGGCATGGGTCGAGGCATGGCGGTTGAGCCCTTCGAGCCGCATCGCGATATTCAGGAGATCCCTCACCTCGGCGTTCGTCTCGTGCAGCTCCCTGAGCTGCGGCTCGGCCTTGATGGCGTCCTCGATCGTGATCTTCAGCGTATTCGGAACAAGCTTGGCGATCCTGTCCACCTCGGCGTAGGGCATGTCCATGGCGCGGCCGACGTCGCGGATCGCCGCCTTCGCCGCCATCGTCCCGAAGGTGATGATCTGGGCGACGCGGTCCTTGCCGTATTTTTCGGAGACGTAGGCGATCACCTCTGACCGCCTGTCCTGGCAGAAGTCCACGTCGATATCCGGCATGCTGATCCTCTCGGGGTTCAGGAACCGCTCGAAGAGGAGGTTATACCTGATCGGGTCGATCTCGGTGATGCCGATCGAGTAGGAGACGAGGCTGCCTGCCGCGGACCCTCTGCCGGGCCCCACCGGGATCCCCTTCGACCGCGCGTAGCTGATGAAGTCCCAGACGATCAGGAAATACGACGCGTACCCCATCTTCCGGATCACTTCCAGTTCGTGCCTCAGCCTCTCCCTGTAGGCCTCGGGCGGATTGCCGCCGAACTTGCCGTCGAGACCCTTCGCCGCGAGGGCCGCAAGATACTCGTCCGGGTCCTCGCCGGTCTCGACCCGGTACCGGGGCAGCAGGTTTTCGCCGAGCGTAAACTCGACGTTGCAGCGCTCGGCGATGCGGAGCGTGTTGGCAATCGCCTCGGGCATCTCCCGGAACGCCTCCTTCATCTCCTGCGGCGACTTGAAGTAGAACTCGTCCGTCGTGAACTTCATACGCGCCGGGTCCTTCATCGTCTTGCCGGTCTGGATGCAGAGGAGCACCTCGTGCGCCTTGGCGTCCTCCCTCCTCAAGTAATGGCAGTCGTTCGTCGCCACGATGCCGATATGGAGCTCGCGGGCCAGTTCGATCAGTTTATTGTTCGCCTCGGTCTGCTCGGGCAGGCCGTTTTCCTGTATCTCGATATAGAAATTCTCCGGCCCGAGGATATGCTTGAACTGGAGCGCCCTCTCCCGCGCCCTGTCGACCATCCCGCGCTGAAGGCAGAAGGGGATCTCTCCTTTGAGGCAGGCCGAAAGGCCGATCAGACCGCCGCTGAATTGCTCGAGCAGATCCATGTCGATCCTCGGCTTGTAATAGAAGCCCTCCAGAAAGGCCTTCGTCACAAGAGTCACGAGGTTCCGGTACCCGTCGTTGTTCCGTGCGAGGAGGACCAGATGGAACGATCCCTCCTCCCTGCCCTCGCCTCCCCTGTCGGTCCTGCTCCCGGGAGCGACGTACACCTCGCAGCCGATGATCGGCTTGATGCCCGCCTTCGTCACCTGCCGATAGAACTCGACCGCGCCGAAGAGATTGCCGTGGTCGGTCATCGCAAGGGCAGGCATTTTGAACTCCTTCGCCCTCTCGATAAGCTCCTTTATCCGTATCGCCCCGTCCAGCAGACTGTATTCGGTATGGAGATGGAGGGAGACAAAATCCGCGTGTGAATGCATACAGAAATATTACCTTTATAGAGAGGGGCAAGTCAACGCCGGGGGGAGGGGTTTTTCAGACAAAGAATCTCATAAGTACGGGCACTTAGCTCCAGAAAATGCCGGCCGGCGCAGCAGGCGGAATTATTTTGCTATTCGCCTTTTATGGTGACCTTGACGGTATAGCTCGCCACGCCGCCGTGGCCGTCGTCCGCCGTCACGGTGAAGGACGTCTTGCCGACGAACTCCTCGGGCACGTCCCAGCTGACGAGCCCCTTGGCAGGGTCGATCGTCATCCCCTTCGGCGCTTCCTTAAGCGCATAGGTGAGCGGGTCGCCGTCCGGGTCGGACGCCTTCACCTGATAGGTAAAATGAACGCCGTCGAATCTGCGCTTCGTATCCGCCGCGATTGTCGGCGGCATGTTTCTGAACTCTCTGGTCATGGTGATAGGATCACCGTATGCCTCGCCGTCAAACGGGGTGATCTTGATGAATATCTTGTCGCCCCTCTTGACCCCGCCCTCTATCTCCCTGCCCTTGCCGGCGGGCTCTCCGTTTTTCGTCCACTCATAGAGGATCGTGACGTTATCCCCGTCGGCGTCCTTCGCCTCGGTGTCGACATAGAGGGTATCGCCGGGCTTGAATACCTCCGGCATGATCTTGACCTTCGTCATCTCAGGGGGTGTGTCCCCGAGCTGAATGATGTTCGACGATACTTCCTGCCCTGCAACGACCGCCTTTGCCTGTATGGAATCCCCCCTCGCCGCATCTACCGGCTTGAATATATTGCCGGACGCCACGGATGCGCCGTTGACCAGCCATTCTATCTTTACGTTAGTCTCGCTGAAGCCGTGGGGGACGATCGCCAGGGTAGAGTTCTTATTGGCATTCGCAGGCACCACTTCGAGAGAATACGCGGCAGCAGCCTTTTCGCCGGACACCGGGCCGGCTGCAGACTGCAACGGCACCTCCCCGGTCTTAGCGATGTCGGACTTTTTCCCCGAACAGGCAAAAAGAGCCAACGACATAATCGATATGACTATACCCAGAAAAACTTTCACATCAGTAGAGATACAGGATCGAATACTTGGCCCTTTCCATCGGATTTTGAGGGTTCTCGGCATCGAGCTCGATCGTATACACATACGGGATGTTCATCGCCGGCACCTCGCCCGCGTTGGCGTTCACCACCCCGGACTTGATCAGTCCGGTCTCTCCTGAGCTGTTTCCCACAAGCGTGTTCACGATCTTGGCATACACTCTATAGGTGCCCACACCTGACGGCAGATCGACAAACATATCGTAGGTGGTCGGATCGGACGGATCTATCGGGGTTGAGGAATTGCAGCCGCTGCCCCAGTCGCTCGTCTGGGCATTGAGCTTCACCGCCAGGCCGGTCATCCCTGACAGACCGGTCGCGGTGCAGCCCGAAGACCAGTTGCCGACGCCTGAAGCGCCGGCGCTGAATACGCTGCCGGACACGTACGAGGAGCTGGGTGAGCCGTTCGTGTTCGTAAAAGGAAAAGGCATCTGGGTGAGGAAGTTCGTCGTGTCGGTGGCGTTTCCCCTTCTTGCGATCACCTGGAAGAAGACCTCGGCGCCGCCCTTGCCGGCATCGATCGCGGTCTTGTACCTCTTCTGCACGCCCGACACCTGGGTCGATGCGGTCAGCATGAACAGAAGCGCCGCCATTATCGAAAGCGCGATCGCCGACAGAATCAGGACCATGACGAGCGCGATACCTTCTTCATTCTTCAGCCGTTTCATCTCAACCTCCATCATATCAGGCCCCGCTCATTGCAGGTTCATCGGCTTCACAATCAAGGTGTAGAGTTTCCACCGATAGTACTTATATGCCGGATTGCCGATCATATTCTTCAGATCGACAAAGGTCCTGCCGTTGGACTGAGTCCCATATACTTCCGTCGTTGATAGGGCCGTCCTTGTCCCTCCGTTGGAAAAATCGTAATTCAGGTCCTTCCTGCCTTCCTGAGAAACGATATAAACCCGCACCTCCTTCACTTCTGCCCTTACCTGGGCGGCGGGGAGATTGCTGATGTCGTCGACAAACGGAGTATCCACAGTCCCATCGCCGTCCGTATCGAGCATATAGTCGACCTGGAAGTCGGCCACGCAGTCCAGAAGAGGCATCTCGGTATGGTAGCCGCTCGTCGCCAGGCCGACGGTATTATTGATCGTAGCCTTATACAGGATGCCCGTATTGGGGGCGCACCGCGACGGCATTCCTGAGGCCGGCCTCTTCACATAGTAGTCGGCGCGGTTAAAGGGCATCCGGGGCGCGTTGGTGCCGAGGTCATAGATCACGAAGGTATTATTGCTATTGAGGGCAGGGCCGTTGGCGATGGTATCGCCGAAGGTGGTATAAAAGCCGGCCGTCGTGGATAGTTGCCTCTGCGAATTGGTGGCAGCGGAAGGGCTCGGGTCTATCACGGTGATGAAGTCACCGTTATTAGGCTGGTCCATGGTGCCCCACCTGAGAATCGTGCTCCATGCACCCCGATTGGCGATAAAAGACCACTTCTGTGAGGCATCGTTCATCGCAACGTTCGTCGACTTGATCGCAAGCACATCCGCAGTAGTGTTGGGTATGTATGATGTCCCGGTGGAAGCGGAGATCCCCATATTATTGAGCGAGCGAAAGGCGGCAGGGGCGTTATACCCTGCGTTATTTTCGGTGCAGGACGAACAGGTGGTCCCACTGCAGGAAGGGCAGACGGTTGAGGTGCTGGCGCAGGTGCAGCCGCGATTGATGCTGGACCCCGGAGGCCCGTCGCTTAGGTTGCGGTCGACCCAGGGGGTCTCTCCAATAGTGTCAGTTACCGCCTCATTATATATGGCGCCGTTCATCACCCAGGGCAGACCGAACCCCGCATGGGCCAAGTCCCTCCTCAGGATGTCGAGGCCGACGACACCCTCGATATTCGACTCGGCGATCGTGCTCTGCTGCTTGAACTGGGTCAGCAGCCCGGTAAATATCTGCGACGCCGCCACGATCACCAGCACGAAGACGACCATCGTGATCATCAGCTCGACAAGGCTGAACCCTCGTTCGTTCCTTATCACTTTCGTTCCACCATCGACGTGAGCCTGTGAGAATATTCGTCGCCCTTCCACATCCATCCGACCGTGATCGTCACCTCCCGGCTGATCGCATCGGGCGTTGAAAGGGAACCGTCGCCCCCGAATTCTATAACGGTCCTGTTCGTGCAGAAATTATAGGAAGTGTTTTTGATAGTTCTCGTTACCAGCACCCCCGTGGCTCCGAAGGTGGACCAGTAACCGGGCGGGCAGACGGTGTTGGTGAGGCCCGCACCCGTGCCATCGTTCACAAGGTTCGTCGAGGTCTGGGTGAAGGTGAGCTGCTTCGCCTCGCTCATCCTTCCCTCTGCAATGCTCACCGCCTCGTCCCTGAGGCTGTTCTTCGTATTCGACTCGATGCTCACCAGCGCGGTCTGCATCAGCGCAAGCGAGACGAAAAGCAGCACCACGAGCGCGATCATCACCTCTACGAGCGAAAGGCCCTTCTCATTTGACATTGCAGATCGTCCCCCACTTTCCTATGCCTATGCGCGTCCGTGAGATCTCGATGCAGTCGACGTCGCTCCCGGCGCCCCTGTCGGTAAACCATATCGGCAGGACCGTCGTTGCGACCGAGGCAGGCGCACTCACCAGCCCCCGCGTATTGAAATCAACGGTGCTCGTCCAAGACGGCGCAAAGTCGAGCGGCATCGACGTCGGCCATCCCGGCGCGGGCAGAAAGACGGTCCCGGCGTCGTTCGTCGCCCAGAAAACAGAATAACTGTTCGGGCCGAAGGTCAGCCGGAAGATCCTGTCCCTTTCCATCGCCCTCATCCGCGCAGTCATGAGGTCAGCCTGGACCTGGCGCACCTGACTCTCGACGTTGTATCTCGCCCGCCATCCCTGGTATTGAAAGCCGAGCGCCACGATGAGCACCCCGATGATGCTGACAACAATGATCAGCTCTATAAGGGTAAATCCTCCCTGGATTCCCGCCTTCGCGGGAATGACAGCAGGCAGCATTCTGTGTATGGCCGCTTTGCGATATCTCATGGGCGATTCATTATCCACTATCTCTCTCTCATATGCAAGACCCTCTTCACCGGCGGAGGCGCCGAGATAAGAGACAGGCCCTGGGCCGTAGGGGGCACGCCCTCCATTGACAACGTCTTCCTGCCGCTCTTTTGCGTAAAGGCGGTCTGAAGGTCCACCTGCTCGATGCTCCCAGTCGAGACCTGTATCAGTGCCTTGCCCTTCAACAGGGCGCCGCCCGCCTCGGCCGTATTGTACTTCACCGCCCAGAGGGCGGTTTTTCCGCCGGTAGTGCACGCATCGTTATAGGGCTTGAAGCTCGTGAAGTAGACGAGTCCCGAGACGCTCGCAAGCGGGTCGGTAAGCACACGCTCCGCGTCTGCCTTTGCCGTCGTATCCTGCGGATCGAGCAGGATCTTCCAGCCTTTTGTGGCGGCAACTCCCGCAGTGGTGGCAAGATTGACCGTATCGAGATCGGTCAGGCCGAGCACCGTCCCCGACGGCTCAAACGCAACAGTAGGATCGGTTGCCGCCATGCAGCCGGCAGTGAAAGAGCCGGTCACAAAGCAAGGGTCCTTCGCTCCGATAAGATGTCTTTGGCTTGTCGGATCGTCGACTGCCGTACTGGATTTGAAAAAGTACCTCCCCGTACCGGCATAGACCCAGAGGTTGCCTCCCGGCTCCTGCAGCCGGACGACCGATGAGGTCACCGGGCCGATGCCGTCGAGCAGCCGGCCGAAGACCCAGCAGTTGGGATTGAGGGCAGTCGAATCGCTGGCGCATGCGCCGCTGCCGGAGACATTCTTGCCGCTTCGGTCTTCCCGCGTCAGGATCCTCAGGACCCCGCCGTCAGTCCAGGTGCCGCCCGAAGACTTCTTGGTATAGCCCAAATAGATCGCGTCGTCCTGATAGTCGAGGTCGCTGTCATGGGTCGCATTGAGCATCGATCCGGCAAAGGCGTACTGGATCCCCGTGTCTATCTGTCTCACCAGTGCCCCTGTCGCAAGATCGAGGATGAAAACGTTGAGGTCCTGGTCCGACCTTCCCATGAACTGATGCTCGGTGGTATCGATCGGGCCGGTCGGGCCGGAGCCGAGCACCACAAACCACCTTCCGTTCGTTGCGACCGCGGCATCAGGAAAACTCGTCGTCCCGCTCACCGTCCTGTTGTTGATCCTCACGATAGAGGGGCCTGAAGTGGTAAATCCGAGCTGGGGATTATTAAACTCCCACATGAATTTAGGATTGTAAGGGTCGGTAACGTCAAGCGCAAAGTATGAGGAATATCCGAGATCGGCAACCGGCGTATTTACGCAATCGCTGGTGCCGCCGTTACAAGCGACCCCATTGTTTCTGCAGGCCCCTCCGTACCTCATCCCGCCGATCAGTATCGTCCTCCAGGTCGAAGCGTCTTTGTTGCAGGTCCAGTAATCGCTCGTGCCAGCGCAGCCGGTAGGCTTACCGATGCTCGCGTCGAGAACATACGGCGTCAGGTCCACCGAATAGAGGTGGCAGTAGTCGTTCTCCTTCAGATATTTCAGATAGGGCAGGACGCTCTTCGGAATAAAGGCCCATAACTCCTTCCCCATTGTGGTGTCGATCGTGCAGCTGCCGGGTGTTCCTCCGCAGTCCGAATCGGCTCCGCAGGCAATAGTCGGGTCTGTGGAGCAGTATTTGAGCGTCGCTTTCTGCGTCGGGGTCTGGCTTGTCCATTTCAACCCGAGCCTCCCGAGCCTGAAGGCGTGGAGCATCCCGTCGTTGGCGCCGACAAAAATCGTCCCTCTGCTGCGATACCGCCGGCTATCGGTCATCGGAACCGTAGCATCATATTCGCTATCGGCAACGAAATTCCCGTAAGTATAGTCATTGTAGGTCTTGTCGTAATAATGCAGCTGGACCCATGAGGATATCCGGGGGGTCGAGTCGATAATGTCACCGAGCTTCCATTCATGCTGAATCAAATTGCCGCCGGCGTCGGTCGTGCCGTCAATTGACACGAGCCTATCCCGGTACATTTCGGTCGCCGTCGTTCCCACGCCGGTAGTATACGTCGTGTCGGGAACATCCGTGCCGCGCACCCAGGTGAGGATATTCGTCGCGAGCGTCGTATTTTCGGTGCTGGTCGCCGTCGCCACGTCGGTATTCAGTAGCGGCTCCAATGCCGACAGGTTTGCCGTACTGAATGCGTTTGCGGACCCGGTAAGACCCTGCGTGGCGTCAAGTGGGGTATAGATAGATCTGGTGGCAGGATCCCGGCTCCAGAGCAGCTTGCCGGCCTCCCAGAGATTGCCGAGAGACTCGAAATCTACGGTGTCTATCTGGGTTCCGGCGCCGCCGTCGGCGGTGCCATAGAACCGGTCGGCGACGGCCGTCTTCGAATTCGTATCGTATCTGAACTTCAGTACGTAATCCATATGGGCGTTATCTGTGGCGCTGTTGGCAAGGATGTCGAGCACGTAATCCTTGATGACGCCGCCCTCTTCCCGGATATTGCTGTTGACGAACTGCGGATCGACATAGTACCAGAAGTTCTGGAGGCCGCCGGTCCAGTCTACTGAATTGTCGTAAAACCTCCTCTTCGGATAATAGATCGCCTGGGCGATATTTGCGCCCGAACCCTCGCCCGATGCAAGCACCGACGCGGCGGTGCCCGATGTTACGCGTTTCAGGATGGCGTAGACGGCATCCATGATCTTAGATTTGATCTGGACGGCATCATCGGCCGATGCGTAGGTATCAGGCAGATTGTCGCCGTTTTTGTCCCAATCTGCCGACGACGGCGGCAGTGGGGCGCAGAGGCTCCCCTTCAGAGTGCTGCTGCCGCAGCCCTGGGGGGTGGTCGGCATCGTGCATGTGTCGGCGGTGCTCGGCAGCCTTGTCTTGTTTCCGGGAAACGGCTGGGTCGTCGCATTATAATCAAAGGAGCCGTACATGGCGATATTCTGGAGGGCCAGGGGCGCGCCCACACACCACTCCCCAGACGGGCAATCGCTTGCGACCTTGCAAGACTTCGACGTCGTCGTCGAGCAGCTGCCGGTCATGAACATGCCTATGGCATACACCCCATCCACCGTCGCGCTCGTCGAGAAGTTCATAAAGCCCTTATGCATCGCATAGGAAGCAACGGCCGGATCTATCGAATAGGTGGGGAGGGTCGATTCGATCTGGCAGCCGCCCGCGATAGGGTTGCCGCCGGCGTTCCACTGTCCGTCCGAAAGGAGGATCACGTTATTCTTCACGCAGGTGAGCGAGATGCAGTTGCTGCCTCCGCCATTGGGGCATGAATAAAGGGGGTTCTTCCATAGGTTGCCCGAATCGGTATTGCTGGTCTGCACCTGAAAGCCGCCATAGGCCGCCGTAGTCTGCTGGTAGTAGTTCAGGGCGTCCCACAACGCCGGGGCTGTCGGCGTAAAGGTAGAAACCCCCGCCCTGTTGATGGTCGTGATCAGATTCATGAAGGGGTATGTTGAGGCCGATGAATTATTCTGGGTAAAGTCGCCGACATAAACCTGATCCAGTATCGCAGTGTTCGACGATCCGGGCCATCCGTAGGTCATGACACCCATTCTCGGCCTGATCGTAAGGTCTTTGAATTCCTTCACCAACGACATGTTGATCCTCGACCACGGCACCTTAACCTGCATCGAACTAACGGATGTGCCCGTATAACAGGGGTAAGTCGAAAAATTCGAGCTGTTCGCAGAAGAGGATGCGCTTGAGCAGGTTCCCCCAAAAGTGCCCCAGTTTGCATATCCGCCCGGATCCATAAATTTCCCGCTATACTGGACCTGCATGTAACAGCCGGTCGCGTCGCAGACACTGTTGACCTTACCTGTGCCGGTGACGGTGACATACTCCCAGGGATTGCAGTAGTCGTCTCCGTCATTAAGGTTGAGGCAGGTCGCCGGGCTGCCGCCAGTCACCGCCCACTTCGTAAGGTCGAGCCTGCTCATATAAACGTAATTCAGAAAGGCACCTGTGCTGTGGTAGTCGGCGGCGGTGCAGGTCTTGCCGGTGGCGCAGTTATACGGCGTAGTGTTGGATGTACATTTCTGGGTGTCGCCATGGGTCTTCTTATCCTTATAGCAATTGTTCCCTGTATCGACTGACATGCATACGCGTGGCAGGGTATAGCTACAAACCTGCGGAGTCGCAGAGGTATCCTCAACATAAATTGGGTTGGACGTAGTGCCTGTATTGATATAATATTTTTCCGGCGTAAAAAGGCCTTCGTATGGAGAGGTGCGCGCCGTATCGTACGCCACATCGCCGCTGCCGTTCTTGTCTTTTGCATAGGCCTGCCAGCCCATGCTTCCGCTGTCGTCGATCACAAATAATATATTGGGCCCTATCTGGCTGGAAACGAACGGCGGCGACTGACAATAGTCGCCCATCGAAGCGGCATTAACGCCAGGAGGAGCGACAAAGATGCCCGCCGCGGATATAAAGATCAGAATGGCAAACAAGCGTATTTTCAAATCCCTGGTCATGTTCTCCTCCAAATTAATGCCGGTTAAGCGATAAAAATATCTCTTCTCCCCAGTATGAAAGCAACTTCAGTGCCAGGCAACTACTTATTAAGCGTCTGATTTTACTATGTATTTCACGCAAAAGACAGCTCTTCTATGTACCCTGCTTCCCAACTGTGTAACGGATTACACAATTTTCCTAGAACTCCACCCTCAGCCCCTCGACCCTCGTGACGAGCCATTTCGTCCGCTCCTTTTCGAGCGAGAAGGTCAGGTGCGCCGGTTTGGCCGCGTCCCCGACCACATAGCCGGTATCCTTGCCGTAGGTGGCGATCACCCGAAGGTCGATCTCCGCTGTAGCCTTATCGTCCTTCACCGAGATCTTTCGGATATCGTATTCGACCTGGACGCCGGACATCTCCCTGAGCGCCCTTTCGACCGCCTGCTTCAGCGTGATATACGAGAGCCCGTGCTCGTCGGAAAAGTTATAGGAGACCTTCGACATCACCTCCTCGACCTTCCGTGCCTCGACCGCCTTCGCGCCTTCCCTGAAGAGCTTTTTGATCCGGGCCTCGTCCGACGGCCAGAGCAGATAGATGAGCACCGGCGCGATGATCAGGAGCATCAATAGCGCAATCGATTTCTTGCTCATGCCGCCTCCTTTATCGCCTCTTTGACCGCATCCATCATCCCCTCCAGCTCTTCTTCCGAAATCGCCAGGGGCGGCATGATCACGATAACGTTTCCGAGCGGCCGGAGCAATATCCCCTTTTCCCTCAGGCGGCAGCAGACCCGCCAGCCCATCTTCTCCTCCCACGCATAAGGGGTCTTCGACTCTTTGTCCCTGACGAGCTCGATGCCGGCCATGAGCCCCTTGCTCCTCACGTCTCCGACATGGGGAAGCCGGGACAATTCGGCGAGTCTGTCTTCCAGAAGCCCAATCTTCGGCTTCAGCCTCTCAAGCGTTCCCTCTTTTTCGAATACATCGAGACAGGCGAGGGCCGCGGCGCAGCCCAGCGGGTTGCCGGTATAGGAATGGCCGTGAAAAAAGGTCTTCAGCTCGCTGAACTCCCCGAGAAAGGCATTGTACACCTCCGCTGTCGCGATCGTCACCGCAAGCGGGAGATACCCACCGGTGATCCCCTTCGAAAGACAGATAATGTCAGGGACGACCGACTCGTGCTCGCAGGCGAACATCCTGCCGGTCCGGCCGAAGCCGGTCGCCACCTCGTCGGCGATGAAGAGGACGTTATATCTTCTGCAGAGCTCCCTCGCCCCTTTGAGATAGCCGGGCGGAAAGACAATCATCCCGCCGGCCGCCTGAACTAGCGGCTCGACAATCATCGCGGCGATCTCCTCATGGCGTGTTTCGAGAATCTCTTCGAGGCTCCCGAGGCAGGCGAGACCGCAGCCGGGGAATTCCCTGCCCAGCCCGCAGCGGTAGCAATACGGGGAAGGCGCCCTGAAGGTCCTGAACAGGAGAGGCCCGAAGGCCGCATGGAAGATATCGACGCCGCCCACGCTCACCGCCCCGAGCGTGTCTCCGTGGTAGGCGTTGTTCAGCGAGACGAAGCGGTCCTTTCCTGCGACCCCTTTATGCCTCCAGTACTGAAAGGCCATCTTGAGGGCCACCTCGACCGCTGTCGAGCCGTTGTCGGAGTAGAAAACCTTTGCAGGGGCATGGCATGCCTTGCCCCTCCCGGCAAATGACCGGTCCATCAGTCGCGCCAACCGCTCGGCCAATTGTATCGACGGCACACTGCCGAGGCCAAGGAGCGTGGTGTGCGATATCCTGTCTATCTGGGCCTTGATCGCCTCGTCGATCTCTTTCTTCCTGTGGCCGTGGATATTCACCCAGAGGGAGGAGACGCCGTCGAGGTAGCGCCTGCCCTTGGTGTCGATGAGGTGGCAGCCCTCCCCTGCTTCGATGATGACCGGGGCCTCTTCCGCCCATTCCTTCATCTGGGTGAAGGGATGCCAGATATACTTTTTGTCCGCTTCTTCGAGATGACGCGCAACGTCATCCCGAGGTCCTTCCGGGACGCCCCCTCTTGCGTTAAGAGGGAAAACGGGGGAGTTACGACTGCACATTCTTCATTCCGCTCGTATGCCTCACGTAGACGGCCAGACCCGGGATGCTCCCCACGAAGCTCGAGAAGAACCATGAGAGCGAAAGCGACGTCGCCAGCTCCGGCTTGATACCGATGAGGCCGAGGAGAAGGACAAATGCCCCCTCCCTGACGCCGAGCCCCGATATCGAGATCGGGACGGTGGTGATGGTGATGATGATCGGGAGAAAGACAAAGAGCAGAAGGGTCGGAATCTCCTCGCCGAGCGCCGACGCCAGAAGGGCGACCCCCATGAATCCCATAGTCTGGATGCAGAGCGACAGCAGAAACGCCTTCACCATCACGTCCCTCCGCGACTTCAGCGAGCCGAAATACTCGTAAAACTCCGAGACCGTCCTGAACCGCCTGCCGAGCTGCAGCCCGAAAAAAAGGAGGCTCCCGACGATAAAGGCGCATACGATCAGCGGCATGATCCACTGGTAGACCGCGGCCCTGAAGTAGCCGAAGGCGAACGGATAGGCGACAATCCCGATTACCATAAGCGCCGCGTACCCGAAGTACCGGTCCATGAAGATCGAGGCGAGCGTGAGGCTGAGCTTCTTTGCGTCCTTGTTGAGATAATAGGCCTTCACCACGTCCCCCCCGATCAGGCCGGGGAGGAAACTGTTGAAAAAGGCGCCGATCATATAGAGCGAAAAGAGTTTCTTGAAGGTGAACTTCCCGGGCAGGAGGAGCTTCCACCTGAGGGTCGAGACCGCCTGCGCGCAGAGGTAGATGAGACACGCCCCCAGAAAGTGGAGCGGCCCGATCCGCCTCATCATCGCAAGTATCTCGGCCGGGCCGGCCTTCGAAAAGACGAGGTAGAGCGAAAGACCGCTTACCGCCAGCTTGAAGGCGAGGAAGGCGGCCTTATTTATCTTCATACCGGCTGACTTTTTTGATCACGTATATCGGCTTCTTCTGGGTCTCGTGGTAGACCCTCACCACCATCTCTCCCAGAAGGCCCATGCCGATAAACTGTATCCCGACGATGATCAGGAGCGCGCCGAGCAGAAGCAGAGGCCTGCCGCCGATGTCCCTGCCGAGGAGCACCTTTTCTCCCGTCAGATAGAGCGAGATAAGAAACCCGATCAGGCCGCTCAGAAGGCCCATCGGGCCGAAAAATTGAAGCGGCTTCGTCGAAAAACTCTGGAGGAACTTCACGGTGATCAGATCGAGCACCACCTTCATCGTCCGCGAGATCCCGTATTTCGATTTTCCCCTCAGCCTCGGATGGTGGGTCGTCTCGACCTCGGCAATCTTCACGCCGTACCAGTTCGCCAGCGCGGGGATAAAGCGGTGCATCTCCCCGTAGAGCTTCAGGTTCTTCACCACCTCCCTCCGATAGGCCTTCAGGGAGCAGCCGTAGTCATGGAGCGACACGCCGGTGACCTTGCTGATAAGGCGGTTGGCGATGAGCGAGGGGAGCCGCCGGGAGAGGAAAGGGTCTTTTCTCTCCTTCCGCCAGCCGCTGACGATGTCGTTTTCTCCGATGAGAGCGAGCAGCTTCGGGATATCGTCGGGATCGTTCTGCAGGTCCCCGTCGAGCGTCACGATCACGTCGCCCCTCGCATAATCGAACCCGGCGGCAAAAGCGGCGGTCTGGCCGAAGTTCCTCCTGAGGCTCAGGACAACCGCGGACCTGTCGTTCGATGCAATCTCCTCCAGAAGCGAACGCGTCCGGTCGGTGCTGCCGTCGTCGACATAGATAATCTCGAATTCCCTGCCGGTGCGTTCCATCGAGGACTTCACCCTCCGATGAAGCTCGGCAACGTTTTCTTCTTCGTTGTACAGGGGGATCACTACCGATATCGTCATTAATACGTCTCCGGGGATCTCAATTTCATGCCCTTGAAATCATAACACTTAAACGCCGTAAATTTCATTACCCTGTCCCTCTTGAGCGTAAGCAGGACCGGCACCTTTTCAACCCTCGCAAAGGCCTGGGAAAGGGCCCCGGGGAAATTGGCGTCCTCATACGCCACGAAGACGGCGTTGGCCCCGATCTTTCCTTCGAACCCCGGCCAGAGGTCATACTGGTCCATCCTTCTGCCGAGATTGACGCAGTAGGTGACCGGATTGCCCTTCATGTAGAAGGCGAGCTCGCTCGATATCTGATAGCTGTCCGAAAAGACGAAGACAGTGCCCTTCGGCGCAAGCTCCCGATAGAGGCCGTCGGTCTCCTGGCCGAGCTGCCTCCACCCAAGCAGTTTCATCGTCGGGTCGAGCTTCGGAGGGAGATGGGCCAGCGCCGGGTAATGGGCGACTGCCGTCACCACAAGGGCGAGCCCGATCGAGACGGCGACGAGCCTGCGGTACGATTTCTTCGCGGAGACAGCCCCTCCGGCAAAGTATGCCGAGAAGGCGATGAAGCCGGACGCATAGGCCGGCAGCGCCCAGTTCCCCTGGACCTTCCCCTGGATGCTCTTAAGCGCAAAGAATGCGATCACCGGCGCCGAGAACCAGAAGAGGAACGCCCCCCTGCCGTCTTTCCTGAGCTTCCAGAGGGCATAAAACATAAGCACAAAAAGGACCGGCGTGACCACCCCCAGCTGGGAGCCGAGAAAATCGAAGAAATATTTCTGCGAAACGACGAGACCGTCCGACAGATGCGCCTGCCCCGCCGTATGCTTCAGCGTGACCCAGCCATGACGGGCGTTCCAGATAAAGACCGGGCTGAAGACGAGCAGGCTGACCGCGATCGCGACATACGGCCCCTTTTCGAACAGGAACTTCCGGCCGTCTTTATGAAAAAGAAAATAGAGCAGGCCGCAGAGATAGAAGAAGGCCATCGTGTACTTAGAGAGAAGCCCCAGGCCGATCGCCGCGCCGAGCAGCGCCCAGTCAAGGACGCCGGACTTCCCCGGCCCGCCGGGACCCTCGTCCGCAACCGCATTCCAGAAAAGCAGAAGGGAAAGTATCCAGAAGAACATGAACGGAGAATCGATCGTCATGAGAACGCCGTAAACGGCAAAGAGGGGGACGACCTGCACCAGGAGCGCGGAATAAAAGCCGGCCCTGCCGTCGTAGAGCCTTCTGCCGAGCCGGTAGATGGCGAGACTGCTCAGGGCGGACAGAAAGACAGCGAATATCCTCACCCCCAGGGGGGTATTGCCGAAGAGGGCGGTGCCCGCATGAATCAGGTAGGCGATAAGCGGGCCTTTGGAGTAATAGCTCCAGTCGAGCCGCCTGGACCATTCCCAGTAATGCGCCTCGTCGGCGCTCAGGTCGAAGGGGCCGGTCAGGATGTAATAAACGCGGAGCGCGCTCAGAAGCGCAACCCCGAGCAGAAGCAGCTTCCCGTATTGGCCTTCCCGGCGCCATCCCGACGCGCGCCGGGACATCGCGACCGTCGCGTACGCCATAGCGACGCCGAACAGCCCGCCCGCGATGACGTCTCCGGGGTAATGCACCCCGATATACACCCTCGAAAAACCGATGGCCGCCGCCACGAGCAGATAGAACCCGGTCACGACGTCCCTGCGGAGGAGCCAGAAGGTGAAGGCGACCGCAAAGGCATTCACCGAATGGTTGGACGGCATCGAAAAGGATTTACCGCAATCGGCAAGGAGATGGATCCCGTCCAGCACGCCGCAGGGCCTCGGCCTCGCGATCAGCTGTTTCAGCAGGTTGCCGCCCGAATCCGCCAGCGCGAAGGCGAGGCCGGCGACCGCCACGAAAGACCACGCCCTCTTCCCTTCTTTTGCGAAGAGCCAGATCAGGAGCGGCAAAAAAAGCAGCTTCGAATTGTCCGAGAGAAAAGGCATCAGGCCGTCGAAGAGGCCGTTCCGGAGGTGGGTATTGATGAAGAGAAACGCAGCTGCGTCCAGATCAGGAAGGCCCATCGAGTATGTCTTTGACCTTCTTCCTGAGCGTTTCGATGCTGAAAGGCTTCTCGATAAAGTTCGCCTTTTCCTCCCGACGGATCGCGCCGCTCATCTTCAGGACCTTTACCGCCGGAGACGACATCCGCACCCGCTCGATCACCTCGTCCAGCGTCGCCCCCTGCATATAGACATCCGTGATCAGCAGGTCGAACGGCGCGGCGCCGAGAGCCTTGCCGAGCTCCTCCATGCTTTGCGCCTTCGTTATGGCATAGCCCACCTTCGCAAGCGCCCTCTCGACCGCAGTCAGAATCAGGGGTTCATCGTCGACAACAAGGATCTTATTGGCCATGGCACCTAATAATGTAACACTTTGGGCCCGAAATTGGTAAGCGCGGGGATTGGCACCCTGACCGTCAACCGGGCCCGCGGCACGGAGGGTTGAAAGGAATGTCACCCTGAGCCTGTCGAAGGGCGCTCCTCGATAAGCTGCCACCCGGCAAAGCCTTTTTTCCTTTTCTCCAGGTTTCTCCCCGCCAGCCTTACCGAGGTCTTCTCCGGATGGGTCTTCACCGTCACAAAGGCCCTCAGGATGTTCGCCATCGCCGCCTCCCGGAATACGAGCTCGGTCCCGTCTCTGAGCACGATCCTCGTCCTGATGTGGCTGTGGCCTTCCGGGACGGCAACCGTCACCTCGCTGATATCTTCATTCGGTATGTCCATCGCTCAATCCTCCTCCGACCACTCTTCGAGTTTCGCCCGGATGAAGGCGATCACCTTATCGTGCTCCGCGGCCCCCCGTCCCTCGACCTTCATCGGTTCGCCGAAGGCGAAGCGGACGACCTTCCGGTTGTCTATCGGACCGAACTCCTTTATGTAGCTGCCGATGCCCCAGGCGTCCGTCCGCAAGGCCACCGGGACGACAGTCGCACCCGCCCGCGCGGCGAGTTTTACGCCGAGAGAATTGAATTCCTCGGGTTTGAACGTCACCGACCTCGTGCTTTGGGGGAAGACGATGACCGACCTGCCGTTTTGGAGCCTCTTCGTCCCTTCTTCAAGGACCGTTTTGAGGTCATCTCTGGGGTTCTGACGGCCGACGACGATGGGGTCGCGCGACCGCATCACATATCCGAAGACCGGCATCGTAAAGAGGCTTTTCTTGACGATGAAGGTGGTCGTCTTCACCGGCTGGATGATGCAGGGCAGCACCATCGTCTCAAGCGTGCTCATGTGGTTGGCGATGAAGACGGCCGGCCCTTCGAATTTTCGCATGTTGTCCATGCCGGTGACCTCGACCCTCACCCCGACGTTCTCCAGTGCGCGCATCACATCGAGACTGCTCGACGCCCACTCTGCGTCCCCGTACACGCCGCGTTTCGCCCTGCGGCTGTTCACCCATATGATCACGGAAAACTGCGGATAAAACATGAACTTCGGGCTGAAGAAGACCTTTGAAAGGAAAGAACGCCGGCGATGGGGGTCGGTGACGTACGAGTCACCGTCTGCTATCGGCAGCGACTCACTCATGTCCAATCCCATGTCGGAGGCGCGATGGCGACCCTATGTCCCCTTTATCGCCCATTTCTTTATCGCCTCCACCATAGCCTCGACAGTCGCCTCCTGCGGCATGATCGTCACGCCGAGGCCCGCCTTCTTCACCGCCTTCTCCGTGACCGGGCCTATCACCGCAATCGCGACCTTCCGGAGGAGCGCATCGGCTTCGTCGCCCATGATCTCCCTGAAATTATTGAACGTCGCCGCGCTCGTGAAAGTCGCTACCGTGACCCTGCCCTCTTTCAGAAACCGCTTGAGCCTTTTGCCGTGGAGCTCCGGCTTGATTGCCTTGTACGTCACCGGCACGTCGATCTCGCCCCCCAGCTCGCGCACCTTTTCAGGGAATATCTCGCGGCCGACCTCGGCGCGGGGCAGGAGGAACCTGGTCCCTGCCAAAAGCAGGGGCGGGGTCACCCCTCCCCCCCCACCGATCTCCTTTACAAACGCCTCGATCAGCCCTTCCGCCCTGAACTCCTCGGGCATAAGGTCGACGATAAGCCCGAACCTGTTCACCTCCGCGGCGGTCTTTGCGCCGATCGCGCAGATCTTCAGCCCCTTCAGCTCCCTGATGTCGACGCCTTTTGCAAAGAGCCTGCCGAAAAAATACTTCACGCCGTTGGCGCTGGTAAAGACAAGCCACTGGTAAGAATATATCCGCGCGATACAGGCGTCGAGCTCTTCCCAGGACGCCGGAGGCCCTATCTCGACCGTCGGAAACAGGACCACCTCCGCGCCGAGGTCCTCGAGCGCATCGAAGCCTGCCGCATGCTCGCGCGTAACGAGTATCCGGTGTCCGAACATCGGCTTCTCCTCGTACCAGGAGAGCTCCTGCCTGAGGTTTACGACGTCTCCTACCACCATCACCGCGGGCGGCCTGATGTCGTTCTCCCTCACGAGTTCGGCGATGTCGGCGAGCGTCGACACGAGGGTCCTCTGGTCCGGCCTCGTGCCCCATCGCACCACCGCCACCGGCGTCTCCGGCTTCCTCCCGTTTTCGATAAGCTTTTGCGTGAGGACGCCGATGTTCTTCACCGCCATGAGGAAGACGAGCGTGCCGACCCCTGTGGCGAGTTTCGCCCAGTCTATGGCCGACTCCTCTTTGGTGGTATCTTCGTAACCCGGGATGACCGCGAAGGAGGATGAATACAGCCTGTGCGTAAGAGGTATGCCGGCATATGCCGGGGCCGCGACGGAGGAGCTCACTCCGGGGACCACCTCGAACCTGATATGCTCTTTTGCAAGCACCTGGGCCTCTTCTCCGCCCCTGCCGAAGACAAAGGGGTCCCCGCCCTTCAGGCGGCAGACGACCTTCCCCTCTTTCGCCTTGGCGACGATCGCCGCATTGATCTCGTCCTGCGTCATCGTATGATGGCCGCCGCGCTTTCCCGCATAGATGAATTCCGCATCGCCTCTTATGTAATTGAGGGTCTGGGCGTTCAGGTGAAAATCGTAGATCACGACCTCCGCCTTCTGGAGACACTTCATGCCCTTCACCGTCAGCAGGCCGATGTCGCCCGGCCCCGCGCCGACGAGATAGACGATTCCCTTGCTATTATTATTGTTATCCATGAGCTTTCAATTGTAACACATTCTCGCGCCTCCTTCTCCCCGAAAGTCCCTTCCCGTGGTCAGGATTTGACACCATCCCGCTCTGCTGTTACTATTCTTCTGTGATGCGGGCGGCCTTCGATTATCCGGGCAAGGGGGAAAGGCGAAAGGGTGTCTTTTTCTGAACAAATAACGAGGAGGCGGGAAATGACGGATGGGCACGGGGGCATTCTTCTGCGCAGGGGGACCCTCCGGGAAGCGCTCATGAAAACAACCGAAAATGCCCTCGCCGCAGGGGCCCTCCTTCCGGTCCCGACGGGATACGAATTCGTAGAAGACGGGGGAGTGCGGTTCTTCGTCCGGGTCCTCGAAAACCTCTCCAGAAAAGACGTGGAGAAGAAGAAACAGGAGCGGGAAGGCAGGCCGGTGAATCCCTTTCTGCCCTACGAAAAAGACCTTTTCGTCGCCGACATCTCCGAAACCCACGCGGCGATCCTGAATAAGTTCAACGTGGTGGAGCATCATCTTCTTGTCGTCACGCGCGAGTTCGAAGACCAGGAGACGCTGCTCACGCCGCCGGACTGTGAGGCCTTGTGGGCCTGCCTTCAGGAATACGACGGCCTCGGATTCTATAACGGCGGCGAGGCGGCCGGCGCCAGCCAGCGCCACAAGCACCTTCAGGTCGTGCCCCTGCCCCTTGCGCCCGAGGGTCCGGGGGTCCCGGTCGGGCCCCTTTTCCGGGACGCGCAATTCAGGGACGAAATGGGGACGATACCAGGGCTTCCGTTCCTTCACGTATTCGCGCGGCTTTCTCCCGCGGAGGCCTCCGGGGAGGCCGCAAAGGAGGTCTTCCGTCTCTACTGCGGCATGCTGCGGCATGCGGGCATGACGGCGCCGGGGACGGACGGCGCGACACGCCAATCCGGGCCCTATTGCCTGCTCGTGACAAGGGAATGGATGCTGCTCGTTCCGCGCTCGGCAGAATTCTTCGAGGGCATATCGGTCAACTCGCTCGGTTTTGCCGGCGCCCTCCTCGTGCGGGACCAAAACCAGATGGATATCCTGAAGATGCGCGGGCCGATGGCGGCCCTGAGGGACGTTGCGCTGCCGCCTTCCCCCCAAGGCCGTCACATGGTATCATAGCTCCCATTACCGGAGGGCCTCTTGAGAAAAAAAAAGAAAACACTCCGAGAATCGCTTCTCGGCCATCTGGTCTATGACCTCGCCAAGGACAGCTATTCCGCGACCCCGCGGGACAAGTATCACGCCGTAGTCCTCTCCCTGCGCCAGAAGCTGGCGGAGAACTGGATCGCCACCCAGCAGGAATATTACCGGGTCTCCGCGAAAAGGCTCTACTATCTCTCCCTCGAGTTTCTGCTCGGAAGACTTCTCAGAAATTATGCGCTCTCCCTCGACGTCACGGAAGACTACCGGGAGGCGGTCGAAGTCCTCGGGCTGGGATATGAGGAGCTCGTCGAGCTCGAATGGGACGCGGCCCTCGGCAACGGGGGGCTCGGCAGGCTCGCCGCCTGCTTCCTCGACTCGCTTGCGACGCTCCAGCTGCCGGGCTACGGCTACGGGATCAGGTATGAGTACGGGATCTTTTCGCAGAAGATCGTCGAGGGGTTTCAGGTCGAATCCGCCGACAACTGGCTGAGGTATGGAAACCCCTGGGAGTTTCCGCGGCCGGAGCTCCTCTATCCGGTGCGGTTCTACGGAAGGGTCAGCACCGTCAACGGACGCGGCGGCCGGTTCCGGATGGAATGGACCGACGGCGACGAGGTGATGGCAATGGCGTATGACTATCCGGTGCCCGGATTCCGCAACCGGACGGTCAATACGCTCCGCCTCTGGGCGGCAAAATCCACCCGGGAATTCAACCTCGATTATTTCAACAGCGGCGACTACTTGAAGGCGGTCGAGGACAAAAACAGCAGCGAGAGCATCTCCAAGGTGCTCTATCCGAACGACCAGTCAGTTGCCGGCAAGGAGCTGAGGCTCAAGCAGCAGTATTTCTTCGTTAGCGCGACGGTGAGGGACATCCTGAGACGGTACCGGAAATTCCATGCAACGTTCCATGAATTCCCCGGCGAAGTGGCGATCCAGCTCAACGATACCCATCCCTCTATCGCGATCCCGGAGCTGATGAGGGTCCTGGTCGATGAGGAGCGGGTCCCCTGGGACGACGCCTGGAAGATTGCCACGCAGACATTCTCCTATACCAATCACACCGTCCTGCCGGAGGCGCTCGAGACGTGGCCGGAGGGGCTTCTCTCCCATCTGCTGCCGCGGCATCATCAGATCATCCAGGAAATCGACAGGAGACATCTCATTGTTGTAAGGGAGCGTTTTCCCGGATCCAAAGAGGCGCAAGAGGAGGCGGCGATCATCACCGGCGACGGCGACAGACACCTGCATATGGCCCGTCTTGCCATCATCGGCAGCCACGCGGTCAACGGCGTATCGGCCCTCCACAGCGATATCCTGAAAAACGGTCTCTTCCGCCGGTTCGACGCCCTGACACCCGGGAAGTTCCTGAATGTCACCAACGGGGTGACTCAGAGGCGATGGCTTCTGCAGGCGAACCCCGGGCTCGCGGGCCTGATCACCGGGTCCATCGGGAATGCTTGGACGAAGGACCTCGAGGCGCTCAGGGAGCTCGAGCCGCTCGCAGGCGACACGGGCTTCAGGGAAGAATTCCGGCGGGTCAAGAAGGAAAACAAGCGTTCTCTTGCCGTGTCTCTCGGGAAGCTCTTCCGTCTCTCGTTCCCCCCGGATTTTCTGCTCGACTGCCAGGTCAAGAGGTTCCACGAATACAAACGCCAGCTGCTCAATCTCCTCCACGCGGTCACGATCTTTAACAGGATACGGGAGGGCGGCAGCGCCGGGAATTTCGTGCCGCGGACGATCCTCTTTTCCGGCAAGGCCGCGCCGGGTTATTTCCTCTGCAAGCTGATCATCAAGCTCATCCATTGCGTAGCCGCGGCAATCGACGCCGACCCCGCGGCGAGAAACCTGCTGCGCGTCGTGTTCGTCCCGAATTACAGCGTCACGCTGGCGGAGCGGATCATCCCGGCCGCCGATCTGTCGGAGCAGATCTCGACCGCGGGCTACGAGGCGTCCGGCACCGGAAACATGAAGTTCACCCTCAACGGGGCCCTCACTATCGGCACGCTCGACGGCGCCAATATCGAGATACGGCGGGAAGTGGGGCCGGAGAACTTTTTCGAATTCGGCCTCGACGCCGGCGAGATCCAAAGGATGCGGGGTTCCTACGAGCCGCGCCGGTATTACGAGGCCGACGCGGAGCTGAAGCAGGCGGTCGACCAGATCGGCAGCGGCGTCTTTTCGCCGGGCGAGCCCGGATTGTTCGGCCCTCTTGTCCAGTCAATGCTCGTGGCGGACAGGTTTTTCGTGCTGGCGGACTACGCATCCTACGTGCGCCGTCAGGAAGAGGCCGCCGCCGCCTATCTCGACGAAGAAGACTGGACGCGCATGGCGATACTAAATGTCGCGCGCTCGGGGAGGTTTTCAGGAGACCGCGCGGTCCGGGAGTATGCCGGGCGGATATGGGGAATTTCTCCCGTCAGGATCGACTGACGGCTACCTGAGCCTGCCCTGGACCCTTTGGAGGTCTGCCTCGGTCATGATCTCGACCAGCCTGCGGAATTTCGTCTTCGGCTTCCAGCCGAGCTTCTTCTTCGCCCTGGAGGGATCGCCGATCAGGATATTCACCTCGGCGGGCCGGAAGAACTCGGCAGAGACCTCGACGACCGTCTTGCCGGTCTTCCTGTCTACGCCCTTCTCTTTAATTCCCTTCCCCTTCCAGCCGATCGCCACCCCCGCTGAGCCAAACGCGGTCTCGATAAGCTCCCGCACCGAGTGGGTCTCCCCGGTGGCGATGACGAAATCGTCCGGCTGCTTCTGCTGAAGCATGCGCCACATCGCCTCGACGTATTCGGGGGCATAGCCCCAGTCCCTTTTGGAATCGAGACTGCCGACCAGGACCTTCTCCTGAAGGCCGTGCCTGATGCAGGCGATGCCGTAGGTCAGCTTGCGGGTGACGAACTCCAGCCCCCGGAGCGGGGACTCGTGATTAAAGAGGATGCCCGAACAGGCGAACATGTTATAGGACTCGCGGTAATTCACGGTGATCCAGTGGCCGTAGACCTTGGCAACGCCGTAAGGGCTGCGCGGGTGGAAAGGGGTCTCTTCGTTCTGCGGGATCGCCCGGACCTTCCCGAACATCTCCGACGTGGACGCCTGGTAAAACTTCGCGTCGGGCCTGATCATCCTGATCGCCTCGAGCAGCCTCAGCACGCCCATCGCGTCGATGTCCGACGTAAGGATCGGCTGCTCGAACGAGGCCTGCACGAAGCTCTGGGCCGCGAGATTATACACCTCGTCCGGGCTGATCTTTTCGACCTCGCGCATGACGTTCGTGAGCTCCAGGAGGTCCATGTACCGGATCTTTACGTCCCTCTCGATCCCGAGTTCCCTCAGCCTCCAGAAGCTCGAGTCTCCCGATCTCCTGTCGGCGCCGTAAACCTCGTATCCTTTTTCGAGCAGGAGCTTCGAGAGATACGCCCCGTCCTGCCCTCTGATTCCGGTGATAAAAGCTGTCTTACGCATCACGGCAATCCTTAATTCTCAATCGGTTCCTCCGCACAAAGATTTTCTCGCAATAGTAGTATATCATAGGAGAAAGATGGCAGCGCCAGCTGGAAACCCCACAGCGCAGGTTGCTCCAACCTACTACTTTCTCCCCACGACAAGCGTGTCCATGCCAGCCTGGAACGTTCGGATCGAGAGCCCGCTGAATTCCCGGAAAAGCGAACGGAGTTCCTCACTGCCGAAATAGTGCTTATGGTTCCGCACGTCGTTCCCGGAGATCACCTTCAGGCGATACGCCAGGAATTCGAGCACCGGCTGCGACCGTGGAGTCGGCGTCGTCAGGATACATCGCGATCCCGACTTCAGCACCCGGAATATCTCAGCAACAAATATTTCGGGACGATGCAGATGCTCCAGAACGGCGAAGGCGGTCACGACATCGACGCTTTTAGCGGGCAGCGGAATCGCCGAATTGAGATCGCCCCGCAAAGCTGTGTCTTTTGCAGGCATCTTATCTTTCAAGAACAATTATTCAGAATACCGGCCGCTATTTAGGAAGCGCATCGCTGGATACCTCACAGGCCGGCCCACGCAATGCCGCAGAACGCATAATCTCAAAATACGCCGGCACGCTTCCATATCCAGTAGCCGTTGACTGGTTTGTCGAGGACCCTAATCATGCCATGCGATCTCCCGAAAGATTCATCGAAATAGTCCCGGTCTCCGACAGGGACATCAGGCAGGAGTATGTAGCCCACCCCCAGTTTTGACAGTATCTTCGATGCGGGGTTCACGAAGATCGAGATGTGGTCGTGCAAGGGATAGGCCGATGCCTTGTCAAAAAATATCGCATCGTCATTTCGAACATGAAATTCGATATGTGCGTACCGATTGTAATAAATGAGATATCTTCCTTCGGGGTCCAAAATTTTCATCTCCTCCAGATCAGGAACATACTTCAGTCCGTTAAACACATTCGCTCCAAGCCCCTTGAGGTAGTTCGCAGCGTAATTGTCCCCATAGGCCACCCACCTGGCCCTCGGATCATCTCGGGATATTTTGTCCACAATCGGAGCGAGGTCCTTATTGAAAAAAGAACTGATTCCTACTGAAATCGGATTAACTCCGACTCCGCCAGTTATAACCCAACAGAGGACCGTAACGCAGAACAGTGTCTTTCTCTTTGTCAAAAGGGATGCAAAGATAACCGAGAAGACAACGCCGGTCAAAAGGATCTCCTTCATGCTCAGGAAGCCGTTGGTCTTATTACTCCAGTACCACCCAAAGATAGTCACGACAATGAAAGAAAAAACAGCGAACCCGATGAACAACGATTTCTTTTCGTCAGCGGAGGCCGGAGTACGTGACCGGAGAAAGACCGCACAAAGGGCGATATTTGCAGCTGTGGTCCCAAGAAAGGGCCTTGTTCCGTACGTCTTGTCGAGCAAGGTATATTTCGTCAGCACTTCAGGCAGGCCGAAACACATATACACAAAAAAAAGAACGACATAGGAGAGCAGTGATACTACCATCCAATCGATATGCTTCCGGAAGACACATTCTTTCACAGCAACGCCGGCGATTGCCGGGTAAAGAGGAAGAAAGGTCATCGATTCGCAGACGTTTCCATAGGGAAAACGGGTCTGAGTATAAAAGACATTAAAGAAACCTGAAAAATATTGCCTCAACGATATATTGCCGCCGTTCACCCTTGCGATTCGCTTACCGGGATACTCCGTGGCAAGAAGGACTAACGCAGTCTCTTTTACTTCTCCCAGATACATCCAGAGCACCAGGCCAATCGCCGCCGCCGCACTAACCGCCGTAACCACCTTTAACGGCAGACGGACCTTCAATGCAGGTGAACCGCTATGTTCAAGAAGATACCCGGCGACGACAAACAAAAAGAGATACGCTGCAGCTACCTGCCACGCAGGATACAGGTTAAGCGCCAGGTTGAGAGTGAAGAGGACAAAGACGCCGCCCGATATAGCGATAACAGTCCTGTTGCGCGAAAAGAAAATATACAAAGCGGAAATAGACATAAAGCAAAGTGCTATCAGGTGGTCGATCCCCTGGATTCCGAACCACCACTGAACATATCCCGAAAAAAAGAGCCATAGCGAGCCGAACAGCGACAGCCAGAAGCTGTTACTGCTCACGATCATCAGCAGAAGGAAAAACCCGATCAGCAACGCGAAAATTCTGAAATTCCAGTAAGCGGCAAAAGCTGTTTCTAGGTCTAACAGAAAGAAGGGCCAGCTCTGCGGTTTGAAAAAGGCTGTATAGTGTTTTACAGGAAGCCCGGGTATGGACGTGACAAGAGCCACCTTACCGAAGCCATAGCTTCGGTTCTCTATTGGGAACCCCCGCAGAACCTGCGAAAAAATGAAAGGACTTCCTATCATCCATTCGTCTGCCCGCACACCCTTGGGCGTCCCCGCCAGCACACTCCGAGGAGGGGGAGTCGAATTCCGAGTGATAACGATATTCCAGGCCGCCAGAGAAGAAGTATGAATGTGCGCAACAGTAAGGACACAATATAGAACAAGCGCCACAGTCAACAGGATGATGACGCGGTGATCGACGCTGACCAACTCTTCCGCGGTGCAACGGGCGCCAATCTTGTCCAGCCTCTCCACGATGCCCTTCCACGATCTCATGAGGAAACGTTCCCTCCCGAACGAAATATCATCATGAAATTGGCGCCTTACCCGCCAACTTCACGCAAAAGCATGGCCCCACTCCGGGCCACGGAAACTGCCGTTCCTTATGATCGCGGAGCGCCGGCCGGCTTCCGGCCGCCCAAAGCCCAAGACAACCGCCCCTCAGCCAGTTTCCCGCATCGCTCAGGAGCAAACATGGTCTTTACGTATTCGGATGCACGCTGCCCCTTCTGAAACGCCTCATCCCTCTTATGATACGTGGCGCTCATCATCTCCGCCGCGTGCTCTGTATGGGCGTCCGCCCAAAGCGATCCCTTCGGATACGGCCCGACATCGTTCCCTATCTCGACCAAGTCGTATTTTATCAAATAACTGTTATTCACGTTCATAAAATCCAGGTTGCCCGAATATGCGGTAGCGATGACCGGCTTACCAAGATACATCGCCTCTGCCATTGGCAGTCCGAAGCCTTCAGCCCTGTGCAGCGAGACATAGCAGTCCGAGAGCGCAAGGAGATCGTTCACATGCCCCCTGTCATAATACTCGTCGATCATGAGCACAGGCAGATCGGCACCTTTACCCCGCAGTGCTGCCATGAACTGAGGGTTTTCATCCGTATTCGTCATTTTTAATATGAGCACGCTGTTACGGCAATCCAGATCCCGGAAGGCAATTCGAAACGCCTCAAGCAGGGCAAACGGGTTCTTCCGCTCGATAAACGACCTGCAGTCAAAGATGTTTAAGAATATGAAGGTATCGTCGGCAATATTCAGGTCGCTTCTCGTGAACTGCTCTGGAGGAGAAAACTCCACTGGAATGGGGATTTTTACGACAGGAATCGGCGATACCCTCGAAATCGCATCAAGGAGGAAATCGCTCGCCACCCAAATCTCGTCGAAATAAGAGAATGCACTGCGCCACCTCTCAGGGAAATCGGACAACTCCCAAAACCAGTATCCTATGTTGTACTTTCCCTTGAAATAGCCCTCACCCATTTGATCGAAAACAGCGGGCACCTGGTCGGCGTTGACGTGCAGCAGATTGACCGCATACGGGTTGTCTTTTGAGAACTCGATGTGGGTCCTGTCGTTTCTTCTCAGCCACTGTTGCTCGATATTGTTGAGTACGTAAGAAAGCCCGCTCTGCTGCAGGCTTCTCACCATCCCTCTTGCCGCCTCCCCTACCCCGCTTTCCGTGTCGATGTATCCCGCGAGATTGACGCCCGGCTCGTCGGTCCCCTTCCGGGGAGAAACGCCCGCGGCCACCATTGCCGGTCCGCCCGGAAATGGCGAAGGCGGAAGCGACGCAGGCGCCATCTCCCCTGCGAGCCTCCAAAATGTCTTTTCGGCAATCGTCCTCAATACGGGGACACTCTTAATTTTCGACGCATGCCGCATGCCGAACTCCCAGAGCGCTTCTTTAACGGGAGGCCGCTTCGGCAAGGTGCCCACGGTCGGTGCAGGCTGCATCCTTTGCCGCTCCGGCCCGTCGAACTTCAGCAAACTCATGAAATCGGCCGAAAAACCGTATTGCCGAGGTAGCTCCGATTTGGCCCATAAAAATAAAGGCTCCGGATTACTGGCAAACATCGGGAATGCCCTCTGGAGTTCAGTCCTCCCCTCGTATATATAGAGTAAGATATTGGGGATGCGAAGACTCGACGACGCTGGCGCCACAAGCGAGTCAAGAAAACATTCGCTCCGCGAGGTGGCAAACGGATTTTCGAAGCTTCCGCTGTCCTTGATGCCCGCGTAAAATCGTCTCACAATGCCGGGAATCTGTATCCCGTTGTCGAAAGCCCCGAATGCATACGGCCACCGCCTAACCGACTCGTAGCCAGCCTCAAATATTCGCTCCTTGTACAGCCTGAAAAGGGGGCGGAGTTGCGGAATATCCTTCAGGGTAAAACGGTTCTGATATTTTGAGACGACATCAAGATTATCAAGCCTTATTCCGCTGAAGTGAAAAAAGAAAAGGGGCAGGCCGTTTACCAAAAAGCCGTCTTTGCATTCCTCAAACCTCCGCTCGTGGAGGTTCCAGTACGCCGCATTGTACCCCGGGTGCTTAAGAATATGAACCCCATCAAAATACGACGGCACCAGATCTACCCATTTCTGATCCACGAAAAGGCCGCGTTCCGGAGCCGAGTAGCAATATTTGCCGAGACGGTCCTTCCACCAGGAGAGGAAGGGCTTGACCTGCTCATGTCGTGAAAGTCCGATGAACCCGAGGTTAAAGCATCCCACGCGCATGATGTCCACCTCGCTGTGCTGTTTGCCGTCGTCCGGCAAAGGGGAGGTAAGATGCGGGGTGAGAACGATCGAATGCCTGTCAAGGAGCCCGAAGAGATCGCCGAGGCCGCGGATGAGGAGGATGTCGGGATCAAAGTAAATAACCTTGTCATACCCGAACTCGGCAAAGAGGTACTCCAAGAAAAAAGGCTTGGTCGCCGTGTTGAGCTCAGTAATGTCATACTTGAAGAAAAACGATTCCTTGGCAGGAATATCCAGGTCCTCGATTTCCACAACCTTGAAATTTTCCTTTGAAGGGTCGAAACAGCCGTCGATCCGGTCCACCAGCAGGACAAAACGATCGGCGTCCGGCTGGTGGGCCGCTACCGAGTCCATGAGCGTCCTCGCATAAGCCAGGTAGTTTTTGGAAGCTATGGTAAATATCGCGACGCCGCTCATTATTCTATCGATGCCGAATCTTCAGGGAGATGGTATCAGACATCATATCCGAACGATCTCAGCGTCTCCCCCATGACGGAATTCATGATTCTCTTCTCTTCGTCGGAAAAGGCTTCTTTCCAGTCGCCGAACTTCGCCTTCCTGATCACCTTGCCTTCACCTTTTTCGCCGGCAGAGACCATCTCAAAGCTGGACCTCTCGACAAGGCACTTCAGTTCTTTCTCTCCGATGCGAACCCCGAGAAAAATCATAAACAGACCTAGGACAGGCAATTGTATCATATCGGAGATCCTCGTATCGGATCAAGAGCCGCCTGTCCGGAGAATGATTTTCATATGTCGACTTGATAAGTGTTAAGAGAGTGCGCCACGAATTAGACTGTCTCACAACCACATCTCTCCCCTTTCCTCGTCCAGAACCGGAAATCGCATCCACTTGTTCGCCCATGATCCTTTTCTGAATATATCGAGTACTGACGCGGCAACATCTCTGCCGTCGCGAACAAGGAATATCGTTTTTGCGTTCGGAAACAATTGTAATATTATATCTGCAAAAAGACTACCGTTGGGTTCCTTTATCACGACCGGCTTCTTAAGACATGCCGGATACTGGCAGAAAAGTCTCTGCAGGACCATCTTTCTCATATAAGGCATCCAGACATGACGGTAGGCCGCCGAAAAGAAATATTCCGCCTCATTCTCATAGACATCGATTGTTCGGTCTATCTTTATCCGATAATTTTCGTCGGGCACATTGATGATCTTGCCGGCTAAACTCCCGATGTGTGAACCTTTCAAGGGTTCGTTCCACACTATTATATCCTTATGGTTCAACAGCCTTGCCGTCAGCCTCTCTGTTCACAGCACGATATCTTTTCACCATCGTATCCACCTGAACATCTTCTTGCCGATGCTCTGCAAATTCTTATCCCTTTCTTTCAACGCCCTGCTCAAGTCGGCAATGTATTCGCCCTTTTCTTTCAGCGTCTTAAGCAGGTCCGCAATATACTCGTCCTTCTTGGGGAGGGTTTCCCGCAAGCTTCCAATGTAGCGTTCCATCTCGCTAATAGTCGCCCGCATTTCTTGAACAAGCCGGTCATTCCTGCCAGTTTCCGCTAGTCGGGGGCGTAGCGACATTCCCCTTAATGCATTCCGCAATATGCCCGCGAGCACGAACACGTCCTTCCTCCGGTCTTTTTCAGCATTGCGATGTGACAAATACTCCCAGACGACAACGCCGTGCAGACCGCGCCCGGCAAGCGCTCTCTCCATATCCTCTGAAGGCACGACCACGACATCATCTACGTGAGTCATCAGTAAATCGTTATGACCAGTCATCTCCCATTCCCCGACCCCATCCATCTCCGACGCGTCGAATATTGCCGGAGAAGCGGGGAAGACTTCCCTGAACGCCCGGATGTACCCGCCGCTCTTGCCGGGCGAAAAGAAGAACAACAACTGATAGAAGTCGGCTCTCTCTTTCAAAAAGTCCTCTATCCTCACTTCGTCCCTGAAAAAAACTTCAACTCCCCGGCCCTGCAGCTCATCCGCCTGCGATCGCAAGGCATCGCGGGGCAGAAGTGTCAAAAACGTAGTGGGATACCCGATACCGGCAATAAATCCTGCGGTATCGCACGACCTTTCGCCGACATCGCTTTCGGCAGCCATAGTGTCTCTCCAATCGACAACAAGCACCCTTTCTTTCTTTCGGCTGTCCCGTGCGAGCAACGGGTCATCTTCCCCCAACGAATACTGATCGACGAGGACATTTCCCCATTTACTCACAAACAGCGGCATGTTTCTCTTATAGAGAGCCAAGGCACGGTCTCTCGAACCGCTGCCGAATTCATGATGGATGACTGCGGACCCTGGCTGATACATCACCTTGTACCCCAGCCCCTTAATTCCCCAGCAGAGGTCCGCATCTTCATAATAAGCGGGGGAATACGCCTCATCGAAGCCGGCGAGGTGAAGGAAGACATCTCTCCGGACAAGCAGGCATGCTCCAGAACAGTAATCGACCTCCCGCACATAGCTGAATCTTGGGTCGTTGGGTTCCTCTCCGCGTCCGTAGCCTGAGGTGGATCCGTCGTGCCAGATAATACCCCCCGCCTCCTGCAATCTGCCGTTGGGGAGAATCAGTTTGGCACCGACAGCCCCCGTCGTATAGTCGCTGTCCAGCAGGCCGACCATTGCCTTAAGCCAACCATCTGTGACCTGAGTATCGTTATTAAGAAACAGCAGGTATTCACCCCGCGCGGTTATAGAAGCCTGATTGCAAGCCTGGGCATATCCCCTGTTCTCGCTATTTCGTATGACCCTGATATTGTCGGACTTCGAAATGATCTCCTCGGTCGCATCGGTAGATCCATTGTCCACCACGATCACCTCATACGGGACATCGTGGGTATGCTCCAGGATCGACATCAGACAACGGTAACTATGTTCCCACTGGTTCCAGACGGGGACGATGATCGAGACCTTATAGAGGAGAAATACCGGGAATGAAAGCCCGACAACCGGATCGGGAAGCGGAAACATTTCCAAAGATGGGCCGCTAGGATTTCCCTCTTCTTCCTTCCGCTCCCCTTCCTCCTCGACGCGCGCGGCCGTCGACACTGCTGCCTTGCCTCCGCACGCACCCTGTAGAAGCATTTCAGCATATGCGCAGTAGTCACGATAGATATGCTCTGTTTCTCTAACAAACAGTTCGGAGTCCATAATTTCGGTATTTTCCATCGCTTCCCTGAGCAGACCATATAGCCTCTTAACCGGATCGCCAATGCCTGCGCCTCCGGAAACCGATTCGGTGGCCGATACAGAGTGTCCGTCGCGGGGTCTCAAAAAAGCATTCATCCCCTCTCGCAACCCCGCCTCGTCCCTGGGCCACGGGATCGCAAGCGAAGACGCAATATTTCTCAGCGGGGGCTCCCAGTCTTTGAGCAAATCGTCGAAGGCTATAACAACGCGTTTCTCTCCCGCCGTCCAAAAGAGTGCGGACGAAGAGTACAAGAGCCAGAGGGCAAGCGACTTCGCCTCGGGGAAATTGTTGCGCCGGCGCAAAGAGTCGGCCACGTCCTGGGGAGGCCTCAGGCACAGGATGTAACGGATGTCAATATCAAGTTCTTCCATGACATCTTTCCACAAGGGAAGCAGGAGTGACGTACGAGGGTCCTTCCACATCCATATATCCTTATCCCCAAATTCCGACACAATAAGACGCTTAAGCTCTTCACGATAAGGATGCATATCCGCCCCTCTCCACCAACCATGCGGGAGCGGCAGGATGCTGTCCCAGGAGCGAGAGAGATGAGAGAGCAGTCTTTCATGGAGCGAAAAAAAGGATATGTGCTCCCAGAACCCGTCGGGATTATCCCCTTTGACCGCGGGCATCAGATGCTCCCTGTGGCCAATATAGGGCCCCAGAAGGTTCACAGCCCTTGCAACCGCCGACGTGCCGCTCCGGTGCATGCCGAGGATGCAATAAGCATGGCTTGCAGAAGCAATTGGAGTCACCCCGGGATTTCTTCCATTTTGATCAGTCGGCCGTGCTGTTCTTTGCAGCCCTCCAGGTACTTGTATTGTGTCGATGCCGACCCGTCGCATCTTGTCCTCGATGGGTAATTCTGCCCCTTTTTCTAATGATTTCAAGACTCCTTCATTCGTGGACATTAACTCATACAATCTGTCCTGCGGAAGAGTATCCTCCGCAAGATAGATTGTGTTTTTCATTTGTCTATATGCAACCCACGATGCAAAATCCGTCAATGTCGAACTCCGATATGACGCATAAGCGGACAGTCTTGTCCAGTCAATATTCTTCGCGTCAATCTTTCCGGTCTTTGTCGCATAAGCCCACATTTCAGTGCCCGGCATTGGGATGAGAATGTTCACTGGGGATGCGGGATCGAGTTTTCCATCAAGAACGTTTCTCCGTATGAACTCATACGTGCTTATCACATCTTCTTCTGTTTCAGTGGGCGAACCGACGATAAATGAACACTTTGTGGCAATATTATGTTTGCGGAGAGTGTCCAGAGCCTTCTGGTTCATTTCTACCGATGTTCCTTTGTTCAGCACTTTCAATACCCTGTTTGAACCGGATTCGGCCCCAAAGGAAGTGGCTGAGACATTGATTCTCTTCAAAGCGTAACATAACGCATCATCTACCAGATTCGCTCTGACAGAAAAAGAAAAAGTTGCCTTCCTATTAATACCTTTTTTCTCTATAAGTCTAACCAAATCATGGAAGCGAGGCTTATTTACAACAAAAAGGTCGTCCCATATCGCGATATGATGCAAATCAGGAAACTGTTTCAGCAGTTGTTCTATCTCCCTTACAACATAATCCGCGCTAAAAAACCTTGTCTCTTTCCAGAAGGCGGAACTACTGCAAAAAGCGCACCGATAGGGACATCCACGGGAAGAAAATAAGTAGGCGCTATCCTTCGACCTCGTGGGAAAAGGGATGCTGTCCAGCGGAAAAATCAGTTCTCTCAGAGGCGTCCTTACGATGGCACCGTTTTCTCTAAATGCAATGCCGCGAATGCTTCTTAACCGCTCGGAGGTTATCTTTGAATCGCCATCTGCGAAGGCCCTGATAATCTCCAAGAATGTTTCCTCCCCTTCGCCAATAACACCAAGGTCAAATTCGTCTGGGAGCGTTTCAGGAAAGTACGTTATATGATGACCACCCAAAATAATTAATGCCTTCTCACAGGTCTTTCTTATCGAGTCTGCCAGTTCCTTAGCAGCAGTGAACGCTTGGGAAGTAGAAGAAATGCCTATTACTTCAAAGCTGACGCACTCTTCCGGCTTCACAAGGAACTCCATATCGACGGGGAAATCAAGGTGAGTCTGCAGGTAAGCCTTAAGGTATCCGAACGCCAATGGCCTGAACCACTGGACGTCAATTTCATTAGTTGCCTGCAGGAAGCCGATTCTCAGACGTTTTTCCATTTCGTTACGCACTGACAGAGCCGCAGAGACTTCGAAAGGCTTCTGCGCCGGGGGAGAATATCGCGGGCAATCGGTTTCTTAGGGAGTTTGACGCAAAGCGGGGCGGTCCTTCCTTTCCTTCACTATGGTGAAAACCCCCAAGCTCGATGAAGTCCATCCCTCGCAATGAATTCCACACCAATAGCAACGACCGCACAGAATATTGTACGTCATGAACATACAGAAACTCAACCCAATACGGATAGTCTCAAAAAACGCAGACTGACGGAACCATAGATGAGGCCTCCCCTAAAAAAAGGAGGGGCGCTAACGGAACTGCTCCCCTCCTTTTAAAACCTAAATCCTCGGGATTCTCCTCATTCCGCTCTCAGACTCCCGACAACATCCTTACTATTGATCTTGGAAACCTTTCCCTCAAGCAGATTCACTTTCTCCGTAAGGGCAGCTATGGTCTTCTGCTGGTCCTGGACCACCTTGGTCAGCACAGCGACGATATCCATAGAACTCAGGCCCTTTCTGTCTTTAGTGGCAACGAGGCTGGGGACGTCCTCTGCAATAAATCCCACGTGCTTCTCGTTTTTGTCCACCTTATAATTATATTTGACCGGGGTCAGACCTGCCAGCGTCGCGGTAGCCTCTTGATCAGTGAGATCCTTGATATTCTCCTTTAATGTTCTGCTCGAGGCATTTACCCACGTGCCGCCAGCCGAAAGGGAGGCGCCAGTCTTCGAAGCAATCGATCCATCTCCATGAACATCCATTACAACAGCCATTGCCCCCCCTCCCGAAGGCGCTCTCAGCACTCGGTACATGTCGTTCACCACATCCATACGCACCCCCCAACTCACCTTAGTGGTGTCTACTTGAGCATTAGTAGTTCCACTCCAATTGCCATACAGATTCGGGTTGCCAGCAGGCCCCACAATGATAGCAGCGGGGAATGACGCAGCTGTATTCTGAATGTCGAATCCTGCGTTACCTGAATTCTGCATTATCGGCACACCACTCAAGACGCGCAGCCCCCTATTTGGTACGCTAGTGCCGTCTTCCACGGCAAACACCGTATTCGTTCCCCCCGAATCCTTCACAACCAGCTTGTCCGCGCTGAACGCGGGCACCGCCAGGAAACAGGTGAGTGCCGCAACTGCCGCTATTACTGATAATATCCTTTTCATCTTCTTTCTCCTTTCGAGGAAATGCTCATTTTTAAAAGGAAATCTCCCGAACACAATTTTTTTGAGCCCTCCGACACCTCCTCCGGCTTCAATCTGATGCCCCACGCTATATTTAGCATTATACCATCCAATAGTCAATTATTGAATAGTAAGTTTATCAACCGTCAGCGACCCTGTCGTCACGGTCAGCGAACCCTGGAGCGTGGTCATGGCCGCGTTGGAGTTGAACGCGGGGTCCCAGCCGCCGCTCAAGGTTGCCGCGCCGATAATGTTTATGGGCAGGTTGCCGCCCGGCTCGGAGGAAAAGACAACCCCTATCGCCTGAATGACATCGCCGTCAACAGGTGAAGGCGCTTGGGGGTTTGCGGCCGCAAACGCCTCGGTGAGCGTCCCGTAATTCGTGAGGGTGCGCTGTATGCGGGCTATCCCGGTCACCGAAGAAGGCAGGACAAACAGATAATCGGCAAAGGACGCAGTTGCACCGGGGTCCGGCGTAGTCGATGCCAGGTTGCTCCGCACGTCCACTGACACGGTGTAGCTGCCCGGAAGAGTGGTTGCCGGCAGGGACCAGTTGTCCGTGTAGCTATAGTCCTGAACAATAGAAGGCGCACCGGCCCCCACCGCAAGCCAGAAACGGTACTGATAGGCAGGGTCCGGGACCGCCACGCCGGCGGTGAATTTTACCGCAGTGCCGACAAGATGCGGCGAGGGCTGATCAGGGATAAGGGTGACGCCAGTCGCCGGCGGAACCCCGGCCACCGCCGCAGAAGCTAATGCCTCCGTAGAGTCGCCGAAGGCATTATAGGCGACGATGCGGTACTTGTACGTCGCCCCCGGCACCACCAGTGAGTCGGTGTAATTATAGTTCACCCAGCCGTGTGCCGTATCGTAGTTGCACGGCCATACAGGCGGCAGAGTCGTCTGGGGAGGCGGCATCATGCAGCTGGCCAGCACTTTGGCGATCGGTGCATAGTCGGTGCTGTTGGTGCATCCCCCGCCCGGGTCGGTGCACCGCTCGATCCGATAGCCGATCTTCGCATTCCGGTCAGGGGTGTTGGAATCAACATGGAGCGGCGAGTCGTCGACCCAGGTCAGCTGGACCGAATTGCCTGCCGGAGTGGCTGCGAAAGGCGCCGGCGGGCCGGGCGGAGTAGAAGGCACGGCAGGCGGCACGGCATCAGGCACCAGCATGATAAAGGGCCTCATGAAGTCGTTCTCCTCATGCCCGAGTATGTGGCAGTGCCACACATACTCCCAGCCGAAGTCCCTGACGGGATTTGCGATAGTGATGGGGTTACCCGGATTGCCGCCTCCAAGCGTCCCGAAGGGATCCAGTACAGTAATGGGGGCGCCGGCGAGGTTAGTCGTATCCAGGAGATGGCTACTGAGCGGGACGACAAAGGGCAGTCCCGTCTGCGTCTTGGGCTGAAGGGCGATGATGACGTCCTCAAGCGGGTTCATCCTGATCGTTTCCTTCCATCCAAGTTCGTTGTCTTCGGGCGGACGGATCGCCCCGTCCCAGCCGACCCGGTTGATCACCTGCGCGTTATAGAGATGGACGTGCACGGGATGCGTATCGACGCCGTTATGGGTGATCTTCCAGAGCTGGACCTGACCTTCGGGCACGATCTCGGTGGGCGGATCGATGTACCCGAGCGGGATGGTCGTCTGGATGTTGTTGTTCGTAAACGGAAGCTCCACCCCGAGGGTTGCGTTCATCCTGCCCCACGGGTCCCAGAGCTCCTGTATCGCCTTGGACTGCATCGCGATCATCTGCGGCTCGAAGGTGACCGTAGCCGCCGCCCCGGTGCCGCCGCCTCCGGTAAAATTAACGCCGGTCGGCGGCGTGGTGTACCCCGTACCGACGCTCGTTACAATAACGCCGGTCACGATCCCCCCGGACACAGTCGCGGTCGCCTTAGCGCCGGTGCCGTCTCCGCCGACGAAACCTACAGTCGGGGGCAACGTGTATCCCGTGCCGCCGCTCGTGACGTTGACACGCCAGAGGGCGTCAAGGCCGAGCGGGGTGAAGGTGAGAGAATAGTCCTCTATCCTGGCATAAGTGTCCGCGGCAGCGGTGTTGGGGGCCGGATAGGCGGTCTCAGGCACGTGCGGCGTCGGCTGGGAAGCGCTGAAAGTCGCAGGCAGCGCAGTCTTCAGCGCCGTCATGTCAAACCTCGTCAGCGCCGGGGCGGAAGCAGCCACGCGGAACTGCATCATCGTGCGGATGTTAGGCCCCTCCCCCGCCCGGGTCGAAGGCGCGCCGCCGCTCGTGGAGTAGTCCGGGTCGTCGGTATAATAATCGAACCGCGGATCGAAGCCGGGCATCGGCGCAGGAGCGTCGTTATAGAGGATTACCGTCTTCCCGGCAAAAGCGGAGAAGTCTACGATGACATCCGCCCTCTCGGCCGGCTGAAGAAATACACCCTTGTTAAGGACGTTGAGAACGACGATGTTTCTTCTGTTGTAGTCGTAGCCGACGGGCGTAGGCGGGATCGCCACGGGCGCCGGGAGGAAGCCCCCCTCGTTGCCTACCTGGATCATCGCGGGCCCGGCCGTCAGGGGATCGGGCACGCCGCCGTCGCGGCTGTCGACAGGCCAGCTGGTGGGCCAGCAGTTCGACGGGAGGCCGGTCCCGTTTATAGGCATGTATGTCACGGGATCCAGAGAGGCGATGGCAAGCCCCGCATCCCGGGTCACCGTGGTCTCAGCGCAAAGCGGCGGCACGGACGTCACGGTATGCGGAACCGCCGGCACCATCCTCACCTCGGTATTGATCGAGGCGACGGCCTTTGCCTGGGTCCCCGGACCGGGCGAAGGGGTCGTGAGCGAGATCGTCGGATTCGAGGTGCAGCTGCCGGAGCCGCTGACCGTCACACCCGTGACTACACCGCCCTGGATGATCTGGGCCGTTGCGAGGGCCTGCACGCCGGAGGGCGGCGGCGTCGACGGCACATCTATCGTGACGGTCGGGACCGAGGTGTAACCGCTTCCGCCATTGGTAACGACGATCTGCTTGACGACGCCGAGTTCCATGAAGGCCTCGGCCGTCGCGCCCGATCCGCCGCCGCCTGAAATAGTGACGGCCGGGACGGTGGTGTACCCCGCACCCCTGTTGGTAATCGTAATGCCCGTCACCGTGCCATTCGATATCGTGGCAGTCGCACTAAGCCCGGTGCACCCTCCGCCCGCGATACTGACGGCGGGCGGCGCAGTGTAGCCGGAGCCCCCAGCGGTGACGCTGATGTGGAGCGGCTCCGCCACGAAGAGCGAGAGATTGACAGCCCTGTCGTTAGCCGCATTCAGGATGCGGAAGCGGTACGGCATCGGCTGAACGTCCGCGTAGGGATAGGCCTTGCCGTTGATGACAGGCGTGTCCATAAACGCCTCCGGGACCTGCGAGGGCTCCGGCAGGACGCTGTATGCCGGATCGACCGGGACCGGCGGCCAGAACCAGGGGCCGTAGTCCCATCTGCCGAAGGGGTTCGCGCCGCCGATACTGAGCGGCATCTGGTTGGGCTCGTAGACATGGGGGAACCAGAAGTCTCCAGTCTGGCCCCAGTGCCTCGGATTGCCGAGGCCGTCGCGGTTCCAGAGGGAATCCTGGATATCGACATCCCAGGGCACGAAGGTCTTGTCCTGGATGATAAGCGGGATGCCATACTTGTAATAGGGATTGCCGGTAGGGAACGACAGATCCGGGAGCGCCCTCGCCATGCCGGGGTTGGCGCCCATCGTGTTGGTGCCATTAATCAGGTCCAACTCGTACTCGTCATAGATGAGATATCCCGCCGCCTCGCCGGCATACACGTCGAGGCGGGTGGTGCCGTAGGCATGGTCGTGATAGAACATCATCCTGGAGCTTTGCTGGTTGGTATAAAAATATGTGCCCACGCCGTCGTCCAGCGCCGGCGTTATGCATGCGCCCGGGTTTCCCGTTGCTGCGCAGCCGGGGCCGGCTATCATGTCGGGCACGTTCTGGAAGCTATCACCCTTCAGGCATGTGGTGGTATTTTCGCCTATGGGCGTCGTCCACTGGCGGGGAGTGCCGTCGCTGATCCAGGGCGTGTTTCCGCCGTGAAGGTGCACCACCGCGCGGTTTTGGGTGTACATCCCCCCCGGAGGGTCGGTCGGGCACTGGCCGGCGCCCATGGCATGGGTATCGACGGGGATCGGGAGGTTGCCTGCAGTACCGACGCTGAGCTCGTTTCTAAAGAGGACACGCACGGGCGTGCCAGACTTCGCAACGATCATCGGTCCGTCGTACACCGGATTGTGGTCTGTCGCCAGCGCGGTGCCATTATTGACCTGATAATAGCCCCTGATCGCTGTATTTTTCGGGAGGTCCAGGTGCAGCTGCTGGCTAAAATCCTTCAGCCCGATCACGTAGTAGTCATCACCCGGATAGGTCGTCGTATCCGGGACGGCAACCGGGATGCAATTATTTCCGGCACTCGGCACGTTCGGAGCGCACAAACCCGGCAGCGCGTCGACGAATTTCCGCAAAGGCACTCCCGTATAGTAGGTGATGCCGCCGTAGGTCCTGGAGCCGGCAGGACTGTTCGCGAAATAGGTCCCGAATCCCGGACCTTCCGGGCAGACCTCGCCCGGCGGGCATGGATTCGTGATCCCGGGTCCCGCCAGAACGGGAACCGCCCACGACGAAAGAGCAAGCGCGAACAAAAATGCGCTGAAAGATGCTATCAGCCTGCGTTTAATCATGGAATCGCCTCCTTGAATGTTTCTGAATCTTCTGCTGTTTACTTATTTCTTATTTTATGGACAAAAAAAGCGCCCCGAAAATCTTGGATCGTACTCACTATGACAGAAAATAGCGGCGGCCGGCAATAGGTGATTGTCCGAAATTTTTGTAGGGATATGTCCTACATAATTAAACTATTTTAATAATGCAAAAGAGACCTGAAATTACCGTTACAATACCTCTTTATGCCGCTTCAAATAAAAGGCGGGTTTGTTGACAAGCCTTCCTTTTTTGCTAAGATAAGAGACTAAATACCAGCACCAGGAGATTCCGGATGCCGTTTAAACCGTCCCATATAGCGGTCCTTCTTGCCCTGGCACTCGTTTTCCAGATTAGGGAGGCGGACGCGGCTGAAGGAGGGAAGTACAAAAAGACGATCGAAAACTACGGCGTCCCCGATGTGTCGCTCGTAAATCAAAACGGCGCCAGCGTCAAGCTAAGGACGCTGCTAGCCTCAAAGCAGGTGGTGCTGGTCGATTTCATCTTCACGACATGCACGACGATCTGTCCGGTGCTTTCGGCGGGCTTCGCAAATTTTCAGAGAAAGCTCGGGCCGGCCGCCAAGGATGTTCACCTCGTCTCCATTTCGATAGACCCGGAGCATGACACCCCGGCCAGGCTCAGGGAATATCTTAAGCGCTACGACGCGAAGCCCGGCTGGGATTTCCTGACAGGCACCAGGAAGGACATCAAAGCGGTCCTGGATTCCTTTCATGCCTATACGATAGACAAGATGTACCATATGCCTCTTGCGCTGCTGCACTCTGCGCGCGATAACCGCTGGGTGAGGATCTACGGGCTGGTGGGGACTTCGGACCTCGTGGCCGAATACCGGGAGTTGCTTGGACGATGAAGGCGTTTTCTGTCAGTAAAAAAAGACCTCTGTTCCTGCTGCCCGTGGTAGCAGCGTTGATCATCGTCTTCCTCAGTACCGGACCGGTCAGGGCCGGGGAGGCCCCGGGCCCCGGCGCTGCGGAGTTGCCAAAGGCGGAGACCCTTCGGCTGGGAGAGCGCATGTACCGTGAGGGGGTCCTTCCTTCAGGGCAGCCGATGAAGGCGGTCGTCAAAGGGGACATTCCAGTAGCCGGAACGGCCTTCACCTGCATGAGCTGCCATCTGAGAAGCGGCCTTGGCTCGGTGGAAGGCGGCGTGATTACCCCGGCCACAAACGGAAAGAACCTCTATCAGCCGATTGCGTCACAGCACAAATATTATGCCGTCTCGGCGGCGCCTCCCGTCCGGCCGGCATATACCGACAAGACCCTCGCCGATGCCCTCAGAGCTGGCATCGACCCGCGGGGGCGAAAGCTGAGCGATGTTATGCCGCGGTATATGCTCGACGATAAGGACATGGCGGCGCTCATCGCGTATCTGAAGTCCCTTTCTTCGGATCATTCTCCGGGCGTCACCGACGACGCCATCCGCTTTGCGACGGTGGTGACGGACGACGCGGACCCCGAAGCGCGCGATGCGATGCTGAAGGCGATCGAACAGTACTTCACCTACAAAAACAACATGGCGGCATACTATAAAACCAAAGGCGGAAGAAGATCGGCCAGGATGGCCGAGTCGATGCTCCTTTCGCGGGAGATAATATATAAGCAGCTCCTGCTTTCCCTCTGGGAGCTGAAGGGAGCGCCGGAGACATGGCGGGGCCAGCTGGAGGAATATAACCGCAGGGAGCCGGTCTTTGCCCTCATCAACGGCATCTCGAAGGACCGGTGGCGTCCGATCCACCGGTTCTGCGAGGACCGGCGTATCCCCTGCATCCTCCCGATCACCGAATTCCCGGTCATATCCGATACCGACTGGTACACGCTCTATTTTTCGAAGGGCCTCTATCAGGAAGGCGTTGCCGCCGCGCGATACTTGGGCGGCCTTTCAAAGGCAGACGCGGGCGGCAAGATAGTCCAGATCGTCGCTGCCTCGCCGTCGGGCCGCGCGCTGTCGGCCGGGTTCGGCGACGCATGGCTCGGCCCGGTGCAAAGGCCTTTCGTGAGGGTAGCCCTCAAGGAGGGAGAGGCGCTCACAAAAGAATCTCTGGCGCGCATCCTGGAGCGTGAAAAACCGTCCATACTTGTCGTCTGGGACGGGCCCGCCTCGCTGCCCGCGCTGGAGGCGCTGGCTGATTCTCCGAACCGGCCGCGCCAGGTGTTCCTTTCGTCGACCTATCTCGGAAAGGCGCTATGGGAAGTGAAGGACAAGGCCCGCGGCTTCATCTACTTCACCTATCCTTTCAGGCTGCCCGGGGACGAGGCGCGGTATACGAAGATGGTCGAGTCGTTCATGGGAATACGCGGCCTCAAGGGAGAGGGACTGATCGTCCTGAAGCAGGTTTATTCGACCATGCAGGTGCTCTCTCAGGTTCTGGCGGCGCTGAACGGGAATTACTACCGCGATTATCTTTTAGACCTTTTCGGCATGACGATGAGCAGCGCCGGCATGGGACTTTGGGAGCAGGACACGGTATACCCGCTCTATGAGCGGTTCAGCTTCGGGCCCGGCCAGCGCTACGCATCAAAAGGCTGCTATATCGTGCAGCTATCCAAAGGGCCCAGCCCGGAGCTCCTGAAGAAAAGCGATTGGGCGATACAATAACCGGACGAGAGCTCTTTCTCACTGCAGTATCACGTTTCCGATAGTGACCGTCCCGCCTGAGACCGTCAGCGTCCCGCTGATCGTCGTAACCCCCTCCTGAGCAAAGAAGGATGGATCGTATCCGCCCTCAAGATCGACCGTCAGGGGAGAACTGAAGACTGGGCTTTCGTAGAAGGTCGCGGCCTCCATCGCGATGACGTCGCCGTCCGCGCAGTTGCCGTAGGCCGTCTGGATGACCCCATAGGTGGCCACTTTAGTGCCGCTTTGCATCCTCGCAATCGTGCCGGGAAGGACGCCTCTGCCGCCCAGAGAGATGAAGAGCCGCGGGCTGGCAGGGTCATTCGAAAAGACCGTCAGCTCCGCGCTTCTGAGACTGGCGGCGGAAGGGGAGAAGACGACGCCGACATTGCAACTCCCCAGTGACGGGACCGTTGCGCCGGAGCAGGTGTCGCTCGTTAAGAGAAAATCCCCGGGGTCTGCGCCCGTCACCGACACCCCCCCGGGTGATGGGCCTATCAGCAGGTCAGCCGTTCCCTGGTTGACTATCGTGAAGACAGAAGAGGCAGAGACCAGCCCCACCTCCGTATTGGAAAATATCTGCGAAGGGGGAAAAGCGGCTATCTGCGGATTGTCGCCCTTAACAGAGAGAAAAATATTTTTATAGGCGGCGGCGACATCAATCCGCCCATAGCCATAGTCATTATTCGGGACCGGCGTTCCCAGGGGGACGGCAGTGGATTCGAGAGCAGTCTCGATCTCGGCCGGAGTAAGAGACGGGAAGGCGCTTAGAAGAAGCGCCGCTGCCCCCGCAACATGTGGGGCTGAAAAAGACGTGCCCTGCCCCAAGGCATACCCGCCATTGGTCGAGGCGGTCCTGATGCCCACTCCGGGCGCTACAACGTGGGGAAAGACGCTGCCATCGCACGCCGACGGCCCCCGGCTGCTGAAAGACGCGATGGTATCGTCGCTGTAGGTTGCTCCGACCGCAAAAGAGCCGGCATTATTGGCCGGGCTCTCGCTCGTGCCGCCGCCCGGCCCGGCGTTTCCGGCCGCGAAGACTACATCGGCCCCCGCCGCCTTCAGCGCCTCGATGGCGTAAAGAAATGTCTTATCGCAGACACCCGCGTTGCCTCCCCAGGAGTTATTGATCACGTCCGGCGCGCTGCCCGCGGGGAGGCCGATCAGCCACTGAAAGCCCTGAAGGATGATGCTGTCCTGGGCGCTCCGCGCAGGCGGAGAAGGGAAGATCTTCACGGCGATCCATTGCGCGCCCGGGGCTACGCCGATCGTCGTCCCTCCAGCGCTCCCCCCGACCATCACACCCATCGTGCCGGTGCCGTGGCCGCTGTCGTCGCAGGGTGCGGCAGCGTCGAGTTCGCACAGAGTGCAGCTGCCCGGGGCGCCGCAGTAGGAGGAATTGAGCGGATCGGAATAAGGGTTGAACCAGCTGTCCGCCCCGCCCTTCCAGACGGGCTGGACGTCGGGGTGGTTGATATCCACCCCGGTGTCCATGTTGGCGACCACCACCCCCGCCCCTGTAATGCCCGCAGCCCATAGGGCCGGCGCGTTTATCTTCGCGATGTTCCATTCCGGGGTCGAGGCGGCCGCAGGCGTCACGACGGGGGAAGGGACAACACCGTCAAGCTCGATATTTTCGATCCCCGGGAAGCTCATCAGTTCGCTGATGACCGCGGGGGAAATCGTCGCAGCAACGGAATTCGTGATCCAGAGCGGGATCACCCGCTTCGCCCCCCTGCCCTGAAGAAGTGCCTTCAGCGGCCCTTGGGTCAAACCTGCCTCGTCCTCGAGCGCCTTGACGATTTTTTCACGCCTTTTCACTTTTTCTTTCTCTTTGATCGCGCTGAGGTCCGCTTTTGACGAGAGGGTTATGATCACGGGGACCTCCTGCCCGACGGGAGCGGATTGAAGAACTGCCTGAACATCCGGCGACAACGTGGCGGCAGACGAAGAGAAAGGGGAAAGCAGGATCAGGGCAAAAGAAAACAGGAGATGTCCTAATGACCGGTTCATGGCAGTCCTCCTTCCGCTATTCCGCCGCGAGGGTTTCGATGAGGGGGCCGGCAGTCGGCACCTTCACCTCATCATCCGGGGGACTATACATGAGACTGGTGCCAAATAGCGCCGAGCGCTGTCTGCCGACGATCGGCCGGCGGGCACAAAATTATCCACCGCAAAGAAGATGCAATGCATAATAATTATGATACGCGATTACAAAGGAGAATTGGAATCGACCTTCACGAAGAGGCGCGGCGGCAACCCCACATCAAACCTCTCCGGCAGGGAGGCAGCCGGCGCAAACCCGACAGAGACGAAACTCTCTTATGCCGGCGAAAGGCTTCGGGCAGTTCAGGATACAGACCGAAGATAACGCTCGATGACCGGCCCCGGCTCACCGCACATCATCGCCTTCCCATGGTCCATCCAGAGCGCTTTATTGCAAACGTCGGCAATTTCGTCGAGGTTGTGCGACACGAGCAGCATCGTAGTCCCCTTTTTCCGAAAGAGGTCCATCCGCTCATTGCATTTTCTGACAAACTGTTTGTCCCCGACCGAAAGTATCTCGTCGATGATCAGGATGTCGGGATCCACCTCGGTGGCGATCGAGAAGCCGAGTCTCGCCACCATCCCCGAGGAATAACTTTTAAGCGGGCTGTAGATGAATTCGCGAAGCTCCGAAAAATCGACGATTCCCTGAAATTTACCCTTTATCTGGCCGCGCGAAAGCCCGAGGATGGAGGCATTGAGGTAAATATTTTCGGCCCCCGTAAGCTCCGGGTCGAACCCCGCCCCGAGCTCGATCAGGGGCGCGATCGTGCCCTCGACGCGCATGCTGCCGCCGGTCGGCCGCAGCACCCCGGCGATGGCCTTCAGCAGCGTACTCTTCCCCGCTCCGTTGCGGCCTATGATGCCGAAGGTTTCGCCCTTCCGGACCGTCATGCTCAGGTCCCGCAAGGCCCAGAAATCCTCGTGATCATGTCTCTTCCCCTTCAGCCTCTGGATGAGGTATTCCTGGAGGGTCCGGGGCTTCTCCTTGAGAAGCCGGTAACGGACCGAAACGTCTGTTGCTTCGATCATTACACTATCCACGGTCATCTCCTCGCCATTCTCTCTCAGAGGTGATATACGATCTTGTCCTTGTTCGCGCGATAAAACAGCCAGCCGGCCGCCACGGAGGCAAGTGAAAAGCAAAGACCGTAGAGCAGCTTCACCGAAACGGCGGAAACGTCCAGATACAGGGCCCCCCGGAAAATAGTCAGGTAATAATAGAACGGGTTAAGATGGAGGACGAAAAGAAACTTCCCGGGGATGATAGACTCCGGATAAAATATCGGGGTCGCGTACATCCATACCATGAGGAGCACCTCATAGATATAGATGGTGTCGTGGAAAAAAACCGTCAGCGTCGACAGCATCAGGGCGACTCCGAACGAAAAGAGCGCTACGAGCAGGAGAATGACCGGCAGGAGATATACGCGGCCCGAGAGCGCCCCCCCGGTGACGTAAATGATCAACAGAAGGGGAACAAGAGAAAAGAGAAAATTGACCACCGCAGAAAGGACGACCGAAAGAGGAAAGATCGCCGTCGGGATGTAAATCTTCTTGATCAGGCTGCTGTTCGAAACCAGGCTTACGACTGCCGTGGTGGTGCTTTGCGAGAAGAAGTTCCAGAGGATAATGCCCGAAAGAAGGTAAGAGGTGTAGTTCGGGGTGCTCACCTTGAAGAGGCCTGAAAATACCATGCTCATAACCAGCATCATCAGAAGAGGATTCAGCATGACCCAGAGGAACCCGAGGACCGACCGCTTGTAGCGGACCTTGATGTCCCTCGTCACGAGGTTTCTCAGGAGCTCTTTGTATCTCAGTATCTCGGCGATTTCGCCCGCTTGCCGTCCCATTTTTTCCCTCGGTCTGATATTATACAGTATCCATTCAATCTCTGCGTGACATTGACATGCGCTCCACATGCGACATATCCGAGAAAGACCCCGCGGGCCTTGCCGCGGGATGCTGTTCCCGCGGCTCAAGGGCGCCGGAGCGATGAGCAGATGAGGGTCCTTCTGAATACGAAACTGCTTATGTGCTCCAACCGCGCGGGGATAGGCGTCTACGTCGCCAACCTCTACGATGAGCTGAAGAAGGCGGGGATCGACGTTGTGCCGACCTTGGACAACGGTTCGATCTCGCTCGTGAGGACGGTCGGAAACGCGTCGGCCAGGCTAAGGTCGGTCTTCGGGAAATTCTATCCGCCCTTTGTCAAAAAGGCGGGGGATGCCCTTTACCGGCATTTCCACGGGAAAGAGGCGTCGGCCGGCCGGTACGACCTTTACCATGAGACCAGTCTCGATCCGATGCCCGAGGTCGGCGGCAGGATCGTCTGCAACGTCTACGATCTTTCGTTTGTGCGCTTTCCGGAGCTTTTCGTGGAGGGGTTTGCGGAAAAGGCGACGCCTAACCTCCGGGAAAACGTTTCCCGCTCCGAACGGATCATCGTCAACACCCGCTTCATCAGGGACGAGGCGGTCGAGGTCCTGAAGGTCCCGGCCGAAAAGATCGACGTAATCCCCCTGGCCGCGGCTGGCCGCTATCGGGAAGACCCCGCTGCGCCGCGCCCTTCCGTGGAGGCGGGCAGGGCAGGAGGGAGGGACTATCTCCTGTATGCCGGGACGGTAGAGCCGAGGAAGAACCTCATGACCCTTATCCGCGCTTACCGGGAAGTGCGATCGAAGTACGATATCGCGCTGGTGATCGCCGGCGGCTTCGGCTGGCTTTACGACGACATTATTTCCTATCCTGAGCAGCTGGGGCTCGGGAAAGACGTTATCTTCACAAACTATGTCGGCGACGAAACCCTCCGCCGCCTTTACCAGTCCGCCACGGTCTTCATCTACCCCTCCCTGTACGAGGGGTTCGGCATTCCGCCGCTGGAGGCGATGGCCTGCGGCGCGCCGGTCGTCGTCTCGGATATCCCCCCCCACAGGGAAGTCTCCGGCGATGCGGCGCTCTTCTTTCCGCCTGCCGACCACGAAGCCCTCGCCGGGGCCGTCGAACGCCTGCTCTCTTCGGGCTCTCTCAGGGAGGAAATGAAACAAAGGGGCCTGAAGAAGGCATCCGAGTACTCATGGCGCAGGGTCGCAGGGGAAACGATGCAGACCTACGAAAAGGCCCTCCTCAATTGAAGATCGGCATCAACGCCACGTCCCTGCACGAAAAACCGACCGGACTCGGGGTGTTCACCGCAGAGGTATCGCGATGCATGTCTGCGCAGGAGAAAGACCTTCTCGTGTTTTCCCCCATCCCCGTGACTGGGCTGCCGGAGAGATTTCGCTATAGAATTCCGGCTTCCGTAAAGGGCTCCCTCAATTTCAGCGGGAACCTCCTGAGGGCCGTCTACCTGAACGGGGTGCTGCCGCTTCTTTGCCGTCGAAACGGGATAGAGGTGCTTTTCTGCCCGATGATAGAATATCCGTTTGTGCCGCTCGTGCCGCTCGTGGTGCACGTGCATGATCTGCATCCTCTGAAATTTGCCCCCCAGTTCAAACGGGCGGCAGTCCATTTCAGGTTTTCGCTCCGCCGGATCAAAAGCACCGCGCGAAGGGTGACCGTCTCGTCAGAGGCAGTCAAGAAGGAACTTCTCGGGGCGACGGACCTGCCGGAAGACCGTATCGACGTCGTCCCGCTCGCATATAACCGCGAACTGTTTTATCCCAGAAAGACTGGGGGCAGGGCCGAATTCATGTCCCGCTATTCGCTGACGAGGCCGTATCTTCTGACGGTCGGCAACCTCTTTCCGTATAAAAACCTCGACATGCTGATCGAGTCCTTCCTCGGGATCAAAGACGCCATCCCCCACATGCTGGTCATAGTCGGCAGAAAGGAATTTGCCCCGGCCGGCATGAAAGGCGGGGAGCGGGTCTTCTTTACGGATTACGTCCCGGACGAGGACCTTCCGGGCTTTTATTCCCACGCGGAGATGGTCGTGCATCCCTCCCTCAGCGAGGGGTTCGGACTCACCCCTCTTGAGGCGATGGCCTGCGGGACACCCGTCCTCTCCTCTTCCGCCTGCGCCCTGCCGGAGGTGGTGGGAAACGCCGGCATCCTGTTCGATCCCCGGGACCCCGGGGCGCTCGGGGCGCTGATCGTCAGGGTATTGCAGGATCAGCGGCTCCGGAAGGAGCTCACCGAAAAGGGTCTTGAGCGGGCGAAGATGTTTTCCTGGGAGAAGACCGCCTCCGGCATCATCATGTCGTGCAGGAAGGCGCAGGGAGAAGGCCGTTGAGGATCCTCCACCTCCTTTATGAAAGCAGGGGAGATTATTTCGGCACCGGGGGGGTGGCGACGCGGGCCTACGAGATCTACCGCCGCCTCAAAGACAGACATGACATTACGCTCCTTTGCAAGAGATACCCCGGGGCGCAGGAGGGGGAGATAGAGGGTCTGCGTCACGCCTTTGCGGGCATCGAGAGCAAGAGCCTCCTGAAAACGCTCCTGTCGTATGCGTTTCAGGCTGCCCGCTGGGTCAGGGAGCGGCAGGAAGAATATGACGTGATCGTCGAGGAATTCTCTCCGGCAATCCCGACGTTTCTCCATGCGGTCGCCCGGAAGCCGGTGGTGCTGCAGGTCCAGGGATACACCGGATCGCTCTATTTCAGAAAATACAATCCCTTGTATGCGGCCGCCCTCGTGGCGATGGAACAGCTGCGGCCGGCCGGTTACGCCGACTTCATATTTATCAGCCCTGAGACCGCGGCAGGATTCCGAAGGAAGGCTGCCAGCCGCGTCGGGATAATCGAAAACGGGGTGTCGCCCGAACTCCTCGCCGTCCCGATGACGGATGGCGGCTACGTCCTCTATCTCGGCAGGATCGACATATACGGCAAGGGGCTCGATCTCCTCCTGTCTGCTTACGCAGAATTCTCGGACTCGTTCCCCTCCATGAGGCTCCGCATCGCCGGCGACGGCAGGGACATGAAGGAGTTCAGGGAGATGATCTCCCGTCTGCCCGGCGGCGTGCGGGAGAAGGTCGACCTCATCGGATGGGTATCGGGAGGCGTGAAGACGGAAGTCCTTCAGAAGGCGGCGTTTGCGGTCTTCCCTTCGCGGCACGAGGTCCAGCCGATCGCAGTACTCGAGGCGATGGCCTGCGGGAAGGCTGTCGTGGTGAGCGATATTCCGGGGTTCTCGGTGGCGACAAAAAGCGGGGGAGGGCTGTCATTCCGGAGGGGAGACGCCTCCGCGCTCGCCTCCGCGATGAAGACCCTTGCAGTGAACAAGAAGCAGATGAAGGAACTCGGGATAAAGGGCAGAGAGCGGGTCACAGACCTCACCTGGGACAGGATAGCCCAACGGTACGAGAAATTCCTGATCGAGACGGCCGAAAGGAAATGACTCACCCTATCGAAGCGCACGGGGGGAGAGCCTCCGGAATACTGTTGAGGTAACCGCTAGACCCGCGCCCGACACTCTCGAAATGCCTTTCGGGTTCCGTGCCCGCCGCCATGCGCGCCGGATGCTATTCTGAAAAGATAACGGCCTTGGTTTTCTCCTTTTTGGAGACCGTTGCCGCCATTTCCCGCGCCTTCATCCTGTCTTCGATCTTGCCGATCAAGACCCGGTATACCACGCCCTTGTCCTTCGAACCGCTCTTCAGGGTAAACGCATCGTATCCCTTCCCCTTCAGCTTCTTCGCAAGCTCGCCGGCGTTGTGCTCGCTCCTGAAAGCCCCGACCTGCACCGAATAGACCGCCTTGCCGGAAGATTTCTTCGGGGCAACGGCCTTGCTCTCACCCGAGGAAGGCGCGGCGGGTGGGGGCGTCTTGACGACTGCGGGGGCTGCAGGGGCCGGCGGCGCTTTCTCTTCTGCGGCCTTCTGTCCCTGCGGCACCGCTGCCGGAGCAGCAGGCGGCGTCTGCTTCCGGACGGTCTGGGGAGGGGAGACGGGGGGCTTCGCGCCGGGCCCCATACCGGGGATCAGGCCGCTGAAATAAAGCCCTCCTGCGGCGGCGACGACGATCACCAGCACGGCAAGAAGAGCCGCCAGCACCTTCTTGCTCTTCTTCCCGGCGGCGGGCTCTTCCGGCAGATACGATTCGACGTCTTCATTCCAGTCTTTCTGAGGGGCCGCCTGAATTTCCTCCGCCTCGTCCTCAAGGCCGGGAATTTCCGAAAGGTCCGAGAGCCGGGATTTCGCCGTGCCGGCATCGCTCACGCCCCCGGGAAGGGGGCCCTCCCCGGCCGCCTCCTCTTCCTGAAAGGCGGACGCCTTCTCTTTCACCCGGACCACGACCGGGGCCTTGGCGCCGACCGCCTTGCCGGTCTTTTGGAGCAGCTCGTCGGGCTTCACCGGCAGCACGATAGTGTCCGTAATGCCGTATGAGAGGAGATCAGCGCCGGCGGGGCGGGAAACAAGAAGGATGATCGGGACGCTCTTCAGCGACTCATAGCTTCGGATCGTCTTACAGACCTCCATGCCCCGCTCGCTCATGTCCTCAGGGCTCACGAATATCAGCGAGGGCTTCACCTTCTGGGCCATTTCCGTGCCGACGTCGCCCCCCGGCACCGCAAATACCAGATACCCTTCGGATTCCAGGGTAGACGCAATGATCTGTTCCGTCTCGCTGTCGGCGTCGATTACGAGTACCGTTTTGCTGGCCATATTTGCTCTCCCGTCTCACAGAGAATTTGAAAGGATCTCACAGAGGCTCCCAGTACTTCGAGGGCATGTCCTGCGCGAGCTTGAGCGCGCCGTCAGAACCTGCAAAAAGCGGATCATCCACAGACGTGACCTTGCAGGGGCCGTACTCCTTCAGGGCATCCTGGAGGTATTGGCGGAGTCCCCGGATAAGGCTCCCGCCTCCCGCCAGCACGATGTTGTTCTTGATCTTTACCTGGAACTCGGGGTCGAACCGGGCGATCATCTCGGTCGTCGTCTCGGTCAGCGCCGGCAGGATGCTTTCGCAGGCGCGCTTCACCTCGTTTTTGATGTCGTGCATCACCGGTTTCCCGTCCACCGGAATTTCGACATGTATCTCTTCGGTGGTATCGCGGACGAAGCTGTACTCCTCCTTGAACTGACGGACCATGTTCCTGTTGAACTTGGAGTTGGGGTATTTCTCGAGCAGGTAGCTGAAAAGCTGCTCGTCGATGTAATCGCCCGCCGCGAGGATCGTCTTTTGGTCTTCCTCCGACGGGATCGTCCCGTGCATGATGCAGAGGTCGGTCGTCCCGGCGCCGATATCGATCACCATGGCGTTATTGAGGAGGTTCATGCCGTAGGCCACCGCGAAGGGCTCGGTCACGACCATCAGCGAATGGACAGACTCGGCCACGGCCTTGCGTATCGCCAGCTTGTTCACCTTCAGCGTGTCGGCGGGGACGCCGACGACCGCGTGGATTTTCTGTCCGGAATCCGGGCCGGCCAGCTCGATCAGGTGCCTGATGATCTCCTTCACGGCCTCGTCGTTTCTGTTGATGCCCTCCTTGATCACCCCATGTTCGAGAGGGCGGCAGATGTCGAGGGAAAGCCGGTTATCAAGCGCCTCAGCGCCGAAGAGCACGGGCTTGCCCACCACCTGCGCCGCGATAAAGTCCTTCGGCCAGCCGACGAAGCTCTCTATCCACTCCCGCTTGCCGTTGCTCGCCGAGATGGAGCTCCTCGATGTCCCGAGGTCGATCCCTACAAACAGCACATCATCTTTTTTCTGCGTATCTGTCTGCTTCATAGCCCGCTTCTCCTTTATTGATATAGTCCAGGATCCCCGCCTCGAGATAATGCGCGATGTTCTCCCTGTGCCTGTCCGTGTTCAGCTCCTTCTCCTCCTCACGGTTGCTCAGGCAGGAGACCTCTGCCAGCACCGCCGGCACCTCGGCCCCGAGGAGGACGACAAAGGGCGCCCGCTTCACCCCGAAATTATAAGCGTTTCCGTTTTCTTTCTTCATATTGACGAAAAGGTCCTTCTGTATGGAGTAGGCCAGCTCCCTGGACTCCTGGAGCTTCAGCTTCTGGCCGAGCTTCTCGATAACCTCCTTGAATTCCGCCAGGCCGTACTGCGAGCCGGCGTTCTCCTGCTCGGCGAGCTTCTGGGTCTTGCGGTCCGCGGAGGGGCCGAAATAGTAGGTCTCGATGATATTGATCGGCTTCGACGGGAGATAATTCAGGTGGATCGAGATGAAGAGGTCGGCCTTCTCCTCGCGCGCGAGTTCGACCCGCTTGTTCAGGGGAAGCGTCGCGTCCGTATCCCTCGTCATGACGACATGGAAACGGCCGTATTTGTCGAGGAGCGCCTTCAGCCGTTTTGCAATGTCGAGCGCGATGTCCTTTTCGGCCGTCCCCATCTTGCCCTTCGTCCCGCAATCGGCCCCGCCGTGGCCCGGGTCGATCATGATCGTCTTGACCCCGAGACCGAAGGTGCGGCTCACCGACAGGTCCCGATTCGTCAGAAAGGCCCTGAAATCGGAAGAATTCGGCGCTTCCGCCGACGGTGCAAACGATACGGGGGACGCCATCATACGGGGGGTTGTCTGTTTGTCGGCAAGCGGAGGGGCGTTGAGATATCCCCCTCCCGCCAGGACGGCAACCGCCGCAAGAAAGAAGATCATCAGGACCCTGCCGGGGGCAAAGCGCCTCTGTTTCACGAGTCCGCCGCCTCTTCTCTTGCCGACGATACGCAGGTTTTCCTCATAAATCCCCTTCAGGATCTCCTGGCGCTGCCTCAGTTCTTTCTTCCTGGAAAAAGCGGAAATCATAATAGTATCCACACTTTAACAATTTACAGGGAAAAATTCAATTACGGCGAGCCCCTAAAGGCATGCCCCGCGCAGGGGACGGGCGGAAACGAGGGCTGCCGCAGACGCCCCTTCAGCGAATAAAGCGTCTCCTCAGCGCATAGAAATACCACTTGAGGTATTTCGGCATCCAGCGGAAGAGCCGGAACCGGGAGACCCCGCCCTCCCTGTCCCGCCAGACCGTAGGGACCTCGCATACCCTGGAGCCGGATACAAAGGCCTTCACCGTGATCTCCATCCCGATCTCGAACCCTCCGTCGCTTTCGAGCTGCAGCCTTTCGAGAAGCTGGCGGCGGTACATCTTGAAACTGTTGGTTACGTCATGGGTGGGGATTCCGGTAAGGAAGCGCAGCGAAAGGCCGGCGATCCGTGATATCGTCTTCTTGACAACCGGCCCGCCCACCTGGCCGCCGCCCTTCATATATCTTGATCCGCAGACCACGTCGCACCCTCCCCTGATCATCTCGTACATCCTATTCGCCGCGGAAAGGTCGTCCGAAAGGTCGGCCATGACAACCAGCACCGCCTCCGATACGGCAGAGGCGAAGCCCGTTTTTATCGCGTTCACCGCGCCCCTCCCGAACGTGTTTTTGACCAGGACCGCTTCAAAGGGATACTCCCCCATGATCCGTTCGACCACCGGCACCGTGGTGTCACCGTCAAAGTCATACACCACCAGCACGCGCAGCGAAAGCCCCCCGATCCTGTCGCGTATCGCGTCAAACACCCCGCGGATATTGTCAGCCTCGTTGTATACGGGGATCACCAGCGTCAGCTGCGGGGTCACAGGCAGCTGCCTTTACCGTATACGTTCCATACGTCGATTACCGGCTTGCCGGCGGGCAGCGACAATGCCCCGTATTCCTTATGGGGACAGGCGAGGATAATGATATCGCTCCTGCCGATAAGCTCATCCGCCCCGACAAAACCGCGCTCCTTGATGTACACATCGGAACAGAGGACTGCACCGGATTCGAATTCAAGGATCTTCTTGAGCTTGAAGGAGAGGGACTCCCGTCTGTCGTCGACGTCCGCCTTGAAGGCCATGCCCAGGATACCCACCGTCTTCGTCTTCAGGTCGTATTTCCGCTTCAGCCGGCTGACAAGATAATAGGGCAGGCCCTCGTTGATCAGGAGCGCGGCGTGGCCGAGGTAGAAGGTATGGTTGTTGAAGGCCGACAGCTGGACGGTGTCCTTGAACAGGCATGGCCCCGCCGCAAAGCCCGGCAGGGGCAGGTCCTGCGCCCTCGGATAATGGTGGGTGATCGCGTGGTGGATCCGGTAGTAGTCCGCATCACAGTCGCCCGCGGTCATGAAAAACTGGTTCGCCACGCTGAATTTTATATAACGCCAGGAATTGGTGAAGAGCTTCGCCAGCTCCGCCTCGATCGGCAGCAGCTCGATGATCTCCGGCGCCAGGACACGGAACAGGTCCGACGCCTTGGCCATCCCTTCTGCCGTAAAGGACGAGACGATCTGCGGCAGCTCGAAGAGCTCCTTCATCGCATACCCTTCCGCGATCCGTTCGGGACAGAAGGATACTTCCATCCGTCTTCCCCTTTCCTTCAGAAAGTGATAGATCTTCTCTGTCGTGCCGGGGTATACGGTACTCCTCAGGACGAGCAGCTGGCCGTCCCTGAAATAGGGCAGATATGAATCGATCACCTTCCTGAGCTCCTCGAATTCCGGGTTCAGATGCCTGTCGACGGGGGTGCCGACGACCACGACGAGCGCATCGGCAGCGCTGATCGCATCCGGGGAGAACGAGAGCGTAAGCTTCCCGCCGGCGAGCACCCTGCCCAGGACCTCTTCTGCCCCGTATTCGAGAAACGGCATCTTCCCCGAAGAGATCACATCATATGTCTCACGGGAGATATCGAAGGCGCACACGTTGAGCCCCCTGTCGGCGAAAGCGATCGAAAGCGGAAGCCCCACGTGGCCGAACCCCCCTATCACGCATATGTCGTACCTCATCTCTCACCCCTCCTTTCGCCGCCGTAATTGCTTCCCCCGGAGGCTGCCGCCGGATGCGGCGCACCGTGCTGTATATCATATATTGTCACGCGGTTGTTTGCGGCAACGACCGCGCTGCCGGAAAGCGCGGGGAACTCTTTTCCGCCGGCGTCGACCACCGCGATATAGCCGACCTTCTGCTCCCTCAGATAACCGACCAACTCTCTGATGATCCCCCGATGGGGGAGAGTAAACCCCCGCCTGTCTGCATAATACATCAGAGTCGGGTTCCAGGCGTCTCCCCTGGGCAGGGACGTGGCGATCATTGCTCCTTTCCCGGCATGCTCGTCAATGAACTTCCCGGTCGCAAGCAGGTCGTTTTCTCTCTGGAACAGGACACGTTCCGAAACATACAGGCTTGCGCCGAGAAACCCGGCCAGAAGCATCAAAACGATACTCGCCTGCCACCGTCTTCCGGGAGATATATCGAGAAGCCAGGCCGCGCCCGCACCGCATACGATCGCCAGCACCGGCGCCCAGAACAGATGGTAATAGTTATGCACTACATAAAGGTTAAAAAACACCATGATCGTAATGCCGATAGACAGCATCCAGCAAAAAAAGAACCTGCCTTTTTTGGCGGCTGCCAGCGAAATAATGCCTGCGGCGGCAAAGGGCATCCCGATAACCGAAAGCAGCTGTTTCACTACATACCCGCCGATGGCAGCATAATTTCCGATATCGAGCCGCTGGGAGACGGTGCCGAAATACCAGTGGTTGAACGGCCTCAGTTTGATGCTCACCTTGGAGGAGAGGTAGGTAAAGGGATATGCTCCCTTCACGAAATATTTATCGTTTACGGCATTCGCGTGATACTGCCACACGGCAAGCGCGGCCAGAGGGATTCCCAGAGAGATGAAGAACCGTGCCATCGCCGCCGGCCGGTCCTCTTTTTGCCGCCATGCGACATACAGAAGAGGCAGATAAAGAGGGGCCACGATCGGGCTCTTGATAACTATCCCCAGGGCCGCGGCGAGGATGCCGAAGACCAGGCGCCCCGTATTGCCCTTTATGCCCTCTATCAGGAAATCCAGCATCATGAGCGAAAGCATGATGGCAAGCGGATCGGGGATCGGGACCCTTTGGAAGAAGATATCGAGCGGCATGAACGCATAAAAAAATGCCGCAAAAATCGACGGCCGCTCGTCCAGGAATTTGCGCGCGATGCGGTATACAAAGACAATCGACAGCAGTCCGAAGCATATCGACAGCAGCCGGGCCCAGATCACGTCGGGGGAAAAGACCTTATAGAGGACCGCCGCCACGGCCTGATAGACCGGGAATTCGAGCACGACATACCCGGGGTCCCCCAGGGTAATCATCCGGGGATACAGCAGGTCGATACCGTCACGATAATAATCCCGTATCAGCCCGGCCGTCTGGGTCTGCCTGAAGGAATGGGCATCATCGAGCGGAGAAGTGATGTGATAACAGCGGACCGCCAAGGCAAGAAGGACAATGGCGAGGAGCCACACCCCGGGGTTAACTTTCGAAATCGTGTCTTTAACGGGATCCGATCCCATGTTCCGTCTTATCGTCGTCCCGCATCCTGCTACGGCCGCCCTTCCGGGAGCGACATGTTCTTCCGTATAAAACCGAGCGTGTCGTCAATGATGTAGTCGATTTCATATTTCGGCCCCCATCCAAGCAGCCTCTTCGCCTTTTCGGATATGCCCACCCTGAAGCGCACGTCGTCATGAGGCGCTTCGATGTGCCGCACAGCAGGGAAATCGACACCGGGATTCACCTTAGCCCAGATCTTGGCGGCAAGGTCCCCGACAGCATACGTGTTGCCGCCGCAGATATTGAAATCTTCGTTGCGGACGTCCTTGTCGATCATCAGACCGACCGCATCCGCAATATCCTGAGCATGCGTGAATGTCCTCACCTGCCGCCCGTCGCCGAGGATCTCGAACGGGGTCTGGCGGATAAGGGCCTTATAGACGAAATCCGGGATGACATGCGACATCCCGAACTCGACCTCGCCCTTCGACCCGACCTCGGGAAGTTCCCCGCTTCCGACCGCATTAAAAGGCCTGATGATCATGAAATTCAGCCCGAATTCCTGCCGGGCGCCCCTGGTCACGAACTCTCCGAAGAGCTTCTGCAGGCCGTAATTCGTGATCGGGACAGGCTGCGTCATGGCGTCTTCCTCGGTGACGGGCCGCTGCACGCGCTCGTAGACCATCGAGGAGGAGAAGTAATAGAAGACCGCCTCGGGGCTCGCGGCCAGCGTGGCGTCGATCGCATGGGTGAGGATCTCCGTGTTCTCCTTCGCAATCATATAGGGGATCCTATGGAAATAACTGATGCCCCCGATAAGGGCGGCGAAGCAGAGCACGAAATCGTAGCCCTTGAACTCGTGGGGATACATCTGTCTGACGTCTTTCCGGATCAGCCTGAAACGGGGATGGGCATAGAAGTCGTGCGCGATCTGCCCGTATTTCGAAAAATTGTCGACGACCGTAAGATCATGCCCTTTTTCAAGGAGCGTCCGGGCCGCATAGGAGCCGATGAAGCCTGCCCCGCCAAGTGAAAGTATCCTCGCCATTCGATGTCTCCTCCAGAACAAGGGTAGATATCTGCCGCGATCAGTCCCGGCGTATAATCATACCAGACAGCGCAACACCCTGTCTCTTTCCGGCAGCCGTCGCCGGAAGGCGGAAAATCCGCCATACGACCAGGCCCGCCGCTCCCTAATCCTCCGGCGCGTCTCCCAGATTATGCGTTTCCTTCACGAGAAAGAGCGGCCTTCTCTTCACCTCCAGGTATATCTTCCCGACATATTCGCCGATCAGACCAAGAAAAAGGATGTTCAGCCCCCCTATGAAAAAAAGCGGGATGACCGTAGAGGTCCAGCCGGGGACGGTCCTTCCGGCGAATTTTTCGAACAAGGCCCAGCCCACCAGGGCGAGGGACGCGACAGATATCACAAGACCGGCGAAGGAGGCCATCCTCAGCGGCACATTGCTGAACGACGTGATCCCCTCCCATGCAAAGGCGAGCATCTTGCGAAGCGGATATTTGGTGTCGCCCGCATACCGCTCCTGTCTTTCGTAATAGACGATCTCGTGGTTGAAACCGAGATAGGGGAATATGCCCCGGAGAAAGATATTGGTCTCTCCGATGCGCCGGAACGCAGCGACGACCTTCTTTGAGATGAGCCGGTAATCGGCGTGGTCATAGATAAGGTCCACCCCCATGCTCCGCATAAGGCGGTAGAAGAACCGCGCCGTCAGACGTTTGAACACGGTGTCTTTCTTTCTCTCCCTCCGGACGGCATAGACGATGTCGTTGCCCTGCCGGAGCTTTTCGAGCATCTCGCCGATCAGCTCCGGGGGGTCCTGAAGGTCTGCGTCGAGACTCACGACCGCGTCCCCCGAGGAGTGGAGTATCCCGGCGGCAAGCGCCCGCTGATGGCCGAAATTACGGCTGAAAGAGATGACCTTCACCTTCGGCGATTCTCCCGCCAGCTTTCTGAGGATCTCAAGGGAGCGGTCGCGGGAGCCGTCATCGACAAAGACGATCTCGAAGTCGTCGATCAGGCCTTTCTCCTGCAGCCCGGCAAGCGTCCCGATTACCTTTGAGTGTGTAGCCGGGATGACCGCTTCTTCATTGAAAAGCGGGATGGCAACGCTAAGCTTCATGGCGCACAGGGCCCGGACCGCAGCGTTTACTTTCATCATTCATATCCATATAATAGAGCCATCATCGATTCAGGGGGATCGTATGGGAACATATCTTATCGCTAAGAAAAAAGTCAATCGCGCCCCGGATACGGCTGTTCGTTCCTGCATCGTTCGCCGTCCACTTTTTTGCCTCTTCCCGGGGAAGATTGCGCGTGCGGCACGGGACCGAGAAGTCCGTCGCGTTTGCTAAGAACATGAACAGGATGAGCGGCTCAGCAACGAAGGCATCCCTTGATACGCTTATCGCAAGTCTGCTGGCGATAGGGTTCATCGTGTTTCTCGTGCTCGTGGGTTCCAGGTCAA
>JAJXTV010000017.1 GCA_021783515.1 Nitrospirota bacterium
CCTCTGGGTGCGTTTCCTGAGGATGGATGTCGGAAATGGACATCGCAAGGAACTCTTCCCCGGAGTATCCGAACATCGAGCGGGCCGCGGCGTTTGCGCCCATAAAATTTCTTTTCTCCACATCCGCGATCAGAACGCCCTCGACCATCGCCTCGTAGATCGCTTCCAGTTCCTTCTTCGATTCGGCGAGGCGCTCCCTGCTCTTCCGCAACGATTCTTCCGCGCGGTCCCGTCTGTCGATAACGCGGGCAAGGAGTGTCCCGGCCCCCAGACAGATAAAGAAGAGAAACAGCCGGTACAGGAAAAGATCGACATGCAGACTCGGCACGAGCCGTCCAGACGTTGCCTCGTGGAGGGCCGTCAGATAATCCCAGCCGACATCCAGCCCAACGACAAAGAGCCCGCAGCCGGCGCCGAACGCAATGATCTTGTGCTGAAGCTTCATCGCTTCCATTATATCAGCAAGAAAGAGGAAGGCCGAATTCGGGCGTTCAGGCGCCGGGGGATCATCTTTTCAGTCTTCTCACCGCCCTGCCGAGGAAGGGCTCTGCGGCCCGAAGCGCGGCATGAGGACAGACCTCGATGCAGCAATAGCACCGTATGCACCTGTCGTAATCGAAGCGGAGCCTCCCGCCCTCGAAAGAGATGGCCTTCGCCGGGCAGTACTTCCCGCATTCGCCGCATTGCCTGCAGAGCGACTCGTCCGGCACCGGCCTCTGCACGAGATGCCTCCTGAAGAAACCATGCAGCTTCGGCGGTCCGAAGACGAGCGGCGCGACGTCGGGAAACCTGAAATCGCTTACGACCGGCAGTTCGCCTTCCACCTCGATCTCCCCGGCCGCATACCCCATCTCGCGGGCAGCCCGGTTCGTGGGCATGTCATACGGGTCGGCGCCGAGCATCCTGCACAGGGAAACATCAAGGGCGCAGGCGTCGTCACTTGCCGCGATGATGCCCAGATCCCGGGGGGTGCCGCTTCTGCCCGGCCCCTCCCCCTCCATAGCAAGCACGCCGTCCATCAGCGTGACCGCAGGACTGATCGCATAATGGATCTTTACCAGAAGCGTTGCAAAAAGCTGCCTGTTTACACCTGTCCTGAAGTGCCATTCCGGCTTTCTCAGGCCGCAGATGCAGCCGAAGAGGTTCTTCACTCCGAGCGTCATGCCCATCTGGGCGTGGGTCTTCAGCTTCGGGAGATTGATAAGGACGTCTGCATCGAGCGCGTCTCTTGCGATCTCTATCTCCTTAAACGGCTCTCCCGTGTCGAAGACGACCGACTCCCTGAACTCCCGGAATTCGACCTCCATCCCCCGAAGCGCTTCCCTGATGCCGCTTTCCTTCAGCACCCTCTCGAACCCTCCCATGGCCGGGCTGTCGGATATCCGCGGCAGGCCGCCCTTCCCAAGAACATATTCCGTGACCGCCCTAACTATCAGGGGGTGGGTGACCATCGCCCGCTCGGGCGCCGCCGGAGCGAGCAGATTCGGCTTGATCACGACGCGGCTGCCCTTTCCGATCATGCTCCCGCAGAAAGCATCGATCATATCAAAGACAAGGGGCCTCAGCGTCCCGTAATCGTAGGAGGCTGATTTTATGATGACGCGCGATTTCTTCATCCGACACCGTAGTCTACCGCATTTCCACTGAAGGGGCCAGGGGATATGCTGGACAGCGGGGGAACCGTCGAGCATAATAAAGGCTATGGCGCATTCATTCACCATAGCCGTCTGCGGTCCGATGTCGGTCACCCTGGAAAAGGTCGGTTCGGAGATCACCTGCGGCGGCGGCATCTTTGACGGCGACGAATCCTGCGGGACCTTTTCTGGGAGCACGCCGCTTGGGCCCATCAGGGGGGAATATTGCTGCGTATCGCCAAAGGAGATTAAGATCACAATCGTCGACAAACCCCTCCTCGTGCCGTTCAGCGTGATCGAAGCGAAGATACGCGCGTATTTCGGATAGCGCCGCCCGCGCCCCGCTGAAATTGACATGACGGAGGATACCTGATAGTATCGATGTGGGTGCGCGTGCGCCCCGGCAAATACAGTTTGTTCGAGGAGGAAGGATGCTCGGAAAGAAGACGGTAAAGAAGACAGTTCAAAAGGCGGTAAAAAAGGCCGTGAAGAAGGTAGTAAAGGCCGAAAAAAAGGTCGCCAAAAAGGTAGTGAAGGCCGAAAAAAAAGTGATGAAGAAAGTCGCGAAGAAGGCCACCGCCGCAAAAAAGACCGTTGCGAAAAAGACCTCCTCGGCGGTAAAGGCAGCCAAAAAGAAATTATCCCTCTAGCCTTTGCGGACCCTTCCGCTGGAACAGGATCGAGGAGTACATAAGGAAACATGCCGGCGTCGAATTTTCCCGCGGGATCTGCCTGGAATGCAAAGAATAATTATATCCGGAGTCCGGGGAGGACGAGAACCCGCCGAGTGACCCGCTCCGCTCCGCGGAGCGCCTTTAGGAAAACGAAAAACCCCCTTCCCTGAAAAGCCGGACGCAGGCATTGACGACGTCGGGATCATAGTGGCGGCCCCGATATGCCGTGATCTCGCCGAGCGCGGTCTCGATCCCCCGGGCGGGACGATAGGGACGATGCGACGCCATCGCCTCGACCGCGTCGGCCACCGCGAGGATGCGCGCCTCCATAATGATATCCTCCCCTTTGAGGCCAAGGGGATAGCCCGTCCCGTCGATATGTTCGTGGTGCTGGCGGACCATAGATGCAACCGGCCATGGGAACTCGATGTCCTTGACGATATCGTAGCCGACCTGGGCGTGGGTCCTTATTATGGCAAGCTCGATATCCTGCAGCCGGCCGGGTCTGCTCAAAAATTCGGCCGGGACGTAGATCTTGCCGATGTCATGGATGAGACTCCCGAAGCGGATGCCTTCTATCCTGTCCTGCCCGAGCCCCATCTGCTCCGCGATGGCGACCGCCAGCTCGGAGACTCTGCGCTGATGCCCTGAAATATACGGGTCCCTCATCTCGAGGATCGAGGCGATCGCCTGGACGGTGTCGACCATCACCTTCCGCAGCTTTTCGAGATGGCTCTGCTGCTCCTGCACCGCCCGGTCCCTCTCGGCCCTCGCGCGAAGGGACATGATGCCGTACGAAAGGTCTCCGGAGAGTTCAGTCAGAAGCCTGACCTCGTCTTCAGTAAACGCATGGGGTTTTTCCGTAAAGATGCTCAGCGCGCCGATCGTGAGGCTGTCGTAACGAAGCGGGATCGCGATGCAGCCCGCATAGCCCCGCTTCAGCGCCTCGGATCGCCAAGGCGAGTCCTCCGCCAGCTGCCGTATGTCCTGAAGAATAACCGGTCGGAGCTCCGACATCGCCCTGCCCGCCGGGCACGTCCCCCCCGCCTCGCAGATCGCCGTGAGCGTCCCTACGTAGCCCTCCTCACGGCCGGCCCAGGCAATGGGAAGAATACCGGTCCCCTCCTCCCTGCCGTATCCGACCCAGACCATGGTGTATCCTCCCACTTCGACCATCGTACGGCAGATCTTCTCCAGCAGGCTATCCTCGTCCTTGGCATGGATGAGGGCCATATTGCTGGAGCTAAGGGTGCGGAGGGCCCGGTTGAGGTCCCTCAGATCGTTCTCGGTCTGTTTTCTCCCCGTTATGTCGTGGATCGTCTCGACCGCGACGACAAGCTCCCCCCGGCTGTCCAGGATCGGCACCGCCTCGAAATACATATAGCGGTCTTTCCCGTTGAGGTTCCTGTACCAGCCTTCCGATTGCAGCCCTTTTCCCCCGGGGCCAGTCCGCTCCCACCGGGGATAGAGTCGGTCCAGCCGGTCGAAGGACCCTTCTATCACGACATCGGCGAGGGTCGCCCTCTCCCGGTCATAAAACGGCCTCCATTGGCTGCTGCTGCCGACCATGTCTTTCGCCGCGACTCCGGTAAGCTCTTCGCATGCCTTGTTCCAGAAAACCACCTCATGCCGGGGATTCAGGACAAACGTCGGGACAGCCGAGTTTGCGACGATCCCCTCGGCCAGCAGCTTCTGCCCGAGCATCGCGTCCTCCATCTGTTTCAGCCGGGTGATGTCGCGCGCCGCCGCAAACAGGCCCGACGCCGCTCCCTCCTCGTTCCGGTAGAGTGACGCGTTATAGAGGACGGGAGTGGTATGGCCCAGACGATGCCGTATCTTCAGAAGAAAGTCACGTATCGAGCCGTCCCTGAAAGCCTGCCGGCAGGCGGCCGCCGCCATCTCCGGCTCCGCAAAGTAATCCGAAAAAACGGTCCCGGTCAGTTCGTCGCGACCAAGACCCGTCACCTCCTCGGTTGCCTTGTTCACGTCGGTGATCTTCCCGTCCGGCCCTATCGTTACGAGCGGATCAAGGCTCGCCTCGATGAGACTTCTGTTATAGGCGTTCATATGCCTGAGATCGTCCTCAACGCCGAACCGGAACATCGCCTCACCGATCAGGTGCGCCATCTGCTCGAGAAACTCCACCTTCCCGACGGGCACCCTCTCCGGCCGCTCGTCGGCGAGATGGATCGCCCCGAGCGTCTTGTCTCGGTAGCGGATTGGTATCACCGCGAGGGATTGGTATCCGTGCGCCATGCAGACGCCGCGGAACCGGGAGTGATCCGGGCCGGAAAGCTTCGTCAGAAAAGATGCGGTATCGTTGCTGCAGAACGACCCTCCCGGAGTCATCGACGCCCTGTCGGCGCATGCCGGTGAACCCGTCGCCACCCGCGTGCAGACGCACTGATCGCGCTCGAGGGAAAGCGTCCCTTCGGACCTAAGAAAATCCGCGTCATATCCGATATACGATTCATACTGGAGCACCCCGCCCCGCCGCACGACGCGAATCCCGGCATGACGGCACCCGCTCCAGCTCCGCACGAGCGCCAACGCGGCGTCGAGGTACTCCTTTCTCGAAAAGGTCTCTCTGAAGAACCTGATCAGCTCATTGAGGACGCCGGCACGACTCTCCGCCTCCTTACGTTCGGTTATGTCACGTGCGATCGTCGAGGCTCCGACCACTACGTTGCCCTCTTTGACGGGAGAGACGGTGAGAGAAACGGATATCTTCCGGCCGTCTTTTCTGACGCGGACCGTCTCGTAGTGGTCCAGGTGCTCCCCCCTGCGGATCCTTTCGAGAATACGATCGAGATCGCCCTCGCAGTCAGGCGGGCAGAGGATCCGCACCGAATCCCCCTTCGTCTCCTCTTCGGTGTATCCGTAGATCGCCTCCGCGCCCCTGTTCCAGGAAAGAATCGTCCCGTCCAGCGTCTTGCCGATAATCGCGTCGTCCGACGAGGCGACGATGGATGCCAGTTGCCTGATATCCCGCTCTTTCTCTCTCCGCTGTGAAATGTCCCGGAAGACGATCACCGCGCCCCTGGCGAGTCCCGATTCCCGCAGGGGGGTGCTGGTGAGTTCCACGGGGAAGCGCGTGCCGTCCTTCCTCAGAAAGACGTCCTCGATACCGCCTCGGATGCCACCGTCTTTGACCGTCATGACGACCGGGCACCGGGAGCCAGGCGGCTCTCCGTTGTGGCGATGGATGATCTCATGCAGCGACCGCCCCACCAGTTCCTCCGTCCGGTAACCGAGCATCCTTGCTGCCGCGGGATTGACGAACGTCGCATAGCCGTTGCGGTCGACCCCGCAGATGCCGTCGCCCACCGAATCGAGGATGAGCCTGTTCCGGTAGCTCAGGCGCTGAAGCGCCTTCTCGGCCATCCTCTTGCCGGCAAGGATTTCCTGGGTATACGCCTCGCTGCTCCGGCAGAGCTCTATCGACTTGACGAGATTGTTCAGCACCGGCTGAAAGATCATCGTCAGAGGAAGATCGGCGGCCGGAGTGCAAGGCGAAAGGAGAAGGATCACCCCGGCGTCCCCTATCGGAAGCCTCAGAAACGTCGTGTAATAGTCCTTCCGGCAGGGAAGCATGTTCAGCAAGGCCGGGTTTTCGGCCAGTTCCGCCCCTCCCGCAAGAAGCGTCCCGGGAACGCGAATCCTCACCTTGTTATACCGGGCCAGCTCGAAGTCGCCCACGGACATCTCGATCCGGACTTCGGCGTCCCCTCCGGGGCCGGCGGACGGCCGTTCCCCGGTGTCGAGGAAGACCATACCGCAGGGGAACGAGGTATGAAAGAGCAGGCGCTGAAGCGTCTTCGTCAGGAGCGGGTCGAGGCGGATCTCCCCGCCGATGACGATCGCCATCTCATAGAGAATCGCGAGCGCCCGGTCTCTCTTCATCGCCGGCCCCAGCGACAGCACAAGATTGCGCCGTTATGGAAAACCGGATATCCGCGCTGAAGCGAATGGCCGATTTCGCCGAGAGAAAGGGCGCCGGCGATATTCGTCCCGGCCAGGCGCGCGCCGAGTTCGTCAAGCTCCCTCCCGGCTGCGTCCCCCAGATGCATTTTCCTTCCCGCGCAATAAAACGCCAGGATGTCGGCCCCCGAAAGATCCCCGCAGAGGTCGTTCATCTCCCTGGCGATCCCTTCCACGGTATGGACGGCGTCCGCCTCGGGCGACCTCAGCAGCGCAAGCACGGAATTCGGCGGCACCTCTCCGATGCAGAAGATCGAGCCGTCCTTTTCGAGCGCGGCCGGGAACCTGACGATAACCTCACCGTTCACCCGCAGGATGCCGAAGGGGAAATGCACCGCATGCCGGTAGAAATTCCCGGCGTCGATATCCACCCCGTACTCCGCTTTTGCCACCTCCCGGTAGACGTCAAAGGCAGGGCGCCAGTCTATCGAGATGATCCTGTTACCCTCCGTGGAGGTCGCCGAGCACATGCGATCCGGCGCCGAATAGCAGTGCTCGACCACCGCCCCCTCATGGTCTGGCAGGAGCATGAGAAGGACGGAGTCCTGCGCCACCCTTTCATTATCGAAGAGACAGGGCATCGGACGGAATGTCTCGCTGCCGGCGTTCACCCCCATATAGCGGACATGGTCGGCGAGTCTCAGATAGAGCTGATCCAGGAGGGTGGCAATATTGACGACCATGGCGTCAAAGACCATAAAGAGAGAAGCGCCCCTCGACTCCTTCAGCCGTCCCTCGACGTCGGCGGACATCCGCCCGACTGCCGAAGCGTAGAGAGACGGCTTCAGAGGCCCGTAAATTTCGGAATGGCGCAGGCCGCCGGACCGCACGAGCAGACAGCCGCCGGCGTGAAAACGGCCGTCGGAGAAAAGACCGGGGAAGACGGCTCCTTTCAGAGGGACGCCCATTCGCCCGCAGGTCCGCTGAAGCGCGGGGATCGCGGTCTCCCGGTCCGCCTCGGCAACAAGCGCGAAAAGTCCCGCATCGGGATCGTCAGCCCGCCAGACGTCCAGCAGATCGCCGATGCGGCCTCCGTCCGGCGCCGCAAGGTATCGTATCGCCGTCACGACACGCCCTTGTCCTTCAGAAACAGCCCGAACTTCTTGTCGATCTGGGTGATGTGGTGTTGCAGCCAGTCTGTCAGAAACTGCAGGACATCGACCGTGATGGGCTTGTTGCCCGCTTCGAACGCCTGCTGAAAATCGATCACCCTCCTCGCGAAGGCGTCGTGCTCGGCCTTGTGCGTCTCGGCATCGGGATACCCGTATTCACGAAAGAGTCCCTCCTCTGTGCCGAAATGATAGACAGTATATTGCGCACGCTCGTCGAGGACCGGGGAGAGGGCATCTCTGCCCTTTCCCTGCTTCATCGCATCGAAAAGCCTGTTCAGAAGATCGATCAGTCTCTTGTGCTGGTCGTCGATCTCCTTGGTCCTGACGGCAAGTTCATCACTCCAGGTGATGAGCGGCATATCGAACCTCCGTGGCTGCCTGTTGTCTTTTGCCTCGCTCGCAATTACATTTTCCCTCCTTTCCCCGCTCACCGCAAGCGCCGTGCCTTTCGGGCAGGCACACAGGGCCCTTGGCCGTTACCCATAAGAGAATCAAAAAATCTTTTGCCGGAAAAGGCAGGGCATTTCGGTGCAGGCCGGAAGAGTCGGGGGAGCTTCAGGGAGTCTGACTGATACTTCGTAATCCCTGGTTGTTTTGTAATACTGAGGGTTCCCGAATAAGGGTCATTCAGCTGCGATAGTTGCTGAATGACCCTTATTCGAAAGTCGCGGCCACATCGATGTGCACAACGGGGTGGAGTATATGCGGAAATTAATACCGTGGACATATTGCAGAGGGTCAAAGTCAATAGTCAAGTCTGACCCCAAATGCCGCACACTCAGTGGCCTATATCCTCCCTCGGATCTTCTTCCGGACACGTTATGACGGCCCGATGTCTTGCGCTCTGCAGTATGCGATGCTGAAATACCTTTTCCGGAAATAGAGCGCAACATTCACCAGACTGATTAAGACCGGCACCTCGACAAGCGGACCGATGACCGCGGCAAAGGCGGCACCGGAGTTTATTCCGAAGACCGCAACTGCGACGGCTATCGCAAGCTCAAAGTTGTTGCTCGCCGCGGTAAAGGAGAGGGTGGCGGTCTTCGGATAATCCGCGCCGATCTTCCTGCCCAGATAAAACGAGACGAGAAACATGACCACAAAATAGATAAGGAGCGGAATAGCGATGCGGACGACATCAAGAGGGAGCCGCACAATATAATCCCCTTTCAGAGAGAACATGACGAGGATCGTAAGGAGCAGAAAGACAAGGGTAACCGGACTTATCCTGGGAATGAATACCTTATCGTACCATTCACGACTCCTGATTTTCAGCAGGCTGAAGCGCGTGATCATCCCCGCAAGGAAAGGGATGCCGAGATAGATAAAGACGCTCTTCGCTATCTGGCCGATCGTAACATCGACCACAGCGCCCCTGAGCCCGAACCATGCCGGAAGTATGGTGATAAAGACATAGGCGTAGACCGAAAAGAAGAGCACCTGGAATAGGGAGTTGAAGGCCACCAGGCCGGCCGCGTACTCGGGGTCGCCGCAGGCCAGATCGTTCCATACGATGACCATGGCGATGCAGCGGGCGAGTCCTATCATGATAAGCCCGACCATATATTCCGGATAACCCCGCAGGAAGATGATCGCAAGCAGGAACATCAGGATCGGACCTATCACCCAGTTCTGGATCAGGGAAAGAGCAAGCACCTTCCTGTTTCTGAAGACCTCTCCCAGTTCCTCGTATTTCACCTTTGCAAGAGGGGGATACATCATCAGGATAAGTCCGATGGCGATGGGGATGTTCGTTGTTCCGACCTGGAAGCTGTTTATCAGCGTCCCGGTCCCCGGCACGAAATATCCGAGGCCGACGCCGGCGGCCATGGCGGCGAATATCCAGAGGGTGAGGTATCGATCCAGGAAAGAGAGTCTCCTTCCGATTTTTTCGGTCATGGCCTCCCTCCGGGATTCACTGTATTGACCAGGTCGCGAATTCTCTCCTTTATCTCATCCCGGGCCTCTCTGAATTTCCCCGTCACTTCACCTTCGGTGCCGACAGCCGCAACCGGGTCGTCTATCGGCCAGTGGATACGCCTGATGGAAGGCGGGGTCACCGGACAGGATGCCTCGGCATTCCCGCATAACGTTACCACGATATCCATCTTCCCCAGGAGGTCGCGGTCGATCGCCTTTGATTTCTGGACCGCAATATCTATTCCGACTTCCCTCATAACCGCGACGGCTTTCGGATGTATCACTCCCGCCGGCATGAGCCCCGCGCTGTGCGCCTCTATCAGGTCTTTGCCGAGCTCCCGCGCAAACCCCTCTGCCATCTGCGAGCGGCAGGTGTTGCCGGTGCAGAGGAACATCACCCTTGTCATCTGCACCTCCCCGCGCATCGCTTCTTTTCCGAAAGGGCCACGATATTATCCCCGGCGGAGGAGCGCAATGAGGCCTGCGCATCTCAGCCGCCTCATCACCGCGCGCCTCTTCTCCATGGTTTTCTCCCTTGCGTCTCTGCTGCCGCAGGATCAATCCCGCCGGCAGGGCTCAGGCCATTATACCATTGTCCAACCTACCAGCGCTTCCCCCTCCAAAGGGGAAGGCAGGTTGCGCCGTCCCTGAGGTCCAGGGTCTGATTGCCTATCGTGATCGAGACGATCACCTTCTCGGTAGTCGGGCCTATTCGGGCCGGTGCAATCGCCATTGGGACAGACACCGGTCCCGGCCGCGTTCGGGCAGACACCGGTGCCGGGGCCCATTCCGTTTCCCGCAAAGGCGATAAATGCTCCGGCGACTACCATGAACAGTGAAACCAAACCTATCGTCATTGCCTTTTTCATACGTTTTCCTCCTCATAAAAAATTGTTGGTAAAGATTTCCGCCCTGGCACCTGCCGGAGCCTGCAGACGTCCGACTTCGCGCCTTTGTCGTGCCGCTTTCACCCCCTCTCCTGCGATCTCATCTTATGAAATGCAGTTCTCGTGCCCGGGAGCAAGACATCGGAAAGAAAGAGAAAACGGACGGGAACGTGTAAAGCGGGATGCAAATCCTGCGTTCACGACTGCAAAAAATGCAGGGAAGAAGAGAAAAGAGAGGGGGCTAAAGAGTAATACCGCGATGCACGCGTGCGTTCCGGACGTGTACGGATACGCTAACTCTTTATTGTAGCGCTCTCCGGCGGGCGGCGAATCCGGCCCGCCGGAGGCGTATGGGAAAGGAGCTAGATCTTTTTCGCAGTGGGAGGCGAAGGCACGTTCGAGCCGTGGCAGTCGCCGCAGTTCGACTGGGCGGTTATGCCGTACATCTTCGAAGGGATGGCCCCCTGAGTCTTGTACTTCCCGTCCTTCCAATCGTTTAGCATTTCGACGAGATGATAGGCGACGCTGCCGGTAACGCGGGCGCAGCGATCCTTTCTCTCGGGGCTTCCGAGGGACTTGTCGGCCGCCTTCATCCATTTGCCGACGGAGATGTGGCAGAGAGGCGAGTTGCTCACCGTCGTCGGCATATCGAACTTAATCTTCGGCTCTTTGGGCGTGAAGGTCGGCAGCTTTGCGTCCGAATACCACTGCAGCATCTCGCTTCCCATCAGCATGCCGTCTTCAGACCCGGACGTCCGCGGGCCTATAATCATGTTCGTAACGATATTCGCCCCGGCGTTCGATCCGCATACCGTCCCCCAACCCGACATCCCGCCTTCGAGAAAGATAAAGGCATCGACCGGGAACGACTTGTACGGTTCTCCCACCTTCTTTCTCAGCTGCGTAAAGACGCTGCTGATCACGGCAGCCCCGCAAAATACGCGGTACCACTCGTTATAGGCAAGTTCGGCGGTCTCTGCAGGGTCCAGTTTCACATACGGCCAGGGCCACTTCTCCATTTTTGCGGTCCTCGCTTCCGCCATCGGAAGGGGGCCGCCGAGGCCCATGAATGCCGCCCCGGCCGCGATCGCGCCGGCGGCGCCCAGTACCGCTCTCCTTGACATACGGTCTTCAGTCATACGTTTTCATCCTCCTTTGATTGTTATTATGAAACTTCCTACCGGGAATGCCTGACAGCCGTTCCCCGAAGCGGGGCCGCCATATCGGGAATTATCCCTCGAATCCGGGCATACCGAACCGTACGGCAGGGCATGGCCCGCCTCCGGCCCGGGAGGATCATCGTTCGGGGGGGTGGTCTTTGACTGCCGGCATGACGAACTGCCGGCACACAAGGCCCTGCGACTCGGCAAAACCGGCGCAGCAGGGGCAGCATACGGTGCAGCGTCCCGGCTGAAGCAGGGGATGGTCGGTATCCGTGGAAAAAGCGCCGCCCATGGAATCGCAGACGTCGTCGGCAATCATAAAGGCATATGAAGAGGAAGGGACGAGCGTGACGGACAGCGGAACAAGGATTGATACAAAGAGGGCAAGCAAAGTCACGAATGTTGCAGTCTTCATCGCTTCTCAATTCTGCCCGATTTGATCGGAGTTGTCAATACAAACGTTTCAATAATCAGATAAACCGCCATGTTGCACTCGGCTGCTATTTTCGAGCATCACGACGAGGTCGCCAACCAATACCTCACAGGGCGGGGAGTAGCCCGAAAAGCCTTTTGCAGCGATTCCTTACGGCATCGGCAGCCACCTCCGAAGCGCCCGCCGGGACGTACCTGCGGCATCTTGCTCCGCTGCCGCAGCGCAGTCGCTAGAACCAGAACTCGGGATACCGTCTGGATTTTGGAATGTTGTTGACGATAAGGGCGATCAGCAGCATGATGAGCGCGCCTCCCCCCGCCGGGATGATTGCATAGAGGAAGCCGAGTGCGTGGACCTTGCCGCCCCCGATCACCGCGATCAGCGCTGTTGCGCCGCCCGGCGGATGAAGGGTCTTTGTCGCATGCATGAGTGCGATTGCGGTAGCGACAGCCGCAGCAGCGGCAAGCCAGATCTGGGGATAAAAGAGTTGATAGGCGGCGACCCCGACTATCGCTGAGAGCACGTGGCCGCCGATGAGGTTCCGCGGCTGGGCAAGAGGGCTCTTGATCGCGCCGTAGATGAGCACGGCCGAGGCCCCGAACGATCCGATGATGAGAAGGACGTCCTGCTTCTGGAAAAGGTGAAAGTTGGCGAAGGCGACGACCCCGATGCCGAGAAATGCGCCGATCCATGACCACACTATCTCCGATGCCCCGACGCAGGGCGGGCTCTTGGTCGTGCCTTTCATCTTTGCGAAGTAATCCGTCAGCATGACGTAATCTTCCGCGGCAGCTCTGCACGCATGATGTCGGCCCGGGAAACGATGCCGACGATTCGCCCCTCTTCGCCGACGACCGGCACGCGGTTTATCGCCTTCCTTCCGAAGATTGCCATGATATCGAATACGGCAGCATCCCGGGAGACGCAGACGGCCGGGGCCGTCATGATGTCAGCAGCATGAAGCGTCCGGATCGGGGCCGCGAGGCAGGCCCTGCCCTGGAGGCAGCGCGCGATAATGTCCATGACGTGCCTCCTGTCAGGAGATCCCATGCGGGAGAGAAAGTCCTTTTCCGAGATGACGCCGACAATCCTTCCTCCGGAGTCAAGCACCGGGATTCCGGAGATCCGGTGTTCCGCCATAAGCGCCGCGACCTCCTCCAGCGGGGCATCCGCCCGCACCGTCACCACCCGGCTCGTCATGATATCGACCGCCTTTACCGATGAGCTGATGCGCTGCACGGCGTGCCGATAGGCAGAACGAAAAACCTCCTTAAGATCACCCGGCGTGATGTCCAGATATCCGTGGACGTCTTTCATCGCCTCGTAGATGTCCTCATCGGATACCTCTGTCTGAAACTCCAGGCTTTCCCTCTCCGGCTGCCCCTTCGTCACGCTATTCCTCCCTTTTTCTGTTACTCTACCGGATAAAAGGCATGAATTGTATGACACCCGTCATAATCGTCAATTTGACTGCGGACTCCCGGCTTCCCGGCCCGATTGACTTTTCCTCGAAAACCTATATGCTTTAGGTAAAAGGAGACGCGATCATGAAAAAGCTGTTTTTGTGCATGGTTCTCTGGGCTTCGGTGATTGTCTTTCCGGCCCCGTCGATTGCGGAGATTAATATTAATATCGGGATCGCCCTGCCGCCGCCCGTCGTCTTTGCTACGCCGCCGGATGTGATAGTGCTGCCGGACACAAACGATGTATACGCCGTTCCCGGTGTCGATATAGATCTTTTTTTCTGGAGCGGCTGGTGGTGGCGGCTGTGGGAAGGCCGTTGGTATCGCTCGCATTATTACGACCGGGGCTGGGCATACTATAACAGGGCCCCGAGTTTCTATTTCGATGTCGACCCGGGATGGAGAAGATACTACCGGGATCATGACTGGCGCGGACATCGATGGGACTACGAACGGATCCCCGACAGACAGCTCCAGCAGAACTGGAGGAGATGGCATAACGACAGGCATTGGGAAAGGCAGCGGACCTGGGGAGTTCAGCAGTATCACCCCCAGCCTCAAAAACAGAGGGAAGAGCTCAGACGCCAGCGACAGGAGCAATATCATCAGAGACCCGAGGTTCAGAAACATATGCGCGAGCAGCAAAGGAAACCGGAGGTGAGGCAACCCCAAAAGCAGCAGCCTCAGAAACAGCAACCTCATTATCAGCCCCAGAAACAACAGCCGCATTATCAGCCTCAGAAACAGGAGCAAAGACAACACGAGTCCCGGGGCCAGCAGGAACGCGGAAAGTCAGAGCACGAAAAATCACGGGAAAACCGCGATCAGGGGGATGAAAGACACGAGAGGTAAAAGGACCGCCTCTCCCTTTCAATAATGCCGCCAGGCTTGCCGGTCGCCTCAGACTTCCCTGAGCGCGTCGGCAAGTCTGGCAAACTCTTCGAGCCCGAGCGTCTCGGGCCGCCGTTGCGGGTCGATGCCGGCGGCGGCAAGCGCCTCTTTCGGGTCGTCGGCAAGGCCCTTCAGGGAATTCGAGAGGGTCTTTCTCCTCTGCGAAAACGCGGTCCTGACGACCCTGAAGAAGGTCTTTTCATCCGCCACCCGCACCGCCGGGCTTTCGAGTATCGTCATATGCACCACCGCGGAGTCTACCTTGGGCACAGGCCTGAATTCCTCCCTGGGGATGACGAAGCGCAGCTCCGGTCTTGCAAGGTACTGGACCATGATCGAGAGGACGCCGTAATCCTTGCCGCCCGGCGGGGCGACGATCCGCTCGGCAACCTCCTTCTGGATCGTCAGCGTCATCGTCTTCAGTGTCTCCTTCGCTTCGAGCAGTCTGAAGACGATCGGGGTGGTAATGTAATAGGGGATATTTGCAGCCACCTTGAACTGTCCGATCTCCTCATAGGGGAACTTCATCGCGTCGGCGTGGACAAGCTCAACATTCCGGTATCCTATCAGCTCGGCCCTCAGCCTGTCGTAGAGCCCCTGATCGAGTTCGATCGCGATCACCTTCTTCGCCGTCTCCGCGAGGAGTCTCGTGAGCCCGCCGGGACCGGGTCCTATTTCGACGACCGTGTCGTCCGCAGCCACGCCTGAGGCCTCGACTATCCTCGCAAGGATCGCGCGGTCGAAGAGGAAGTTCTGGCCGAGGTGTTTCTTCGGCATCTAGATCTTCAATCGTGCGGCGAGTCTGACCGCCTCTATTATGCTGGCCGGGCCTGCGATGCCCTTCCATGCAATATCGTAGGCGGTGCCGTGATCGGGCGAGGTCCTTACGAACGGCAGGCCGACCGTCACGTTCACCCCCGTGTCGAAGGCGATCATCTTCAGGGGGATCAGCCCCTGGTCGTGGTACATGCATACGACAATATCGAAGGCCGCCCGGTAGGCCTTATGAAAGACGGTGTCCGGCGGAAACGGCCCGGATACGGCTATGCCTTCCTTACGCGCATCCCCGACCGCCGGCACGATCTCCCTGATCTCCTCATCGCCGAAGATGCCGGCCTCGCCTGCGTGAGGGTTCAGTCCGGCGACGCCGATCCTCGGCTTAGCGATGCCGAGCATATCGCATGCCCTTTCCGCGAGCCGGATCGTCTTGAGGACCCTGCTGCGCGTGATCATGTCCGGCACGCTCCTGAGAGCGGTATGGATCGTGACAAGGAGCACCCTCAGCGGTCCGCCGGTCAGCATCATACCGAAGTCTTCGGTCGAGGTGAGTTCGGCCAGCATCTCGGTATGGCCGGGCCACTTCAGCCCCGCCATCTTCAGCGCCTCCTTCGAGATGGGCGCGGTGACGATGCCGTCGACCTTCCCCGCCGTCGCAAGCTCGACCGCCTTTCTGATATACCCGGCGCATGCGGCCCCGCCCTCGGCCGTCGGCCTGCCTTTTTCGAAGGCCTTCAGCGAGCCGGCATCGATCAAATCGATCGTTTCGGCCGACTCTGCCGACTCATCGGGAGCAGCGATTATTCTCAGTTTAAGGGGCCGGCCGAGGAGCCCCAGGGCCTCCTCCATCACGACCGCGTCGCCGATCACGACCGGCCTGCAGCAGCCGCGCACTTCGGGGGAAAGAAGCGCCCGGACGATTATCTCGGGCCCGACGCCTCCGGGGTCACCCATCGTGATCGCAAGTCTCTTCCTGACGGACATGGCCATTATTGTACCTGTTTTACTCCCCGATGATCTTGACGAGGACCCTTTTTTCCCGCCTGCCGTCGAACTCGCCGTAGAAGATCCTTTCCCAGGTGCCGAAGTCGAGCTGGCCGCTCGTCACGGCAACGACCACCTCCCTGCCCATGATCTGGCGCTTCATATGCGCGTCGGCGTTGTCCTCCCCGACGTTATGCCGGTACTGCGAGACCGGCTCGTGCGGGGCGAGTTTTTCGAGCCAAAAATCATAGTCGTGATGGAGCCCCGATTCGTCGTCGTTGATAAAGACCGACGCGGTGATATGCATCGCGTTGACGAGCACGAGGCCTTCTTTGACACCGCTTTCGCGCAGACACTCCTCGACCTGGGGCGTGATGTTGATAAACGCCCTCCGCGTCGGGACGTTGAACCAGAGCTCTTTGCGAAAGCTTTTCATAGTAACGGCCTCATAATTATATCCGCTGATCGCCTCTTTTGTCCGTCATGCCCAAAGTGCTTGCTCGGGCATCCGGAGTCGTCAGTGGTGTAATCATCAGCACACGCTCTCACCCTTTCAGCTTTCCGTACATCCTCGCGTTCTCGATCGCAATGCCGCCCTGCTCGGCAAGGGCGACGGCGAAGGCGATCTCTTCCGGGGCGAACTCCCTGAATTCGCCGGTGAGAAGCCGCATGATGCCGATGATCTTCTTCCTGACGACGATCGGCACAACGAGGATGCTCTTGATTCCTTCTTCCTTCGCCGCATCGCGGTAGGATATCCTGGGGTCGGTCGTGGCGTCGTAGATAGCAAGCGGCTCCCCCCCGAGCGCAAGGGAGATGCTCTCCTCGGCATCCACCGGCCCGCGCTGCAGATATTTTCCGCTGAGACCGTATGCGGCGGCGAGTTCGAGCTTCTTCCCCGTCTCGTCGAGGAGCCTGATCGTCGCGGCCTTGGCCTGCATGATTTCGGGTATCTTTCTGACGATCAGCGGGAGGATCTCCTGTATGTCGAGTGTCGAGCTCACCGCCTTTGAGACCTCCTGTATCGCCTTCAGGTACTGCATCTCCCGGCATTGCAGCTCGTACATGCGGGCGTTTTCGATCGCGGTGCCGCATTGCTCCGCGAGCGAGGCGGCAAAGGCTATTTCGTCCTCCGAAAAATGTCTCGGCCAGCCGGTCAGGAGCCTCATCACGCCGATCACCTTCCCGTGGGCGCTGATCGGGAGCGTCAGGATGCTCTTGATGCCCTCCTCCGCCGCCTCCCTGCGGTACCGTATCCGGCTGTCGCTCGATACGTCATAGATGGCGACCGGCTTTTCGTTCAGCGCCTCGATCACGTTCTCTTCGGCGTCGACCGGGCCCCTGTTCAGGTACCGTTCGCTGAGGCCGGAGGAGGAGGCCAGATGAAGCTTCTTCCCCGTGCTGTCGAGGAGCCTGATCGTGACGGCCTTCAGGTTCATCACCTCCGGGATTTTTCTGACGATGAGGTCGAGGACCTCGCTGACATTGAGCGTCGAGCTCACCGTTTTGGTGACCGACTGAAATACGTTCAGATATTCCCTCTCCTTCGACAGGCTCTTTTCGAACATGCGCGCGTTCATGATCGCGATCGCCGCCTGCTCCGCGATCGCCGCGACGAACTTCATGTCTTCCTCCGAGTATTCGATCGGCTCGGCGGTATACATCCTCAGCACGCCGATCACTTCGGCATTAAAGCGCAGGGGGATCGAGAGGATGCTCCTGATGCCCTCCCGCTCCGCCTCCTTCCGGTATTTCGCGCCTCTGTCCGCCGTGATATCGTAAATCGATACCGTCTTGCCGGCAAGCGCGTCGTCGATGCTCGCATCGTACGCGACCGGGCCCTTGTTCACATAGCCGCGGCTCAGTCCGTGAGAGGCGGCGAGTTCGAGCTGATTGGTCTCCCTGTTCAGGAGCCTCAGCAGGCTCGCCTTGACGTTCATGACCTTCACGACGTTCGTCACGATCAACTTCAGCACCTCGTCAAGCGAGAGGCTCGTACTGATCGCCTTGCATATATTCTGATAATTTTCCAGATAGATCTTCTTCGAAAATATCTTCTCGGCGCAGGCCGGGCACATGGAATGGGTGAAGTCGCCAAAGCCCTCCCCGGTGAGAAACGCCTCCAGCTGCTCCCAGGTGTCGGCCTCTTTCCTGATCTTCTTGCACCACCCGCAGATCGGGATAAGGCGGTCGAGCTTTTCGGTCCTGAGCTGAAACGGCCTGAGCCCCTTGAAGGCCGAAACGTCCCTGAATGCGATGATCGCGCCGGATATCTTCTTCCCGGCAAAAAGAGGCGAGATATGCTCCTCGACGAGGACCTTTCTGCCGTCCTTCGCCCTGAGGAAAAGGTTTCTCTGAAGAGGCTCCTCGTCCATCCCGGCGGTCAGCGGGCAGCCCGAATCGCAGAGCGCGTTGCCCCTTTCGTCCTCGTGCCGAAGGAGATCGCAATAGCAGTTCTGCCCCACCATCTCCGCCGGCTGATACCCGGTGATCCGGGCAGCGCCTTTGTTCCAGTAGAGTATCTTCCTGTTGCCGCCGACCACATAGACCCCGTCGGCGATATTGTCGAGCACCTCGGCGCAAAATCTCGTCTTTTTGTCGAACACCATAGCCAGGCCTTTCAGAAAAATATAGGAAAACAACCCCCGGAAATTATTATAATTATATATGAAACCGGCCGTCAGGGGATTTTTTTATTGAAAGGGCAAATTTATCCGGCTCTGAAAGAAAAGGCGACGAGGGTGGCCCGTCAGATCGGAGCGCCCTCTTTTTACCGGGACCATGGCAGCGAGATCGAGCGGTCGGCTGCTTCGCTGGCCGGCAACGAGCTGTTTGCGAAATGCCGCTCCCTTCTCGGCAGCGCAACGCTGCATCCCGCCCACGGGATAGAACATTGTGAGAAGGTGGCGGTCGAGGCCGGCGCGATACTTCGGATCGAGAGAGGCAGAAGACATCCTGGCGTTGCAGACACGGACGGCCTTGTGCTCTGCGCCCAGATTGCCGGCATCCTGCACGATATCAAGCGAAACGAGCACAATCATACGACAAAGGGAAGCATCGAGGCAGAAAAGATCCTGGGGGGATTCGATTTGAAAGAGAGATATAAACGGTACGTCGCCGCCGCGATCAGGAACCATGAGGCGTTCAGGGAGGTGCTTCCTTCGGAAGACGAAGAGGCAAAGCTCGTCAGCGACTCTCTCTACGACGCGGACAAGTTCCGGTGGGGGCCGGACAACTTTACCACCACGCTCTGGCTGATCGTAGAATCAGCGGGCACGCCGGTCGAAAGGCTGCATGCCACCTTCCTCGAAAAGATGGAGGGCGTCAGAAGGATCAAGGAGACATTCAGGACCGACACGGGCAGAAGGTACGGCCCTGAATTCATAGACTTCGGGATAGAGATCGGCAACGAGATCTTTCATGATATGGAAAATCTGATAAGGAGCAGAAAATGATCCTGATTACCGATCTGAGTCGAATCGAAAGAACATTCGACAGGAGCATCATCACGCTCGGGAATTTCGACGGCGTCCATATGGGCCACCAGGAGCTGGTCCGGATGGTGATCCGGCGGGCGAAGGAGACCGGCGCGGCAAGCATGGTCGTGACCTTCAGGCCGCATCCTTTGAAAATACTGGCCCCCGAGAAATGCCCTCCGCTGATAAGCATTTACGAAGAGAAGATACGGCTCTTCGAGAAGTTGGGCATCGATGTCCTCGTAAAGATCCCTTTCACCGTCGAATTCGCGGCGATGACCCCCGAGGACTTTGTGAAAAACATTCTCTGCGACTCGCTCGGGGCAAAGGAGATATTCGTCGGGTACAACTATCGTTTCGGAAAGGGCCGAAAGGGAGACGTTAAGACACTGAGAGCGCTCGGAGAGCGATACGGCTTCACCGTCAGGGAAGTCGAGCAGATATCGCTCGATGGGGAGGTGATCAGCAGTACGAAGATCAGGCACCTCCTCAGGGAAGGCGACGTCGAACATGCGGCAAAACTGCTCGGAAGGACCTATGCGATCACCGGCATCGTCGTAAGGGGAGACGGCAGGGGAAAGGGGCTCGGATTTCCGACCGCAAACATCGCGCCTAAACATGCGATCATCCCGTCCCACGGGGTCTATGCGGTGAGGCTGTTCGTGCGGGACAGGCTCTATGACGGCATCGCCAACATCGGGATGAGGCCGACATTCGACAAAAAGGCCCTTGCGATCGAAGTCCATGTCTTCGACTTTAACGAGGACGTCTACGGCGAGGACATTTCGCTCTACTTCATAAGGAAGATACGAGAGGAGAAGAAGTTCGGGAGCGTGGAAGCGCTGGTCGGGCAGATACGGACCGATATCGGCGCGGCAAAGGGAATTCTGGCCTTGCGGCCTTCCGACGAAGCGGTCACAATCTGACGCTCATACGCACAACCGGGTCTTGCCATTCCCTCCGCAAACGGATAAGCTTTCTCTATGAGCGGAATCGCGATATGGATAACCGGCCTTCCCGGAAGCGGAAAGAGCACAGTCGCCGACGCCTTCAAAGAAGGGCATCCGGAGTTTCTGGTCCTCCGCATGGACGAGATGCGAAAGGTCGTCACCCCCGCGCCTTCCTATTCCGATGCCGAGAGGGAGCTCCTCTACCGCAGCCTCGTCTTTCTCGCAAAGAAGCTCTCGGAAGCCGGCCATGACGTCGTGATCGACGCCACCGGCAACATCAGACGATGGCGGAAACTGGCGCGCGAGCTCATCCCCGGATTCATCGAGGTCTATCTCAAATGCGGGCTCGAGACATGCAGGGCCCGGGAGGCACAGAGGCTCAATACCCACGGCGCTCCGAAGGATATTTATGCAAAGGGAGAGCAGGGGGCGCCGGTGCCCGGAGTGAATGCGCCCTATGAGGAGCCGCTAAGCCCGGAGCTCGCCATCGACGTGGAACGCACAACGGCGGGGGATGCTGCGGATGAAATCGGGCGGTTTCTGAAGAAGAAAAAGAATTGTAGCGGATAAGGCGGCGCCTTGGTCCCGCCCTATCCGCTATCGCGCCATCAGTGAGGCTGCGTGTCTGCGCGAGGGCGGCAGGGGCCGCACCAGGGTAATAGCCCCTCCGCTTCCCGGCAGATATCATCCGCTTGCCCGGATCAGTCTCCCATGACGTCTCAGACTTTTACTGAAATACCGCCGGAGTCGTGCCCATGTCGGGCATGGAATCTATCCGTCCGGTGTATGAACACTGTCCGATCTCACGCGCGCTTTCGAACCAGAAAGCGAACTTCCCCGAATATCCATTCAGCAGAGAAACCGGCACGGTCACCTGCATGCCCTCCGAAAGAAACGTCACATCGTATGAGCCCACGCTGTCCCAATGCGTCGTGGCGCTGTTGTACTGAAGGACATTCGCCTTGCTCCCCAGACAGGCAGACCCCATTTCGATGATATATTCTCCTCCGATAAGTCCCGCATCGGTGGAATCGCCGGTAGCAGGGTTCATGTCCATATCCATCACAATGTCGACGTCGCTGAGCAGCGGATCAAAGTCCCCGGGGGCCAATTTTACTGTAATCGTCAGGTTGTCACCCGCCTGCTCGATAGTGGCGGAGGTGAGGTCCGCCTTGCTTCCCGCATCAACATCGCCAGCCGGATCGGTTACGGAGACCTGCTTGTTCGCCACCTTCCCTCCGTCGCTACCGCCGCAGCCGGCGGCAAATCCCGCAAAGACCATCATAAGAAATGCGCTGAACACCCTTGCCTTTTCCATGAGATCCCCTCCTTTTTTTCAGATAATACCTTTATACAACATTGTGTTGACGTGAGTCAACGGAATAAGGTGGCTCCTACCAGGTCAGAGAAAGGAGGCAGCTGATGTCGGACTGCAGGCGGTTGAATTTGCACTTGATCACCATGCATTGCTCGGAGCGGTAGCAGAACCCGCCCTTGATCACCACGTGAACGCTGACGCCGGTCACTTCGCGGTGGGGACAGGGGATATGCAGCTTTCCCGTCGACTCTGAGAAATGCTTTTCGAGATAGGAATCCTTCACACCTTATTTTCCAATACCGCCCTCCGGAATATCAAGAGCCTCACAGCGTCGGCGAATAGCCCGGGACCCCCGTCGGAGATTTTGTGGAAAGCCCGGTAAGATCGAACATCACCTTCATCGTAAAGTCGCCGGTCGTCTTTACCGCCTCCAGCCGGAGGCCCCAGCACTGCCGCTTGTACCGGAGGGTGAGGGTCATGTCCCGCAGCCCTTCCCCTTTTGCGTCATACCACATCTGGCCCCCCACCTGCACCGAACGATGCAGATTCACGTCGACGGAAGCGGTATACATAAGCACGTCCTCTTTCCTGTCATATCTCTCGCCGACCGCCACGCCGGCATTGAAGACCCTGAACCGCACGCTGGAGGTGACAGTCTCGATCCTTCGGGTATTGAAGTCATACGTCGCCTCCATCATAAGGGGAAGGGGCGCAGTGAGGTTCAGATCGAGCTTGAACGGCTGCCAGATCCTTCCGCTATAGGTGTCGAGCGGCTGAGTCAGCCGGATCACGAAGACTTCCCTCCCGCGGACGATACCCCGGTTCAGAAGGCTCAGCTCGACATCCGAGGTCTTCCCGTAAAGCTCCGCCGAATCGAAGACAGGGAGATTATTCTCCGAGCTGTAGATGAAATGATACCTGATCGACGGCTCGATAATATGGGTAAAGGCTGAGTATTTCCTATATAGTCTCGTATGCGCGGTCGCGTCGTACTCGAACGCCGCCCGCTGCAAGGTTTTGCCGGGATCCTGCTCCCCGTAAAAGGCGTATGCCGTCTCCCTGAGCCCCACCGACTGGGCCAGAACAACGTCGCTTCCGACCGAATGGAGAAGTTTCGGATAGATATCCACCCGGCCGGCGGATTCGCCCTTCTCGCTCCAGAAATTCGACGTGCTCAGGGCGGCTGAATACATCACGCCCCCGAGGGGAGTATAATTCAGCACGTATCCGACCTCGGGAAGCCTTTCCGGAACGATGGCGGTATCGTTCTGAAGGTCCTGGCCGTACTGACCGAGGAAGTAGAGGCGGGAGTTGCCGAGCGGCAGGTTGAATTCTCCCACCGAATCGAGATAGCGCAGGATCTTGACGTCCCGCCGCGAGCTGTATTCCCTGTAGAAGTCTTTCAGGTTGACGTAGTTGACATCAAGATACCCCCCCGGCCCGTCTGCACGGCGGTTCTCATAGAGCCCCCTCACCTCCCAAAAATCCTCGCTGAGTTCGGTGTCCTTGATATGGTAGGTCCAGAGGTTACCGCTGCCTCCGCCCGGCTCGATAAAACGGTATTCGAGCCCCGTCCCGATGCCGCGCTTGCTGAAAGCGTCGAGCACGACGGTGGCGTCCCGGTTTTCGGAGATGTTCCAGTAGAAAGGGACGCTGAGCAAAAACCCCCGGGTGCTGCTGCTGCCAACCAGCGGCATCAGTAAACCGGTCTGTCTCTCCTTGATCAGCGACGCCCATAAGTACGGGGTATAGAAGACGGGGACGTCCTTGATCCGGAAGGTCGTGTCGCGCGAGGTGAGCCGTTTGTCGACGACGGCATTGACCTCCTTCCCCTTGAAGCACCAGGCGGGGACCGGCGCATCGCAGGTGGTGAAGGTGGCATCGGGACTGAAATAGTAGTCTTCCCCGCGTTTCTCTATCTTGTCCCCTGAGATATGATAGTTATACTTCCTGTAAAAGATTTCGGCATCAAAGAGTGTTCCCGTCTTCGCATCGACGTTCATCTCCGCCTTCGCCGCCTTGATTGAAGTCTCGGGGTCCTGGTAGGTGAAGGCGCCCGGAATCACCGCTTCGGACGTATCTTCGTAATAGATGATCTCGTCCCCCCTGACAACCGCTCCCGCCCTTTCGAGCACGGCCGAGCCGGTGGCGACATATTTTTTCGTCTGGCCGAAGTATTCCATCCTGTCTGCGGTGATGACCGTCCCCGGCTCCTCGGCAAAACAGCTCAGCGTGAAAACGGAAAGGCAACCAGTGAATAGTGAAACAAGAACAAGAAAGAAGCAGGGGGCATTCCACTTATCGCCGCTTATTCTGCCTCCTTCGCCCTTTTCCTTTAACTTTTCACTTTTCACTATTTTTCATTCCCTCAGCCGCGTGAGTACTCCCTTGCTTCCGAGGTATTCCTTCGCCTCTCCGATCGTATAGAACGACCCCGTAATGACGATCAGTTCTCCGGAATGCCGGAGTTCTTCCGCCTTGACGATCGCCTCCGCGACACCCGGCGCGACGATCGAGGCATACCCCGCCTTTGCCGCTGCCGCGGCCAGCCTTTCCGGCGGGGCCGCCCTGCCGTATGCCGGAGCACAGAAGAGGATCTCGGAGGCCAGGGGAAGAAGAGGCCCGATCAGGCCCTCGATATCCTTGTCCCCCATCGCGCCCATCACCAGTATTATCTTCCCGTATGCAGACAGCGCGATCTTCTTCAGGTTTTCGGCGAGAACCGCAGCGGCCTGGGGATTATGCGCCGCGTCGATAAGGACAGGGGGGTCGTCCCTTACAAGCTCGAGCCTCCCCGGCCAGCGCACCCCCGCCAGCCCCTTCCGCACATCGAGCTGCCGGCCCGGAAATCCCCCGGACACCACCTCGACCGTCTTCACTGCGAGGGAGGCGTTCATCGCCTGAAAGTCCCCGGCAAGCGGCACGGCGAGTCTCCGGTGCCTCCGGGCCCCTGAATAGTGAAACGTGATTCCTTCAAGCGACTCCGAAGCGAGTTCGGCGGTGAACTCTCGCCCGAAGGCAAAGAGCCCGGAGCCCGTTTCCTCAGCCTTCCGGGCGATCACCTCCGCCGCCTCCGCATCCTGCGCGGCAGACACGACCGGGACTCCAGGCTTGACGATACCCGCTTTTTCTCCCGCGATCTCGCGCAGGGTCCGGCCGAGAAAATCGCAGTGATCGAGCCCGATCCTCGTGATGACCGAGACCTCCGGGGCGATCACATTCGTTGCATCGAGCCTTCCTCCCAGGCCGGTCTCGACAACCGCCCATTCGACCTTCCTGTCCCTGAAATGAAGAAACGCCATTGCGGTGACCACCTCGAAGAACGTCGGCGAAAAATCCTCGATCCTCCCGGCCGCCTCCCTCACCCTTTCCGCAAGGGAAATCACCTCCTCTTCGGCAATCTCCTGCCCGTCGATCCGGATCCTTTCCGTAAAACTGATAAGATGAGGAGAGGTGAAGAGCCCCGTCCTCACACCGGCGGTCCTCAGGACCGACTCGATCATCGCGGAGGTCGAACCCTTCCCGTTCGTCCCTGCAACATGGACCGTCCGGAACGAATGCTGCGGGCACCCAAAGACCGACATGAGCGTCCGGATGTTGTCGAGGCCGAACTTCATCCCGTACTGCTGAAGCCCGTAGAGGTATTCGATCGTCCGCTCGTAACTCATGCCAGCAGTTCTATGATCTTCCCGATGGTCTTTTTGATATCCTTCCTGTCGACGATCTTGTCGATGAAGCCGTGCTCCAGGAGAAACTCGGCCCTCTGGAAATCCTCAGGGAGCTGTTGTTTGATCGTCTGCTCGATCACGCCCCTGCCGGCAAAGCCCACCAGGCTCTTCGGTTCGGCAATGATCACGTCGCCGAGCATCGCGAAGCTCGCGGTAACCCCGCCGAACGTCGGGTCCGCAAGGATCGAGACATACAGCACCCCGTTGTCCTTCAACTGACCCACAGCGGCCGAGACCCGCGCCATCTGCATCAGGGAAAAGATGCCTTCCTGCATCCTCGCCCCGCCTGAAGAAGCGACGGTGACGAGCGGCCTTCTCGTCTCAAGAGCCGCTTCGGCCGCCCTCACGATCTTCTCTCCGACAACCGAGCCCATGCTGCCCCCGATAAACGAAAAATCCATTACCACCAGGATCACGGGCATTCCCTCTACCGCCGCCTCCCCCGAGATCGCCGCATCCCCGAGGCCGGTCTTCCTTCTGTTCTCCTCGAGCTTCTCCCGGTAGAGGACCTTGTCCCTGAATCGGAGCGGGTCGTCCGAGGTCAGTTCCGCGTCCATCTCGACAAAGCTTCCTTCGTCGACAAGGAGGGCAAGCCTCTCGCGGGCGCTGATTCTGAAATGATAATTACATTTCGGGCATATCTGGAGGTTCTTTTCTATCTCTCTTTTGTAGATGATCTCCCGACAGCTCTCGCACTTCACCCAGAGCCCCTCCGGGATCTTCACCTTCTTGTCGGTCTTTATCTCTTTGCTCTTCTTAAACCACGCCATAATAGCTCCCTCGTCGTCCTAAGCCCGGCAGCGAAAGGATCGCCGAGCTATGGACTTTTCAGCATATCCCCCCTTTTCCTCCGGTCTATATTTCATATGTTTTTCCGTCTTTGAACATCTCGATCCGCTGCGCCCTTATCTTTCCGACCTCTTTCCGGATCGTTCCGATATACTGCGGTTTGGGATGCGTCACGAAGACACGGCCGGGGGGCGCCTGCATCTTCCCCAGCTCCGCCGCAAGGAGGCGCGACGTCAGATGGCCGGTCTTCAGAGCAAGCGCCTCCATGCTGTTGGGAAAGGAGACCTCGGCGATCACCGCATCGATCTTCTTCGCCGCGCTCCAGATCTTATCGGTCGGCCCCGTATCTCCGGTATAGAGCAGTACCCTGCCGTCCCGGCCCCTGACGATATAGCCGACGGCAGGCACGGTATGGTTCACACGGTATGCGCGGACCGAGTATCCCGCGCAGGAAAAAGACCTCCCCGGCACGACGGTCCTCATCTTCACCACCGGCTCCATCGCCGCCGATATCCTGGTGAAATCCGGCCAGAGCCGGTCGTTCAACACATATGCCTTCAGCGCATCAAGGGTCTCGCTTATCCCGAGAAGCGTGACACTATGGCGGCCGTTTCTGATGACGATATTGTCGGCAAGAAAGGGGATCGCCTTGATATGGTCGAGATGGGAATGGGTGATCAGGATATTCTTTATCGCAAACTGTTCTTTCTCGGAGAGCCGGGCGCCGATCGTGCCGCCGTCCAGGAGAAACGTTCCGTCGATAAGAAAAGCGGTAGGATAGTGTCCGGGGAATTCCGCCCCGGCGCTGCCGAGGACCTTAAGCCGCATACTGTCCTGTCCCGCTGAAATATCTGACGAAGGTCTCCACGATCTCTCCGTCGAACTGTGTGCCCGAGTTCTTCCTGAGCTCCCCCACCGCCTCCGAGACGGTCAGCGCCTTCCGGTACGGCCTGTCCGTCGTCATCGCGTCGAAGGTGTCGGCCACCGCAATGATCCGGGCGATCATCGGGATGCCAGAGCCCTTGAGCCGGTCGGGATAGCCGTTTCCGTCAAAGCGTTCGTGATGAGCCCTGACGCCAGGGATCACCTTATCGAGCTGCTTTACGTGCCGGAGTATCTCAGCGCCGTATTCGGCATGGAGGTTCATCGTCCGCACCTCTTCTCTGTCGAGCCTGCCGTTTTTCAGCAGGATGCTGTCCCTGATGCCTATCTTCCCGATGTCGTGGAGGATCGCGGCCAGCTTCAGGTTCTCGGTCTCTTCGTCAGGCAGGTCCATCATCTTCCCTATCGCGAGACTGTATTCCATGACCCGGTACGTATGCCCGCCGGTATAAGGGTCCCTCTTTTCAATCGTTTCGGCAAGCGCATGTGCAGTCCCGTAAAAGGCCTCTTTCAGCTCCTGATACAGGCCGGCATTCTCGATCGCGACCGCAATCTGGTTGGCGAGCGCCGAGAGCCCTTCGCTGTCCTCCTCGTCGAAAAGACCGCTTCTCTTGTTGACCGCCTGAAGAACGCCGATCACTTTCCCCTTTGACTTCAGGGGCACGCAGACCATATTTTTCGTCGTAAAGCTGCTCTTTTCGTCCGCTCCCCTGAAGAATCGCGGATCGGTCCCGGCGTCGTTGACGATAAGCGGCTCGCCCCTTTCGGCCACCCAGCCGGCGATCCCCTGCCCTCTGGCCAGCCTCATCGCCTGCAGGATATTCCCTTTTTCGCCGAGCGCCACCTCGAAAAAGAGGTCGCCGGTCTCCCTGTCGACGAGCAGCAGACTCCCCGTCTCCGCATCCGCAAGGGTAGTCGCCGCCTCAATCGCCCTCTTCCTGATCTCGCGGGTATCGAGGGTGGAATTCACGAGGGCCGACAGGTCCACCAGGGTCTTGAGCTGCCGGTTCTTCCGGAGCACGGCATCGTCGCTCATGACACCGCCTTCCTCAGCGACGACAGGTACTCCCGCAGAAGACCGTCCGGCTCTGCCGCCCGCTTCACGATCGCGCTTCCGACGATCACGCCGTCGGCAAACGCCGCGACCTCAGCCGCCTCTTCCGGGGTCGAAATTCCGAACCCCACCGCAACCGGGGTCCCGCTCATCGAGCGGATCCGGGCGACGTGGGACGCGATCGAGGAATCCATCGTTAGCTTCGAGCCGGTAATGCCGGTGATCGAGACATAATAAATGAATCCGCGTGAGGATTTTGCCACCTTCCCGGCTCTCTCCCCGGTCGAGGTAGGAGCAACGAGGAAGATGATGTCGAAATCAGACCTCTTCGAAAAAGCGAGGATATCGCGTGCCTCCTCGGGTGGCAGATCGGGGACGATAATCCCGTCGACTCCCGCCTCGGAGGCGTCTCGCACGAACCTCTCTTCCCCGTAATGAAAGATCGGATTATAGTAGGTCATCAGCAGGATAGGCGTCTGCGACCGCTTCCTGACATCCGCCACGAGTTCGATCACCTTCCGCAGGGTGACGCCCTGCGCCAGGGCGCGCTGGGCCGCTTTCTGGATCGTCGGTCCGTCGGCGAGGGGGTCAGAGAAAGGCACGCCAAGCTCAATGATGTCGGCCCCGCAGTCCTCAAGAATCCCGATAAGCTCGTGGGTCCTCGCAAGGCTGGGGTCACCGGCCATGATATAGGGGATAAAGGCCTTCTTCCCTCCCCTGACGATCTCCCTGAATTTCTTCCCTATCCTCGACATCAGAGCTCTATCCCCTTCATCCGCGCCACCTGCTGCACGTCCTTGTCGCCGCGGCCGGAAAGATTGACGATCACCACGCCGCCCTTCGGCAGCCCGGGGACGAGTTTCACCGCCTCGGCGAGGGCATGAGACGATTCTAGCGCCGGGATTATCCCTTCCGTCTTCGACAGCAGTTCGAAGGCCCTCATCGCCTCGTCGTCCGTTGCGTATGTATACCGCGCCCTGCCCGACTCCCTGAGAAACGCATGTTCCGGCCCTACCGCCGCATAATCGAGGCCGGCCGAGACAGAATGAGTACCGAGGATATTGCCGTCGTCGTCCTGAAGGAGGAAACTCTTCGTGCCCTGGAGCACGCCGAGAGACCCGCCGGCGAACCGCGCGGCATGCTCTCCCGGGAGGATACCCCTTCCCCCCGCCTCGACGCCGACCATCTTCACGTCCGCGTCTTCGATAAAGGCGTGAAAGAGCCCCATCGCATTGCTCCCGCCGCCGATACAGGCGATCAGATAGTCCGGCAGCCTTCCTTCAGCGGAGAGGACCTGCCTTCTGGCCTCCCTGCCGATGACCGACTGAAAATCTCTCACGACCAGGGGAAACGGGTGGGGGCCGAAGACGGTCCCGAGGACATAATGGGTGGACCTCACGTTCGTGGTCCAGTCGCGCATCGCCTCATTGATCGCGTCCTTGAGCGTCCTCGATCCGATCGCCACCTCGACCACTTTGGCCCCCAGAAGCTTCATCCTGAAGACGTTCAGGGACTGACGGGCGATGTCGTCCGAACCCATATAAATTTCGCACTCGAGCCCGCAGAGGGCCGCGCCGGTCGCGGTCGCGACGCCGTGCTGTCCCGCCCCGGTCTCTGCGATGAGTCTCTTCTTCCCCATCTTCTTCGCAAGGAGCGCCTGGCCGAGCGCATTGTTGATCTTGTGGGCTCCGGTGTGGGCGAGATCCTCCCGCTTCAGATAGATCCTCGCGCCCCCCAGGGTATCGGTCAGTCTCTTCGCAAAGTAGAGCGGGGTCGGCCTGCCGACATAGGTCTTCAGAAGAAGATCGATCTCCTCCTTAAACTGCCCGTCCTTTTTCAGCGCGTGATACGCCTTTTCGAGTTCATCGAGCGCCGGCATCAGCGTCTCGGGCGCAAAACGACCGCCATACGCTCCGAAATATCCTCTCCTGTCAGGAAACTTCTTGATTTCAGGCCTCTCTCTCTGCCAAGTCCTTGTTTTTATACGGCTTTATAAAAATATCCTGAAGCTGTATTATATCCCAAAATCGGCAAATATGGACAGTCCCGGACCGTCCGAAGAAGCGCCGGGATGACGTTAGATAACGAGGACCGCCAGTTTGCAGATGAGCCATGCGAGGATCGCGCAGGCAGGAAGAGTAAGGACCCAGGCGACGACGATCCTGCCGGCGACCCCCCACCTCACCGCCGAGAGCCTCTTCGTGGCGCCCACACCCATGATCGTCGAAGAGATGATATGGGTCGTCGAAAGAGGAAGCCCGACCCTCGAAGCGATCTCGATGACGGTGGCGGCCGACGCCTCTGCGGCAAAGCCATGGATCGGCCTGAGGTGCACCAGTTTCACTCCCAGGGTCTTGATGACCCTCCATCCTCCGAGGGCAGTTCCGCACGCCATGGCCGACGCGCAGAGCACCATCACCCAGATCGGCACATGAAAGCCCGGGAGCTTATAGTAGCTGACGAGCGCCATGGCGATGATGCCCATCGTCTTTTGGGCATCGTTGTTGCCGTGGCTGAAGGCCATATAGGCCGCCGACACGATCTGCAGCCGGTTGAAAAGCGGGTTAACGAGGGAAAGCGGAGACCTCTTAAAAAGCCACATCAGAAGGAGCATCAACAAAAACCCAAGAAAAAACCCGACTATGGGCGAGACGATAAGGCCTATGAAGACCTTAAAGACCCCTTTTTGGATGATGACTCCGGTCCCCGCGGTCGCGACCGCGGCGCCGAGGATGCTGGAGAGGATTGCATGGCTCGAAGACGTCGGGAGCCCGAAATACCATGTCAGCAGGTCCCAGAGTATCGCCGAAAGCAGCGCCGAAACGACAGTCAGCTGGGTCACCGCAGCGGTCTCGATGAGGCCGGCGCCGACCGTCTTTGCGACCGCGGTGCCGGTGAGCGCGCCGACAAGGTTCAGGCAGGCGGCCATGACCACGGCAACCTTCGGCGAGAGCACCCTTGTGGATACGGACGTGGCGATTGCGTTTGCGGTGTCGTGAAACCCGTTGATGAAGTCGAAGACAGTGCCGAGAACTACGACGAAGACGAGCAGCGCAAAGGTGTCATGCATATTTGAGGACTATCGCCTCCAGGACATTCGCAACGTCTTCGCATCTGTCCGAGGCGTCTTCAAGGTGCTCGTATACCTCTTTCCACTTAATGATGAGGACCGGGTCTTTCACCTCGTCGAAAAGCCTCCCCAACGCGTCCCTGAAGCCCCTGTCGATCCTGTTTTCGAGCCTGTTGATCTCGATGCAGTATTCCTGGACATGGGCATAGTTCTTTTCCTTCAGTTTCTTGATTGCCTTGTGCATCACCTCGGCGGTAGTCAGGAGGTCCTTCGACATCACGACGGCCTCCGGAGTCGATTCCCTTATCTTGAATACCGCGATCCTGTCGGCCACCGCCCATATCAGGTCGATAACGTCGTCCATTCTTGAGGCGAGCGAATAGAGGTCCTCCCTGTCGATCGGCGTGATGAAGGTCTTATTCAGCTTCTTCATGATATCGTGGGTCAGCATATCGCTGTCCTGCTCCACCTCGTGAATCTCCTTGGCCCTGGCCTCGAGGCTGTCGAAGTTTTCCATCAACTCGACGAGCAGGGACGCGGCCTTCGTAATGTTCAGCGAAGTCCTGTCGAATATCTCGAAGAAATCTATTTCTTTGGGAAAAAGCCTCATCGCAGTTCAGCCCCGGATAGCTTATAAGAATCCCTCCGGCTGTGTCAAATAAACCGCCGCAGGGCCGTTATCAGATCAGCAGTTCGCGGCGAAGACCCTACGTATCTCCTCTGCCGACAGACCGCCCTTTATCGTCACGGCGCCGATCCTTTCGGGCAGGACGAACTTCAGGTTCCCGGCCACCGCCTTCTTGTCCAGCTGCATCGCCGAGAGGACCGCATCGAATGAGATATCCTCCGGAAGCGACGACGGCAGACCGTAGAGTTCGATGAGGGCCCTGATCCGCGCGGTCTGCCCTGCTTCCAGAAGACCCGCCTGCTGCCCGAGCCTCGCCTCGGCGTACATTCCGATCGCTACACCCTCCCCGTGCAGATACCTCGCGTACCCCGTCGCCGTCTCGAGCGCATGACCAATCGTATGACCGTAATTGAGTATTGCCCGCAGACCCGACTCCCGCTCATCTTTCGAGACCACCTCGGCCTTTATCTCGCAGGATCTCCGGATGACCCGCTCCAGGGCTTCCGGATCGTGGGCCAGGACCTCCCGGGAGTGTTCCTCGAGAAAACGGAAAAATTCCTCGTCCCATATCACCCCGTACTTGATCACCTCGGCGATCCCGGAGAGGAATTCCCTCTGGGGGAGGGTCTTCAGCGTTTCAGTATCGATCCAGACAAGCCTCGGCTGCCAGAACGATCCGATCATGTTCTTCCCCAGCGGATGGTTCACCCCGGTCTTTCCGCCTACCGAACTGTCGACCTGCGCCAGAAGGGTTGTCGGCACCTGGACGAAATCGACCCCCCGCATATAGGTCGACGCGGCAAACCCGGCGATGTCGCCGATCACTCCGCCTCCCAGCGCGACCACCACCGCTTTCCTGTCGAGCCTCGCCTTCAGCATGTCGGTGTAGATCTCCTCCACCGAGGAGAGGCTCTTGAATCCTTCTCCGTCGGGGATCAGTATGCGGGCGAGCTCAAACCCTGCGTCCCTGATCGACCGGGCCACCGTTTCTCCGTGCAGGCCGAATACCGTCGGATTACTCACAAGACAGATCTTCCTGCTGAATTCAAACTTCAGGAGGTTTTTCCCGATCTCTCCGAGGCGGCCCGCGTCGATGACGATATTGTAGCTCCTGTCGCCCAGGTCGACCCTTATCTTCTGCATTTGATGACCCCCGCAATCTCTTCCGCCACCTGGAGCGGTGTCTTCCCATCAGTATCGATCATGGTCCCCGCCTTTTCATAAAAAGGCATCCTGAAGGCGAGGAGGTCTTCGATCTTAGCAAGCGGGTCTTCCACGTTGAGGAGCGGCCGGTCGCCGCTGCCGGCCGTCCTCGCGAGGATCGTCTGCGGGGCGGCGCGCAGGCAGAATATCACGCCGGTTTCCCTCAGGGCGGCCATATTCTCCTCCCTCAGGACCGCGCCGCCGCCGGTCGAGATAATAAGATTCCTCTGGCGGGCGAACCTCCTGATGACCTCGGTCTCGAGGTCACGGAAATAGGGCTCGCCGAAATCCCTGAAGATATCGGCGATCTTCATGCCTCGGCCTGCCTCGATCTCGGAGTCGACATCCACCAGACGCATGCTCAGGAGCCTCGAGAGTTCCCTGCCGACTGCGGTCTTGCCTGTTCCCATGAAGCCTGTCAATACTATATTCGTCATGTGAATTCCTCAATAATCTCTGGCGGTCCGGGCCGGGAAGCGGGACGGCAACCTCAATAACCGTCCACCTGGGAGAGATATGAACGATAATTCCGTCTGATTTCTTTTTCGCTGTCTCCGCCGAACTTCTCGAGAAAGGCATCGGTCAACACCAGCGCAGCCATCGCCTCTCCGACGACTGCGGCGGCGGGGACCGCACAGACGTCGGAGCGCTCGTATGCCGCCTCGAAGGGCTTCTTCGTCCTGATATCGACCGACATGAGCGGCCTTCTCAGCGTCGGGATCGGCTTCATCGCGGCCCGTATAATGATCGGCATCCCGTTGGACATGCCGCCTTCGATGCCTCCGGCGTTGTTCGACTTCCTGAAGAACCTGAGCCCCCGCGGGCGGGAAGGGGAAGAGTCGTAAAAAATCTCGTCCATGACTCGCGACCCGGAGGCCTCCGCCATCGCAAGCCCGAGTCCCGTCTCGACCGCCTTGATCGCTTGAATACCCATCAGCGCCTGAGCAAGCCGGCCGTCGAGCTTCAGGTCCCATTGTGTGTGGCTGCCGAGGCCTACCGGCACGCCCGTAGCGAATACCTCGAAAACGCCGCCGACCGAATCGCCGTCCTTTATCGCCGCGTCAATGCGTCGGATCATCCGCTTCGAGGCGGCCGGGTCCGCGCATCTGACCGGTGACTTTTCTGCCTCCTCGAACAAATTCATCAGTGCATCCCCGTCCGTTGCCGGTGACGCCGTCTTTGCCTTCTGGCTGCCGATCGCCAGGACATGGCTGCCTATCAGGATTCCAAAGACCGCAAGAAACTTTTTGGCGACCGCGCCGAGCGCAACCCGCATCGCCGTCTCCCTTGCGCTCGACCGCTCAAGGATATTGCGGAGATCTTTCTGATCGTATTTCAGCGCTCCCGCCAGGTCGGCATGCCCCGGCCGCGGGCGGGTAACGGGGGCCCCCTTGCCGTCCGCCGGCTCCGGCTTTGCGCCCGGGTCAGGATTCATCACCATGCGCCAATTCTCCCAGTCCCTGTTTTCCACAAGCAGGGCGATCGGCGAGCCGAGCGTCCTGCCGCGGCGAACACCCGAGAGAATCGTCGCCCTGTCAGACTCTATCTTCATTCTGCCGCCGCGGCCGTATCCTCCCTGCCGCCTCCGCAGCTCTCCATCGATGTCCCCAGATGAGAGGGACATCCCCGAAGGGATCCCCTCGATAATGCCCGCAAGCGCCCTGCCGTGCGACTCGCCTGCGGTCGAAAAACGAAGTCTCGCCATTCTGTCGTCAGCTCCCTAAGAGTATTCCGCGCTTTCGCGCGTTAGATTATAGCATCAAAAAGGGCAACGAGGCCCTAATTTTTCCGTCGATGCAGCCGCGCCCCCCCCAGCAAAAGAAGCGGCAGCAAATAGACGAACAGGTCCGCGGCCGACGCAGAACCCCTCGCGCCGACGGAGCATCCCCCTCCGCCGCCGCCTGAAGTGGGAGGGGTTGGCTGGGGCCCCTCCTCAGTTGTCGCCGCAGCCTGGTTGGAATATCCCGACGACGCGGGTATCGTGCTGAAGGCGCTCACCCGATACGTATACGCAGTAGAGGGCAGAAGCCCCTTGCTGTCCGCATATGTCGTCGCGTCCGGCCCTGTCCTGTCTATCTCCTCGAAGTTACCGCCGGTCGTCTTCCTCTCTATCACATAACCGTCCTCTCCGGTTGCGTGGTCCGTCCACGCAAGGGTGATCGAAGATGACGATACGGCGGCGGCGGAAAGTCCATCCGGCGGCAGCAGCGAAGAGAGCGCCTTGTAGGCATTGGCCCGGCCGCCGCTAACCGTGCGGCCTTGCAGAGACGGCAGCGGGTCGACATAGCGAATGATGGTGGCGCGGACCTGCTGGTAGCTGAAATTGGGGTAGAAGCTTTCGAACAGGCCTGCCAGCCCTGTAATGTGGGGCGTAGCCATTGAAGTCCCGGAGCAGAATTCATAGCCCACCCCGAAAGATATGCCGCAAAAGGGCGACTTAAGGGATGTGGGCACGGTGCTCAGGATGTCGACGCCGGGGGCCGCCACCTGCACGCTCTTTTCACCGTAATTACTGAAAGAGGCGAGCGTATCGGTCTCGTCGGTCGCCGCGACGGAAATGATATTCGGAAGATTGTAGCCGGCCGGATAGACCGGCGTTACATCGTTATTGCTGCCGACCGAATTGGCGTCGCCATTTCCCGCGGCGGTGATAAAGAGAATGCCGGCAGCGTTTGCAGCGGAAATCGCGCTCTTTTCAAGGTTAGAAAAGGTGTCACCGGCGAAACTGGCGTTGATGATCCTCGCACCGTTGGCGATCGCATACTCGATCGCGGCGGCCTCGTCGGCAACCGTCCCTTCGCCCTTGGAGTCGAGCACCTTCAGCGGCATGAGCCTCACCTTCCAGAGCATCCCCGCGATGCCGGTGGCGTTGTTGCCGACCGCGCCGATAATGCCGCTCACATGGCTGCCGTGGCCGTCGTCGTCCATGGGATTATTGTCCTTGGCTACGAAGTTCCATCCCCTGCAGTCGGCGACATAGCCGTTATGGTCGTTATCGCTTCCGGATGAGCAGTCGGAATCGCCCGGGTTGGTCCAGATATTGGCCGCAAGGTCGGCATGGGTATAGTCGATTCCGGTATCGATGACTGCAATAACAAGACCGCTGTTGCCGCTGATGACGTCCCACGCCTGGGGCATATGCATGTCGGCGCCGGCGACAAGACGGTTGCTGAGCGCCCACTGCGAGCTAAACGACGGATCGTTCGGGACCGTAGAGCGGACCGACCTGAGATAGTTGGGCTCGGCATATTCGACATCGGGGTCCTGCATATAGAGGGTGACGGCATCCCTTACCGAAAGACCGAGGGGAAGCCTCACCTGCTCCGCACGGAGCAGGGGCAGGTCCCTCATCTTCTTTGTGCCCAGCGCACCTTGCAACCGCGCCGAGGAGGACGAGCGCATCTCGGACTTGTATCTGACAATCAGTTCGCCCTCCCTGAAGCCGTTTCTTTCGATGTTCGCCAATATCGACTGCAGCGTAATCTTTGCGGCGGCGGGTGCCCCTGCCGCGACAGTCGCCCCACTCGTAGAGACGGCAGCGTTCCATGAGTTGCCGCAGGAAACAAGAAGGAGGACACACACCAGGGCCAGCAGCTTTTTCATATCTTCTCCTCGATCACCATCACGCTCCTGTCATTGCAGGCAGGGATGGTCCGTGTATGCGGCTTCGGTCATCCGGCGCCGCGGCCGGCCGCACAAATTGCGTAATCAGGAAACGCGTTTCATACAGTATATCATAGGGACCCCAGGTAGACGGCGTTCGCCAGAAGATGGAAGATCGTCGACGGGATGACGCTGGAGGTCCTCAGATACAGAAACCCCATAACCAGAGAAGGGAAGAAGGTGAGGGGAGCATAAGAGTCTCCGGAATAAAAAAACGCCGGGAGGTGGGCTACGCTGAAGAGCAGGCTCGTAAGGACGATCCCCCTGAAATTGTTCCCGGCCGTCTCCTGGATAAAGCCGCGGAAGAAAACCTCTTCCGGAAAACAGACCCCGAAAAGCTGGGCCGTCAGCATTACCGGGCCCGGCATAGAAAAACTCCTGCCCTGCAGGAAAAGAAAAAGAAACGGCAGCAACACAGAGACGGAGACCATCGCCGTAAGGGCCGCCTGCCTGGCGGAGATGCCCATGGTGATCTTCCCCCCGAGTGCCAGGGGCGCGGCTACCAGATAGATGGGGAGCAGATATGCTGCAAAGCGGAGGCTGAATGCATGTGAGGCAAAGACGATCACGAGGAGCAGGGCATACGCGAAAAGGGCCTTCTTCACGAGGGATCCGCTCCCTTCAGCAACAAAAACAGAGAGGGGCCGAAGCCCCTCCCGAGGATGTCTCACGCAACTGAGGGGGGACTATTTCCTCCTGCGCCTAAGCGCCCTCATCGCCGCCACCAAGAAGAGCGGCGCAAACATCAACATGATATCGGCAGCAGCCGATGGCCCGTCAACCTTTCCGCCCACTGAGCATCCGCCCCCGCCTCCGCCAGAGTTGCTCGAGCCTGCCTGTGCCTCCGTGGTCGCAGCCGCTTCATCCGAGTAGGCCGACTCCGCCGCGACAGGGTATCTGTTGGGCGGATTGGGGAGGTCGCTCGCCGCCTTGATCCGATAGGAATAGGTCGTGCCGGCGCTCAACCCGCCATCGGCAAAGGACGTCACGTTCTGGCCGACCGTTGCCACCTGCTGGAAGGCGCCGCCCGCCTGTTTCCTTTCGATCACGTAGGAGTCCTCGCCGGAGTTGTCCGCCCAGGAAAGAGAAATCTGTGACGATGATTTGGCGGTGGCCGTCAGGCCTGTAGGCTTCAGAAGGGACGTGATCGCCCACTGGGCGTTGATGCGTCCTCCCGAATAGATCCAGCCGTCCAGGGTGGGCAGTTTGTCCACATACCTGATGATCATCCCCCTGATCTGCTGATACGTGTAGTCGGGATATACGCTATAGAGCAGCGCCGCCAGGCCGGCCACATGAGGGGCGGCCATCGACGTCCCGCTGCAGACGTTGTAGCCGGCGGTCGCAATGCCGGTGCACCAGTCGCCAAGAAAGACGTTCGAGACCGTAGTCGGCACCGTGCTCATGATGTACTGGCCGGGAGCGGCCACATGCACCGTCTGCAGCCCAAAGTTGCTGAAGGCGGTCCTTCTGTCGTTCTGGTCCGTAGCCGCAACCGAGATCACGTTGTCCAATACATATGACGCGGGATAGGTCGGACTCACGTCGTTGTTGTCTCCCACGCCGTCGACCGGATTATCGGCGCTTCCGTTTCCTGCAGCGGCGATCAGGATCGTCCCGGCCTGGCCCGCGTCGACGAGGGCGTCCCTCATCGCGTACGACATAGCAGGACCGCCGAGACTCGCGTTCATGATCTTTACGCCTTTAAAGACCGCATAGCCGATCGCATCGACAATTGCCGAAGTCGTGCCCATGCCGCTTCCATCCAACACTTTGAGCGGCATAAGTTCCACGTTCCAGTTGACTCCTGCGATCCCGAGACCGTTATTCCCGGTTGCGCCTATGATGCCGGCGACATGGGTGCCGTGGCCGAAGTCGTCCCAGGGATCGTTGGTATCGGAGACGAAGTTCCAGCCTCGCCAATCGTCGATCTTGTGGTTGTTATCGTACGAGACGGTATCGGGCGTGTATGCCGCGCTGTTGTCGGCCATGATCGCGACTTCAACCCTTCCCTCAAGCAGGTCCGCAAATTTCTGCGCATCAGTCGCCGTCCCTTCAAACGCGCCGAAGTGCATCGGGACAGCGACCTTCGGCCGTATGGTCAAGGCGGCCTGGGCGGCCTCGTCGGCGCTCATAACAGTCACTCCGGAGACCGGCAATATCGCCACGTCAGCGCCCTTGATAGGCGAAGATGCCATCTCGGGAATTATGTCCGTATCGCCAGCGAAATAGATCCTCGTGCCCGGCTCCTGGTTAAGATCGACCACCGGTTTAGGGGTGTCAGTCGAAGGGGCTATGTCACGGTTTCGGTTTACAGTAAAGACAAAGCCGACCCAGTTGCTGGCCCTGGGATTGGCGGTCCTGCCGGTATTGTAGTTATATGCCGGCACCGCGGTAATGTCGATCCCTCCCACGGTAAGCGCAGAGCCCGGCTCGACGGTCATGATCTGACCGGCAAAGGGATATGTCGGGTCCTGCCTCAGTACATAGGCGCAGTCGGCCGTAGTAACGACAACAGTATTGGGTCCCTTGACCTTGGAGACATCGATCGGGGAGCAATGGTCCAGATGCGAGTTGGAGATAAGAATGATATCTGCGACATCCGGGCTTTGGATGTTGTAGGGATCGGTAATGATCACCTTCTCCCCCACAATCTTGAAAGTATCGTTGCCCATCCAGTGCATATCCTGCAGAAGCACCTTCACCCTGTCGGCCCACATGTTGCCGACCAGATCCTGATGGGTATAATCGATGCCCGTATCGAGCACCGCCACCGTCACGCTCCTGCTGCCGGTGCTGACGTTCCAGGCGCCGGTCGCCCGGATATCGGCGCCGGGGGTGCCGCTCGCATAATTACCGGTATTGTTGAGGGCCCACTGCTGCGGGTTGAAATACGTATCGTTCGGGGTAGCCGACGCCGAGTAGATATAGTTGGGTTCGGCATAAAGGACGTTAGAGTCAGCCATATAGGCGGTAACCGCATCCTCCGCGGAGAGGCCGGCAGGCAGCTTCACCTGCTGGAGATTGGAAACGTTCGCGAAACTCTTGGTCACCGTCGCCCCGACTGCCTGATGAACAGCCGACATCGTAGTCGCAGCCGTGCCTTCTTTAAACCTGACGAGGAGCTCCCCTTCCGCATAATTCGCCTTCGCCGCCTGGGCCAGCACCGCCTGGGCCGATACCGTCGGCGAGGAGGCCTGACTGACCGTCACCTTCGCCCCCGGCGTCGAGAAGCTCGTAGTAGAATTGCTCCCGCAGGATACGAGCGCAAGAGATGCGATGAGTGCGAATATGATAAAAGCGAATCTTTTCATTCCAATCCCTCTCCTTCCTATAAAAAAGGGCGGGCTCTTCGCCCGCCCCGTCTCACTTCTTCTTACGGGTTAACCGTTACCGCCACTGATGCTGTTTGGCCGCAGTGATCTCCGACAGTGATCGTCACGGGCGTAGCTGCCGCCGGTATACCGGAGGTTACAGTAAACGTGCCGCCGGAAGCAACCGGTGGAGTAGGCGTCGGAACAAGCACAACGTCACTTGAGGCAATCGTGTAGGGAAGCAATCCCCCGGTTACTGTGACCAGTGAAGGGGTGCAGACTCCGGTGGTGCAGACGACCGACAGAGGCGCCACCGAGAAGGGTGTGCCGCCGACTATCGTCACCGTTACCGTCTTCGATGCGCCGGTTGAATCATAGACTGTCAGCGTTACGTTCCCCGGACACGCATTTGCAGCCACTTTCGCAGTTATTGTCGAGCCGCTCCATGAGCCGTTGTTCACCGTGTTGTTATACACGCGCGTCGGGTCGGAGGATATCGTCGTATAAGACGGGGTGCCTCCGGTAATCCCGAATGTGATTGTCTGCTCAGAAGCCTGGCTGACCACAGTCCTCGCGCCCGGGATAACGGTCAGGGCTTGGGCCGGAGGAGTGACGGTAACCTGGGTGGTGCCTGATGGGGCCCCGCCGGCATCTGCTTTAATTGTGACAGTCACCGGTAAGGAGCCGGCGGTGAGCGTCGGTGCAGTGTATGCGACAGTCGCAACTCCGGCAGTCGTCTGTCCGAACGGCACTATTGTACCTCCGCCGCTGACGCTGAAATTCACGGCTGTGCCGTCGGGGACAGCGCTCCCGACCGTAGTCGTAACATTGGCCGTCACCGTGGAAGTGCCGCCGGATGGGACAGTTACGGGGTTCGCAAATACCACTATATTGCCGACTTCAATGGGCGTCAGAAACAGCGTTATCACATTGCCCGCACCGGTCGCCGCCGAGACAGCAGTGACGTTGACGGGGGTATCGAAATTCCTGATCTCAGAAGGCACCACCTTGACCCTGGCGAATGCCTGCCCATCGGGATTGGTCGTCTTCACAGCGCCGTCGGGAAAGGTGAGTTCCGTACTGTCTGAGCCGAATGTCACCGCATCGCCCAGCACGGGGCTGCCTGTCTCGTCCTTAACCGTCGCCCTGACAATAGCTTCGCCGCTGCTGAGATAAAAATCAGTCGGATCGTTGTAGATTCCGTCGCTATTGTTGTCCACCGCCAGGGTAAGCGTCGGGACTGCAGTCGCCGTCGGAAAGGATAGGTCAAAGAGTGAGAAGAAGACCATCTTTCTGTCCCTGACCTTGCCCGAGCCGGTATTGACCTCAGCCTGGACCGTTGCAAACCCCGCGTCGGTAGAGTAGAGCGATACCGTTGCATAGCCCAGTGAATTCGTCGTCGCGGTGGTCGAGCTGAGGACACCGAGAAGGGAAAGATTGGTAAATACCACCGGCACGCCCGCAATGGGGACGCCGTTTCCGTCTAGCACCTTTGCCCGCATCGAGGTGGAGGAATTCGTCTGAACAATCTGCTGGACCGCCAAAAGCTGAACGATGGAAGGAACGGAAGGGTTTACCCCTCCCGGCGAACTCGAGCTGCCCGCCCCTCCGCCGCAACCCGCCAGCAAAGCCACTATCACAAACAGCGCTATTGGTAACGGCAACCTTTTTCTTGTCATTTTGCCTCCCGCTAACATACTGGAAACCACGCCAGCCAAATGTCCAGTTGTGTCGTAAAAGTGCCGACTTTGCCAAAGACGTTCATATACTGGCAGTCAGCAACCGCCACATAGTGTGACGGATGTTCTGAAGATGCGAAAGAACCTCCCGTGACATCGAGGGCCCATTTATCCTTTCTCGAAATGTCCATGACCGTAACGGGACAGGTTGCAGCCCCGTTCACTATCGGGCAATCAGGATAGATTGTAAATGTCTCGATGATAGGTGAGGCAGGGTCTTCGTTCGCCTTCAGATACGTAATCGTGCACTGCTGCAAAGTTGCGGGAAACGGGTCGTCGGTAGCGCCTGCAACGAGAGCGGCAGCGGAGATTTTAAGGGTCCCGTCAGTCCTCTTCAACCCGGGCCCCACAGTCTTTCCGTCAGCGCACACATTGAAGGCATTTATGTCCGGGCTACTGACGGTCATGCCGGCAGACTGTATGATGATACCTGTCGAGTCGCTGTTGGAAGAGCCGGGAGCTCCCATGCCCCCCCCGCAGCCGGCGAGCGCACCAATAAATACTAAACCAATAATGAACCTGTAGTATGTATTCTTCATTATGCCTCCTTAACTTTCTCCAATCGAAACGTATCCTTCCTCACCGCGCCGCAGCGCCGTCACATGGAATGGGTCGCAGGTTGTGCCACGATCGTCGGCGTTATGAAAATCAGCAGCTCCTTGATGTCCGGTCCCGTTTTTTCCCTTGTCTTGAAAAGCCATCCAAAGATAGGGATCCTGCTCAGAGCCGGAACCCCCTGGGTGCTTTCGGTCTCGTCAAGACGATAAATGCCGCCTATCACTAGTGTTTCGCCGTTTTTCACAAGGGCCTGAGTGGTCAAACTCTTCGTATTGACGACCGCATTAGCCCCTGCCGTGCCCGGCTGAAGGCTGTTGTCGGTCGCACTGACCTTCAGCTGCACATAGCCGTCGGGCGTGATCTTGGGTGTCACCTGGAGGCTCAGCGTCGCGGTCTGCGACTGGGTCTGCGTGCCCGCCTGGCTGACCGTGGGGATGAAGAAAGTAGTACCCTGCTGGATCGTTGCAGCCTCGTTGTCCATCGTCAGCACCTTCGGGTTCGACAAAGTCTTTGATTTGCTCATCGTCTCCAGGGCGGAAAGCGACAGATTGACGCTCAGGCTGTTTGCATGCCCCACCGTCAGGTTCAGTGCCCCGCCCGGATTCGTCGTACTCGGGCCCCCTGCAACAGTCGGGGTGTTGACCGAGAAGTTTCCGCCGACATTATTCGGGAAAGTCTGGGAGGTAAACGAGCCGCCCCATCTGATCCCGAGCGATTCGGTATAGGACGTATCCACTTCGACGAGCTTTGCCTCGATCATGACCTGCGGCTTCGCAACGTCCATAATCGCCACGAGGTCCTTCATCTTATCGATGCTCCCCTGCGTGTCCTTAATGATCAAGGTGTTCATTCTGCCGTCGATCGTGATGCTCCCCCGGGGACTGAGCAGCTTTCCGCTGCTGATCGCACTCTGGATTTCCGAAGCAGTAGCGTAGTTAACCCTGATGATTTCCTGGACGAGAGGTTCGGCCTTTTCTTCGGTCTCCTTCGATTTCATCCGTTCGCTGACAATCTCGTCGAATACCTTGACCGGTGCAATCCAGAGGATATTCCCCTCTATCCGATGACTCATATGCGTCTGGTTCAGGATTATGTCGAGAGCCTGGTCCCACGGGACATTCATCAGCTTGATCGTGATCTTCCCTTTGACCGCCGGATCCAGCACAAGGTTATAGTTATTGACATCGGCAAGCAGTCTGAAAATAGGCCCTACCTCCGCGTCCTGGAAATCAAGAGAGATCTTCTTCCCGCTGTACCGGCCCTCCCGCGTGTTCTCCTTCGCGGCAGAGGGCGCTGCCTCATTCATTGCAGCCTCCGCCGGGGCAGCTTCCTTCGGAGCCGCTTCCTTGACAGCAGGCGCAGGCTCACTCGCTGCAGCCTCTGCAGCGGGCTCCGCAGGCACTGCCGCAGGGGCCTCAGAAGATACCCCGCTTTTCAACGATATCTCGATCGTCTTCCCGACTGCCGCCACATCGAACGCTGTTTTTTCTTTCAGATCGAGCACCAGCCGGACTTTGTCCTTGTGGCGGCCTACCCTCATTCCTTTCAGCGGCGAGACCGCGCTTGAGGGGAGCGAGGCATGCATCGAAACGTTCGGTATGTCGATGACGATTCTCTTGTCGAGCGGAAAGACATTGGGCATCATCATCCCGTCTCCGATAATGAGCACCTTCAGTCCGCCGGACGATTTCCTCAACTCTATGCGATCGATCGATGTTGCCTTGGGGATGGCCCCCTGGCCGTCGCCCGCCGCCTTGGGTTCGGGCTCCGCAGCGGCAGCAGGGGCGTTTTCCTTCGGTTCGGGTGCAGGATCGGAGGCCGCAGTCTCGACAGGCTTGCCGGCCGCTTCGACCTTCTCCCCGGCCTCGGCCTCTTTCGTCTGGGTGAGAGTGACCGGCTCCTCGGGTTTTATCTGGAGCGTAAGCGTATTATCCTTGTATAACGGCACTACCGACGCGGGGGCCTGCAGTATTACCTCTAGTTTCACCGACGGGTTCGGAGAATCCGTCTGCTGCGGCACGACTTCGCTGATGCCTGCCTTCTTCGACACAATCTTCCCGGTGAAAGCGCCGGCACGCATGTCGGGGATATCTATCGTGACCTTGTACGGGTCGTTCCCCGCATAGATCGTGTAGACAAAGGCCTTGTTGCTGACCACGGAAAGGCTGTTATCCTCCACCGTGATGTCGGTAATGACCGGCACGTCGGCGACGGAAGTGTTCTTGACCGCCGCCTTCGTTGCGCAGCCGAAGGCCGGCATCAAAAGAAAAAAGGATAAAAGAATCTTTAATATCATGAATTTTTTCATCATTCTCCCTCCTTGCGGAGTTGCAATATTGTGTCTTTCGTTCTGAGTTGCCCTCTGTAGTCCTTGACCTGCTCCCGGATCAACATGCTGTCCTTGGTGATGTACTCGACCTTACCACCGTAAAGTCCGAGCGTTGTGCCTTTTCTGATCGTATAGGATTTTCCGTCAGGGAGAGTGATAAGAGCGTAATATTGCTTATTGTCCCAGAGTATCGCGATCAGTTTAATCTCATCGACATCGAAATTTTCGATCGGCTTTGTCCCCCGAAGCCGCTTGGGCTTCTCCTTGGCCACCTGCACCAGGGAAACAAAGGGGTCTCTGCGACCTTTCTGGCCATATTCATAGACCTCTTTTACCGCCTGCGGCGCCTCTGCTGCCTGTTCCGCAGGCTTGGCCACTGCCGTTACCGGCTTCTGCGCCGCCGGCTTCGGAGCCTCCTGCTCCTTTTTGCATCCCGCAAGAAAGAGTGTACATGCGGCGATGAAGATTATCAGCCACTTTTGCATATGAGATTCGTGTCTCCGCATCTTTTTATTACTTCCCCGGCTCCAACGCCGAGAAGGTGGCCGCCGTGAAATTGATCTGCAATACCGCCTTCCCCTGTCTTATCTGGGGGCCTCCCATCTGGATATTGCTCACGTTGACTATCCTGTGCAGCTTTGTCAGGCTGCTCAGAAAATTCGCGAAATCGTGGTACGTCCCCGTGACCGAAACGGAAACCGGGGTCTCGGCAACGATCCCGCTCGGATGGTTCTTCCTCGGCCCGGGCCTCCAGTACATTATCTGGAGCCCCGCTGTGGTCGAGAGGTCCGAGACCTGTTTGAGAAGACTCGAAATCTCCTTCTCCTCCGGAAGCTGCTCCTTCAGCTCATCCAGTCTTCTGACCAGCGCCTCGTTCTCCTTCTTCAGGATTTCAAGCTTGGCCGCCTTCGCCTGACCCGTTGCGATCTTGTTGTTCTGCTCGTCTATTTTTGCGTCGAGTTCCTTGATCTGTTGCTGCTTCGGCGAAATCAAAAACATAAAGCCGACAACGAAGATGATCACCACCGGCAGGGCGCCGATCACCGCTTTGGCATAGAGAGGCAGGCTTTTCACGCTTAATTTTATCGCCATATCAGGGTTTCACCTTGCACGTCAGGCCGAAGTTATAAATAGTGAATCCGCCCTCCTGGGCCTGGACCGACTCCTGCAGATATACGTCCGAAAAAAGCTTTGCGGCTTTGAGGTTATTCACAAAATTCACTACGTCCGTATTGGAAAATGCAGTGCATCTCATGTTTATGTTGTCCCCGTCTATATTGAGGGACGTAAGCCATACTCCCGCAGGCAGAACTGTGCTGAGTTCGTCGAGTATCCTTACCGGGATCGCGGTGTTCTTCCCGAGCTGCTCGATAAGGTCCTTGCGTTTCTTGTAGTCCGCATTCCTTTTCTCATAATCATCGACCGCCTTGATCTTCTTTTCGAGATCCTTGAGCGTCTGCTCGTTCTTGGATACGGTCGCCTCTCTCTGTTCCACGCGGGAGCCGAAAAAATAATTGAGGTAGGCCACCACCGCGATCGAAAGCAACGCCACGCCGACGGTGACGATGAGAAATGTCGGCAGCGGCTTCGCCTTCTTTTTCTTCTTGACGGGGAGCAGATTGATCTTGATCATCTGTCGCCCTGCCTGCGGAGCGCGAGCCCTACTGCAACAGCCATCATCGGCGCCATCTCGTTGATATAAGCGATGTCAAGTTTGTTCGAAAGCTTGATATTCCTGAACGGCTCGGCCACCTTCGTCTCGATGCCGGTCCTGCTGGAAATCATCGAGGCGAAGTCCTTCAGGAGCGCGCAGCCGCCGCTGAATATGACTTCCGAAATATCTTCATGAAGCGTCGTGCTTCTGTAGTAGTCGAAAGAGCGGACGATTTCACTCAGGATCTCCTCAGAGGCGGATTCTATCACCGCAGCCGCATCCTCGGGTGAAACATTCTCGACGGCCTCTCCTCTTTTCAGTTTTTCAGCATTTTCATACGCGAGATTGAACTCCCGCTGGAGAGCCTCGGTATGGAGATTGCTCCCCAGAGAGCTGTCCCTGGTGAAAACCGAGATGCCTCCCTTGAGAATGCTCATATTGATCGTGCTTGCGCCTATATTGAGCAGCGCGACATTCTTTTCGGGTTCGATTTCATAATTGATCCCGTACATGTTTTCGAGGGCGAAGGCGTCGATGTCGACGACAATGGGATTGAGGCCCGCCTCCCGGATAACCGCGATATATTCATTGATGATGTCCTTCTTGACCGCCACGAGGATCACATCCATCTGCCCCGGCTCCTCTTTTGGCCCGAGGATCTGGAAGTCCAAGTTCACGTCCTCGATATCGAAGGGCACGTACTGTTCAGCCTCGAACTTTATCGACTCGGAAAGATCTTCCTCAGACATCTCGGGAAGCGATATCCTCTTGATGATCACGGAAGAATGGCCGGAGATCGAAATAGCCGTGTCCTTCGTCTTGACACCGGTCTTCTTCACCATCTCCTTGATCGAATCGACAAGTCTGATCGAGTCGATGATGGAGCCGTCGACGATCAGCTCCGGAGGAAGCGGGTGGATATCAAAAAGCTCCAGTTCGTACTGGCTTTTCGACTCTTTGAGCTTTACCGTCTTGATATAGCTCGACCCTAAATCTAATCCGATGGAACCCTTACCTTTAAAAAGCATAGCTTATGAATACCAGAAAAAAAAAATAATGTCAAGGTTTTTTTTAAAAATATTGCTGTTATATCAAAGAGTTCAATATAAACCCTTAGAAATTAGTTTAACATTTGGGAAAAATCGGGCTAGAGATTCAAGATTCTTTCGATCCGGATACAGCCACTTTCGACTCTTCCGATCCCGAACATTTTCCTTGATGGAGTTTTGAGTCTGACAAAAGAACCCACAGGTAAGTTATTGATAGTAAAGCTTTTTATCGGCACTCCATTCTTTGCTCTCTCATAGTCCTCCTCCACCAGCACGACCTCCCGCAGTATCGGCAGCGCCTCATCGATCGAAGAGAAACCTTTTCTTTTATCCCGGAAATCCTGCGTCGCCAGTTCGTCGAGACCGACGGAGTCCGCGATAGTGAAAGAACCTACCGCCGACCGCTCGAGGGCTGCGAGATGAGCGCCCGTTCCGAGGGCATTTCCGATATCGTCGCAGAGCGTGCGGATATAGGTCCCCTTCGAGCACGAGACCTCCATATCGAAATACGGCAGTTCGGATAAGATCATCTTAAGGTGATAAATCATCACGATCCGCTCAGGTCTGTCAATTTCGAGCCCTTTTCTCGCCAGCTTGTACAGGGCGGTGCCCTGCACTTTTACCGCGGAATACATGGGCGGCGTCTGCACGATTTCACCTTTGAACATCCGCAGCGCCCGCTCGATCCGTTCCGGCGTCACGGAAGACGCGTCCCTCTGTTCGATGACTCGTCCCTCCGCGTCACAGGTGTCGGTCTTCTCTCCGAGCTTCACCCTGGCCCGGTACTTCTTGTCCATATCGAGGAAGAATCTGCTTACCTTCGTCGCCTCACCGAGGCAGATAAGGAGCACGCCGGTCGCCATCGGATCGAGGGTGCCGGTATGCCCGGCCTTGCCGGCGCCGAGCAGACGTTTCACCTTCGAAACGCACTGAAAAGAGGTAATTCCCCGGGGCTTATTGAAGTTTATGATCAGGTCCATCGGGCGTCACGGGAAGCGGGCACGCACAGGCTGCAGCGTTACCTGCGGGAGCGCCGACCGGCCTGAAACAGCGTGTCCTTGATCGTCTTCAGATCTGAAGTCGTTTTGAAGCCGGCGGCGTTCCTGTGGCCCCCGCCGCCGAACCGTTCAGCGATCCGCGCCACGTTCACCGCACCCTTCGATCTCAGGCTGGCCTTCCACCCTCTCTGCTCGAGCTCTCTCAGCAGAACCGCGATCCTGATCGAGCCGATCATGCGCGGGTAGTTCGAAAAATATTCGGTGTCTTCCGCGCTCGTCCCCGTATCTCGAAACATCTTCTTCGTGATATGGATCACCGCAACCCCATCCCTCACCTCGATCGTATTCAACGCGGCGACAAGAAGCCTGAACCTCTTGTATTCCCATGTCTCGTAGAGATGGTCGGCAATGCGGTTCGGCTCGGCCCCGGCGTCGACCAGTTCGGCACTCACCCGCAGCACGTCCGCGGAGGTGTTGCTGTACCGGAAAGTTCCGGTGTCCACGGAAATCGCCGTATAAAGATTCGTCGCAATCTCCGGAGTGATTCTGCCGCCAAGCGCCTTCACCAGTCGATAGACCAGGATCCCCGTCGCCGCCGCGGTATGGTCCACCCAGCGCACGTCCCCGAATTCCTTCGCGGTTTCGTGGTGGTCGATGACGACCGCCTTTCTGAAGCGGCGCCCTTCGATCCCGGCCCTCTCGGGACTGTTGCAGTCGAGAAGCACGAGCACCGGGTCCTCCTCCACGATCTCCCGGAGTCTTGCAGTAAATTTCTTCCTGCCGGGCAGGAATGCAAAATACTTCGGGAGAGGGTCTCTGCTGTAGAGAAAGGTCTTCTTCCCGGCCGCTTCGAGAGCGGCGGAGAGCGCCAGCGACGAGCCGATCGCGTCTCCGTCCGGGTCGATATGGGCGGCAATGAGGAAGGGGCCTTCACCCCTGAGGACGGATAGCAGTCTTCTAGGTATCCGCATCGCCTTCCTTGATTTCCTTCAGCAGCTTGTCGATCTTGAAACCGTATTCGATCGAGGTGTCAAGACGGAATGAGATCGAGGGGATGAACTTCATCTTGAGCCGCTTTGTCAGCGCGGACCGTATAAAGTTCTTCGAGGAATTCAGGATCTCGAGCGTGAGGTCCCGGTCTTCCTCCTTCAGAATGCTCACGTAGATTTTCGCGAGCTTCAGGTCGTCGCTCAGGTCGACCCCGGTGACGGTCACGAACCCGATCCGAGGGTCTTTGAGGCGGTACATGATGATATCGGCGACTTCTTCCCTGATAAGGTCACCGACCCTTTCAGAACGCTTGTACGGCAGCATGGTTCACCTTCTCTTGCAGTAATGATTTTGGGACGGACCGCCCGCGTCATACCATCTTCCCCCAACGGAGAGAATACGCCTCGGGGTCCCGCAGGCGGGATCAGAGCTTCGCGGCGATCTTTTCTATGATGAAGTTTTCGAGGATATCTCCGACCTTGATATCGTTGAAATTCTCTACCAGGATCCCGCATTCATAGCCGGTCTGCACTTCCTTGACGTCGTCTTTGAACCTCTTGAGGGTGCTCATCTTCCCCTCGTACACCACGATGTTGTCCCGCAGGACCCGTATCCCGTCGCAGGTGCGCGACATATAGCCGTCGACGACATAACAGCCGGCGATCGTCCCGAGTCGGGAAACCGGAAAGAGCTGTCTTACCTCCGCCCTGCCGAGCACCTTTTCCTTCAGCGTCGGCTCGAGCATGCCTTCGAGCGCCTTCTTGACGTCATCTATCGCCTCGTAGATGACATTGTACAGGCGGATATCGACCCCCTCTTTTTCGGCAGTCTGCGACGCCTTCATCTCCGGCCGCACGTTAAACCCAATAATAATCGCATTGGACGCGGTCGCCAGCATAACGTCCGACTCGTTGATGCCGCCGACGGAGGTATGAATCACCTTCACCTTCACCTCGGCGTGGGTAATATGCTCGAAGGCGTCCTTCAGGGCCTCGACCGACCCCTGGACGTCGCCCTTGATGATAATGTTCAGTTCCTTGATCTGGCCCTCTTTGATCTTCGTGTAGAGCTCGTCGAGGGTAAGTTTTTTCGCCTTCGCGATCTCGAGGGACCTCTGCTTCTGGAACCGGGCAAGGGCGATCTGGCGCGCCCGCTTTTCGTCGTCGACAACGGTAAAGACATCGCCCGCCGCAGGCACCTCAGAGAACCCGATCACCTCGACCGGGGTGGAAGGCCCCGCTTCCTGGATGCGTCTGCCGGAATCGTCGATCAGCGCCCTCACTTTTCCCACGTGGACGCCGGAGAGGAGCGCATCGCTGACCCTGAGCGTGCCGGTCTGAACGAGAAGGGTTGCGACGGGACCTCTGCCCTTGTCGAGCTTCGCCTCCACGACCGTCCCCCTTGCCTCGCGTTCCGGGTTTGCCTTGAGTTCCATCATCTCTGCCTGCAGGAGGATCATTTCGAGGACGTGTTCGATGCCGATGCGCTTCTTCGCAGAGACCTCGACGAATATGTTCTGCCCTCCCCATTCCTCCGAGATGATGCCCTGCTCAGATAGCTCGCTCTTGACCTTCGCCGGGTTCGCCTCGGGTTTGTCGATCTTGTTTACCGCCACCACAATCGGCACGTTCGCCGCCTTCGCATGGTTGATCGCCTCGACCGTCTGCGGCATCACGCCGTCGTCCGCGGCGACCACCAGAACAACGATATCCGTCACCTTCGCGCCGCGCGCCCTCATCGAGGTAAACGCCTCATGGCCGGGCGTATCGAGAAAGACGATGTCCTTTCCCTTCAGGTTCACCTTGTAGGCTCCGATATGTTGGGTAATTCCCCCCGCTTCGGTTTCGGTCACCTTCGTCTCCCGGATCGCGTCGAGAAGAGACGTCTTGCCGTGGTCGACATGGCCCATAATCGTCACGACCGGCGCCCTCGGCGCAAGCTTTGTGACGTCCTCCTGCACCTCTTCGACCTGGGTGTCCTCTTCGACGGACGCCAGTTCCAGCTTGACGCCGAAGCCCTCCGCGACAAGCAGTGCCGCGTCGGGATCCACCGGCTGGTTTATCGTCGGCATATAGCCCATCTCCATGAACTTCTTGATCACATCCGAAAATTTCAGGCCGATCAGCTCGGAAAATTCCTTGACCGTTGTTCCTTCGCGAAGCTTCAGGTTCTTCTTCCTCGGCATGGTCGAAAGCACCTGCCCCTTCGCCTCCTGCCGCTGGCCGAACCTGGAGCGGTCTCCTTTTTTGCCCCCTTTGGCGTCATGCCATTTCTTCGGCTCGATCTTCCGGATCGCCTGAAACGCCCGCTGGAGCCCCGGCTTGGCCTTGAACTTCTCTATTTTCTCCGCCTCGATGTCCTTCTTGTAACGGTCGGGAAGTTTGATTTCCTCTTCGGTTTCCCCTGCGGGGGCCGGAGCGGCCTGCGGCTTCTCCCCGGTTTCTGCCGTCGGCGCCGGTTCCTCGACTGACGGTCCTCCGTGCGCGGCCTCCATCTGTGAAGGCTCCGGTTGCGGTTTCGCGGGGGCGGGAGTCGTCTTCTTCTCTTTGGGCCTTGCAGCCTCTGCTGCGGGATGCGCTGGAGGTTTCACCGCCTCAGCCTGAGGCAGGGCCTTCCCCTTTGCAGGCTTTTCGGCGGCCGCTTCTTTCGAAGGCGCCGGCGAGGTGAGCAGCTTCGTGACCCTCGCGGCGACGGCATCCTCGATAGTGGACGAATGAGTCTTACCGTCCACGCCGATCTTCGCAAGCTCGTCGAGAATCTCTTTATTGCTCTTATGTAATTTCTTCGCTAGTTCGTATATTCTTATTTTCGACATTCCGGCGGCCTTACCTGTTCGGTTTTTTTTGCGTTGCGTCTTCGGATGTGTGTTCTTGTATCATCAATCTTAAAATGGTATCATAAAAGACCTTGTTTATGCAATTATGAAAGGAGGATTCAATCATGGCAAGCTGTGTGGCATGCGGTAAGAAGAAGACTGTCGGAAATAATGTCAGTCACGCCAACAACAAGACAAAGCGGCGGATACGCCCCAACCTTCAGAGGACGCGTATCTCCACTTCGGCCGGCCCGAAAAAGGCATACGTCTGCACGAGGTGTCTTCGCTCCGGTCTCGTAAAGAAAATCGTCTAGATGGAAAAGGCGGGCTCCCTGCTCGGTCCGGTCCTCAGGCAGCTCGGGATCGAAACGGGCGTCCGTCTCGAGCAGATGAAGCGCGAGTGGCACACCCTCTTCGACAAGCCCCTTTCCGCCCACATGTCTCCGGGCCGGCTTTCCGAGGGTGAGTTGCTGCTGTTTGTCGATTCCCCCATCTGGATCCAGCAGCTTACCTATTACCGGAAGGAGATAACGGGCAAGCTTGCCCGTTACGGGGTAAAAGATGTGAAATTCCTGCTCGGAAGGGTCACGCGCCCCCGGCAGGTCCCCGACGCCCCGGCACCCCTGCCTCCGCTTTCCCCCGAAGAATCGGAGTTCGTGGAGAGATTAGAGCAGGCCGCCGGCAACCGCGAACTCGGCAGGGCGGTCAAGGCAGCCGCGGAGAGATCGATCAGGGCAAAAAAAAAGAGCGGCCGTGCGCCGCTCCGTTAGGACATTCCCCGACGTTTCGTTCTACGCCGATTCCGCCTGTTTTTCGTAAATCAGTATAGGTTTGTCTTTCTTCGTAATCGTCTCCTCCGTGATAAGACATTCCTTGATCCCCTTCTGGGAAGGGATCTCGTACATCACGTCGAGCATGATCTCTTCGAGTATCGCCCTCAACCCTCTCGCGCCGGACTTGCGCAGCACGGCCTTCCGTGCGATCGCACTCAGAGCGCCGTCCGTAAACTTCAGTCTGACGTTGTCGAATGAAAGAAGCTTCTGATACTGCTTGACGAGGGCGTTTTTCGGCTCGGAGAGTATCCTTACGAGCGCCGCGTCGTCGAGCTCTTCGAGCGTCGTGACGACCGGCAGCCGGCCGACAAATTCCGGGATGAGCCCGTACTTGATCAGATCGCCCGGCTCCACCGTGCTCAGGATGTCTCCTATCTTCTTTTCGCTCATACTGATAAGGTTTGAGCCGAAGCCGACCGTCTTTTTCCCCGACCTCTGCTCGATAATCCCGTCGAGCCCGATAAACGCTCCGCCGCAGACAAAGAGGATATTCGACGTATCCACCTGGATGAAGTCCTGCTGCGGGTGCTTCCGGCCTCCCTGGGGCGGAATGTTGGCGATCGTCCCTTCGATGATCTTCAGCAGCGCCTGCTGCACGCCCTCACCCGAGACGTCTCGCGTAATCGACGGATTATCGGACTTTCTGCTGATCTTGTCTATCTCGTCGATGTAAACGATCCCCCGCTGTGCCCGCTCGACGTCGTAGTCGGACGCCTGGAGGAGTTTCAGTATGATATTTTCGACGTCCTCGCCCACATACCCCGCCTCGGTAAGCGTCGTCGCGTCGGCGATCGTAAACGGCACGTCAAGTATCCTGGCCAGCGTCTGCGCCAGCAGCGTCTTCCCCGTGCCGGTCGGACCGATCAGGAGGATATTGCTCTTCTGCAGTTCGATGTCGGATTCGGCAGGGTTGTAGATCCTTTTATAATGGTTGTGCACCGCCACCGAAAGGATCTTCTTCGCGCGCTCCTGCCCGACCACGAAATCGTTCAGTACGCTGTGGATCTCCTTGGGGGTCGGCAGCTTCGGCAGCGCTTCTCCTCCCGCCTCGGCATAGAGCTCATCAGCGATGATCTCATTACAGAGCTCGATGCATTCGTTGCAGATATACACGGTGGGACCCGCGATAAGCTTTTTCACTTCCTCCTGTCCCTTGCCGCAGAACGAGCATTTGAGCGCTTCTTCGTCTTTCTTCGCCATCTAATCCTCCCATTCCGAAACTGGTCGCCCTACCCTCATATCATCCCCGCCTGCTAATCCTTTTTCTTCTTCATGCTGAAGATGACCTCGTCGACGAGACCGTATGCCTTCGCCTCATCGCCCGACATGAAGAAGTCCCTGTCGGTATCCTGGCGTATCTTGTCGAGCGGCTGGCCCGTATGCCCGGCGAGGATCGTGTTCAGCGTATCCTTCATTCTCAGGATCTCTTTGGCGTGTATCTCGATGTCGGTGGCCTGCCCCTGGAACCCGCCCATCGGCTGGTGGAGCATGATCCTCGAATGGGGAAGCGCATATCGTTTCCCCTTTGTGCCCGCCCCGAGCAGAAGGGCGCCCATGCTGGCCGCCTGCCCCACGCAATACGTGGCGATGTCCGGCTTGACGTACTGCATCGTGTCATAAATCGCAAGCCCCGACGAAACCACGCCCCCGGGAGAATTCACATAGATATGGATGTCCTTGTCCGGATCTTCGGTCTGCAGGAAGAGGATCTGGGCGATAACCGTATTGGCGACGGTGTCGTCGATCGCGCTGCCCAGAAAGATGATCCGGTCCTTCAGCAGTCGCGAGTAAATATCGTAGGCCCTCTCGGACCTGCCGGTCTGTTCTATAACAATAGGTATCACGCTCATAACGTATTATGCTCCTTTAATGATTTCGGCCCGGGAGAATATCAGGTCCAGCACCTTCTCGTCCCTGACCGAATGCCTCAGGTTCTCAAGAGAGCCGTCCTTTGTCACGAAGAGGTTCATCACCGCCTCAGGAGTAGTCTGAAGGTGCCGCGCAAGCATCATGATCCTCGTCTTCATCTCCTCCTCGGTCACCGAGACCCCCTCTTTTTCCGCAATCGTATCAAGAAGGATAGTGGCCTTTGCATTGCGTACCGCCTTCGGCCTCATTTCCAGGGCGAGCTTCTCGTCGTCGTCAGGGGATTCCCCTTCCGCGCCCTGCGCCAGCTGCTGGGGCTGCTGCCTCGCATGTTTTTCGTTGATGACAAGGGTCTCGAGCTCACGGTCGAGCACCGATTGGGGGATATCGAAATTATACTTCTCGATCAGCTGGTCGAGAAGTTTCGCCTTCTGCTCGTTGGCGGCCTTGTCTTTCTTCGCCTTAAGAATGCCCTCCCTCACCCTTTCCCTCAGCGATGCGAGCGACTCATGCCCGAAGTCTTTGGCGAGTTCGTCGTCGATGAGAGGCACTTTCTTCACCTTGACCTCTTTGACGGTAATCTTCAGGCGGTCGCCCTTGCTGCCTTCCTTGATCTCGCCTTCCTCAACCGCCGGCAGGACGATCTCGACAAGGTCACCTTTCTTTCTGCCTACCAACTCGTCGAGGATGCCCTTCGGGGTGAGGTTGTTCCCGAGGTTCATCACCTGGTCTTTTGCGGTCGAAAGCTCCTTTTCGCCTGCCGCATCGAGCTTCACATAGTCGATGACGATCAGGTCGTCGGCCCTGATCTCCCTGTCGACCACCTCGTACATCGCCCTTCCGTCCTGGAGCCCCTTGATCGTTTCGTCTATCTCTTTCTCTTCCACCTCGCACGCAATATCGTCGGCCTTCATGCCGTCGTAGGCGAGATTGTCGATCCGCGGTCTGACTTCGACCGTAAGCGAGAACGCGAGCGGTTCGTTCCTTTTAAGCTCGAGCGCCCCCGCAAACTCGGGGAGGGTCACCGGCACGAGCTCGGATTCCTTCAGCGCCTCGGAATAATACTTCGGCACGAGCCGGTCGATGATGTCGGCCTTGATATCGCCGCCGAACCGTTTCTCGATCATCGCGACCGGCGCCTTTCCGTTCCTGAACCCGGGGATGCGCGAGCGCTGGCGAACGTTGTCGAGCGAGGCGGCATATTCCTTCTCGACGATATCGGCCGGAATCTCTATTTTAAGCCGTTTTTTTGTACTGCTGATATCTTCAACGGTAGCGCTCAAATCACCCTCCTTAAGCATTTATCTACTCTAAAATAATACTTCTCAAATAGTCAATTTGACTGAATCCGCCGGTTGCTCCTGGAAACATCGGACTTTTTCTGCTAAAGTGATTGGCGAGATGGAAGATATCCTGATCACCAGCGCGTCCAACAGCCGCATCAAAGAAGCGATCCGGATCAGGGAGAGAAGGCGTCCCGGAGCGGAGAACCTCTTCTTCATCGAAGGCACCAAGATCGTCGGGATGGCCCTTGCCGCCCGTGTGGAGATGCGGGAGGTTTTCTTTGCCGATCATTTCGCCGCGAAGAAGGAAGGCGGGGATCTCTTGCGGCTCCTTTCAGAAACGGCAGCGGCTGTCTGCAGGGTTGCAGACCACGTTTTTGCAAAGCTGTCCGATACCGAGGCACCGCAGGGGATAGCGGCAGTCGTCTCGTATCCCATACTGTCGCTCGACACCCTTCCGCCCGTTTCCCCCACGCTTTGTGTGGTAATCGACGGCGTCAGGGACCCGGGAAACCTGGGGACTATCATACGGACATCCGACGCCGCGGGGGCGGATGCGGTCATCCTGCTCGAGGGTACGTGCGACGCCTTCAGCACGAAGGTCATACGAGCGACCGCCGGCAGCATCTTCAACCTGCCGCTGGCGCTCTCCGGATACGATGAGCTATCTGCCTGGCTGCAGAAGCGCGGAATGCGCATTGCGGTCACGGCGGCGGACGCGGCCCTGTCGATCTTCGATGCCGACCTGACCGGTCCGATCGCCTTCGTCTTCGGAAACGAGGCTAGCGGAGTGAGAAAGCCGATCAGGGATGCCGCGGACCTTGCCGTCAGAATCCCTCTTTATGGAAAGGCCGAGAGTCTGAACGTCGCGACAGCTGCAGCCATTTGTCTCTACGAGGCGGTCAGGCAGAGAACAGGAAGCCGCATTCCTAGAACTCTTTGAAGACCTTCGCGAGCGAATCGCCGGCGACGTGAATCCTGAATTCGTTGAAATATCCGAAGGGCGTCGTCATGACCGCATAGCCGGTCCGTTCGAGACGCTCCAACACCTCCCCGAGTAATTTTCGCGCGAAATCAGGGGAGGATTTGCTCGACGAAAGATGATTAAAGGAGTGCAATACGATATTCTTCGTCCCGAACTTCCCGGCGATCCATTTTGCATTCTTTGCGAATTTCTGGACAACACCCTCGTACTTGTCTTCGTCCTCCGCTTCGCAGTGAAAAAAGATGACGACCGCATGGTCGGCCTTTTCCTCTTTGTCGACGTCCGGCGCGTCCGGAAGCGTCTTCGACGCGGTCTTGTACCACCATTCTTTCGTGTAGAACATCAGAAGTTTCATAAGTGGTTTTTCGCCTTGCTATCTCCCGTTGCTCCGGAATCCTTTCAACTGAGTGTGTTCGATCAACTGATCAAGCGTCTTTAGGGTGAAGACCTTACCACGCGTTGCCAGGATCATCTTCTTCATATCTTCACGCCTGACTCCAAATCCACGGCCTCCGATGCAGGCTATAACCTCATACTTGGGTTTCCCCTTCGGTCGGTCTGCCATGCTCAATTCGCCTAAGTGTTGGATACGCGTTACCTTATCGCGCGCGGTGCCGTCATCTTCGGTAATCTTGGCTTCTATTATTACCTGTGGGTTAAACTCGCTCGGGATAATAAAATCGGGCGTCTGATCGAAGCCCTGAATTTTTTCGGCCCTTTTAGTCTTCCTGAAGCTGATGCCTGCCCCGCTCAACACTTCTTCTATGGCGGATTCGAGACTGTCGCCCACCAACTCGCTTACCGAATCGCGGTGGCCGGCAAACGGCCGTCCCAGAAAGCGCTCATAAAGAAGCATCGCATAGGGGACGCCCATGCCGGAGAGATGACGAATGCTGTCTAATCCATCTTTTGTGTCCGCCTTGTCGAGCCGGTGGAGCTGTCCGCCGTTCACTTCGGGAACGCCCTGCGCAAGCAAATGACAAGCGGTATCGACAAGGGCCTGAAGCCGAGCCTTCATGACACCTGAAACACGCAGCGGCTTTGCCGGTGCCATGCGGACGTTCCTATCAAGGGTTCGGATAAAACCCTGTGCAACGTTTACGCCTGTCCTCCGGGTCGCCACATAACCCCACTCGGGCGGGGTAAAGCCGAGCATAGCCCGCAGGACCACAAAGGCTATCGGTTCGGCAATCACAGCAGGAGTGATCTTGTCAGGGGTAAACATACTGAACCCCGCGGTTGCCGATTTCAATGCCTCGTACCCGCGCTCGAACAGTGGATAGTCGACGAAACCTGCTCCCTTTGGCATCGTGAGAAACTCAGACTCAAGACATGAGAAAACGGCATCGACATACTGTTCAGGCTCTTTGAGTATTTCTTCGAGGTCCACTTCAAAAGGATACTTCGGCATATTTCCCTCCATAGGCAGCAGCCTTCTCCCTGACCATAAGCGGCTCCTTTTTCCCGCCTGCCGGTTTGGCACCGTTGAGATTTTTACTCACCTTAGCCCAGCCGCCAAACCGCTCCAGCCATTTCTCAACGGCAGCAATGCGCTCCTCGGTTCCCTTCCCCTTGTCCCATTCTTTACGCAAAGACCATACAGCAAGCCTGATAAGGTGGCCATAGGCAACACATCGCATATCGCCCTGAGACGGCGCAACGCCGCCCTGCTCCAACTTCGCGATGTCCGCCTTTACCAATCGGGCAACGCCGGCAGGCGTATCGGCAAGCCATTGTCTTGGCACAACTCCGGTTGAACGACAGACGAAAACAGTATCGATAATCGAAGATCCGGTCCCGCTGATATGGATCGAGGCGCCCATTTCCGCCGGGCTGGGCAGTGAGGCCGAACAGGTCAGCTTCGCATCCAACATCGCTACAGCGATAGGAATGTATGCCCTTATGTCGTTATGGTGGTAGGTGAAAACAAGGGGACGGCCTGTTTTAAGGGCCTTTCCCATCCGCCGAAACACCCTGGATAGACCCTCCGTAAAATGTCCGAGGTCCCTGCCCATATTTTCGTTGCCGGTGAGTTCGTCCGGGTTCCGCGTAGATGCCATAGCGAACGCCGGGGAAGACTTGCCCACCAGCCGTCTCAGCCAGACGTAGCAAAAATCCATGAGTTCGGCATACTGGACGTTGCCGAAATAGGGTGGATCGGTAAAAACCGCATCCAAAGATGCTGCGTTCAGGTCAGTCGCAGCGGCGTCTGCGCACCGGATATCTATCCCGCGCAAAACCGACCCGTTGAGCCGGTCGCCGATCCATTCATTATTAATGGGAACGATTTCTTTCCCCTGTTTATTGTGGCGCACCTCGAACGGGTCGTCGCAATATGCCTTAGCCTTGCGGAACTTCTCGATAATGTTGGCCCACCCTCCGCTTCCGACGCAGATCTTCTTTTTTGCATCCATGATGCCGAGGAGGTTCGATTCGCACTGCACCAGCCCGACAGGGAAGCCGTGGACGGAAAAAATATCGAGAGATTTTAAAACGACCGAATCGTACCGGCAGAGCATGTTCTGATACCGGAGGAGATCTGATAGGTTAGTAGCGAGCGCGTTCCTTATCCGGTCATCAGAAATAGAGGATATAGCCCGGGCGCTCATCTCGAGCCCCAAAAGCTGCCTTGAGTTGAACATCTCCGAATACCGTTTATAGCCCCAGCGATGAAGCCTGTCTGTCTCGTCCCCTTTTGGTATCTTGTCGCGGGGGACAAAAGCAGGACGTATTGCTTCTAATCCGGTTTCCGCCTCCTCATATCGAGACAGGTCCTTTTCATCAGGCTTTTTGAAAAACCTGCCGCGATGCTTGTCTTTGCATTTTGAGCAATGATATTCGATCGCAAATAGCCTGTGTTGCGGGGGCCCGGATTTGGGAGAAGGAAAGGAATTGACTGTCTTGCAATGCGGGCATTCGCAATGGCTTCGATGCGCCGGGCCTGCCTCGATCAGCCTTGAGGAGCAAGATCCGCACTTGCCGGGTTTGCTTCTGTCGGCAACCTCTGAAAGTTCGCCGCAGGAGGGGCAGACAAAGACATTCTTGGGATGTCGCACGTCGGCAGAAAGAAGGTAGCCAGGGAAAAGATCGAAAGACTTCCCGCATCCGCTACAGTCTTTGACTTTGACCCATAAAAAATATTTGACGTGCGCGCCCGTGTCCCCGCATATCGTGCAGCGTGTCCGGTAAAACCGGCCGATATCTTTCTCCAAAGACAACTTTAATTCTTCAGCCGCTTCGTCATAAGCCTTTAGATCAAGGTGTTCGATCTCTTGCTTGACGATCCAGTAGGACATTGGATTGATGTCAAAGCCGATCACATCGCAACCGACACGATTTGCTTCAAGAAGGGGAGTTCCGCCGCCCATGAAAGGGTCGGCAATGCGAAGCCCCGGAAAATTGTTACTTCCGTAAAAGATTTCACGCAAAGGCTTCGACCCAAACTCAGATAATATCAGCCCGCGAAAAAGCGTCCCAGGCCGCCTTGCAAACCACTTGTGCACGGCTATAACAGGGCGGTAGTTCTGCTGGATCTGCTTTTCCCGAAGGGCGAGATTGGCGATAAAAGGTATATCAAAATCACGTTCGATCATTGGGGTTGCATCATTATATCAGATAACGTAAAACTGGAGCAGGCGGTCTGCAAGCGAATTGCCTTCCCACTAAAGAAGGAATGCACTACTGCATCAAATACATACAGATAGGGTTTTCAGATGTGATATTATGTTTTCATGACGGATACCCTTCTTAACGAACTCCTCAAAACCGCCGTCTCGGCCGCGCGGCTTGCGGGCGACATCATTATTAAGAACCTCGGCCATCTCTCGAAGGAGGACGTCCAGACGAAGCAGGCCTTCGACTTCGTCACGAAGGTCGACCGGTGGTCGGAGGCGGTGATCATGCAGACGATCAGGGAGAAATTCCCCTCGCACCGTTTCCTGACAGAAGAAACGCTGAAACAGGAAGACACCGGAGACTACCGGTGGATCATAGACCCGCTCGACGGGACGACGAATTTTATCCACGGCTACCCGATGTTTTCCGTCTCAATCGCCCTTGAATACAAGAGCGAAATCATCATGGGCGTCGTCTTCGACCCGCTGAAAGACGAGCTCTTCCATGCGGTGAAGGGCGGTGGATCGTATCTGAATAATCATACGATCTCGGGCTCGGCCACAACCGACCTCGGCAGGAGCCTTGTCGCAACGGGGTTCCCCTTCCGTTCGAAGGAAATGATCGATCAATATCTCCGCGCCTTCAAGAATATCTTTCTTGAAGTAAGCGATATACGCCGCGCCGGATCGGCGGCATTAGACCTCGCGTATATCGCGGCCGGCAGACTGGAAGGCTTCTTCGAGCTGAACCTGAGCCCCTGGGACATCGCAGCCGGCAGCATCCTCATCACCGAGGCAGGAGGGGCGATCACCGATTTCGGGGGAGGCAATACCTATTTGTCGACGGGGAACGTCGTCGCGGGCAATAAAGAGATGCAAGGGGAAATTCTGGCTAAAGTGCAGCAGGTATTCCGGGGGATGGTCGATAAATAGCGCGCTGATCGCTGACGAATGGCAGCCAGACGCTTCCTACAGCCCGGTCGGTGAGTCAATAAATTCCACGGCGAGCCCGAGTTTCTTCTTCAGCATCTTTCCGACCGCCTTCACTCCGAACGTCTCTGTGGCATAGTGGCCGGAAAAGACAAGGTTCACCTTCATCTCCTTTGCGAGATGATAGGCGCTATGGGAAGCTTCACCCGTAAGGAAGGTATCTATCCCCAGATCCTCTGCGTCGTGGATCGCGGACCATCCGCCCCCCGAAACAACGCCGATGTTGCGGACCTTTCTCCCGAAATCTACGTACCATGACCTCACCTTGAGGGTCTTATCCACGCGTTTGACGAATTCAGTCATCGACACTGGCGTTTTGGTCATTCCCCGGTACCCTATCCTCTTGCCGTGGTATTCGCCGAATTCGCCCGTCTTCCTGAGCGAAAGGACCCGCAGAAGCTCGGCATTGTTTCCGTATCGCGGATGCCAGTCAAGCGGAAGATGGCATGCGTAAAGAGAGATGGCCGAATCCAGCAAAGTCTTGATCCTTCTTCCCGTCACCCCGCTTACGGACTTCAGTCCTCCCCAGATGAGCCCGTGATGGACGAGCAGAAAATCGACGTGCTTCTCCTTCGCCATCTCGAACGTCTCTTCACAGGCGTCGACCGCAAGACCTATCTTGGTGACCCGTTCCCCTCCTTCGACCTGAAGCCCGTTTATGCTGTCGTCTTTCGGGAACTCGGAAAGGGAGAGCTCTGAATCGAGGAATGCGACGAGCTTCCGGAGCCCTATCGCCGTCACCTGCTCACCGCCAGGCCGGCCTGAGCCGGCGTGCAGATCCCCTCAAGATTGAACTGATAGGTGTCCCACTGCCTGCATCGGTTGCACCGGCCCGACCACTCCTCGGAGCTGATCCCACAGTGCGTACAGCAGTAAGGCAGCCTGAAGGACTTCTTGACGTCGATCACCTTGCGGTATTCGGCGGCGGCCTTGTCCGGCTGATGCCTCCTCATGTAGATATTCCCGAGCAGCTGGTGGATCTCCGGGTAGGAGACCCCGATCGCGTCCATCCCCGCAAGGGTATCAAAGGCGTCGTCAATCATCTCGAGCCGGTAGTAAAGCTTGCCGAGGAAGAAACCGGTCACCGGGTCGTTCGGGTTTCTCGATATGCCCGCCTTGTAGATCGAGATGAGTCTTCCCGGCTCGCCCAGACTGATAAGCAGGTCCTCCAGCCTCGCCAGGACGATCTTCGAGGAGCCGCTCTCATAGGCCTTCTCCAGAAGGTTGATCGCCTCTTCGCTGTCGCCTTCCCTCAGCATCACCTCGGCAAGCCCAAGCGTGGCCGGGACGAAATCCTTTTCGAGCCGCAGGACGGTCTTGAAGGCCTTTTTCGCCTTCTCGAGCTGGCTGCTTTCGAGGCTGTGCCTGCCGTACTCGTACTTGTAGCCGATCAGGATCTCCTGTTCGCGCTTCTTGTCCTTTTCACCGTGCTGGTATTTCAGCACCGATTTCTGCAGATAGACGAGATCGTCCCAGCGTCCCTGTTTTTCCAGAAGATCGCGCTTCCGGTAGAGGGCGGTGAGGTTGGCGCCATCGATATCGAGAATCTCTTCGATATACTTGAGCGCATCCGACCATCTTCCGGACTTTTCTAAAAGTCTTTCAAGCGCGAAGAGCGTCGAGAGGTTCTGCGGGTTCACCATCCTTGCCTTCTGATAGTAGGTGTTGGCCTTTTGGAAGTCCTCTTCCCCGGCATAGAGGTCGCCGAGCCTGAGAAGCGCGTCGACATGGTCGTGCTCTTCGGCCAGGATCGCCTCCAGCGCCTCTTTCGCTGCGTCGTCCTTGTGAGCAAGTATGGCGTTGACCGCCCTGGAATAGAGCCCCTGGACTTTTGCGTCCTGCTTCTGTTTTTTCTGGTACTGCCAGTTATCGATATATTTCTTGGTGTCCCTGATCGCAAAAAAGACGAGCGAAATAAGCACCCCGGCCGCGATCGAAAAGAGCATGAAGGCAAACTTAGGGACCTGATACACCTCGCCGAAGGGCACGGCGAAGGTGATCGCCTCGTGGTTGTATACCGCAAAAAGCGAGAGCGCGGCAAAGAACAGGACCAGTATGAATATCGACAGCTTGCCCATCAGTGGTGGTATCCCCTCTTGTGCGTGATCGTGACCGCCCGGTAGAGCTGCTCGACGAGGAGCAGCCTCGACATCTCATGGGTGAGCGTCATCCTTGACAGGGCCAAAGAAGACTGGGCTGCGGCCTTCACCCCGTCGGAAACGCCGTATGCGCCCCCCACGACAAACTGCACGGCAGGCTGGCGGGCCGCAAGAAAATCCGCGAATGCGACGGACGTGTATTCCTTTCCCCGCTCATCCAGAAGGACGTACGGGACCCGGAGCTTCAGTATTCTCTCTCCCTCTTTTTCGACCATCCGCTGAATGTCTTTCCCCTTCTCTTCCCTGATCTCGGAGACCGCAATATCCGCGAACGGCTTCAGGAGCCTCAGATACTTCTCAATCCCTTCCTGAATGAACCGCTCTTTTGTCTTTCCCACCCACGCCAGTCTTATCTTCATCTATCTCCAGGGTCTTCGCATCCATCCAGAGCTTTTCGAGCTCGTAATATTCCCTCGTCTCCTTCTCGAAGATATGTACGACGACATCACCGTAATCGAGGAGCGCCCAGTGGCTGTAATTCAGCCCCTCGGAGCCCAGGAGCTTAATCCCCTTCCCCGAGCATTCATGCTCGATGAATTCGGCGATGGCCTTTACCTGCGTGGTGCTTTCCCCGGAGCAGATGACAAAATAATCGGCGATGATGGTGAGACCGGCGAGATCAAGGACAACGAGATCGACGGCCTTCTTTTTGAGGGCCGCTTTTGCTGCCCTGACGGCTAATTCTCTGCTTTTTAAGGGCCTTCCCTTCCTTTCGATTCGGTTTCCGCTCTTACTGAACAGGTGAATACAACCTATGAGAAATTATAAAGGATTCCACATCCTCTGGCAACAGATATTTTATGCTGAGGCCGGCCTTTATGCGCCTGCGGATGTCGGAGGAAGAGACGTCGACCGCGGTGGTCCTCACCAGCTCAGCCTTCTTCCCCGACGTGAGCCCGGCGGTGAGAAATTCCTGGCCTGCCCTTCCGGGGACGGTGAAACTCGTCCCCTTCTTTATATAGGGAGAAGAAGCCAGTTCGTCAAACGTCCGCCCCGGCCTTGAGATGACCGCGAAATTCACCATCGAGACGAGCTTTTCCGGCCTCCACCAGTTCGGAATGTCGAGAAAGGCGTCGATCCCGAGCATGAAAGAGAGCTCGGCGCCGCGGTGCTGCTCAAGAAGGGCCTCGAGGGTATCGACGGTATAGGATTTCCCCGGCTTGACGCACTCGACGTCGAGCACGTCGAAAGACCTGTTCTTCACCACCGCGAGCCGCACCATCTTATAGCGCCTCAGCGCATCCGCGAGGTCGTCCGACTTCAGGGGAGGGTTTCCCGAAGGGATGAAAAACACCTTATCGAGACCGAGTATCTCGCGCGTCTCCTCCGCCGCCCGGAGATGGCCGTAATGGATCGGGTTGAACGTGCCGCCAAAGACGCCGATCTTCAAAGAGGCGGTCACTCCCGGAGCTGCCCGCTGCCCAGGACGATGAACTTCGTGCAGGTGAGCTCCTCGAGTCCCATCGGCCCGCGGGCGTGGATCTTGTCGGTCGAGATGCCGATCTCGGCCCCGAGGCCGAACTGATATCCGTCGTTCAGGCGGGTGGAGGCGTTGATGAGGACCGCCGACGAATCGACCTCCCGCAGGAACCGCATGCCCTTTCCGTAGTCCTTCGTCACGATCGCGTCGGAATGGGCCGAACTGTATCGTGCGATATGGTCCATCGCCTCGTCGATATCTTTGACGACCTTCACGTTCAGGACCAGGTCGAGATATTCATTATAATAATCCTCATCCTTCGCAGCGACGGCATTTTTCACCAGCTTCCTCGTCTCCGCACACCCCTTGATCACGACGCCGGACTTCCTGAACCGTGCCGCCATGGCCGGGAGAAAAGACTTCGCGATCTTTTTGTCGACGAGCATCGTCTCCATCGCGTTACAGGTCCCGGGCCTCTGGACCTTCGCGTTGAAGCAGATATCCTCCGCCATTGCAAGGTCCGCATCCCTGTCGACGAAGACATGACAGACTCCTTTATAGTGTTTGAGGACCGGGATGCGCGAGTTTTCGCTGACCGCCCTGATGAGCCCCTCTCCGCCCCGGGGAATTATCAGGTCGACGATCCCTTCGAGCTTCAGGAGCTCCATGACCGCCTCCCGGTCGGGGATATCTATGAACGTTACGGCCCCTTCGTGAAGGCCTTCGGCCTTTGCCACGTCCCTCAGTATCTTCACGATCGCCCTGTTCGAATGGATAGCCTCGGATCCGCCGCGGAGCACGACCGAGTTGCCTGCCTTCAGACAAAGGCTTGTCGCGTCGGCTGTCACGTTCGGCCTCGACTCGTAGATGATACCGATCACGCCGATCGGCACCCGCATCTTTCCGACGGTCATGCCGTTGGGTCTCTGCCACATCTTCAGCACCTCTCCGACAGGGTCCGGCAGTGCCGCAACCTCGACGAGCCCCCGGGCCATCTCGCGGACCCGCTTGTCGTTAAGGCTGAGCCTGTCGAGCATCGCCTTCGAAAGTCCCTTCTTCTCCGCATAGGCGATGTCCTTCGCATTCTCCCGGATCAGTTCCTTCGACCTCTTCTGGAGCGCCTCGGCCATTCTGAGGAGCGCCAGGTTCTTCTGCTTCGACGAAGCCCTGGCAAGCGAGCGGGCCCCTTCTTTCGCCTCCTTCGCCTTTGCCAGGACGAATTCCCTTATATCCATACGCCCGCCTCCTCTTTCTTGTTTGACATGTATCATTAAGCATACAAAAAAAGGCCGACTTTTTAAAGAAATGTCGGAACAGGGGATGGGGCTACGGCTCCGGGCTCTTAGTCCAATGAGGATATACCTGAGAGATTTCTGCGAGCACGCGCTGCAGTTCCTCCACCGGGAGAGGCCTGCTCAGAAGATACCCCTGGGCTTCGTCGCACTCGTGCGCCCGAAGGAACTCAAGCTGGTCCGTCGTTTCCACCCCCTCGGCGATCACCGTGAGGTTCAGGCTGTGGGCGAGGGTGATAATAGCCCGTGTGATCGCCTCGTCGTTGGGGTCCCTGGCGATTCCGTCCACAAAATGATGGGCTATCTTGAGCTTGTTGATCGGCAGGTATTTCAGGTAGTTCAGCGAGGAGTACCCGGTACCAAAGTCGTCGATTGAAAGGTGAACGCCGATCGAACGCAGTTCCCTGAGCGTGGCGATGGTCGTCTCCGGATTCTGCATGACAATCCCCTCGGTAAGTTCCAGCTCCAGAAATTCCGGAGAGAGGCCCGTTGCCCGAAGAGGGAAACCTGTCTGCATTTGCAAGCGCCCTCCCCGCATCGTCCCTGACGCCCCCCGGCATATCCACCGTAAGAGCGGACTTTTCAGGGAAAGGGAAGGGCAAAAAACGAAAGGGCAAAAAGAAACAACAGAAGAAGTCTGCTCTTCATTATGGTCCCCCGTTGGAAGAAATAGTATGGCCGTTATGACTGAATTCTAAGGCCGCTCAGCGGGAAGTCAAGGGAGAAAAATCGGCTAAGTTGCAGAGGATGCGCCGACAATCTTGTTGACGCGCGCTCCCTCATACTCGCAAGAGGCAACAGCAAAATGGACGCCGCCTGGCTTCGCTGCCCATCGCGTTCTTGTCGTGCAGGGCCGGTGCCATTCACGCCTCACCCCGGTATTCCCACGCATGGCCTGCTCTCCTCGCCGTTGTTCGCAAAGAACGCCCCGGCCCTTTCCCTGGCTTCCTCCATGCTGCCGCTTGACTGGACCCTGGTCGCCAGAGAGTGTCCGAATTTATAGTTCCGGGCGAAGTAGTGAGTAAATTCCTTCAGCCTGCCCAGGCGGTATATGGGACGATAATCCGAGATCAAGGCTTCCACAAAGGCGGCGTAGACATCCGGCAGAAAAACTGCGCGTTCCGTGATATCGCTGCCGAATACGGTTTTGGCAATTTCGGCGAAGATCCATGGTTTTATCACCGCCCCCCGTCCGAGCATCAATCCGTCGGCGCCGGATACTCTCAGACATTTCTCCGCATCCTCCGCCGAGAAGATCCCGCCATTGGCGATAACGGGTATGTGCATGCAATCCTTTATTTCGGCGATATATGCCCACCGCGGATTTCGCGCAAAGGGCTCATGCGTGAACCGGGCGTGCACCGTAATCATGTCAGCGCCCTCATCTTCGAGCATGGCACAGAACTTCTTTAATTTCTCGCTGTCGGCCTCGCTGCCGAGGCGGATTTTCGCACTCAGAGGGAGGGCGGTGCGCCTCCTGGCCTCGGCCACGATGCGGCGGGCCACATCCGGTTGTTCCATCAGCATTGAGCCTGCGCCGAACCTGCCGACAGCCGGCGAGGGGCAGCCCATGTTCAAATCGACGGCGTCGGCCTCGCATGCGTGAAGCTTATCGATGGCACGGCCTATCTCATTGTCGGTGGAAGTAAGAAGCTGATAGGAAAGCGGGCCTTCCCCCTCGGTCCTGATCAGATAAGGGGAGATGCGGGGATTTTCGGTCGGCAGTCTTCTTGCCGAGAGCATTTCGGTAGACAACAGGCCGACCCCGCCGAAGCCAACCATAATACGCCGCAGGGCGCTGTGGCTGAGCCCCGCCATCGGCGCAAGGAGAAGCGGCGGATCGATCCGCAGATTGCGAATCTGTATCGCGTGGGGCCGTGCCTGCTCGTTCGTTTCAGCTTTCATCGACATGAGGTGACCTCCCCTGTCTCCTTCCCTGATCCTTCCCCATTTCGATTAACGCACTCCGCAGAGCTGCATCATGTTCCGGTAGTGTCGAAAAGCGGCATGAAGTCAAATTTGCGGCCGTCGAAGAGGCCCTTGTCGCTCAGTTTAATTTCGGGGATGACCAGGAGCGCCATGAACGACAGCGTCATAAAGGGGGCACTCAGCTTTGATCCGAGTCCCTTTGCACATCTGTCGAGTTCGGAATATTTTTCCGCGACCTCGAACCCGTCCCGGTCGGACATCAGCCCGGCCACCGGCAGGGGCAGGACTTGCTCCGTGTCGTCATACACCACGGAGAGTCCTCCCCTGTTCTCCATCACCCTATTGACGGCCCTCGCAAGGTCTTCGTCCGTCACGCCTGCCGCGACTATATTATGGGAATCGTGGGCAACAGATGCGGCGATCGCCCCTTTCTTAAGCCCGATGTTCCTGATAAAACCTATCGCAGGAGGCGCGTCATGGTAGCGGTTTACCACCGCCAGCTTCACGATGTCCCTGCTGACGTCCGAAACCGCCTCCCCTCCCGAATCCTTGAGCGGCTCCCGCAGCCTTTTCGTAACAAGCTGGCCGTCTTCGGCCTCGATAACGTTCAGAATGCCGCCTTTGCCCCGGACGGAAAATTCTCCCGGGGTTACTTTCCGGGCGGTAAAATTATTCGGCGCATCAAAAGGGACCCTTGGCAGGAGGGTTTTGCCGGCCCCGGCAACAAGCCTCCCGTTGATGAACGTCTTCAGCACAGTGAAATGCTGAAGATCATCCACCACAACAAAATCGGCGTAATCGCCTTCTTGCAGCAGCCCTACCCCAAGATTGTAATGCCTCACAGGGTTCAGGCTCGCGCATCTCAATACCTTCATCGGATCGATGCCCCGCTGAAGCGCCTTTTTCACCGACTCATTAATATGCCCCTGCACCAGGTCGTTGGGATGTTTGTCGTCGCTGCAGAACATGCAGAAATCAGGATACTCGTCGAGCAGAGGGAGAAGGGCATCGAGGTTCTTTGCGGCGGATCCCTCCCTGATCTGGACCTTCATCCCGTTTTTGATCTTTTCGAGCCCCTCCTCATAGCGGAAGGTCTCATGGTCGGTCGTGATGCCGCTCCCGATATATTTTTCGAGAGAACTGCCGGTCAGCCCCGGCGCGTGGCCGTCTATCCGTTTCCCGTATTTCTTTGCGATCGCGATCTTCTTCATGACCGCCTTGTCTCCATAAAGGACGCCCGGATAATTCATCATTTCGCTCAGGTACTTTATATCGTCTCTTTTCAGCAGCTCCTCGATCTGGTCCGGGCCTATGGATGCCCCGGAGGTCTCAAATGTAGTCGCCGGGACGCATGAAGAGGCCCCGAAGTAAAATTTAAAGGCAGTCTGCCCGCTGTTTTCGATCATGAAATCGATGCCCCTGATGCCCAGCACATTTGCGATCTCGTGCGGATCGGAGACTGTCGCTACCGTGCCGTGCCTGACTGCAAGCCGTGCAAATTCGGAGGGCACCATCATCGAGCTTTCGATATGGACGTGGGCATCGATGAGGCCCGGGATGATAGCGGTTTCGTAGGGGCCGCCGCCCCTCTCTATCCTGCGTATCCTGCCGCCAGCGATCTCCAGGGTGCCCGGATAAGAGGCGCCTGCCACGACATCCACGATAGTGCCGGAGATCCGCTGAGGCTTATCTTCGCCGCCGGGCCTGAGCGACCGGCTGCAGCCGTTAAGGTATGCGGCTGAGGTCAACGCGCAGGCCCCCAGGCCCGCATACTTCAGAAACTGTCTCCTGCCCATGCCCGAGCCGATTTTCTTTCTCATTTTCCCCCCTGTATTCCCACATCACGCCTTATGAATTTTACCATAGACGAACATCTGTTACTGCAGAGACCGGGGCTTCACGAGGTGCAAATGAGAGCATGAGCGGATTGCAGGGAGATAACAAATCGAGGAGAAAACAGACGGCCCTAAAGACTGCCGAATGCCGATGCGGCAGCCGGGGGTTCCGAAGGGGAGAACCTCTTATATTGATAATACGACGTGATCACCTTCTTTACGTAGTTCCTCGTCTCCGGATAGGGGATGTCCTCGATGAACTCGTCGACCGACTTGTAGTTGCCCTTCTCCTCCCATTTTCTCACCGCCGCCTCGCCGGCATTGTATGCGGCAAGCACATGAGGCAGGGAACCGAACTCCCTGAAGAGGGACTTCAGATAATAAACGCCGAGGCGTATGTTCGTCGAGACGTCGCTGATTTCGGACGCCTTGCTGATCCCGAGATTGACGTTTCTGTCGAGGCGGAACGCGGTCCTGGGCATCAGCTGCATAAGCCCCCGGGCCCCCGCAACCGATTTGGCGTCCGGGTCGAAGCGGCTCTCCTCCCGCATCACCGACAGCGCGATCATGGGGTCGATGCCGTTTTGACGCGATACCGCCTCGACCTCCTCGCGGAATGCCATCGGATACCAGAAGCGGTGCATCTTTTCGGAGTACGGCATCCTCGTCACGAGACCGACGGCATGCCTGAAGTCCCCTATTTTCTGGAGCCTTGCTGCCACCGCAATCAGTTCCTGAGGAGAATCGATCTGCCTGGTCATCCACTGCAGCTCGTCGCCGGCCTCCTTCTGCATACCAACGGACAAGAGGGCATCCACCCGCTCAAACCCTTTTTGCGGAGAGAGCGGAGTTGCCTGCAGTTCCCCGATGCCGCCCCGTGAAGGCTGCACCTTCCCGAGCGCCGCCGAAAGGGCGGCATAGAAATTGTTCTCATACGGCAGGAGGGCCTGATAGAGGTCCTTTGCATCTCCCCCGGCGGCCTCCTTGCTCCGCGCCTCCCAATAGAGGTATTTCGGTTCTTCATACGTCGAGTACAGGTCCGAAAAGACCTTTGAGGCCTCCTGGTATTCGCCCGACAGATAGTGGGTCCATCCTATGCCCCACATCGCGTCTTCCTTCTCCCGGGGATAGTTGCCGATGATCTCCTGATAGATTGTGAGCGCGCCTTTAGCGTCTCCTTCGCGCCTCTTGTCGGACGCCTGGGCCAGAAGAAGATTCCCTGCCCTCTTATCGTGCTTCCCGATCAGAACCTTTAAGGCCGCCTCGAACCCTTCTTTGTCGCCGGCCCGATAAAGAGCGCGGGCCTTGGAATACACGTCGTCCACCTTGTCGTAAATCGCGGCCGCCTCGCGATACTCCTTCTGCCTGAAGACCGCAAGCCCCAGGCCCCTCATAGCCTCGTCCCTGCTATCTTCTCCCCCTCCGGCCAGGGTCATTCTCAGCTCGCGCTCGGCCTCCCGGTACCGGAACTGTTTCATGAGGTTCTCGGCTCGGGCGAGGTGGTCGGCTGAATTCATGCAGCCCGGCTCCATTTCGGCGTATGCCTGGCCGGCGAAAGAGCCGGCCTGCAGGTATATCTTCTTGAATGCCTTCGCCGCCGGCCCTGTTTCCCCCGACCGCTTCAGGAAAAGACCATACAGAAAATACCTCTTCTCGTCGGCGGGATAGTCCTTCACGTATGCTTCGAATATCCGCGAAAGGTCCGCATCACCCTTGTCCCCTGCCTCGGCAACCTCTGCAGCCCTGGCCTTTCTGGTCAGGGGCGATTTCGGAAACTTCTTCATGAGTGCCCTGACGGTGTCGAGCGCCTTTCCGTGATCCCCGAGTCCGTGGTAGGCGTCGGAAAGATACAGAAGCGCGTAGTCTCCGAGAAGGGGGAAATCCCCAATCGCATGAGACAGCTTTTTCACCGCCTCATCGTAACGGCCGGCAGCAAGGGCGCTTTTACCCTCTTTGAAAGACTCTTTACCGTCCTCCGCAGAGGCCCCGGCGGCCAGGAAACAAAATGAGGCCAAAACAATAATAATAAGGAAGCGGAAGACCCCGTTGTACGCATTGCACGAGCCGAAGGACTCACGTCGGGGGGTTACCTCTTCCGGCAGACGACTCTTTTTTGCGGCTCCGATACCCATACTTCTTGTGTTACCTCTATTTTATGATAGACGAAAGCGAAATTTTCGGCAATCATCGCGCCGCCAGAACCTGTGCAAGCCCTCTCATGGTCGGCCCGCAAATAGCATAATCGGGCGATACTGTGGTATATTTTCCCTATGATACGAGACCTCAGGCTCCACGGCAGCATCGGAGGCATCGATTTTTTCGCTTTTGCCGCGGGGGCAGGCACCCATAACTCGTATTTCTACGAAGAAGAGCCCTCCCGCATCCGATTTTTCTCCCGGGGCAACGAGTTCACCATCTCCGAAAGCAGCGTCACCTATAAGGGGTCCGGGGGGAGTTTCTGCCAGTATATGTTCGGCGTCGAAAAGCCCGTCAAGGACATGGCGAAGAGCGATATTTCAAACCGCCTCATCATGTTCGGCGCCTTCCTGGATGACCAGGAAAAGGTCGTCTTTACGAACAATACCGAGGGGGTCGAGACATTCGACAGGCTCTTTCTCCAGGGCCATGCGGTCGCGAACTATTTTTTCCTGATCTCCTCCGAATATGAAGGGGACTCCCGGAAACGGCAGAAGCAGATTCTCAAGTCCGTCGGCAAATTTCTCAAGCGCACCGACCTGCTCGCCGACGACCGCGACACGGAACTCCTGGGCCACTTCTGCGCGGAGCTCAAGGAGAAGAAGTCGGTCGTCTTCATCTTCAAGATCATCAACCGGGCAAACCGGGACTATTGCAACACCTTCAAGGGGCTGTATGCAAGAAGCCGGGAACTCGCTCCGGCTGACGAAATGCTCCTCGAGGAGATCGTCATCAGAAACCGGATCGACCGCTATCAGCAGGAGCGGATAAAGATCGACGTCATGTACAATCATCCCGAAAACAAGGTGGTGGTCGACGAATACCGGGACGTGCTCGTCAGGAGCATGGAACGCGACGTGATCGAGGCGTCCGAATACGCGAGATTGAACAGGCTCAGGACACTGAGCATCAGGAACAATATACCGGTCGTTCTCTTCGACACTCTCGACGAGCTCCTCCTGAAAGGAAAGAAGATCCAGGAGATCGAAGAGCGGGATTATCTGCGGGAGGCCCGGTCGATCCTCGAGAATCTCTTTTTCAAGGACCCTTCCCTGAAGCAGCATATCATCAAGGACGACATCATCCGTCTCGTCAAGGCGAAGCATGCCGCCTATTCGCAGAACGACAGGGGATTCGAGCAGGTGCTCCTGGACATCGGCAGGGCCTGCGACGAGCTGGCCCGGGAGACCGACGACTTCCGCGTCTTCGAGGAGTTCAGCTCGATCATCACCTACTTCGACCGATACGACAACGTCCAGGCGCTCCTGAGTCAGCTCGCCTTTATGAAGAAGATTGACTTCAAGGACGAATCGCTAAGAAGCCTGATCGGCAACAAGAAGGCCTTTGACACGCTCGACCCGGACCTCTTCAAGACGATCTTTATCAAAGAGCTTCTCACCAACAAATATATCACCGCCTACGGGAAGCGGAAGATAAAGCTGATCCTCAAAGGCATCGAGAACATCCAGCAGGGAGAGTCTTCGCTGAAAGACGTCATGGCCGAACTGCGCAGCGTCGCCGAAGAAGAAAGGCTCTACCACGAGACCCACGCCGCCATGAAGGAGCGGATGCGGAGCTTCTTCCCGGGGCTCGAGATGAAAGAGGTGAGGGAAAAGATACGGGCCGACATCACCGCCGAACTGGCGGGAAAGGGCATCGCGGCGAAGCTCCCGGAAAGGCTCTTCGAGAAGGTCTTTATCGACCTCAGGAAGGAATCGGTCTACCTGAACCAGATATTCCCGACGGTTATCCATACGATGGACGCCTCGCTCCGGGAAGACTTCCTCGAAAACAGCGGCCTCGACAGGTTCTACATCGAGTCGCTCGAAAAAGAGTATTTCGAGGAAAAGAACCTCGACCTCTCCCTGCTCGAAACCCTCAGGGAAGGGAAGGAGATACTGAGTGGTGGAGGCGGCGAGCGGATTTGAACCGCTGCATAAAGGTTTTGCAGACCTCTCCCTTAGCCACTTGGGTACGCCGCCGATAAGAGCAAACAGTAAAGAGTTAAAATGAACAGTTAATAAAAGCTGTGAAAGAATTTACTGCCGATCAATTCCGGAAGTCTTTGCATCCTATTCTTGCTTTTCACTTTTTACTGTAGTTAATGGAGCGGGAAACGGGATTCGAACCCGCGACCCCAACCTTGGCAAGGTTGTGCTCTACCAACTGAGCTATTCCCGCATTATCTGCCGCAGAATTATCCGGTATCATTCAGATAATCCTTAACTTATCGTTATCCGATAAGATATAATTATAATCTATGAACTATAAAATTGACAAGGGATTTTTGTCAACATGATATACCCGGACCTGAAAAAATTCGAGGAGCTTGCCGCACACGGGAACCTGATCCCGGTATACAGGGAGATACTGGCGGACACGGACACTCCCGTCAGCGCCTTTCTCAAGCTGGGGGGAACGCCTTCTTTTCTTCTGGAGAGTGTGGAAGGGGGAGAAAAGTGGGCGCGCTATTCCTTCATCGGCTCCAGGCCGTCGAAGATCATCAGGGGAAGGGGCACACGGGTCGAGATCGTCAGCGGCCGAGAGCCTGCTGTCGTCATCGAGGCGGAAAATCCGGTCGAGATCATCAAGAGCGAAATCTCCCGTTACCGTCCGGTGGAAATCCCGGGGCTTCCGATCTTCTACGGCGGGCTGGTGGGCTATATGGGCTACGACATGGTGCAGTTCTTCGAGCCGATCAGGGAAAGGGAGAAAGAGGGGCTCGGGCTGCCCGACTTCTTCTTCATGCTCACCGATACCATGCTCATCTTCGACAGTCTCAGGCAGAAGATAAAAGTGATCTCCAACGCGCATATAGAAGACAAGTCTCCGGCCAAGGCATACCGTGAGGCCGAACAAAAGATCGAAGAACTGATAGCAAGGCTGAGGGCGCCTCTCGTCCTGGGACAGTCCGGTCCTTCCGAAAAATCCGGCGAGGTCTGCTCGAATTATACCAAAGAGGACTTTCTGCTGGCGGTCGAAAAATCGAAAGAGTACGTCATGGCCGGGGACGTCGTGCAGGTCGTCCTCTCGCAGCGGTTCGAGCGCAAAAGCGCGGTCTACCCGTTCGACATCTACCGGGCGCTAAGGGTAATCAACCCCTCTCCCTACATGTATTATCTCGATATCGGAGAGGCGAAGATCGTCGGATCTTCTCCCGAGATCCTTGTCAGGGTGGAAAACGGGCGGATCGTGCTCCGGCCGATCGCCGGCACGCGGAAAAGGGGCGAGACCGAGGAGGCCGACGCGGCGCTGGAAGATGAGTTGAAGCGGGACCCGAAAGAGGTCGCCGAACATATCATGCTCGTCGACTTGGGCAGAAACGATGTCGGGAAGGTCGCAAAAACCGGGTCGGTCAGGGTCTCCGAACTGATGACGGTCGAGCGCTACAGCCACGTCATGCACCTCGTATCGAATGTCGAGGGGGATCTGAGGGATGAGCTCGACGCCTTCGATGTGCTCACGGCATGTTTTCCTGCGGGGACGGTCTCCGGGGCTCCGAAGAAGAGGGCGATGGAGATCATCGAGGAACTCGAACCCACGCGGAGGGGGCCGTACGCCGGGTCTATCGGATATTTCAGTTACTCCGGAAATATGGACACCTGCATTACGATCAGGACCCTTGTCATACAGGACGGGATGATATATGTGCAGGCGGGGGCGGGCCTGGTCGCCGACTCCGATCCGGAGAGGGAATACGCGGAGACGGTCAACAAGGCGAAGGGGATGATGAAGGCCGCCGACATGGCGGAAGAAGGGCTGGGATAATGTCATGCTGTTGATGATAGACAACTACGATTCGTTCACCTACAACCTGGTGCAGTATTTCGGCGAACTCGGCGAAGACATCCGGGTCTACAGGAACGATAAGATCACGACAGAAGAGATAGAGAAGATGTCGCCCGACAGGATCGTAGTCTCGCCGGGCCCCTGCACGCCCAAAGAGGCGGGCATATCGGTCGAGGCGATCCGGTCTTTTGCCGGCAAAATCCCTCTTCTGGGCGTCTGTCTCGGCCATCAGTCGATCGGGGCCGCCTTCGGCGGTGAGATCATCCGTGCGCCGAGACTTATGCACGGCAAGACGTCGCATATCCACCACGACGGCAAGAACCTTTTTGCGGGGCTGCCGAACCCCTTTGAAGCGACGCGGTACCACTCCCTCCTGATCAGGAAAGAAACGTTACCGGGCTGTCTCGAAATCACCGCCTGGACCGATCAGGGGGAGATCATGGGCGTCAGGCACAGGGAGTTCACGATCGAAGGGGTGCAGTTCCACCCCGAGTCGATCCTCACGACGGTCGGGAAAGATCTCCTGAGAAATTTTCTGAAGCTGAAATAGCGCAGCACCGGCCGAGTGCCCGCATTATTCTTCTCCGCTGAAGAAAGACGGCCCTTCGAGTCCGCTCACGGAGTGCCCGCCGCAAGCATAAAGCTCATCACCTCAGCGAGTCTTGCGATCCCGGCCCTTCCGCCGGCCATGGTGCATTTGATCGCCGCAAGGGCGGAGGCAAAGGCGACCGTCCGTCTGATTCCCCAGCCCTGAAGAAGGCCGTAAGCATATCCCCCGTGAAAGACGTCCCCTGCACCGGTGGTGTCGACGACATCGACCTTGAAGGCGGCTGTCTCGAAGCAATCGCCTCCCGACGAAGCGGTGATGCTTCCCCTTTCGCCGAGGGTTATGGTGAGGGCCTTGGCCCCCAGTCTTTCCCTTTCCCGCGAGAGGGCCCCGGGCGACAGCTCCCATCCAAGCTCCCGGGCGAACTCTTCCGAGCCGACGACATAATCGGACAACCCGGCAAGCTCCACCATGCCCGGCCGCACCCTTCCGGCATCAAGCATCACCGGCAGCCCCCGCCTCCCGGCCTCTCCTGCCGCATGGATCGATATTTCCGCCATCAGACCGTCAAGAAGGAGCATGCTGCAGCCGACGAGAAAGTCTTCGCCGAGCTCCGCCTTCCCGAGCGCCTCGCCCGTAGGACGCCGCCAGAAGATCGTCCTCCTTCCGGTCTCCCTCTCGACGGCGATGAACGCGGTCTGGGAAACGGACGCACGGCGCATCTTAAGCCCTGAAATATCCACGCCCTCCTCCGCAAGAGAGCGTTGTATCTTTCCGCCGGCGTCGTCGTCGCCGACTACTCCGGAAAAGCGACACCTGACGCCGAGGCGAGAGAGCGCTACGAGCGCGGTTGCGACCGGGCCTCCTCCCTCTTCATGCCATTGGAGTATCTCCTTCTTCGTATCGAGGGGCGGATAGGCGTCGACAAAGGCGAGATAATCGAGCGAGCATTGGCCGATTCCGGTAACAATCATGATAGGTATTATACGCCGTGATGACCCCGGAGAATATATTCATCCGCCCGGCACTGTATATCGCATGGGGCGTTGTACTATAGTATAAGAATGGATGATGGCGCCGTAGATGACCGGCTGCCCGTGTCGGTCCTGTATGTCGAGGACGAGCCTCTCACAAGGCAGGTCGTCGCGCGGATGCTAGGAAGAAGGATTGCTGAGTTGTACGAGGCGTCAAACGGGCAGGAAGGGCTGGCCCTTTTCAAAGAACGCAGGCCCGATATCGTGATATCGGACATCATGATGCCCCTCATGGACGGCATCGAGATGTCGAGGGAGATTAAATCACTGGACAAAGGGGCCCGGATCATCCTCACGACCGCGTACAGCGACGCCAAAATACTCTTCGCCTCGATCGAGCTGGGGGTCGACAGTTATCTCCTTAAACCTGTCGACATGACCGCGCTCTTCCGGGCGATCGATAAGTGCGTGCAGATCGTCGTTCTGGAAAGAAAGGTCCGGCAGCAGGACAGAGAGAAGGATGAGCTCATCGTCAAACTGCGCGATGCGCTCGAGAACGTGAAGAAACTGAGCGGGCTCCTGCCGATCTGCTCGAGCTGCAAGAAGATACGGGACGACAGGGGATACTGGAACCAGATCGAAACCTATATTTCAGAGCATTCCGAGGCGCTGTTTACGCACGGTCTCTGCGATGAATGCACCAAAAAAATGTACCCGGAATATTACGACAGGATAAAGGAAAGGAAAAAAGAATAATCCTTCCCGGAGATGACTGAAGCCTTTCACCGGGAACCAGCGCAAGGAGGATATGTCCCTAAGTGAAACAATCGGCCTTTTTTTCGAAATTCGCAATGTTTATTCTTATCGCCCTTGTCGGATCGCTTTTTGCCGCCGGCCGAACTTCCGCGGCAGAGGACGCCAAAAAAACGGTGCGGATCGGAGGGACCGGGGTCGCGCTGGCCACCATAAGGCTCCTCGGGGATTCATTCCAGAAGAAACATCCGGGGATAGCGGTAAAGGTATTCCCGAGCCTGGGCAGCCAGGGTGGCCTTGAGGCGGCGGAGCACGGCGATATCGATATCGCGGTTGCGAGCAAGAAACTTTCGGCGAAGCAGAAAGCCGGCTTGGCCGTCTCCGAATACGGCAGGACCCCTCTGGTATTTGTGACGCGCGAAACAAACCCCGTCTCCCGGATCACACTCAGGCAGGTCATCGACATCTATGCGGGCAGGACAATGAGATGGCCGGACGGAACTCCCGTGAGGCTTGTGATCCGCCCCGCAGGGGAGTCGAGCAACCACCTTCTGGGGGAGATCTCGGGGGAGATGAAGAAAGCCGTGGAGGATTCGGCTGCACGGCCCGGCCTCAGCATGGCGGTCACCGATCAGGACAATGCCGATCTGCTCGAGAAACTTCCCGGCTCATTCGGCGTCGCTCCGCTCTGCCAGATCCTCTCCGAAAACCGGAGACTGAAGGTCCTGGCGTTACAGAAGCCGGGAGGGGGCGAAATAGCTCCGGCCGGCGGCAGCTATCCCTATTATTATGACCTTTTTATTGCGACCGGCCCCCGCTCCTCGCCTTCGTCCGCTCTTTTTGTCAGGTTTGTGTTTTCTAAAGAAGGACAACGGATCCTTGCGAACACCGGTCACATACCGGCCGTCGGGCGCAGATAACCCGCTAGGATGCAGGTTTCAATCGGAAGAGTTATCAGGATTACCCATACCCTGTCGATACTCCTTTCCGTTCTGACGGCCTTCGTCGTACCGGTGATCTACTTCTCGGCGGGATACCAGAAAGAGGTCTCGATCCTCGCCACAGAAGCCGAAGTGAATGCTTCCCTTGCCACAGGCATTATCAGCAGAAATCCGCTTTTATGGCGGTACGAGTCCGAGAGGCTCGCGGAATTCCTCTCGCGCAGGCCCTTCGACCCGACAAAAGAGAACCGGCGCATCTTCGACGAAAAGGAGGTCCTCATCGCGGAATACGGAAACCCAATGCAATCCCCTCTTCTGAGGCGCGCCTATCCGCTCTACGATTCGGGACGCGTCGTCGGAAAGCTTGAGGTCACCCGCTCGCTGAGGAACCTCTCCAAAACCACCGCGGAACTGACCTTTGCGGCCGCGTTGTGCGCATTTCTTGCTTATCTTTTCATGCGCATGTTCCCGCTCCGTGCGCTCGATCAGGCGCTGGGGACCCTTACCGAATTGAACAGGACTCTGGAGATGAGGGTAAACGAAGAAGTTGCGAAGGGCAGGGAGAAGGACCTCCTCCTTATGCAGCAGTCCAAGCTCGCCGCGATGGGCGAGATGATCGGAAGCATCGCCCATCAGTGGAGGCAGCCACTGAACACCGTGGGATTGATCATCCAGGATGTAGGGAGCGTCGGTCAGTCGGGGAATCTCGACAGCAAGTATCTGGAAGACAGCGTCGAAAGGGCGATGGCGATAATACGCCACATGTCGATGACGATAGATGATTTCCGGAACTTCTACCTCCCTGAAAAAGAGCGCCGCAGATTCGACGTCGGCAATACAGTCATGCAGGCCCTCTCGGTGATCGACGCGAGTTTCGCGGACAAGGGCATTACGATAGATCTCGACATGGAGGAAGATCTGTCGGTCGACGGGTTTCCCAATGAATTTATCCAGGTGCTTCTGAATCTTCTGGGAAATGCAAAAGATACGCTTGTCGAGAGGAACACACGAAATCCCAGGGTGGCGATCCGCTGCTTCAGGGAAAACGACAGGGCCGTGGTCACCGTAAGGGACAACGGCGGCGGAATCCCCGCTGATATCGCGGACAAGATATTCGATCCATATTTCTCTACCAAGAGGGAACTGAAGGGAACGGGAATCGGCCTTTATATGTCAAAAGTGATAATGGAAAAAAATATGGACGGGAAATTAACCGCATACAATACTGGCGACGGCGCGGAATTCAGGATTGAAGTAAAGGAAAAAAGAGGAGACCCTGGTCAAGCAGGGTCTCCTGAGGGGAGGTAACAAAGAGGCAATTATTGGGCGTATCGTGATACGCCCCTGCAATCCTTTATGGTCTTAGCCTTTGACCTTCACTTCCTCGGACTTCCTCACCTGGCCTGCGCTGCTGAGGACATCGACCGCCCAGGCAAGGGCTGTGCCGAATACCGAACCCATTACGATGCTGGCAGCCGCCCCGCAGAAGATCCCCAGCGCCACTCCGACCACCGTCACCATCCTGACTATCGTCGTCGGCTCCACCGGGCCTCCCGCAAGCCTGCTCATCAGCACCAGCGCCCCGTAGCTGCCGAAATAAAACCCCGGCAGTATCCCGAACACC
>JAJXTV010000002.1 GCA_021783515.1 Nitrospirota bacterium
CGTGGGGGACTTCCTTGATGAGAGAGTATTCTACATCTTCGTCGTGAATGACCGAGATGGTTTCCATCGCTCCTACTGCATCTTTATCATATAATTGGGCTCGGCGTACTGGACTTCCGGCAGGGCTGAGAAATCCTCAACCGCCTCTTCGACGGACTGTCCTTTCCTGAGTTTCAGGCGATATACCCCGAGAGCCCGCAGGTATTCCAGGACACCGGCGCCTTCTTTGCCGATGAGCTCATGGGCCTTTTCCTCCGCGACGCCGTCTTTGAACTTTACCATAACTTCGTCTTTCGCGAAGCGTTTATTTGCCACTGCGAACTCCTTTGACTTGCTTTCGGTGATCTCCGCGAGACGGCCCGGCTCCTTGATGATATGAGGGTCAAGGAACACGAGGAGGTTCGTCTTGGACTTCGTGACGTTCTTCGTCTTGAAGAACCAGCCGAGGATCGGGATGTCGCCGAGGACCGGCATTTTCGTGACCTGCTCCTCGTCGTTTTCCTGCATCAGTCCGCCGATGACGACGATCTGGTTGTCCTTGACCACCACCGAGGTCTTGGTGGAGCGCTTGGTGATCGTCGGGCCGAGGCTGACGGTGAGCGCGTCGGACTGGTTCTTCACCTGGGATATCTCCTGGTAGATGTCGAGCTTGACATGGTCGCCTTCGGTGATCTGCGGGGTTATCTTCAGGATGATGCCGACGTCCTGTCTGACGATCGAATTGACGATCCCCGAGACCGCTGCGTTGCTCCCCGAGCTGGACTGGGCGACGCCCAGCGCGGAGGTGGTCTGGCTCTGCGATATGAACGGCACGTTCTCTCCCACGAGGATTTCAGCCTCTTTGTTGTCCGAGGTGAGCAGCTGGGGAGACGAAAGGACGTTCACCGTGTCCCTGAAGTCGTTCAGGCTGAACAGCGCGGCAAAACCGGGTATCTGGAGCGTCGTCTGGCTCGGCTGACCGGTGCTCGGATCGACCGACGTGATCGGCACGTTGAGGAAGTTGCCTATTCCTCCGATGCTCGCTCCCTGGAGCCCCTGCAGGATGCTCTGGAACGTTGAATTGTCGATAGTCCCGAACCCTCCTATCGCGATCGGCGATCCGCCCTGCACCGCCGTGGCGCGCCACTGGGTCCCGAGATTTCTCAGCTTGTCCATAGAGGCCTCGACGATCATCGCCTCGACGTATACCTGTCTCCTTCGCTTGTCGAGCCGCTTGATAATCTGGGAGAGGTTCTGATAATCCGCCGGAGAAGCGACCACGACGAGCGAGTTCGACGCCTTGTCCGCGGTGATCGTAATTCCGCCCGCTGCTTCGAAAGGCGTCACCGGCGCGGCGCCCGGGACGGCTGACGGCCTCGTCGAGGTCTGCATGCCCTTGATCATCCCTTCGAGCACCTTCGAAAGTTCGGTGGCGTCTGCGTTTTCGAGGAAGTAGACGTTGACCCTGCCCTGGGCCTCGGGGGCCGGGGTGTCGATAAGGGGAATGAGGGCCTTCATCGATTCTCTGATGCTCCGGTCGCCGAAGAGGATAACGGAATTGAGCCGGGCGTCGGCGATTGCGGCGGCGCCTTCCGCCGCGGCCTGGGCGGGGACGGCCCGGGTTTTGATCTTCCCCATCCCCTCGTTGAGGATCTTCGCGACCGCATCCGCGCTCGCGTGATGCAGAGTGATGACCTCCGGCATCTCGGTCGTCGAAGGCTTGTCGATCAGAGCCGCCAGGGACAGTATCTTGTCCACGTTCGTTCCCGAGTCGATTACGAGCAGGAGATTGCCCGGCCCGAATACCGAAACGTGGCCGTCGCGGGAGACGAGCGGCTGGAAAAACCGGAGGGCGTCCTCCGCCGAAACGGAAGTGAACGAGACCAGCCGCGCGACGTAGCTCGCATTCAGCGGGGACCCCTCGGTGAGGATGCGGAGCCCCTGCTGTTTCGCCTCGGCCGAGGGTACGATCTTATACGCGTCGACGCCGGAGGGCACCACGGTAAAGCCCTTCAGGTCGAGCACGGAGGTGAAAAGGCTGAACGCCTGGTCGATCGAGAGCTTCGTGGGGGCGATGATCGTGATCTTGCCCTTCACCTTGTCATCGAAGATGAAATTCTTCCCGGTAATTTCACTGATGAACTTCGTGATGACAGGGAGGTCGACATCGACAAAATTAAACGTCACGTTGTTCGACGCTTTTGCCGGCTTTGCCTGCCCGGTTTCGGAAGCGGCGTAGCAGGCAGGGCCACAGACGGCCGATACGAGAAGCGACAATACGACGCCCGCAAGCAGCCGTCGGAAGGAAGAGGGATTCATGAAGGTTTTCATCGTGTAAGTATCTTAGTAAAAATGCAGAGTCCCGTCAACCTGCGTTCCTTCCCGCGGTTTCCACGCGTCTCACCTGATCTGGTACGTCATCGTCAGCGGCGAGCCGTGCCGTATGATATCGAGCTGCGCCCTGTCGATCCCTTTCAGCGAGGTGATCGCCTGGAGCGCCGTGTCCGGGGTCGACATGGTATAGTCGTTGATCCTGAGGAGGACATCGCCATTTTGGAGCCCCAGGTTCTGGTAGATGCCGCCGGGCTTGATCTCGCGCACCAGAAAGCCCTGCTGTTTGCCGCCCACGATGTTCGGGATAAACCGTGCGTCCGTCATGAGCTGGTCGGGCCTCGCGAGAGCCTGCTGGACCTGCTGCTGGTCGATCACAAAGGAGGTGCTGCCCGTGCGCTGCCCGAGAGGCACCGGCGACGCGGCCGCCGAGCCGACGTCTTTCACCACGGCGATGTCGGTGAAGGGGAGCGTGATGTCTTTGCCGCTGGAGCGTATCACGACACTGTCTTTTTCGACCGTCCTGAGCGTCCCGAGACCGAACACGTTGTCGCCGATCCTGAAGATGTCCTGTTTCCCGGATTTGTCGGCGAATATCGCATAGCTATGTGCTCTCTGCCCGGCGATGGTGCCTATGAGGGAAAGGTCTGTCTGTGAAATCGAAGGGCCGGACGCCGTCGACAGGGGGGTCAGCTCCCCTGCGGGGAATCCGAAGGGGTTGTTCTTCATGAGCGCCTCATAGTCCCGCAGCTGATGCCGGGGCGGAGGCTGAAAGGCCTTTTCCGCTGCGCGCCCGGTCCCCTTCCGCGCGACGGCAAGAGAAAGCGCATCCCGGACAAAGAGCAGCACGGCGGTCAGCAGGAGCAGACCGGCGATGCTGTTGATCACGACAAGAGTGCTGCGCTGCTTCAGGAAGTGGTCTGCGCCGTATAGTTTCATCGACATAAGAAACATAACAGAAATATGAAAAATTAGTCAAAACAGCCTGCCGCCGAGCGGACGATGCCGGCGGACCCCGCGAGGCGTCGCGGACCGCATGAACGCCTCGCGCCTTATTTTCTTAACTATTTTTGGCAAAAAAAATTATAATATGGTCCAAAAATGGGAATGGCAGGCGGCCTTCATTATTCCTGCGGCTCCCGGATTATGGTGTGAAGTCCCTGTGGATGACATAACCTTTTTGCGAAGGAGGGAGAATATGGAAAAGAGAATTCGCGTGATAGGACCGGTTCTGATGGCCCTGGTGGCCTTGGTGTCCGGCTGTGGGGGGGGAGACAGCCGTCCTTCGGGGGTTGAGAACGTCGGCTCTTCGACCTGCACGAACGTCTGCCACGCCTCGACTGTAGACATCACCGGCAATCAGATCGCGGCTGTTTGGGCAGTTACCGCCCATACTACCGACGGCAACGTCCAGTGCGAGGATTGTCACGGAGCGGGGGGGGAGCACTACGGTGTCGGGCCGATCCCGTATCCCGCTCCCGATGCGGCGCGGTGCCAGGCCTGCCACGGCAAGGCGGGGTTCAATGCGACTGCTCACGACAACCAGCATATCCCGGATGGAGTGGGAGGTCCCGACAAGTTCTTTTTCCAGGGGGACGCTCTCAACAGCGGCCAGGCTACGGTCAGAAGTCAGCCTGAATTCTTCCCTGACGGGGTGACGCCGGTGACCCATGCCCTGCATATCCAGGAATGCTCGCGGTGCCACAACCCCAAACAAAGGTTCGAGTTCGCCTCAGGCGGCACAACCGGCGAACTGGTGACCCCCGACCCCAACAACATGCCGAATCCCGCGGTCGGCTGCGCCGGTTGTCATGACGCCCACCAGACCGAGCGGAAGGTGACGATCCCTCAGAGGACCTCGCCGGTTTCATATCCCCTTTACAGGAAATACTTCATCGATCTGGCCACCGGCGCGCAGGTTAACCCGGGCGATCCCAAAGGACAGCGCCTGGCCGGGTTCATATTCCAGCCAAACGGCGCGGCGATGGGCGGCACAGTGTCGGGGAAAAACAACGAGCTCAACGTGGAGCGTACCTGCGGCTCGTGCCATACGAGGGGGCTGTATCAGTTCAGCCAGTTGCCGACGCACCAGGAAGACGTCTATTCACAATGGCTGAACTCCGGCCACGGCAGCAGGAACGATCCCGCGTTTGCGGAGTTTTCGGCAAATCCGCCGGCATATACCAATCCTGCCACCGGGCTGCCCTACGAAACCGGTACGCATTCTCCGTCTTATCCGATCGATATGTCCTTAAGCACGTTCGGTAAGACTGCGGACACCACCCGGAACGCGGGTAATAATGTATATGCGTGCTTCCATTGTCACAATGGAATAGGTTCCACCGTCTGGCAGTCCGACCAGCAGGGGACGCCGCAGGCGGATGTCGTCTTCGGCGACGAACCGGTCACCTGCATCACCTGTCATTCTCCGCATTCGAATCCGACAGGGACGACACATCAGGTCCGCGTGCCGAAGAAGATGACCCAGTACTCGGGGGCAATCACGATAAACGGCAATTTCTTCCTTGACGGCACCCCGCTTCCGCCGGTCGAGAAGACCGGCAACGGCACGATCTGCATCTTCTGCCATCAGGGAAGGGAGAGCGGCCGGACACTCTACGCGGCGAAGCTTGCGCCGGGCGCGACGATCACCGGCAGCTTCTTCAACCCGCACTACCTCGGCACCGCGGCCATGGTTTGGGGCGTCAACGGCTATGAATACGCAGGGAAGTCATACAGCTCGAATACGGCCCACCAGGACGCGAACTGCCCCACCTGCCATATGTCTAACCCGACTGGCGACAATCTCAACGGGGGGCATACCTGGAGGCCGAACGTGGCGACCTGCAACGTTGCCGAGTGCCACGGCGGCTCCGGTCCCATCCCCGCCGATCCGGCCTCCGAAAACGGCCCTGCAAGTCCCGATGTCGCAGGCTACAGGGCGCCTTTCGATACAAACAACTATACCGGAGAGGCCGGCGGCGCTTCTCTTTCCATCGCCGATTCGATCCGGGTGCTGCAGCAGAAGATCATCGCCCTGCTGGATGCGAAGGGGATAGTATATGACGATCTCAGCTATCCCTATTTCTTCCTTCCCGGCCTGGAGCATACGAGCGCGAACGCTTTCAAGGACTGGACGCCCGAAACGTACAAGGCGGCCTTCAATCTGGCGTACACGGTGAAGGGGCTTCCCTCAGGCGGGCAGTCACAGGCGAACGTGCCGAATTCTTCGGCAGCGGTGCATGACTATAAATATGTTATCCAGCTCCTGCTGGACAGCTATCAAGACCTTAACGGCGCCGCCCTGCCGGGCGCGTTCAGACCGGCGGGGACCAGGCCCGCGGCCGTCTACGGCCCCGGGCAGTAGCGGTCCCCGACCTTCGGCAGTGAAATGGCCCCGGAGAGATCCGGGGCTTTCTTTTTGCCTGATGTTCTTCAACGTATAACCGGCCAAGTATATTGATTAGGCCGCTTTTTTCTCTTTCTGGTGAATGCGGTTGATTCTGCTTCCCCCCCCCTTGGTGCCCAATTATGCACAAATTTTTTTTTCAGTTATCTCTTGACATGGCCGATATAATCGAGTACAAGTACAATATGTGCGAAGAATCTGGGTGGACGCAATCTTTCTGGGGGGGTGGGATTTCCCTTTATTTTTGGCGCATTATATCGGAGAAGCGGCGTTCCTTGTCCCGTGCCATACCGGTAGTGTCCGAAATGGCATTTTCGCTGATCTGATGAGCCATATGACTCATTTTAAGTCCGGCGGAGTGACAAATAATTTCAGTGTTTGCTCGATTATCCACTAATTAGGTAGCCTTCATAGTGGGTATTGATATTGCACGTAAAACCAAGGGTCATTATAGAGAGGCCGTTGAAAGGAGGTAGAAGACAGAAGGATTTTGTTCCTCGGTCGAGGATGAAGATAAGAGTCAAGGTTCCCTGAATAACAATAGAAATTTCGGAACCATGGAAGGAGGGCTAAATGCGGTGTTTTTTTCGAAGGTCGTTTGTTGTTTCCGCTGTTTTTCTGATTTTCTTGCTCGCCTCAGCCGTAGCGCAGGCTGAACCGCTGAAATTTTCGTCTTCCACTCAATTCCTCTGGGGTGACGACCTGCTGGGAGAGAGCCAGCAGATCCTCGCGCAGTATCTGAGGATGAGTTATGCCCCTGAGGGAAAGACGTATTCGCTCACCGGTTACGGGCGGGTCTGGAAGGACTTCGGCACCCCCGCGGTGAGGGACAACGATGTGGAGAGCAGGCTTTACTACCTCTATCTCGATTATGCGCCTGCCAAGCAGATCGCTACCCGCATAGGAAGACAGTTCGTGAACCTCACGGCCGGCACGTCGCTTATGGACGGTGTGCGGCTTGACGTGAGCGACATCGGGCCGGTGGGCATCACAATCGCAGGGGGAAGAGACGTTATCTACACGCTCGACTCCGAGGTCAACAGGGACGGCAACTACTTCGTCGGCGTGGATGTGCACCTGCAGGGCGTGCAGAACACGCAGGCGGGAGTAAGCTACGCGAGAAAGTATAACGAGTCGGATCTTGCGAGAGAGGAACTCGGGGCGAACTTCCGTTACAACTTCAAGATAGCCAGCCCGTACGTCGAGCTTAAGTATGACGTGACGTCCAAGGCCTTCGACGAGGCGACGGTCGGGGTGGAGGTCTATCCGATGGACAAGCTGATGCTGAAGGGAGAGTTCTACCACTCCTATCCGACCTTTGACGCAACGTCGATCTACAGCGTCTTTGCGGTCGACAAATACCGGGAATACATGATCTCTGCGGAATACAAGGTCAGCAGCCCGGTCACCGTCTTTGCGTCCTACGTGAAGCAGACCTATGAAGAAGACTCCAACGCCGACGTGGTGAGAGTCGGGGCGCGGCTTGTCCCGCTCGAGAAGCTTTCGGTGAATGCCTCGCTGGATTACCGAAACGGTTACGGCGGCAATATCTGGGGCTTCGAGGTCGCAGGCGACTACCGGCTGACCGAGCAGATCGCGGTGGCGGGGGGAGTGCAGTACGACTCCTACAAGAGGCCTGAGCTTGACGGGACGAACGACGCGCAGCGCTACTGGATCGGCGGTCGCTGGATCGCAACGAAGAACATCTCCGTGACCGCGAGGGTCGAGGAGAACGTGAATGAGGTTTTTGACCACAGAACGCTGGGCAGGGTTGCCCTGAACTGGAACCTGTAAAGGAAAGGAGGGGAAATGTACAAGAAGGCCACATTATTCATCATCCTGCTCCTTGTCTGCGGTCTTGCAGTTGCGGCATGGGCCGTGACCTCCCATAAGGAATATTCTTCGATAAAGAACATCGAGGAATGTAACGGCTGCCATGAGTCAAGCGGCGTTACGCCGAACCACGGCCCGATGTGGACCAAGGAGCACAAGCTGTACGCCAACAAGAAGCCGAACAACTGTCAGGACTGCCACCAGCAGTCTTTTTGCCTCGACTGTCACGACGGCGGCGGGATCGACGCGAACCTGAACTCGTCGCAGTCCGGCCCCGATTACATGCCGAAGTCGCACCGGACCGACTGGATGTCGATCCATCCGATAAAGGCCCAGGACGACCCGAGGTCCTGCTACCGCTGCCACGATGCGGAGCAGTTCTGCGCAAGATGTCACAGCAAGTTTCCTGCGGGGTCTCTGAATATCAAGTCGCACCTGATGCTGGGGCCTAACGGCCAGAGATATACCTTTGCGATAGGCGAGCATTCCAGGGAGGCGCGGAGGAACCTTGCGTCCTGCCAGTCCTGCCACCCCGACGGAGACGTCTGTGTCCAGTGCCATAGCAGCGGGAAGACGAGTCCTCATCCCGACGACTGGGGCAAGGTCTCCGGACGGCTCAAGGACGCCAGCGGCGGAAGGACATGCGTAAAATGCCATTTACCGGGAACATTTTAAGAATACTCTACAAAAAGGAGGAAGGAAGTATGCGTACAAGGAAGCTTAGTATCATGATGCTCTGTATGCTGTTGGCCGCCGGCCTGCTATACGGCTGCGGCTCATCCAACAAAGAGGGGTCGGCAACGGCGACGCCGGACAGCGTCGGCAATGTAGGCGATTCCGCCTGCAGGCAGTGCCACAGCTCTGTCCTGGACCCGCTCACCAACGAGGGCATAATCGCCCAGTATGACGCTACATCGCCGCACCGGAATTCGTCCCATGCGAACAACGGAAACGGCTGCGAGGCCTGCCACGGCGGCGGCGCAGAGCACTTCGGCGTGGGGCCTATCCCCTATCCTAACCCGTTTGCGGACAACGGCACCCGTTGCGCAAGCTGCCATACAGGTCCGTTTGCCACCAACGCGCCGACCAAGTTCGCCGGCTCCAAGCATGCTCAGATAGTGGTGGAGACGCCCAACCCCTGCAGGCGCTGCCATACGAATGAAGGAGCCATTCTTGGGGCTTTCAACGGCCTGACGGGCCCGAAAACATTGATGGACAATGCGTCTTATCAGGGCGCAGTGCCGGCCGCGGAGCAGTATACCCAGTTTGAGTGCGGAACCTGCCACGAACACGGAGGCGGGCTGCGCAGGGTCAATACCAGAGATGCCAACGGGAATCTCGTTGTCTGGAACCCCAGCAAGAGCAATCTTGTCAACGATCAGTTCAACCTCTGCACCGGCTGCCACGGCCTGAAGACCAATGACGGCCAGGTAATGGCCTCCGGTACCGCAGCCTCCGGCACGGCTCCTGTCGGCCATCATGAGGACGACTGGTTCAGGGTAATCGCTACTACGCACTTAAACAACAGCGACAACGAAACCAATGGTATTACGGGCTATGTGCTTCGGACGAATACCCAGTCGCCCTGCTTCGATTGCCACGGACATGAGTGGAGGACCGAGACGAACAACAACCCGAACTCGGCATCGTACGATCCGACAAGAACTTCTATCTTCAGGGATTGGTCGATGTCGCAACATGGAGGCGGGCTGCTTCAGTCGAAGTACGACGCGGCAGGTACGTCCAGCAACTCTACGGCCCTGGTTGACACGGTTATGAATACCGCTGCCGGTGAAGCAGAGCCTTGGCAGGCCGAGGACTGGAGCGCAGCAGGTCAGCAGCCCTGCCAGAGATGCCACACCGCAACCGGCGTATCCAATTTCTTAAAGAGCCCTTCCACCTATAACCCGGCTAACAACGACTACACCCACCTCGCCGGATGGGGCGGCAGAAGCGGTACCCATACCTCCAAACAGAGGGAGATGCTCTACTGCTGGGGCTGCCACAGGAACACGAGCCAGACCAGAGATGACATCAAGGACCTTCTGTACGATCCGGGCTCGCTCCAGGCTCTCTATAATTTCCAGGGCGCGAAGGCCCAGTTCCCGAACGTCCAGGCATCCGATGTCTGTATCGCCTGCCACGGAGGCCGCGAAAGCGGTGAATCTCTGAACACTATTGCAGACTTCACGAATGCAAGTTTCAAAAACTCCCATTACTTGGCTGCCGCGGGTCTCATGTATGTGAAGATCGGCTTTACCGGCTTCACCGACCCGAACACGCCTATCGGAAGCAGCACCTACGGCAAGTCTCTCACCTCGACCGAGGACGGCGGGGCGCTTTCGAGCACCCACCGGAAACTCGGCACGACTGGGATCAACGGCGACAGCCACAATCCGTCGGTCTTTACTCCTGGCAAGTACGATTCGAACGGCCCCTGCGTCACCTGCCATATGCAGGCTACCGGCGTGCCGACGAGGGCGACGAGCCACAGCCTTGCGATCGACATCAACGCCGCGAACGAGGTCTGCATCAACTGCCACGGCACGGAAGTCGACACTCAGGAGCATCTGGACACCTTCCTCGAGGAGCAGTCTGCGGTCTTCCAGGATGCGATCACCCTGGCTTCTACGGTTCTGCTGAACAAGTACAACATCATGTACAATTCCGCGTCTTATCCGTACTTCTACGACCTGGCCAAGGACCCGAGCGGGGCGACGGCGGTCAAGGACTGGACCCGCGGGACTGGCGACCAGGCCTTCGGCAAGAAGCTGATGGGCGCATGCTTCAACATCAATGTGCTCAATCGTGAGCCTGCCGCATATGCGCATGCGAGGACGTATGCCCGCAGGCTGCTCTACGACACCATCGACTTCCTCGATGATGGCATAATCAACCTTTCCGCGAGCGCCACGGCAGTAGCCACTTCACCTTCAGTTTACGGCAAGGGTGCAAGCGCGTACACCGACGGCACTAGGACGCAGCTCGCCCCCGGTACCACGGACGCTATGATCTATCTGATCAACTGGAGCAGGAGCACCGGCCAGTGGATCACGCCCGAGCGTCCTTAAGTTGTAGTATCTTTTTGTGATGTGATAGTCTCCGCCTCGCAAGAGGCGGGGACCTCTGAAACGAAAAACCCCGGAGAAATCCGGGGTTTTTTTTGCGCGTTTAGCTCTCCCGCAATCCTCTTGCATTATAATAGGTGGTATGAAAGACATGCTCGGAAGAAGCGAGGTGATGACGGCAGGGGCTGCCCTTGAACTTCTCATCCGCAGTCTGCCGACAAAGACCCCTCCCGGTGATATTATTGCCATCGAAGATTCGCTCGGATTCGTATGCGCGGAGGATGTCGTCTCGGGCGAGGACCTGCCGCAGTTCGCCCGTTCGACCGTCGACGGCTATGCGGTGAAGGCGGAAGACACGTTCGGCGCGACCGAGGGAATGCCTGCATATATCGGCCTGGCCGGAGAGATCATGATGGGCGAGATGCCGGCCTTTGCCCTTGCGAAGTCCTTTGCCGCAAAGATCCCCACCGGCGGAATGCTCCCCGGTGGTTCGGACGCCGTGGTGATGTTCGAGCACGTGCAAGGTGTCGATGCGACGACGATCGAGGTGCTGAAACCGGTGGTGCCGGGCGAGAATGTGATCCGGGCGGGCGAGGACGTGAAGAAGGGCGAGCTGGTCGTACGAAAGGGCAGAAGGATCAGGCCGCAGGATATCGGCGCCTGCGCCGGGATCGGGGTCGCCAAAATAGCGGTCTGCGAGCGGCCGAAGGTCTCGATCATCTCTACAGGCGATGAGATCGTTGCCGCCGCGGCCTCTCCGTCGATGGGACAGGTGAGAGACATCAATTCCTACGTGCTTGCGGGAATGATCATGGAGTCCGGCTGTCTGCCTCTTAAGAAGGGGATCATCAGGGACGACTACGCCGCGATCAGGAAGGCGGTCGAGGAGTCGATGAGGGATTCCGACGCGATCGCCGTTTCGGGAGGGACTTCGGTCGGGACGAAGGACATGATCGCCCGGATAATAGACGATATCGGAAATCCCGGGGTGCTATTCCACGGGGTCTCGCTGAAACCGGGCAAACCGATGATAGGCGGGATCGTGAAGGGCGTCCCGATTTTCGGCCTTCCGGGGCATCCGGCCGCGGTGAGCCTCTGTTTCGAGCTCTTCATCCGCCCGGTGCTCGATCTGCTGTCGGGACTGAAAGAGAAGGGCCTGCAGAAGAACATCGTCAGGGCGGCGCTTTCGAGGAATATCCCGTCTCCGCAGGGCAGGGAGGAGCATATCAGGGTCGTCATCGAGGAGAAGGAGGAGGGGCTTATTGCCGTGCCGCTGCTGGCGAAATCCGGCCTCATCACGACCCTGGCGAAGGCTGACGGCACGATCGTGATTCCCCTCAACAGTAACGGTCAGGAGGCGGGGACGATTGTGGACGTAAGACTCTTCTGAGCGATGAAGATCGCCTTATTCACCCGTACCGGATTTCATCATACCTATTTCATCAACAGGCTTCAGGAGAGGTTCCCTGTTTCCTGCGTCGTGCGGGAGGCCTATCCGCGGGTAAAGAGGGAAGGGCTTGCGTCGTCGCTGCTGAAGCGCATGCCCGGCAGAGGCGTGTCGGATGAAAGAAAGGACGCCGCCTTCCTCCGCGATTTCCATGAGAGATACTCCGCCGGGTACAGGTATCACCGGATGCTCAAGGATTATCTGAAATCGCCCTTCGACCTCGTCGTCGAGCGGCCGGGAACGAGGTACGTAAGCCTGGAGTGCGGCGAGGTCAACGAGAGCGGTTTCGCGTCGTTTCTGGAGGAGATCCGGCCGGACCTCGTCGTCGTGCTCGGCAGCAGCGTTATCACTCCACGGATCATATCTATCCCGTCAGGGGGGATGATCAACATCCATTCGGGGCTTTCGCCTTATTATCGGGGGACCTGGAGCTACGGCTGGCCGATCGTCAACGCAGAGCCGGAGTACATCGGGGTCACTGTTCATCGTATCGATCCCGGCATCGATACCGGAGACATCATCTTTCAGGCCAGGCCGGCGCTCGATCCGAAAGACGACCTCAACAGTATTTTCCTGAAGGTGATCGCCGAGGGGGTGGAGCTTGCGGCCGACGCCATAGAACGTTTTGAAGCGGCGGCCGCCCGGTTGTATCCCCAGGCGTCTGAAGCCGGCAGACTTTACCTTTCGAAAGACTTCAGCGCCAATGCGGCGCGCCGGTGTCTTGCTCTTCTGGAAGAAGGCATTATCGGCCGGTATCTCGCAGGGAAGGAACAAAGGGACGCGGCGGCCCCCCTTCTCGGTCATGTCCCGCCGAAACTGTTTGCATGAACAACGGCGGGCCTGCAGTCGTCCTTCTTTTCCATTCCGTCGAAGAGCGGGATCGCGCGTCTTTCAGGGGGCTCGGCAATGTCCCGCCTCTGCTCTTTGAAAGGCTCTGCAGGACCATAAAGAAAGAGTTCGATGTCGTAAGCCTGAAAACGCTCGTTGAGGGCATGCGCGTCGATGCAGGGCTTCCCGCAAGGCCCCTCGCCGTGACGTTCGACGACGGCGGAAAATCCTATGCCTCCTTCGGCGTCCCGATTGCCGGGTCGCTCGGGGTCCCGACGACCTGCTTTCTTATTACCGACTGCATCGGCGGCAGATCCCTTTACTGGAGATATCTCTATAATTACTGCGTCCGGTCCGGTCATGGGACGGAGCTCGCCCGCATGATAAGCGCGGAATACGGGCGGCCTGTCGATGTGAACGACGTCATCAGTTTTACGCGAAGAAATTATGACAGGGCAAAAACGGGGAATGTCATGAGGCGGATCGCGGCGGAGATCGTCACGGAGGAGGAATACCGCGAGAAAGAGGGCGAGCTTTTCCTGTCGCGTGGCGATATCAGGCGGCTGGCCGCCGACCCGCTCGTCGGGTTCGGCGTGCATACGAAGACGCATCCGGTGATGAGGTCGCTTAACGACGACGAAATCAGGGAAGAGATCTCCGGCAGCATCGATTTCTATCGAGAAAGGATAGGGGATACCCTGCCGATGTTTAGTGTTCCCTTCGGCAGACTCGGCAGGGACTACGACGAGAGGACGGTGCTTGCGGCCCTGGAACTCGGGCAGCCGGCGGTCCTCTCCGCCTATGGCGGAGGCAATGACGGGGGCGGGGCGGTCTATAATGTGCGCAGGATACCTGTCACTGATGAACTGCTCGAAGGAAGGGTCGAGGCGTTCGTGCGGTCGCTCCGCGACCTGAAGGCCCCCGGGGAATATCGAGAAAGGGAAGAGGCCCTTCGGGATGCGGTGAGGAGATGGGAAAAATGTCGGGGGGCGCGATGAATTACGCCCCAACAACTTGACAGAAGGAGCGTATTTGCGGTTTAATGAATGTCTCCATGTTTTCGATATAGGCTCGTAGCTCAGGGGGAGAGCGCTACCTTGACACGGTAGAGGTCGGCGGTTCGAAACCGCCCGGGCCTACCATATAAAACGAGGGGTTACAGTTTCGGTCATGCCGTGACCCCTTCTTTTTTTCTGCCCCTCAATCTTTCCCGATCGCTTTATCCGGGAAGCTGCTTTTCTGTCCGTTTGACAATCAAAAAATAGGTTGCAATTCCCATTAGTTTGTTTTACCATAAGCAGAATGCTAAAAGTAGCTGGAGCGAGGTCGGCTGCTTAATTGAACGGACCTGGGGGGGTAAACGGAATGCGTCACAACAAAAGTATAAGGGGAATGGCCATGAAAGCGAAAATGAGTGTGTCGATATTCTTTGCCGTCGCGGCAGCGACCCTGTTGTTCAGTTCTTCAGCCCACGCGATAGCCATGAATGCCGGTGCCTCCATGACGGACGGCTTCAGCTCAGCATGGATTGCAGGGGCCCCGGACATCACCACCGTCTCGAGTCTCGGGTTCAAGACGGCTAACGTCAATTACTATCTTGACCCCAGCGGTGTTTCGGGGGATTTTCTCTGGGACGGCAACGGCTCGCAGCCCGACTACACCATGGACCCCAACGGCGGCGCTACGCAGTATGCCGGCCATATCGGCGGTGTGACGAATTCTCTCAGCATCGGCAATCTCTCATTTGATCCGAACGGCAACGGCAAGGATTTTTTAACGTGGTACGTGGACGTTCCGAGCGCCGGTATCGGAACGCAGGACTTAATCCACTTCGACCTTCTCTCAGAGCAGATTATCTCAAAGTCGGTTACGGGCAACTCGCGGAATCTGAGTGTCTATCTTCTGGGCACGGTATGGGACGCTGCTGGTCATTGGGACGCTTCTCCTGCGTCGATAAACCTGACCGTTAGCCAGACAGGGACCAGTACATACTCGTGGGCCTTGACCTGGGCGTCGCCGCCGGCTGATGCCCCCGTACCGGAGCCTTCTTCCCTGTTGCTCTTGGGTTCGGGGTTGATGGCGGCTGTCGTTGTCGTCTCCCGCAAGGGCAGGAAAGGACAGGGCGCCTTTCAGCTGGTGTAGTGTAGGACCCGATAGGGTTTTTCTCTGTTCGCTTTCAGTATAGTGCAGGCCGGGTGAGCGGCCGCTGAAGAAGGGCGATCAGATCTCCTGAAGATTTGGCGACTGATCGCCGAGAGGTGAATGAGGCTATGAAAACTCACAGAGGACTGGGTGTCTTTTCTGCCATTGCGGTAGTAAGCCTGATTTTCACTGCTCCGGCTCACGCGATATCCATGAATGCCGGGGCTTCCATGGCAGACGGCTTTCGAACCAACTGGACAAGCGGACTTCCGGACCTAATGACGGTCACATCCGTCCAGTTTAAGACATCTACCACCAACTTCAATCTCGATCCCAGTACGGTCACGGGGGATTTTTACTGGAACGGCGTCGGTCAGCAGCCCGATTACACCATGAATTCCACCAGCACTAACCTCACTCAGTATGCGGGTCATGTCGGCGGCTCGACAAACTCCCTCGGCATAGGCAACCTTACTTTTGACCCAAACGGAAACGGCAAGGATTTCCTGACGTGGTTCGTGGACGTCCCGAGTCTTGGCAAGAATGCTACGGATAAAATCCATTTCGACCTTATCTCCGAGCTGATAATCTCGAGGACGACTGTGGGCAACACGCAGAATCTGAGCATCTACCTGCTGGGGACGGGATGGGACGATAGGGCTCATTGGGATGCCTCCACGGCTGCCATAAACCTGACGATCAGCAGAAATGGGTCCACATATACATGGGCTGCGAGCTGGGCCGCGCCCTCGTTCGATCCTCCATCCCCTGTCGCGGAACCTGCTTCCGTATTTCTCATGGGATTGGGCTTGACCCTGGCAATTGCTATTCCTTTGCTTAAGGCCAGGAAAGGACAGGGTGCCTTTCGTGCGGTGTAGGACCAGGCGGGCCTTCATTCCTCATCGCGTTCTGTCGGATGCAAGCCGGGAGATACCTTACGGCAGTACAATTCCGGGGGGATTCCTGTGCGGTTAGGCAGTACGCAGTACGTTGAAAAATAAGCCTTGCAATATAAAAATTTGGGGTGTATAATTATGGGGCGGTGTGTTAAAAAAGCGCGGGAGGGCAAGTCGATAAAAAATGTTAGGCGGAAGAGTAGAGCCTTAAAAACTCAGAGACATTTAATCGTGTTCTTTGTTGGCGCGGCACTAAGCTTGGTCTTCGGTACTTCAGCTTACGCGATCCCCATGAACGCAGGCGCAACCATGACAGACGGCTTCCGGGCCACCTGGACTGCCGGACATCCTAACGTAACCACCGTCACAAACATAAAATTCAAGACGACTGCCGTCAACTTCTATCTCGATCCGGGTGCGATTTCGGGGGATTTTTACTGGAACGGTCTCGGCCAACAGCCCGATTACACCATGGATCCAAATGCTGGCATCACTCAATATTCGGGGCATGTCGGCGGTTCCACGAGCAGTCTCGACATAGGTAATCTCACTTTTGATCCGAACGGCAACGGCAAGGATTTTATGACGTGGTACGTGGACGTGCCGAGCCTCGGGGCCGGGCAGAGGGATTTGATCCACTTCGACCTTCTCTCGGAACAGATAATCTCAAAGACGACCGTGGGCAGCACGATGAACCTGAGTATTATGCTGTCGGGTGCGGTATGGGACGAGCTGAACCATTGGACGTCAACCCTGTCCGCTATAAATCTGACCGTCAGCGAAACAGTGGCGGGCAGCAACTATATATATTCATGGGCTGCGACCTGGGCGACGCAGGATACCCCATCCGTCCCGGAGCCTTCTTCCGTGCTTCTCCTGGGTCTCGGGATGACCTTTTTATTTGCCTTTGTCTGGCTGCGCAAGACTAGGACGAACCGCGGCTTCCTCGGCGTGTAAGTCCGGTTACGTTCCCCCCCTTTGCTCGCGTCGGTTCCCCGAAGAAAAACATTTTTTATTTGACCCGGCAGCTAAAAGCCTGAACTTTGTCGTGCCGGCCGTGGTTCCGTGCGGCGCTGCCGGAGGCAGTCCGGAGGATTATCAGAAGGATTCGAAGCCGCCCGCAAAATCGACTACACACATGACCTGCCACGCAAGGTGCGGACCCATTGCCGCTCCCGCCACCCTAAAATCCCGCCTGAACATATTCGTCCTGTGCGCGCGGTTCGGGACCCCGTCGCCGATAATCCATAGCATCACGATCTGACGAGGATCGTCGAGGCCATAGGATATATTTTCACCTACGACATGGAGCCACTGCCCGTACGCGTCGACGCGATCGGAGACTCCCCTCCCGTCGGGCGTGTGATGCCCTATCTGCGTCGTAGCCCCCTGCAGCTTCACCATCAGTCCAGCGGCCCTGTCCATACCGCGGGAGTGGACAAGCGGCTCGATAGGGGCCCTCTTCTTCATATACTCTATCGCCTCGTCCACCGCAGGCACGCCCTCCTTCGTCCGGAGGCAGCGGGAATCGGGGAGCTTCACACTGCGTCCCACGTAATGGCTTTTCCATTCCTGAAGATATTCGACGTATTTCTGCGGGTTCGTGCGTGCGAGGTTTATCTCGTCGATGACCTTCGCCGCCGTGGTGTCGTAGGCGGGAAAGGCGTTGAGCAGCAGGATTACGACTGAGAGAACGAGAGATTCTTTCATAGCCGTCGATCAGAAGAGGCCTTCTTTTACGATAATGTAATCGCCCGGCATGAGTTTGATATTCTGGCTCAGATCGGCATCGTTCATCAGTTTTTTCACCTTCACCGGGATAACCACTTCCTTGCCGTTTTCGCTCCTGTCGATAATAGTGTCGTTAAGGCTGGCAAATTTGGTAAAGCCGCCGGCCGTAAGGATCGCCTGCATGACCGTCATCCCCTCCTTATATACAATGGCCATAGGGTTGGTCACCGCTCCCATGACATACACGGAGTTGTCGTGCCAGGCCGGAATAAAAATGGCGTCGCCCGATTCGATCTCGATATCGTCCCCCATGTCGCCTTTAATAAACAATTTATGGAAATCCTTCATTATTACCTTCCCCTTGCGCTGCACATAGGCCCGCTTCAGATCGGCATTCGTCACCTCGCCCAGAGAACAGAGGATCTGCAGCAGGGTGGTCTTCCGATTGAGCTCGTAGACGCCGGACTTTACTCCGGTGCCGAAGATGTATGCCTTGCTGTTGGTGATCTCGGTGACGGTGACGGTAACGATAGGGTCTTTCACCAGTTCCTTGAGCCTTTCCGTAAGATCGGTCTGCAGCTCCCGGGGCTTGAGTCCGCTGGCGGCCACATCTCCGGGCAGGCCCGGGACTGTTATCATCCCGTCGGGACGCACCTTCACCGAGAAATTAAGCCGGTCTACCCCCCAGACCGATATCTGCAGCGTATCCCCTTCTCCTATGACATAATCGGCGGCGCTGACGATTGCCGGCCAACACAGCAGAAGAAAGAGCATGAGCGATGTCAAGATTGTATTCACGCGAAAACGCATTCACTACCTCCCTTTTCCGAAAATAACTACCCTGAAGGTTTTCATAATGATCATGAGGTCCTCAAGAAGAGACATGTGCTTGAAATAATAGAGGTCGTACTGCATCTTTTCGTACGCGTCCTTTACCGAAGCCCCATAGGCGTATTTGATCTGGGCCCATCCGGTGATCCCCGGTTTGATAAAATGCCTTTTGGCATAAAACGGTATCTGCCGGTCGAGCTCCTCGACGAATTCGGGCCGCTCCGGGCGCGGGCCGACAAAACTCATATCTCCCTTTAAGACGTTGAACAGCTGCGGGATCTCGTCGAACCGGTATTTTCTGAGAAACCTTCCGATAGGCCTTACCCGCAGGTCGTTCTTCTGCGCCCAGACGGCGCCTGTCTCGCGCTCGGCATCGTCGTTCATCGTCCTGAATTTATAGAGGACAAAGTTCTTTCCCCATTGGCCCACGCGCGTCTGTGTGAAAAAAATCGGGCCGGGCGAATCGAGCTTTATCAACAGGGCGATAACAGGGAAGAGCGGAAGAGACAGAATAATGCCGATAACGGACAAAACAATGTCCATCAGCCTCTTTATCGCGACATACACCGGCGGCCGCAAAAACCCGTCCGCATAGATCAGCCAGTTCATGTCCAGATACTCAAGCATGAGCTTGCCCGTCATCGGTTCGAGAAAGGACGGGGCATCGACGATCTTCACTCCATGCAGCTTGCAGTTCAGCAGGACATGCTGCAGCTCGGCCTGATCCTGCCTGACCTGCTCGGACATGACGACCTGCGACACCCTTTCGCGCCGGACGATCTCCGCGAGATCGTCAACCCTGCCGATGATCTGTCTTCCGGAAACGGCGGCGCCGCCGCCATTCCCCCCCGACACATACCCGCTGAGCGTATACCCGAAATTGTTCTTAGGTGACTGCACAAAATCGCCGATGGCGAGGGCCGATGCCCCAGTCCCTAATATCAGGATATTTTCGGCCAGGAAGCTCTTGTCGTGCACCATCATGAACACCATGTGCCAGAAATACTGATAACAGACAAACAGCGACAGAGAAAGCCCCAACAGCCCTCTGCCGATAATCAGCGGGGGCATCATAAAATAAATGATGGACAGGACGACGAATGAAACGCACGCAGCGCTTGCGATATGGGAAAAGATCTCTCTCCTGCTGCCATGTTTTGCCAGGTTGTATATTTCAAAGATATAGGAAGATACCACAAGGACGGAGAGGAACAGGGCCAGATTCGCGAAAGGTTTTCGCGCAGCCTCGCCTATACTTTGATCATAGCCGAACCGGAGCAGAAACCCGCCGAATAAGGCGGCGACTCCAAAGAAAAGATCTCCCGCGATGAGAAAGAGCAGGCGGTATTGCATACCTCACCCTATCACCATGTAATCTGCTCCAGCAGTTTACGCGCATCGGCAGCTTCCGGGAAGTCGCCGAGAGATAATGACCTTCGCAGGCTCGCGGCGGCCTTGTCCGGCATTCCGTTGCCTTTGAGGGCAAGCGCGAGGTGATACTCCACCGTGGGATCATTGCGCAAAAGCAGCGAGGATTTTTCCAGGAGCTTCTGCGCCTCCGCGGCACGGCCGTTTTTCAGCAGGGCATACCCGAGGGTGTCCATGATCCCGGGGTTTGTCGGCTCCAGATTATAGCCGCGAAACGCCAGCCTCAGCCCCTCCCGGGGATTTCCGTAACCGGTCACGTAAAGATAGGCAAGATTATTAAGCGCCGGGACATAATTTTCCGACTTCGTCAGGGCTTCGCGATATTTTGCTATCGCTTCCTTCTTTTTGCCCATTTCCTCCAGCAGCGCACCCTCGGCAAACAAGACAGGAGGGCTGTCGGGGCTCTTTCGCAGCGCCTCCGCATATGCGGCCATAGCGGATTTGTAATCCTTCATTTTCGTATAAAGGTTGCCCAGCATCAGGATCGCCTGAACGTTCTCCGGCTCTGTCTGGATCCCCTTCCTGATTTCCGCGACCGCCCGGTCCAGTTCATGATTGTTCTCATGGATGACGGCAAGCATCATGTACCCGAGGGCGGACCGGGAATTCAGGATGGTATACCTGCGGGCCTGCTCCAGCGCATGGGGCGTGTCCTTCATCACGATATAGATATTCACTTTATCGGTGATGCCCTGCCCGGGGTTGATCGACGCGATATCGTCGCAGACGTCGAGCGCCTCCCTGTATCGTTTATCGGCCAGCAGGATCGACTTCTTCATCTCAAGGGCGGCCGCATTCCGCGGTATCGACCGTATGGCCTTATCCAGCACGGAAAGCGCATCGTCGACCTTCTTCTTTCTCATCAGATAATTCGCGAGGGCAAGATAGGCGGTCCCCTCGTTCGTCTCGACGGCCTTCTTATAATAGCCGTATGCGTCGCCGTCACGCCCTTCAATCTCGAGAAGGGCCGCCAGGCTCATCAGCGCCCGCGCGTTGCTAGGGTCTTTCTGAAGGACATCGCGGTATTCCTGAAGGGCCTTTTCCGTCTGGTTGCCCGCGGCATAGATCGTGGCGATATTGAATGAGGCGGCCAGGTAGGACGGGTCCGACTTTTTCGCCTTCTGAAGATACTCCAGGGCCTCGGCCGGCTTACTTTCGGCGTTCATGACGACCGCCATATTGTTGTAGAGGACCGCATCGCTCTTCTTCCCTTCGATTCCCTGATGCAAGAGGGACATCGCTTTCGCATAATCGTTCTGGCGTATGTAAAAAGTCGCGAGAATGAGTCTGGTGCTCAATAATTCCGGCGACACGCTCACCGCCGTGGCGAAGTCCGTTTCCGCCTCCTTCAGATCGCCGCGCTGCAGATAGAATATTCCTTTCTTCAGATGCGCGTCCACGATCGAGGGGTCCAGCTCTATCGCCCTGTTGAGCTCTTTCATCCCCTCGTCGTACATCCCTTTTGACATATAGACGCTGCCCAGGAGATTATGGGCCAGCGCCATTGCGGGGTTAGCGTCGAGGATCTTCCTGAGCTCCGCGACGGAGTCATCAAGCCTTTTCTGCTTTGCAAGGATCAATGCCACAAGAAAGCGCGCCCGCTCGGAATACGGATTATTATCAAAGATCATGCGGAACTGGCTCGTCGCCGTCTCCAGCGCCCCCATATAGTAGTTACAGAGCCCGAGGTAGTAATAGGCCTCCGGGGAAGGTCCGGCAACGATCGATTTTTGCATCTGGGGGATCGCGTCGCGATAATTTTTCTTGCGGAAGGCGATTATGCCTTTCAGCCTACTCCCTTCAGGTCTCCGGGGGAACTTGCCCGCCAGCTCCGCGGAGACCTGGTCCGCCTTGTCCAAATCACCCTTATCCACATATAAAAGGCCCTCTTTATAGAGCGCCGCGATATTCGTCGGGTCGATCCCGGAAATTTTGCGGTAGATGGCGAGCGCCTTGTCCTTATGCCCGGAAATAATTTCCAGTTCCGCAAGAAGCTGAAACGCGCGGGTGTTCCGGGGCTCGGAGGAAATGACCTTCTCAAGCAGGCGCCGGGCTTCGGCCTCTTTGCCAAGGGCACTGACGCGCGCGTAAAGCTCGGCAAGTTCGAGCCTGACCCCGGTCTTCGAAGGGTCGGCATCCAGGGACCTCAGGAGATTGCGCTCCGCTTCATGCGGGTCGCCCTGCACCGCGGAAACGATGCCCGCAAGCTCGAGCGTCTCGGACGTTTCCCCGTGGCCCTGCACATACTCCTGTATTTCCTTCTTTGCCTCGCCGGGCTTATTAACGAGTATATGAAGCCTCGCCAGCTGCAGTTTTATCTCCACCTGCGAGGGCTTCTGTGCGAGCGCCTTCTGAAATTCCTTTTCGGCCAGATCGAAGAGGCCCGCCGCCAAATAGGCCTTGGCCAGCTCGTAGCGCGCTTCGTAATAGTTTGTGTCTTTTTCCAGCGCGTTTTTGAAAAAAACTATCGCCCCTTTGGGGTTGGAGGACTTTATTTCGGCCAGCCCCCCGGCATACAGCTCTTCCTTGGTTTTGCTGCTGCAGGCGACAATGGAAAAAAGCACAATACTAAGCAATATACATATTCGTGGAAACACAATCTCCCTGCTGCGCTCTCGGTTAATGGATGCCGCTATTTTATACTTAAAGCAACAGAAGGCGCAAGCCTGGGATTGTCTCAAAAAAAAGCGGGGGAGATATCGTATTTTCGTGTGGGTGCGGGAGGCGGTCTGCCCCATCAGGACTTCATGCGGTATTGTCCGTCATTTGCGTCTTATTCTGAACCTGAGCAGCCCGAGACCGGCAACGCCGGTGGCGACAAGGGCGAAGGTATTCGGCTCGGGAATGGTATCCTCATCCGTACTGCCTCTTTGACGGAATTGCTCCTCGTCCGTGGCGATATTCTCGACGCTCTGCTCCGAACTGCCGGCAAGGACATAGTCGTTGCAGCAATAGGTGCGCACCCAGCGTTTCCCGTCGGTTATATACCCGTCTCCCTTGGGCAGCCTGATGACCTTCCGGGTCGTCCGGATCTTTCCGTCCTTCCTGTAGGCGACATGGGTCCATATCGCCTCTTCGAGATTTCCCATCCGGGCATTCTTCCAGTCGAAATCGGCAAAATGCATGGCCAGGAGCGGGTCGCCGGCGACCAGCTTACGGAAATCCTCGATCGAGCGGATGACGTCCCTGGGGCAGAGGCCGAGCCAATTGCCCGGAACAACGCTGGAGACAGCACCCGCGACAGTACTGGAGGCGTCGTCGGGTTCCGCAGCCTTATTTAAGGCCTTTCTCTGCGCGACAATTACCTTGTGGTCGACCTTGTGACGCTTGATCAGGCCGAGATTAAGGAGGACAGAGGCAACGAGCAGGAAGGCCGCCACCAATATCCAGGCTTTCTTTTTGGGCAGATAGCACGAGTGCCCAGACGCTTCCCCCGAGTTTGCTTTCTTTCTTTTTGGAAAATGCCACGCCAATTTGTTTTTATCCCCTTTTCGCCCGTCCGGCAGTCTGATGATTTCGGTTATCGCATGAGCCTGTCCGGCAAGCGGATAGATATGTTATACCTTAACCCCCGCTATAAGGGCAAGAAGTTTCTTATCACCGGATAGAAATCTCTGATGAATTGCCTGCCGGAGTCCGAGGACCGTTCTTCATCGGCCCCGATGGGGACGGATATCCTGATAAATGCGGCGTTGCGGCGTCCGTGCAGAATGGAGCTGCCGATCTGGGCGAGCTTCAGTGAATATTCGTCGGAAAGAGTCCGGTCTCCGACCTGGAACCAATAGTAAAAAAGCTCCTTGATTCCACCCTTCTGATACACGGCCCTGACCACGTTGATCTTCCTGCCGCCGACGTCGAGCTGTATCCTCTTATCCGAATCCTTGTGCCAGCCGCCTCCGGGCAGACAGTGCTCCGGCGAATGGATTTCACCGCTCTCCTTCCCCCCGCCGTGATAGCCGATGTAAAGCTGCGCGGTCTGTCCGCCGCGTGCTTCGTATGTCCGCGAAAGATAATCGGTCGGTCTCAGCACATCGATGACGTCCCCGCTCAGCGCCGACTGGGACACCATCCGCCATCCGTCAAGGGTTATCGGCAACTCCTCGAGGGGCCTGTTCACCGGCACGGTAATGTCGGCATGGAAGTTTATGTAAAGAGACGTCGCTGCGATAAGCAGGTAAAGGGCGATGAACCTGCCTTTGCTAATCATCGGCAGGCCCCTTTTTTACCAGCGTACCGATCCCGTATAGAAGCCCCATTGCCACCACAAATACAAACAGTCCGGCAAACTCGTGGAAAAAGCCCGCCGCAACCTCCGCTCCCCAGCGCTGGGCCAGGATGCCGGTCACGATCACCCTCATGGAATTGGTGAATATCGCCACGGGAACGGCGGACGCGATGATGATCCACCGTCCGCTGATGCTTCTTTTTTCATAAAACGCATACGCGACGGCAAGGGCGATCAGGGAGACGAGCGAACGCATGCCGCTGCAGGCGTCGGCGACCTCCAGGGTTATCGAGGGGAACATGATGATGTTTCCTTCCCGGACCACGACGACGCCGACAAGCTTCAATACCCCCACCGACACCTTGGTCACAAAAAGCTTCAGAGGGAAGGCGGCCGCGTTATAGATGATATAGGGGAGGGGGACCATCAGGAAGAGATAGGCGAGCGACAGGCGGGTCTGCCTGAATACTTCGCGCCCGAATAAAAACAGCACCGTCCCCGCCAGAAGCACAACCAGCGAAGAGCGCATGGTGAAATATTCCATGGCCAGACGCCCCAAGGTCAGCTGAAGGAGAGCGAATGCAACAACAGCCAGGCCGGGGTTCCAGGGCGAGACCCGGGCCGCCTTCAGTTTTTCGCGTCGCTCATAAAGAAAATATCCCGCAATGAGCGGGACAAAGAAGGCATGTGAATAGTTGTCGTCCGTGTACCACTGCCTTACCATATCAGGGACCACCGCACTATACGCCCATGCCATAAGACAGACCATCCCCGCAAGGTAGGCTTTGTGGATCTTCAGTGATTCGGCAAAGGACATATTTTCCCCTCACGCCCCGTGATTTGCTGTCTATCGATTTCCGGAATCAGCCAAACAGGCCGTATTTTATCAGATAATAGAGAAATTTGCCATGCTCGACAACGCGCTTGTGTAAGCCGTCAGTTACAGGTAAAGTAGAGCGTATTAACATTATCAAAATTGAATTTACATTATTGGAAAATCGCCCCTCGCCCCGTTGACATGACGTTAGTATATCATCCTGCTTTACCGCAAAGAATTAGCCACAGAAGACACGGAGGGATTTCTTTTATCAGTGACAACTTAACCGACATACTGCTAGCCTCTGTGATCTCAAACAGCGATTTCCTCCGCGAACTCTGCGGTTCATCTGTCATACTTTCTCTTAAGCTGCTGTAAAGAATTTTAGGAGCTTTCGCCCAAAAGCCACTCGTAAGCCGGCTGGCTTACCATGCCTTGCCCAAGGTTTATTGGGATTTGATCGAATGTAAGCATCAAGAGTCGTTGCCGTGCGTGTGGGAAATCGGCAGCAGCATCCCTTAACGCTCTCATCTCACGTTCCAGCGTCTCACCTGAGCCTGTATCGGCACAAACCTGTATCAACTCCTCTTCCCCGCCATGAAACCTGGCGTGAAAATCAACCTCATAGCCTCCCGGCGTCCGCACGTAGCCTATCTCTGCCTTACGCCGCTCAAGTTCATGCAGCACAACTGTTTCCAGTGCATGGCCTACATTTGTGCGGCCTGAGCGGTCGAATGCGCCAATTAATCCCGTGTCCACGGGATAGACCTTCCGGGGATTAGAGTTGCGACGTCGCTCAGAATCAGTGGCCAAAGTCACAGTGCTTATGAGGAATGCGTCCTGAAGATGTCCCATCATTGCATGAAGGGAGTCCTTGGCAACACCAAGCCCTTGCGCTTTCAAATCCAGATTTAAGCGGTGCACACTCAAACTTCCAGAGGGATTCCTCAGGCACTGCCTCGTTAGCCATCTTAGCGCAGCAACCTGAGTAATACCGTATCGCTCCACAATGTCCCTGAAAAGCACCGTATCCACGTAACCCTGCAGGAGATCCACCCGCAGTTCCTCCGGCAACCCTTGCGCCTCGGGAAATCCTCCTACAGCAAGATATTCCAGAAATTTTTTTTCTATAAGAGAGCGATCAACAGCTGTAAATTCACGTACGTGTCTCTTCGGCTCCGTGTCGCAGTGCCTCAGAAACTCCCTGAAACTAAACGGCCGGATCACTATCTCCATTCCCCGGCCACGCAACGAAGTATGTACCTCACGGCTCAGCATCTTTGCGGACGACCCGGATACCACGATCTCCATTTGCTCTGAGTCCAGTACCCGGCGAACAAATCTCTCCCATCCCTTGACAAGCTGCACTTCATCAAGCAGCCACCGGACCATCTCGCTACCACGCAGTTGAGGATATCGCCGATAATATTCTTCCAACAATAGGCCGAGCTGTTCCATTGGCAGGTCAGCCAGGCGGTCGTCATCGAAGCTCAGATAGACAACTCGCTCCGGAGGCATGGAGGTGCGCCACTCTGTCTGCAGCTGCCGCAGAAAGGTTGTCTTTCCGGCTCGCCGCATGCCGATTACAGCGTATACCTTACCGGCAACAGCCGGCAGCGCCGCGTCCCGTCGCGTTGCCTTTAGATGTGGACCAGCCAGAACAGCCGCATTCAGCTTCTCATTTAAAACATTATGCAATGCCATAATGATTTATAGGGTAATAGCAAGGTGTCCTTTTGTCAAGGACTGTTATTGCACTAACAGGACGCCTGGAGACACCACCTGAGTAAATCGTGGTTTATCTGCCATCCTTATCTCTTAAACTGCCGTAAAGAATTAACCCCACAGAGCACAGAGTTTTTTCTTTTATTAATGACAACTTAACCGACATTCTGTTTCCTTCTCTGTGTCTTCCGTAAAATGTCATAGCTTCCCGCCATTACCGGCGGCATGCTCATCTAATGCCGGTTTCAACCCCAGCACGCCGTATCTTATCAGATAGTAGAAAAATTTAACACGCTCGACAATGCGGCCCCACACGCCTATGGAATTCGATTTAGCGGGATATACGGAAAGATCGACCGGCAGGCTGGAAAACACTTTCCTGAAAGTCCAGAGCGCCCGCCGCATGTGATAATCGGACGTGACGATAATCAATCTAACGACGACTGTAAACTCGCAATTGATAGGTATTTCTGCGAGCGCAATCAGGCTTTTTTAGAAAATCCAAGGCGTGCAGGAAAGAAACTTTGGGGGGAGGAAGGAGTTAACCCAATCTTCAAGGAAAGCAACAATTGCAAAGCCCCCAAGTACAGGTAAAATGGTATAATTTTGATAGAGAGGAAAACTGCTGCCGACAATCTCAATGTTTTTTGGGATAATCATTTACATGTATTTTTATGACAGCAAGAAGCACAACCTGCCCCACTTCCACGCATCCTATGGAGAAGGATGACGCCGTTTTTTCAATCGCAGATGGTGAGGTCATCGAAGGGAGTATGCCCAAAAACAAGCAAAAACTGGTTCAGGCGTGGATTGAGATTCATCGGGAAGACCTTATGACAGATTGGCGACTTGCGGTAAGCGGGCAAAATCCTATGCCCATAAAACCATTGGAGTGAAACAATGAAAAAAGTAATAAGCGTTAAACCAATTGAAGAAAAAAAAGTCGAGATTGTTTTTTCAGACGGGGTATGCGGAGTCTTTGATGTAACTCCCTATATCAGGAGTGATTTTTTCAAGCGACTTGAAGACGAAAAATATTTCAGGCAAGTAGGTTTGTTTTTCAATGGTATCGGCTGGCCGGAGGGGCAAGACCTGGGGCCGGATACGATAGAGGCTGATCTGCAAATAACGTCTCTCTGCCGCTGATAATAATCTTCTTCAGGCCGTGTTCGAGGGCGTATTGTCTTACTGTCAATGCGTCATGCATCGTCGAGCTCCCGTGAAGGGGGAGCGTCACTATAGACTTCTGCGGCACACCGAGTTGAGGCGGAGCTTTTTCATGGTGAAATTATCGGCATCAAGGATGTCGTAATGTTCCAGGGGAAGACCGCAAGGGAGCTCAAGAAGGCATTCAGAGAATAAGTGGACGATTATTTAACCTTTTGCAAGGAGCGAGGCGAGACGCCCGATAAGCCCTTTACAGGGAAGTTTGTCGTCCGCATTTCGCCTGAGCTGCACAGAAAGGTGTATCTATCCACGAAGCTCTCCAATGCAAGTATCAACGCCTGGCTGAACGAGAAGCTGGAAATCGCGGTCAATGAAGAGCTGAACAGATGTGGCGCATAGTACGGATCGGCGCCTTTGTGTGAGAGAGCGCCAGAGTAGTTATATTTTCGGTATGGCCCCGAACAGGCCGTATTTTATCAGATAAAAGAAGAATTTGCCATGCTCGACAATGCGGCCCCATAGGCCGATGGAATTCGATTTCGCGGGATATACGGAAAGATCGACCGGCAGGCTGGAGAACACTTTCCTGAAAGTCCAGAGCGCCCGCCACATGTGATAATCCGACGTGACGATAATAATTTTTTTCAGCCCGTGTTCACGGACGTAGCGCTTCACCTCAAGGGCATCATGCATCGTCGAGCTGCCGTGGAACGGGAGCTTCACGATGCGCTCCCGCGGTACGCCCGACTTTATCAGTTCCTGCTCAGCCCACTCTATCTGATAGAGGTTGCGGCCGTATTTCGCCGACCAACCGCCCAAAACGCCGTCGTTGGTCAGCAGGACGAGTGGAGCAAAACCTTTGCGAAACAACTCCGCAGCCGCCGGAGCGCGCTCCTCGTAGTCACCGGCAAGAAGGACGATGGCATCCGCTTTCGATAAAGCTCGATGTTCCTTCGGGTCGACGAATACATTTTCCGACGTATTCCCGACAATGATCAGGAGAAAAAGTGTAATGATGACAAAACGTCGCATGATTTCATCGCTAGAGAAAGGCGCTCATGTCACCACAATGACGGTTAAGTAGTCTTTTGCTTCTGCCGGCCATGGGAGTGCTCTGCCCATCTATTTCCGGTGCCAACCCAACGTGCCGTATCCTATCGGATAACAGAGAAATCTGCTATGCTCGACAAGATAACGTACGATATTTCTGCATAGTTGAGTCATGGCACCCTCGCATCAAGTAATGTCGTTTCGACAAAAACACAAAACATGAGAAAACACACGACGGCTTAGACGTTTGACACAACCGACCGGCAATGGAGAGTGTAGAAGAATTACCATGCCGGGTTGACGCGGTTATGCCACCTGTTTCTCAAAAAGGATATGAATCCAGTTCGGATGTGCAGCGCGAAAATGTTTTTGTACATTGTTCAGATTGAACGCTATCCTCGTCGATATTTTTTGCAGGATGTTACGTTGAGGTGGCTTTAATAGCTTGGCTCCACAATAAACGCAAGGTTCTTCTTGGTCGTAATCTCCATAAGGATTTCCAGCAAAGTCAAGGAAGAACTCAGACAATGAGTTGGTGCATTCATCGTTTTTTCCAATAAAAGATATCTTCCTTGTGCAGCATAGAGGAAACAACCCTTTTAATTTAAGCTCATCAAAACTATTAACGTGTCCCCATGGAGGATTCCTTCTTCCGCATGTATAGCATCTTGTCCGGCCTACTCTGATATCTTGTTCGAAAGGGACGCCAATCAGTATATATTTTTTTGAAACACGTTGTAGTTCCGAGCATGCTATTTTGAGTTGCTTCGATGGAATATGTTCAAGGACTTCAGCACAAAAGACCAAGTCAAATTCATCCGCATCGAAATCCAGACTTGTAATATTCCCTTTAATACTTTTAATTCTTGGATGAGAAATGGCTGGTTTTTCTAAATCAAGTGCTACCACCTGTTCGAATCTCTCCGCTAGCAAAATTGAAAACCAACCATCTCTGGCCCCAATATCTAGAGCTGTATTTATACAATCATCAGGAATAAGCGTTATTAGGTCCGCAGTCCTTTCTTTCTCAGTGTCACTATTTCGATAATAGGTTAGATCCATTCTTTACTCCACTTTTCCACAAGTATAACGCACTCTGAGGCCGTGTGGAAGAGGAAATTGGCCTGGGCGGGTGTCTGTCAAATCCTTCAACACTCCCCGCTAAGGACTGTCTTAAGAAACTTTTACTTGAGGGTTAGTGGACGCGAATACCCTTTTTGGCATAAACACCTGCAACATTGAAATCCTCTCGGTTGCACGAAGAACAATATATACATGAAAACAAAATTCACAATGAGATGCGTAACTCTTGGATCCTTAATAGGTTTTAAAGAGATGGTCATTGACGTTTTTGAATTTCGGGGCTGGGTGTAAATTTCGCGCAGATGACACTACGCCTGGAGCCGCCACGGGTCATGTCTTTAGCCCGCACAAACTGGTTGACTATCTTGAAAAGAGCTTTCTTTAAGAAATTCTTCTGGAATCGAAATATAATTTTACGTTCCTCATCTTCGTTCACGAGATTGCCGTTGGCTTTCAGTACCGGGCCGCGGGTCGGCAGCGAAAGCGACAGCTCACATCGCCGCCTAATAGGATGAAGGGTACTGTATTCCTTGAAAGCGGTGAAACATACTTCAAAACCCATTCTATTCCCCATATACAATAGGGATTTTTCGGAAAACCACCACAGATGAACGGGCGGGGTTTCTGTTTGCCATAGAACAGAGTCATGGTAAATAGAGCGGTTCGGAGTAGTTACGATAATGTACCCTCCCTTTCGCAACAGCATCTGCGCGGCCCTGATAAATCCTACCGGGTCAGGCAGATGTTCTATCACTTCAGTCATTATGATAACATCATAACTGCAAGTCGCATGGCTGCTTAACTCGATTAAGTCTGCGCATAGGTACATGTTACCGTAATTTCTCGACGCCTCTTCAATAGCTTTACGCGAGATATCCATCCCGGTGGCGCGATAGCCGCGTCGGGAAATTGCATAGGTCAAATATCCAAGCCCGCACCCCACTTCCAGAATCCTCGCCTCCCGAGGGACATCTTCAAGATGTTTTCCGATTGCCCAGTAAACATCCTCCGCTGACGCAAGATAAGCGAGCGGATCCGGTTCCGAAAGCACTCTCTTGCTGTATCCGGCATACCTCATGTATCCAGGCAATCTGTGACTGTTGAGGTAGATAAATTCATAAAGGCCGTTATCTATCATCGGTGGCATAGCATAGGCTGTGCCGCAGAAATCGCAATGGACGATTTCGAAGATATCGGGTTCCCGATACCCGGGCTGTTCCCCCGACATTAGCCTTGCTTGGCGGCCGCACATTGCACAATTGATATTTCTCTTTTTGCCCACCTTACCAATACCCTCCATACTATTATTGGCAGAATCGACGCAGCTAACGGGTTGTCTTTCTGAGCTGGATCTTAGATTCCACTGTCAGTACAATTCAGCTAAAGGCAATGCCTGCTTTGTGGCTGGCAAATTGTAGTTTGCCAAATTGCCCCACGTGTTTTATTCAAAACCAGTAATATGGTAATCATGATTTCGCTTTTTCCATTTTATGAGGCGACCTCTTGTACTGATCACGTATAGGTCTTAGGGGCTACCATTGAATTCGCCCATTCCTTTATTTCAGGCGAATAGTCGCCGCCGTACAGCATCCCGGTTCCCGCACTTTGCCCGATGAGGCGGGGGCGAATTGTGAACGCAGAGAAGCCGTTTCTCATCAGCGGCATGAACATCCGATTTTCGAAGGACAGCTCTTTGCGGTCATTCACTGTCAAATGACAATCGATCAGCTTTTTCCGATAATAATCAATACTGCATTTATAAAAGATAGTCTTGATATATCCTGTTCCCCGGTTGCTTATGATTTGCGCGATCGGCGTATTGGCGATAATTCGCCATACTGCTTTCTTCCATCCCTTCATGCAGAGATCGAACACTACATCGTCTGATTCTGCCGAAGTCCGGACTTCGTCGAAGTTTTCGACGAATACAAGTCCTGTTATTTTAAAGAAAGCCTGCTCGCCTTTTAGCAAAGCACTCTTATCTATAACATGCCTCATTATCTCGCCTTCTCCATAGCCTTTGCCATACAAGGCAACTCTGTTATGATCTCCTTTGAAACAAAGGACCTCAAGCCTCTTGCCATGTTCTTCCGCGAGCCTGATAAGATCGACAAAAACGTCTTCAGAACAAGTATTGTCGCACAGGACAATTTTCTTTACGCGCGTTCGAGTTATCCAGCATAGCATGCTGCAGTATAACTGCGAGAGGCGCACCCCGTGGTCTTTGATCGTAAGGTATGGGTCTATAGACCGAACGGCTGAAGTTACAATAAGCGCTTGTCCGGCTTCTTGTTTGTTCTTTGGTTCCCGCATCACTCGCTATCACTCTTCACTTTCTCGAAAAAGGAAAATCCTTTCGAAGGAGAGGCGTGGACTTAACTCCTGTCTGGACCAGATCCCGCGGTGCCAACGACTGTTCAGAATCATGCTAATGGTTACTTGCCGATATCCTGCCCAGCACATAATTGCCCGCATAATTTGACACCTTGGTGAGCGAATAGGCAAAGATGAAAGAATAGAGGTAAACGCACGCGATGTTATAGGGGAATTGTATCGGTGCCATCTTTATGATTTCAATTATTTTGACATGTACGATAAATACGGCAAGTGAAGATAGCGCCATTTCCTGCAGGAAAGGAAGAAATCTGCTGACTCCTTTTGCATTGATCGAGGTGGCGAGCATATAAAACGCAATCACAGTAAGGAAATTAAGGTAGAAATTTATAAAAATGTATTTCTTATCTATCGATAATATATAGTGGTGCATTCCTTGAGAACATAGAATTATTGATGTCGATACGACAGCTATGATCAGGCCGTTCTTCCCGGTGAAAGAGCCGACATTCTTCTTGGTTACGTACATACCAAGCAGGAAACTGATAAAAGCAGTTAAAGAAAAGAAAATATCGCTGGAAGGCAAGCCGGAGGGAATAACACTCAGCGTCCTTGTCCTATAGATAAACAGCATGAAGGCAAAGACCATCAAGAATACAAGCATATTCCTCGTTCCCGTCACGGTAAGTTTATTTAGTGGCAAAAACAGAAGATACAGCGCCCACAATACCGGGAAAAAAGAGGTCAATTGGTCAACGTCATGCCACGTCAGTATATTGAAGCTCGTATCCGCAAAACCTCGCCAATTACCAAGATTCATTACCCCTATGTACATTAATAATGGAATAACTATTTTGATAATCCTTTTCTTCGCCCAACTGGAGGCGTTTACCGGTTTTTTCAGAAAGCTTAATGTTAACCCTATCCCCGATATGAAGTAAAATATAGAATCTCCCAAATGTCCCCCGAAGTCTAGGTGCGGGAATGGATAGAGGTCTCCTAAGTGAGCATTCACTATCAGCAATATTGCTAAAATTCTAAGAAAAACAAGATTCGAGATGATCATAACTTAGATGTCAGTCTACTGTCTGACCACATTGAGGACGATCTCAAACTCCGCTCCATGTGGGAATGCCAGGCCTTTCAATTGTTCAGTTAGTGTCATTCTTGTCTGTCACGCTTCTTTTGGCGATATTCTCTTGAGTACATAATTGCCCGCATAATTTGACCCCTTGGTGAGCGAATAGGCAAAGATGAAAGAATAGAGGTAAACGCACGCGATGTTATAAGGAAATTGTATCGAGGTTTTCTTCAGGATATCGATTATTTTGCCGTGGACGATAAATACCGCAAGGGAAGACAAAGCGATTTCCTGCATGAAGGGAAGAAATTTGTCGATTACCTTCAGATTGACAGAGGTGGTGAGCAGATATAACGCAATGACGGTGAGGAAATTAAAGTAGAAATTCATGAAAATATACTTCCTGTCTATCGTGAAGATATAATGATGCATTCCTTGGGAAAAGAGAACGATCGCGATCGACGCGATCGCTACGAGGAAGGTGTGCTTTCTGCTGAAAAAGCCGTCGTTCTTCTTAATGACGTACATGCCGAGCATGAAGCATATTAGAGCATTCAAAGAGAAAAATATATCGCTGGAAGGCAACCCCGAAGAAATATCGCTCGACGTCTTTATCCGATAGACAAACAATATGAATGTGGCAAGCATAAGCACTAATAGCGTGTTCCGTGTCCCTGTTGCGTTGAGTCTGTTGATCGGCAAGAACAACAGATAAAGCCCCCACAATACAGGGAGAAACGACGCGACCTGTTTAATATCATGCCAAATTACAAGAAGAAAGACCTCGTCGACAAACCCCTTTAAATTGCCGAGATTGACCAGTCCGATATAGATCAGCAAGGGAATGATGATTTTCGTAATTCTTCTTTTTCCCCACTGAAACGCGGGAAGCGGATTTCGGTGGAAGCTTGCAGTTAATCCTATGCCCGATACGAAATAGAATAAAGAGTTTCCCAAAGTCCCCCCGAAAGCCATACTTGGGAAAGGATAAAGAGTTTCCAGATGGGCGTTCACTATCAGCATTATTGCAAGTATCCTCAGGAAAACGAGATTCGATATTATCATGTTTTATGGATTTGCACCCGCCGTCTGAGCGTGTCGTAAATTTGAGCAGGCATACGTTCTATGAAGATATGCGCGATGTGATGTTTCTGATGGTGTCATTATTGTTCACTGACAGTGATAGTGTGCTCCCCGTTCATGTAGGTAACCATCCCGAACAAGCCGTATTTTATCAGATAAAAGAAAAAAGTTGCCATGGTCGCCGGCATGGAACGATACGCCGGAAGAATCGGATTGTCATGAGAAAGCAACAGGGAACGACCTCCTTCTAAAGCATATCTGTGTCGCGCTTAGAGAAAACAAGATCCATGTCCGTCATAACGAGGCCAGTAAACCGCCTAGGATTACTATACTGACCGCACGTTATGTATTGTTTAGGGCTATAGTCGTTTTCCAGGCTAAAGGCGTTAAATCCAGCTCGCTTGAAGATAGCAAAAATATCCTCTGGTGTTTTGCCCTGTCGTTTAAGCTTGTCCGGAGATATCTCAATAATAATTTCTACGTTGTCATGATAGTCGCCAAAATGATCGACCATCCCCTTGACTACCATCCATTCTGCCCCTTCAACATCAATCTTGATGATGCGAGTGCGTTTAGCTTCCCCATTTAACAGTATTTGATGTAATGGTAAAGCGGCTATTTCACATTCTTGCATTCCCTCAAAATCGTTTAAGATCGATGCCCTCCCAATGTTATCAGGTGGTCCGCTGAAAAGAGCGAGACTACCAGGCTGGTCTGATACCGCTACGTTAACGGCCCTGACGTTAGTAATGTTGTTTCGCGAAAGATGCTCCTTCAATTTGGCAAAAATGCGCGGAGAAGCTTCAATTGCTATTACTTTTCCATTTTGTCCCACAAACCTGGAGGCAAGGAGCGTAAAATATCCGATATTAGAGCCTACATCCACAAATACATCCCCAGCTTCCAATCTTCTAGAAAGGAAATATGTTAAATTCGGCTCCCAAAGACCAAAATAATAGATATATCTCTGAATGAGGTCTTTCGTGTTCCCAGACATGATCGCACCGAATTGTGTTTTCGTAGTGAACTTGTGTGGGACCCAGCTGAAGAAAGGTCTTATAACGAGATGCCAGCAAAACATTCTGCATCGAATATTCGTCATGTGGGCCAGACATAGCTGCGCTAAAGTAATCAACGGGCCCAGTCTCACATAATTCTTTAGTGCTTGTTTGATTCTTCCTGTCACGTTTTCTTTCACAATGCTGGATAACTCAGAGTTCTAGCAATTCAACAGCGTGACTCAAGTCTGACAACATGCGATCGATACCAAAGTGTCTTTCAGCGAGAATTCTACTATTTGCGCAAAATGTTGTCAATTTTTCTCTGTCGCGCTCAAATCCTTCTATTATCGATATCCAACTCTCCATGGAAGCGCCTGGCTCTAACAAGTAACCATTGTAGTTGTTAATCACCATCTCTTTGATTGCCGCAATATTGTGAGAGACTATGGCCAGACCGGAAGCGGCAGCCTCTTTAAAAACATGCCCAAGCTTGTCGTTCGACGTAGGCAAAACAAATAGGTCATTGTTCTGATACAGACTGATAAGCTTCCCGATCTGTTGGTGTGTGATCCCCGCTACTATAGAAACACCTTTAGGAGGCTTGAGACTAGAGGCAATTGGATCATTTGTGACTATGGTTAATGAGCACTTCTCGCGCAAAGATTTACGAAATGCCTCCAATAAAAAGAAGCCACCTTTGCGGCGCAGGTCGTTTCCGACAAACAGCAGCCTGATAGGATTCCTTCGGTCTAATCTAGTGGTTTTTGCGGGGGTCCAGCGAGTAAGATCAAGACCGCCGCGGATAACTACAATCCTTTTGTCGGATACGTTATAATCATCGCGCAAGGATTGAGCACAGCATTCGGACATCGGCGAAAAAACGGCAATTTGAGAGATAATTGATTTATATATTCGGCTCGTTATTAAGTCCTTAGCATAACATTTGACCGCCGCCAAGGAGGATGTGTCGGTCCTTCTTACCAGAGCATGCGACTGTATGTCCGTAGTATCTGTACATAAGATTGTTTTCTTTCTCCTGACAATTTCTTTGAGTCCATATATGAATTCAAACCCTAGTATAAAAAGTGCTTCATATTTATCGATGTCTACCCGTTGCAGTTTTTCCCTGAGTGCATAAGCCGACTCGAATTTATTTTTCCATAAATTGTACTTGTTCCATGACCTGAATACAGAATAATCGTTGTTATCGAAGGACAAAGTGTCATAATCTACGGCGTCAAGTCGGGACATGCAATCGCATAATTGCTGTGCAAATGTCTTATGCCCCAATATCTCTGAGAGAATGAAAAGAACTCGCGGCTTCCTTCTCATCTCCGGCTCAAAGTCCTACCTAGCGAGGTATATCTCATTGCAAAAAGTACCGCCTCTACTTTCGAATAGATTCAAAAAGAGTTAATTAGCGTATATATAGTAACCTTTTGTGAGGCTTCTTTGAAACGGCGGCATTTTGAGTTCCAAATTGCCGCTGACAAAGAATTCTGCGACTCCTTGAATGTTTTAACTCGATAAATAACGTGAAGATCTGGGAAGTATCCACGGCAGGGCACGAATAACGCATAACATGTTAAAAAGAAACAATAAAAAATGCCTATTCATAGACTCTCGATCATCGCGGCGAACTTCTTGCAGTAGATCTCCGTGGAATATTCACGCTGCATCTTTTCATATCCCGCCTCGCCCATCCGGCGCCGCAGGCCACGGTTTGCCAGGAGCTCGCGCATCCTCATAGCTAGCTCTCCCACGTTTTCCGACTCGAAGAGATATCCAGTTATTCCGTGGTCAACGTATTCTGGGATTCCCCCGACATGTGATGCAACTATCGCCTTGCCACTGGCCATAGCTTCGATAATTACCCGGCCCATCGCTTCCGTTCGGGAGGGAAGGACGAAAAAGGAGCATTTCTGGAAAAAGGGACGGATGCCGTCATAATGGAGAGGATGGAGGAACTCGATTTGTCCGCACGGCTCGGCCTTCTTGCGATAATTATCCAGATCGACATTATTGTATCCCATGATAAGCAAACGGTATTCCGGAAACTCATCGGCCAGCAGCTTAAAGGCCCGAATAAGGATATCGACTCCCTTCAGATAGAACGGGTAGCCGGCAAAGAAAATAAAGTGTTCGTCCTCGTCGCTCTTCCGGAAATAATCCGTTGCAACGTAATCGTGAAAGACGACGCACTTGTCGCGGCGGGACCCGATTTCCCGGCTGAACTCCTCGATAAGTTTCCCGTTTAGGAACTTGATAAGGTCGGAGGCATGGAGGCTGAGCCGGATGATGCGCCGGTAGACGGCCTTCTTTATGAGGTGCCTCAGCCGGTTGCCCCGCAAAAATGAAGCCGTGAGCAGGTGGCCGTTGACCTCGGTTACCAGCCTGGCTCCGGCAATTTTCTTTGCGATCGCTCCGGCCACGCCCAGCGTCAGAGGATCGCAAGCATGAATGATGTCGACCCGCTCTTTTCGGGTTATCTCCCTGGTAACACGGATCACGCGTCGTATCATAGCTATGCCCTTTTGCCAGCCTTCCTCGGGGCAGGATACGGTATGGAGCGTAAAATTCCCCATCTTCATCCCGTCGTATTCCTTCCCCGAGTAGGCGACAATATGTCCTCCGAAATGAGATGACAGCATCTCATATTTTCCGCTGAAGTTGGGAAGATCAGGGCGGTGAACGCGAGGCGCAATAAAAAGAATAGTTGTTTTCTCCGGGATGGACTGCACGGACACTTGTTGCGCCGCCGTTATCCCATGCAAGACTTCATCGAACAAGTCGGCATATTTCGCAGCCTGCGTCTCTACATTGAACTGCCGGCGGGCCTTTTCGACTGCGTTTCCCGTCAACAGCGAAACGAGTTCCGGCTCTGATACAAGTTTACGTATTCCTTCCGCCAGTCCCCGGCTGTCGCCCGGTTCCACAAGGAGTCCCGTTTTTCCGTCCTCGATGAGTTCTGGTATGCCCCCGATGCCGGAGGCGATCACAGGCCGTCCTGACGCCATCGCCTCCGCGATGATAAGCCCGAATGCTTCCGCCCAGACGGACGGAACCACCACAATATCCGAGGCCGCAATCAATGTTTCCACGTCGTTGCGTGTGCCGAGAAATTTGACTCGGTCTGAGATGCCGAGACTTTCAGCAAGCCTTTCGAGTTCCGGCCGATACCATCCCTCGCCGGCAATGAGCAGCAACACTCCGGCCCCATCTTTATCCCGGGCAAGCAGGGCCACTGCGTCCAGCAGGTGCTGCAGGCCTTTTTCGGGGATCAGCATAGATACGCTTAAAAGCACCTTATGCTGAAGCGGGATCCCGATGACGCGGCGCGACTCCAATTTGTCGCCGGGTTTGAAGCGCTCAAGATTCACACCATTGTATACAGTCAGTGTTCTTGCGAGAGGAAGGTTGTGCGTAACTTCCATACGGCGTCGCACGAACTCCGAGACACCAACATAGCCGTCTATCCGGGGGCGGATAGCCATAAGACCTAACCGGGAAAACAGCTTCTTCAATCCCCTGCGCCGTTCGGCAATACCCGAAAAGTGATCGGTAAAAACTATCCTGGCCCCACTGAAATATATTCCGAGAAAGGAGATTTGCGTGATTCCGCTGAGATTGACATGCACCAAATCGATATGGTGTTCGCGGATTGTCCGGCGCAAGTGGCGGGCCTGTCTAAGCTGCGAAAGGGTGCCCGACGAAGCGCAGTCGCCGTGGGGGACAGGAAGCAGTCTTATGCCTGCCGCCTTCAGCTTTTCGGCCACCAGCGGCACGGGCGGACTGATTGTCCCGAAGAAAAGCTCGTGCCCTCTCCGGGACAGCTCTTTCCCGAGAAATAAGACCTGCTCTTCAAGAGAGCCGAACTTGTTGGGATTCAGATTGGCAAGGAAGAGTATGCGGCTCATGAGATGTTTTTCCCTGCCAACAGGGAGTCGTAATAACCGAGCAGCTTTGAGCCGATTACGTCCCACGAGTAGATTTCTTCCGCCAGCCGCCGCGCATTCGAGCTGAGCTCATTTCTGAGGCCTTCATTCGACAGAAGTCTGATTACCGCGTCGGAAAACTGCTGCGGCGTGTCCGCAATAATCAGATGTTTTCCGTTTTGACCTTCGATCCCTTCGCAGCCCAGCGACGTAGAGACTACCGGCCGGCCCATGGCAAAGGCCTCGAGGATCTTGAGCCGCGTGCCGCCGCCGAACCGCAGCGGCACGATGAATACCGCAGCATCGGCGACGTAGGGACGAACGTCGTCCACTGTGCCGGTAATGCGGACGGAAGGTAATGCCGCCGACGCGCGCACAAGGGTCTCGGGAGGATTCTTGCCGACGATAGAGAGCTTCACATCCGGCAGGACAGCTTGAATGAGGGGGTATATGTCACCCAGGAAATAGAGCATACCGTCCACATTGGGGAGCCAATCCATCGACCCGACAAACACCAAATGCTTCCCCCCGCTTTGATGCTGCGGATGAAAATACTCCAGATCGACCCCGTTTTCGAGGAGTTTCACCCTCTCGCCTCCGCCGTATGAAGCCAGATTCTCCCGGTCGTTTGAAGACACCGCGAGGATAAGATCGAATGATGATGCCGCCCGTTTCTCGAAACGCAGCATCTTGCGATAGTTATTAGAAAGAAAGGCTTTTTTCATGATATTGCCTTCTTGCCGGGCATATCGCTCGGCGATCTGCGACTCGACGTTATGGGCATCCAGGACCTTCGGCACGCCGGGAAAGCGGCCGGCGGCATATACCGCCATATGCAGTTGCTCGCAGTGAATGACATCGAACCCATCGGCCATAAACCCCTCCACTGCTTTTTCCATGAGCGAACATGTGTATTTGGCAACAGTCAGCGGGAGTGGCGAAGTCAGGTTGCGAACTGCGTCGGCAACGCCGGCAGGGCGGTCTATGCGGGGATTGCCGATCGTGACTACCCTGACCCCCAGCTTCTCTATTTCGTCTGAATAGCCGGAGGCAGTCTCGTTTCCGGAAAGGGCAAGCAGGGTGGCCTGAAAATGTCCCGCCAGTGTTCGCAGAACGTGATAGGCGCGAATTCTTCCGCCGCTGTCGAGCGGATAGGGAAGGCGTGCGGATAGGACGAGCACCTTCTTACGATTGATCACAGAATAAATCCTTTAACAGTTGCACACGACCGCGAGAGGATTGTCATCTGTAATCGCACGGCCCGGCCCAGCACCGCGGCCGTTCCCGCCATATTGTCACGGGAGACGTGCGGCTGACATTGCCGATAGGCTCCATCCGAAAACACATGCGGACATCGCCGTTACTTTCCATGACGAAGTTCCCTACCGCATGGGGACAGCTTGTTTTCCGAACTTTGTTATCGTGACTCTGGATCGCTGACATCATCGTTTCAGGCTTCTCAAAATAGCTCAAGAAAAAGTCGAAATCTCCGGCGGTATTGGCAATAACGCCGCCGCCTCGCTCTTTAATCTGCGTCAATGCGCTTATCTCTTTTCTCAGCGACGCTACATCAGTGATCCAAAAAGGACTATGACGATACCAGTCTGGACTTGGCTCTTCTCCGTAATTTTGTTCTATGGGCTGGTACTGAACTTCCAGTTTCTGCTCCTTCGCCCACAGGGCCACGGCAGTTATTTCATGCAAGTTGTTGGTGCTGATGACGGTTTTCAGCAGTATTCTGAGAAGACGACCCTGCTTCCGCCGCTCCTCGGCCAGCGACAATATCGCCGCCTTTGTCGCGGCATGAAATCCGGTTTTTCCCCTGAATCGGTCGTGAACTTCGGGTGTCACGCCGTCAAAGGAGATCGTAACCTGATCGATACCGGTCGCTACAACCCGGGCCGCCAGCGCGGCATCCAGCATGATGCCGTTGCTCAGCAACTCGACGCGAATGCCAAGTCGCACTGCGTGGGCCAGTATATCGCACATCTCGTTCCTCAAAAGGGCCTCACCCCCGGTGAAGACCATCCGGAACCGGCCGAGCCAGCTCCGGAGCTCCCGGAGGATACGGAACCAATCGTCAGTAGACAACTCCGTCGGGTAGAAATCCATTTTCCATATGTTGCAGTGGGCGCAGCGCGAATTGCAGCGCATCGTCATCTTGGCGCAGATGTATGCCGGTTTGTTTAAACTCAGGCCCGTCCTCATGGAGAGCTGGGATGCGGACTTGGCATATAGACGTTTCAAAATCGTTAGTGTTTTCGTCATTGGTTATTATATATCATGAGTGATTTAGATCTTCTTCGTTGTTATCTCAACCCCAGGCATTCAAACAGGAATGCGCGATCGGAATACTCCCAATGACACCCTCTGCGCAGGATGTTGTAGGGGTCTACCGCGCCGATATTCGTCGCGCCGTACGCCGACAGGCATCCGGCGTATCCGGCTTCTTTGACCAACTCAAGCCGCTGGGGTGTCATATGCTGCCTGCCGCCGTACGGATAGGCCAGGAGCGGATGGGTAATGCCCAATTCCCGCTTCAAGGCGTCGCGGGATTCGGCCAGTTCGGAGCGCACGACCTCCTCCGCTTCGGCCGCGCAGTCTATATGGTGAGCCGTATGGGAGCCGATCGTGAATCCCCACTGGCGCATCATCCGCAGGTGGTCCCATTTCATCAGGGGAATGCGGGGGTTGCGTCGCTCAACGTCATGGGGAAAGCGGCCGTTCGTGTCTATGATTCCCGTAGATACGAAAAAAGCCCCGGGGATGCCGTGGCGCAGCATGATCGGGACGGCATTCGTATAATTGTCCAGATAGCCGTCGTCGAAGGTGACGGCGACCAGCGGCTTGCCGGATTTTGGAATAATACGGCTTTCGAGGACCTCCCCGAGCGACAGCAGCCGGCAGTGCCTGCGCAGAAGGGCCATCTGGCGATCGAACTGCCCGATCCCCACGGTGAGATTGTCGCGCACGTCGTCGGTGACGCGATGATAGAGCAGGACGATTATGCGCGGGGTCAAGAGCTGTGTCAGTCCCAACCGATGGCCGGCCAATCCCAGCGTCGAGCGGGCGCCCTTCAGCAATCTCACCGGCAATGAAACGCGCGCGGGCTGCAACCCTTCCAGCCTCCGCGTCAGGTCGGCGACCTGCACCAGCGTCGGTTTCCGATAGGTCTTTCCGCCGGGCTCCTGCGGATGCCGGCGAGGAGTTCCGAGCAGGATGTCCTTAACCGCCTCGCGCATCAAATCCACGCCTACTTCGTCCAGCGTGAGTTGAAGTCCGGGTAACGTCGAAAACGCCGCTCTCTCCACGGTCCTCTGGCAAACGATGTCTCCCGTATCGAGTTTCTCTTCGACCCAATGCACCGTGCAGCCGACAGACTGCTCGTCGTTCCAGAGCTCCCAGAAGGCTGGCGGCATGCCCCGATAGTCGGGCACCTTCCCCTGGTGCAGGTTGATCGTGCCCAAGGCGGGGATCGAGAACAGCGGAGGCCGCAGGACCGGCGCTGCAAGAGACAGTCCGAGGTCCGGCCCGAAGCCTTTCGTAAGGGCGAGAGACGCTTGCGCGTGAATGTCCTGCACCCGGACGAGGCGCACATTCGAACGTGATTTCAGCGCCCGCAGAGTATATTCACCGCCCGGGCAGGAGGGCGCCGGATCGGCCTCGTTTCGCTCAATCAGTCGATGCCGGATGTTGCCAAGCTGATAGGGGACCCAGCGCCAGCCGTTTCTGCGGAGGAGACGCCATTGATTTTTCAGCAGGCGGCCGGCCGACTTCTTCGGGGAATGGATAAGTATCAGCCAGGATAAACCCGGCAGTTCCCTGTCGATCTCGATGATGGTTTTTCGCAGGAGATATGCCGGATTGCCGGTGAAGACTACGGCTCTTTTCTGTGAAGTCATATTCTTCCATCCTCGTCAGGTAACAATATCGGAGGGCAGATCACCCGCCGCTGTCGTCCCCTGACCGGGACCGGCAACTCAGATCGAATAGAGTTTCTCATACTGCTCCGTCATCGCTTTCACGCTGTATAGCCGTATTGCCTTGAGCCGGTTTTTTTCTCCCATTCCGGCGCGTAATTCACCGTTTCTTATCAACTGCCGCAACGCCCCTGCCAGGGCGGCCGGATCGGCCGCAGGAACGAGGAACCCGTTTTCACCCTCCTCGATCAATGCCGGATTGCCGCCGACGCGCGTAGCGACGACCGGCTTGCCGGCGGCCATCGCTTCGAGTATCGAGATCGAAGTGCCTTCGCTGAGGGAGCTGAGCGCAAAAATGTCGATTTCGGCCAGCCGCTGAGGCGTGTCCCTCCGGAACCCGAGGAATTGTACCCGATCGGCGATCCCCAGCTCAACAGAGAGCCGCTCAAGGGCCTGCCGTTCAGGGCCGTCACCGGTCAACTCCAGGGTGGCATTTTCGCCTTCATCCTTGAGGATACGCACGGCCCGTAGCAGCGTTCCCAGGTCTTTTACCTTTTGGAGGCGCGCAATCGCGCCGATACGGACATGATCCGCCGCTGCCCGCGGCGACACGGCCGAAAACCGCTCAATGTCGACACCGTTGACGATCACCGACACCTTCTCCATGGGGATGTGTCCGGAAAGACGAAGCTGCTCCTGCAGATCATGCGAAACGACGACGATCTCGGAAGTGACCTTTGCGGCGATTCTCTCCATCAGGCGGAGAGAAAATGTCTTGGCCGACGTAGCTCCGTGCAGGGTATAAATGATCCTGCGCACGCCGCAGATACGGGCGGCCGCCGCCCCCTTGAACCAGCAGCCGCTGTGCACATGAACGACGTCGGCGCCGCATCGGCGGATCACTTTTATAAGGGCGGCCGGATAGAGAAAAGAGACGACAGGGAGCATCGGCGGAAGTTCCACAACGGTAACGCCGAGCGCCGTCACCTCTTCGGCCAAGGCGCCGAGCCTTTCCAGACAGATGACCACGGGCTCGAACCTCTTCCGGTCCATTGACTTTATCATGTCGACGACTATCTGTTCCATGCCACCGATTACCAGAGAAAGGATGACGTGCGCGACGACCGTCTTCTTGCGATCGGAGGAGCCCTGCGCCGCACCTGTCAGCTCTGCCGGCGACCGGTCGTTCATCCTCGTGCGGTCTAGCGGTTCCATCGATTCAGTCAATGCCCCTGCGCGAGAAGATCGACGTAGACATTCATGATTTTATCCACTCGGGCTATCGGATTGAAATCTCGTTCCGCCCGCGCCTTCCCGGCCTTGCCGAAGGCGCTTCTTTTGTCCGGATTTTCGACAAAGGACTCAAGGGCCTCTGCCAACGCAGCCGGATCTGCCGGCTCGACGAGGCGGCCGGTTCCACCGTCGATCACGACCTCCGGCACGCCGCCGACACGGGATGCGACCACCGGTTTTCCGAACATCATCGCTTCGAGGGCGGCGACGGGCATCCCCTCGGCAAGCGACGGCATGCAAACGATATCGGAGGCGTGATAAAAAGAAGAGACGTCATCCTGGTAACCGGCAAGGAGGATCTTTGAGGCCAGACCCTTGTCTGAAATCATCCGCTCCAGATTACGGCGCTCCTGACCGTCTCCCACAAGGATGGCTGTCACCCTGTCATCACGTTTCGACAGGAGTTCGAATGCCTCTACGAAGTACCGGTGGCCTTTTTCAGGGCTCAGCCTGCCGACGACCGCAACGACAAGCTGGTCCGGGCCGATGCCGAACAGGCCGCGTATGTCCTTGTACGCCAGACCGGGCTCGACGAGATCGGCCGCATTCGTGAGGGTGGTCATCTTGTGGCCCGCCTTGTCTTCCAGATGAAGTTTCTGCCTCAATGCCTCGGAGACCGGGATTATCCTGTCGGCGAAGCGGACGATGAACTTGTCGATTCTGTTATAGACCTGCACCTTCAGGTCCTCCGCGGTCCACCCGTGCACATAGGCGATCCAGGGAAGACCGGTGCGCTTCTTCAGCGCAAGACAGAGGATATGGGACTTGTAGCCGTGGGATTCCAGGATGTCGATCCGGCTTTCGCGCACCAGACGCAGGGCCGCCGGGATCACCGCGGGGTCGAAGCCATGCCGCTGGCGCAATACTTCAAAGCGCACACCAAGGGCCTTGACGGCATCGCGAAACGGCCACGGTCTTTCGGCGCCCCGCCAATAACCTGCCACAAGCGGAATGCATTCATCCCTGCCGCCATACTTTAGAAATTGGAGGATGCACCTGCCGGCTCCGCCGATGTCATACGTATCGATAGTAATGAAGATGCGGGGTTTCATGACTGAAATAGCTTATCGCCCATCAGCGAATATCGTCAAGAATTTCGGCAAGCCGCTGTGTCTGTCTCTTTCTTTCCAATACAGAAATATCCACGTCCCGATAGAAGGCATCCGCATCGGACCTGGATTGATACAGCTCCATAATGCCCTTTCTGATTCCTTCGATATCGTCCAGGGGCACGACAACCCCCGCCCTGAATCTGTGTATGAGTTCGGTCGTAGAGCTGTCCTCTTCAGTAAAGGCGAGTATCGGGCGGCGGGAGGCCATGTAATCGAACGCTTTGCCCGGTATCTGATAATGCTGTCCCGAGGCGAAGAGCAGGAGGACATGCGATTTCCGCATGAGCTCAATCGCATTTCGATAGGACACCTGGTCAAGGAACCGGACGCTGTCCGTCAATCCTTCCTCCGCGACAATCTGTTCCAGCGATATTCCCTTGAACTCCTTTCCCGATCCGATAAAATCGATCCTCAGCCTGCGCGCTATTTCAGCGTCTCCTTTTGCCAGCGCCCCCGCCGCCTTTAGAAAAGAGACGGGGGACCGGTTCAAATATAATTTCCCGAGATAGGTCAGGACAAAGGCATCCTGCGGAGGCTCCGGGCTTTCAGCCCCGAAATCATCACCGTCATATCCGTTATAGACGGTATGCATCTTATGACTGTTGGCGCCGGATAATTCCCGCAGTCCCTGAGTATATTTTTCGGATGTGGTCAGTATGCAGGAAGCCCGGTCAAAGACGATACTTTCAAGGGCGTGGTGTATCCGCACGATGGCTTTGCTTTCTCTTCTTCCCGCGCAGAGCGCCCATGGGTCTCTGTGGTCGATAATCAATTTCTTCCCGGTGAGCCGCGAAACGAGATAGCCGATTAGGTCAACGGAATGGGGGGGAGATGTCGCATAGACATATTTGATATCGTATCTTCTTACAAGCGACACTCCTTTGACGACAGCCGTTATCGCCCAGAACAGATGATAATCGGGCAGGTAGATGAATTCGGATATGAATTTTTTGATCCTCTGGGCCGGCGGCAATACGAAGGCATCGGGAGCCGTCCCGGATGTCCCGGCAGAGGTCTTTTGTGAGGGCCCCCATATCCTGTCGCGCGTCCGGAAATAGAACCTGAGCGGATTGGGAATAAAGCTGGTCCTGAATGCCGGGACATTTCTAACGTCATCCAGTCTGCTGGCGTCCGTTTGTTCAATATATTTTTCCTTGATCGTGAGGACATAAGGATTCCAACCGAATTCGGGCAGATATTTGGCGAACTTCTGCGGACGCAGTGCGCCCACCGCCGCATCCGGAGGGAAGTGGTATGCTATGATAAGTATTTTTTTCTCCCCAGTCATGTGTTCTTAAGTTGCGCTTATTTCGGTGGCGTTTCCAAATATTGATGCCACATTACGGATTCAATTCTTCCGTTACCCCCGGCGGGATGATTTTCTTAGGATTTAACAGTGACAATACCTCACGCAGGCCGTCTTCATTTATCCATCGAGACATACCGAAATAGACGCCCACGCCTATTGAGATATACAAAGATGTGGCAAGATAACGATTAAGAAAGCTAAAGCCATATCTTTCTACAGCAGATACTGCTATATACATTATTGCTCCTGACAACAATATTTTTTTTGTTGCATGAAGTATTTCCTTTGCACGTAATCCGACAGCCGGGAGAGATCGATGCGCATTATAAATAAAAACGGTTGGGAAAAAAACTACCCAAGCCGTACTTACACCTACAATTCCATAATGCGTCCCTAGGAAAAAAGCAAGTGGCATCACGAGGCATGCCGTTGTCAGGTTTTTGACAGTCAAGTCGGGCCTGCCGAGGCCATCAAGGAGCGGTGTCATCAAAGTACTAAGCATTCTTATTGGGATAATCATCGCGATTAACTGAAATGAAGGTACTGCCATCTCCCATCGTGATCCCAGGAAAATTGCAAAGAGTTCCCGTCCCACGCTCGACATGCCCCAGAGAAGTGGTATAAAAAGAAATGCCACTACTCTAACGGCTTTAATGAAATACCGTGTTGCCAACTCTCTTTCATTCTGTAATTTGGAATAAGCCGGGAGCGCTACCTGCGACAAGATTGCGGATGTCTTGTCCAGCGGGATAGATGCTAACTGCGCTGCAATTGAGTAATAGCCCAACATGTCTTTGCCGAGGACTTTACCGACGATGAGGATGTCGGCAGAGGTGTAGAAAAACCATAAAACGCGCGACGTTGTGACTCTTTCGCCATAACGTATCAGCCCACGAATATCTCTCATGGCTAATATTGGACGGTAAGATATGGGTTCTGCCAAATTAACCCCAATTGCTCTCACAATTAAAATGCCTAAGCTTCCCAGGACCAGCGATGTAGCGCCCAATCCATACAATGCGAAAACGAGCGTTATAATGCCTCCGCTAATTGCGGAGGTTAAATCGATAAAAGAAAGCACTTTAAACCTCAGCTTCTTTACGATTAAGGCTCGCGGTATTGTAGAGAAAATAAGGACTATGAATTGCAGCGACATTAATTTCACAAGCCCCGACAGTTTCGGTTCATTATATAGAGTAACGATGAAAGGTGCGGATAAGAATGTCACTAAAGACAGTGCCGTACAAACCACGATGATAACACTTAATGATTGCCGTAACTTGTTAGAATCAAGATCTTCTGCCTGAATCAAAGCAGGACCAATTCCAAACTCCGACAATAACATGGCAAATGAAATAAATACACCTGCCATGGCAACCAAGCCATAATCAGAGGGTTTCAGCAAGCGCATTACGTAAATGGTAAGAGCCCATGTTATCAACTGTCCGGCATATAGACTCCCGGCGCTCCACTTGATACTGTGCATAACACTATGTTTAATGTTCATAAATTATTCAATCAAAACAATATTACTTTCAGTGGCGTACTAATGAAAAAAGAACTAATGAGGGAAACGCCAAGCCATTAGTGAAGCGCCATATTCTCATCTCTACAAATGCTGCAGGACATGAAGTCAGGTAAGTCGCGTAGCTGGCGCCTTCATATGCCATCGGGCGCCACGGATACAAGAAATGTGGCGCCTGAGGGGATAGGACGTGAGACGTTCATTTTCTCGTTTCTAGACATCGCATTATTATACGCATAATTACCACCGAATTTCTCTGTTCACGACAGCTCTTCAAGTACGGCGACGATCCGCTCCGCCGACCGGCCGTCCCAGAACTCGGGCATCCGCCCCGATACGGGACCATTGTGAAGGGCCTGCTGGGCCGCCTCGACGATCTCCAAATGCTGGAGGGGGACCAGTCGGTTGGTTCCATGTGATATCGTCACCGGCCGCTCGGTATTCTCCCGAAGGGTGAGACACGGCACGCCCAGGACGGTGGTTTCCTCCTGGATGCCGCCCGAATCGGTCAGGACGAGACGGGAATCAGCCATCAGCCTCAGAAAATCGAGGTAGCTGAGCGGCTCGGTCAGCAGGACATTCGGCGACAGGTCCCTTTGCAGGGACCCGATAGCCTTCCTCGTGCGAGGATGCACCGGAAAGACAATCGGCACGTGCCCGGCCACTTCGTTGAGCGCATCAACTATGGTCTGTAAAGTACCGGGGTGGTCTACGTTCGAAGGGCGGTGGAGGGTGAGGACCGCATAGTCGGCCGCAGAGTTTTTCCCGTTTGTAAGCCCCAACCTCTTGAGGATGTCGGACTGCCTGGCCTTTTCAAGATGCTTGAGCAGGGTGTCGATCATCACGTTGCCGACGAAATGGATCTTCTCCGGGGCCACTCCCTCCCGCAGCAGATTTGTCTCCGCACTTATTTCGGTAATGAACAGAACGTCGGAAATCGCGTCGGTAAGCACCCGGTTGATCTCTTCGGGCATCGTCCGGTCGAAGCTCCTGAGCCCTGCCTCGACGTGGACAACCCTGATTCCGAGTTTGGCGGCCACGAGCGCGCAGGCGATGGTGGAGTTGACATCGCCTACGACCAGAACGTAATCCGGCCGGTGCTGCAGGAGGAGCGGTTCGAACCGCCGCATGATCTCGGCCGTCTGAACGGCGTGACTGCCGGAGCCGACGCCCAGGTTGACGTCCGGAGCCGGTATCCCCAGCTCCTTGAAAAAGAGATCGGACATCTTCCGGTCATAGTGCTGGCCGGTATGAATGATCAGATGCCCGATAAACGGTTTGCGCGAGGTATTATGAGCATTGATTGCGTCGGCGACGGAGGCGATCTTCATAAAGTTCGGCCTTGCCCCGACGACGCTGATGATCTTTATGTTCTCCATCAGATAGGTCTTTCCTTAGCTATATATGTTGAGACATCGCTGTGAATGACACCCTCACCAGCCCTGACCGCATTGAGATGGATCTTACGGATGACGATGCACAGGCCGAACATGAAATAAGTGGGGAAAGAATACGCCCAGGAGAGAAAAATCATGCCGACACAAAGGCCGTAGAAGCCTGCTCTCAATCCTTTAATTATCCAGACTTCCTTCAGAATGTCTTCCGCTTCCCGAAGCGAAAGAAAAGATTTCCTGATGAGCATGATGAACAGCGCAATGCCCGGCAGCCCCAGTTCCGCGCCGATCTGTATGTAGGAATTATGGGCTGTGTTCCATGTGCCGCCTTCCATCTTGCCATTGGCCACCGTGAATTGGCCGATGCCAATGCCGACAATGGGATTGTGGAGCATAAGGTTCACACCGCGCTTCCATATCTCCTCCCGTCCCCCTTTTGCCGTAGTATTGTAGTCTTTGTCGAACATATGGGTCAGACGCTCGATCTGCTGCTGGGGGGCTATAGTCAGCATTACCATAACCACGACCGCGATTATGGGAATTCTCTTGAGGGTAAATGAGAGCCCTTTCTCGAAAAAAACGGCGGCGGCCGCGGAAACCAGGGCAAGAAATCCGCCGCGGGAGCCCGTCTTGATGATAATGAGAAGCGTCAGGAACATTCCGCCTATGAGAAGAAGCTTTTTCCAACCAGCGTAGCGTTCCGCCATATAGTACATCAATGGCAAGGCTAAAACAAGCGCCAGTGCCATATCGTTGGGGTCGTATGTGCCGCTTGCGTAGACGCGACCGGCCTTCAGGCTGGGGGCAATAATACCTACGAAAGCTAATATCATCATACAAAGGACAAAAGACCATAATACTTTTACCATATCCTCTTCAGTCGAGGTACACGCTATGAGCAGATAAATGAACAAAAGCAGTTTCAACAGTCCATTGATGAGATAATCCAGACTGCCGCCGGGCCAGATGCTAAAAGGGATCCCTATCAGACCAAGGATGTAAATCGCCTCCATGATCTTCACCTGAGGGATCGAGAAAAGGCTGCGGTTGTATGTCCTTAAAGTGTCGGCGGTGAGACCGAGGGCGACGAGGCCTAATATCATTGATATCTTGGCGATGTGCAGCACGTCGAGATAAGGGACCAGCTCCTGAATCCTGCCGACATAAATAGGCACAAGGATTAGAACGAGACCGAAGGCAAGTGAGGCTCTTCTGTCAGTTGTCATTCAATTTCCCCAGCATTCCAACCTGGCCGGCAAGGCGAACGCTATCCGTGTTGAATGCAATGGGATTATAGAGGTCCCGTCCGGGTAGCATGATGATAATGCAGGCAATACTCCCAAACAGGCTGTTGCGTTTTTCTATTTCTCTTATCACCGCGGCCATCTTTAATGCCTCGGGCCGCGCACGGATATTGACAGAATCTTCTTCACGAAATTACGGTCTTTCTAATGAGTATATCGAATATTATGAGATTCACTTCTCTCATGCGTTCGGTGCCATAAATTATTGCAATCTCCTGTTATCCAGAACCAGAACCCCCCAAGGGCGGCGGCGTTCATAGCCATGAAGAAAAAGCTCACGTTGATTAGTCTGGCGGCGCGGGTCGCAGGAAAAAGCGCTCCTATCGCAGCAGAAATGATAAGCAGCGCAACTGCCGCGGAAACTCCGAGATATAAACCACTGGCGATCAAAAGCCCGCTCAGCAAGGTTGTCGCAATCGCAAAAGGCGCGATAAGCCGCATGACCTTATGAGAGAGGAAACGCAGCCAGAGGGCGTTTTTCCATGGAGATAAGAGCTCGGGATGAAGGCTGAAAAGCTGCCAGTTGCCTGCCAGGGTCCGCACTTTTCTGCGCCATTCCTGATTCGCATTCTTTGAAATAATGTCAGAGGCCATGGCGGAACCGTCGAAGATGCAGCGATACCCCTGGGCCACTATCATCAGAGGAGTGAGTACATCGTCAAGAATCGTATTTGGCGGCAAAGGCCTATAGAGGTCCCTGCGAATGGCATATATGGCCCCTGTCGCGCCCACCGCGGAGCCGGTGCCGCTCTCCATCTTCCTGATCCATTTCTCGTAGTTCCAGTACGCCCCCATTTCTGTCTGGATAAGACTTGTGTCGTCATTCATGAAAAGGAGTTCGCCGCTCACGCAGCCCACCTTCGGATCGCCGAAATTGGAGACAAGCCGGGTGACCGCACCCCGCTCGAAGCGCTGTCTGGCATCCGCGAACACGACGATTTCGCCTCTTGCCGCTGCAACCCCTGCATTCAGGGCAAGCGCTTTGCCCTGCTGGGAGCCGAGGTCCAGAAGACGCACCCTGCTGTCTGCAAAAGACTTTACCCTCTCGCAGGTCCTGTCGGTCGAGCCGTCCGAGACGACGATGATCTCCAGTTTCTCCTTCGGGTAATTCTGATGAAACAGGTTTTCAAGCCGGTCCTTGATTCTCTCTTCCTCGTTGAATACTGCTATTACGACAGAAACGAAAGGCTTAAGATCGCCCCTGTGAACGCCGATCCTCCTTAACCTGGAAAGCAGCAACAGGAGAAGGGGATACCCTGCATAGGCATAGAAAACGACAAAGAGGGAAGACCAGAACAGCAAGCGGGACATCAGAACTTCCAGCCCCGGAAGGTCTTGGTGATGCCGAGTATTACCCTGTTGTTATATGCGTTCGGCAAGTCACCTTCATAGAGGTAGTCTCTGTAACCGTAGGAGCAAAAAAGCGCAAGGCCCTCTCCCATATCGTAGTTAAGCCCGGTATCAAAAGAGATCAAATGATAGGGGGCTTCGAATCTATTGACGAAATAGGGGAAGTCAGTGGCGAATGTGGTACCCCGCTCCCTGCTGACGCCTCCTATGGCATAGCCGCGCAGCCTCCCCGAAAAGTCATGTGTGACTTTTAGGGTCAGGCCATAGCTCTTCTGGTAGACGGAATTTATGAGATAATCTTTTGTCGTGTAATAATAGGCGGAGAGGGTGATGGTGCCCCGGCGATACTCTCTTGTCAGGCCTCCGTTAATGGTGCGCCGCTCGGTAATGTTTTGATATGGGTCGGTATTGTAGGTGACCCCGCCGTTTGCGAATGCAACCCACGGCCCGAAGGCATAATTGATCCCTACGTTCCAGTAGGGTGAGCCAAAATCGCCGGCCCCGGCGATATTAATCAGGCTGTATCCCCCCTCGATATGAAAGTGGGAGCGATCCGCATAGTTGTAGTCCAGTCCGGCCGAGGCTGTCCACCTGTCATAACGATAATCTTCGCTTGTGATGGTGTGCGCATAGAGGAGCTGCGCAAAAACGCTGGTCCGGGGCGTCAGCTCATGAGTTGCACGGGCGAAGACGTCGTGCTCCTGCCAGTCGACTGTATCAGGACGGTCATAGATCACGTTTTTGTAGATATAACCGGTCGTCAGCTCGAGTCTCCGGAGGGGATGGAACTTGAGATAGGGCGAGACGGTGAGAAAATTCTGGTTCGCCTGGTTTGTGAACAGGGACTCATAGCCGTAGTTGAGGGGGACGCGGCTATAACTGTCCGAGACGTCGAGATAGAGGAGATTCCGGATAGGCCTCATGCTGCCCCAAACATTGACAGTTGGATATAATTGGTCGCCTTCGGTGGCTTTGGCGAAATGGAGATAGCTGATGCTGGCGTCGGCGCGCCATGTCCAGAAAGGCGCACTATAATCGAGTCTGAACCCGGGCGTGACCCGGGTGATGAAGTCGTACTTCCGATTATTAGCGCTCAGAAATATGTTGTCGTTGAACTCTTCGCTGACCGTTACATAGGGCGTGAGGGTGTTATATTTCGCAGCCGCGTCGTTTGGCGCAGGGGCCTGATTAGCATTTCCGGCATTCGGCGCGTATGTGCCTTCCGCATTTTCATGCACCTCGGCGGCGGCAGCGCCCTGGAAGAGGCAGACAAGCGCGAGCGAAACAAAGAGGATATTAAACCGCGCGAAACAGTTTCGCAAGGACCCCCCTTTTCCGCTCCTTCTCCCGTTCAGAGGAAAGAGGGGGGATATTATGAACCGACTCGCTGGCCTTCACCTCTTGCCCCAGTTCCTCCAATCTCCTGGCCGTGGCTTGTATATGCTCCCGCAAGGTCCGGTCGGACTGTTTCAACCGCTCGTGAAGATCGGGCTCACTTTCTTGCCGGAGAAGGGCACCTTTCTTTTCGAGCGCATCCACCCGGGAGAGGACCTCTGCAAACAAATCCTTCATTTCATCGGCATGCGCCGCAAGGGCGGTTTCCGACAACGCGGGGACAGGGGATGCGACAAGATTCCCATCGCCGGCGGGCTGTTCACGCCCCGCCCAATACTGGTTTTCAAAGTCGAGCTCGCCTATTACCTCCCGGACGAGCGGCCCTCCGATCTCCCGTTTCTCTTCGGAAAACGCGGTTAGAAGAAGGAAATCGCAGATGATGTTGATCAGCCGGGGAATCCCCCTGCTGTGGCGGCCTATCAGCTCCAGGGCCTCGGACGAAAAGACGGCGGCCTCCCTGCTGCCGGCAATCTCCAACCGGTGGAGGATATATCCCTTTACCTCTTCATGATTAAGCGGTTTGAGATGACAGGAAAAGCCTATCCGCTGACGGAACTGAAGGAGGCCGGGGGAGGCGAGCTTCAGCCGCAGCTCCGGCTGGCCGACCAGGATGACCTGAAGGAGTTTGCCTTTGTCGGATTCGAGATTCGAAAGCATCCTTACTTCCTCAAGCGCCTCGTGGCTGAGGTTCTGCGCCTCATCTATCAGGAGGACGGGTCTCTTGTCCTGTGCGTACTGATCGATGAGGAATTCGTACAGCGTCCGAAGCAGCGCGGTCTTGTCCCCGGCTTCCGCCCTGAGCCCGAAATCATCGACCGCCATGGCGATCAGCTGGTCGGCGGTGATATTGGTATTGAATATTTTCGCAAGCACGAGGTCCCCGCGATGCCTTCTGATCAACTCACGAATGACCGTTGTCTTCCCTGAGCCGATATCGCCCGTCAGCAGCATAAAGCCGGCCCGCTCCTGGAGGGCATAATCGAGATAGGTGAGCGCCTTCCTGTGGGACCGGCTCAGGAAGAGAAAGTCCGGGTTGGAGAGCAGCTCAAAGGGTTTTGCGCGCAGCCCGAAAAAAGATCTATACATTCCGATACCTCATGCTCACGTGCGCGGGCGGCGGCGCAGCAGCCGCGAGAGGAGTCCGGTCTTCTGCTCTTCCGGGTCCCTGCCCTGGTAATTGTAATCGTAGTAGTAGTGATAGCCGCCGTCGAGTCCGGCGGTTGTCGATTTGTTGAACACGACGCCCATGACGTTGCAGGTCTTCAGGGCCTCCAGCGCGTCGCGGACGTTCCTGGCCGACGTCCCCCCCTCCTTCACGACGAAGACGACCCCGTCGGCCCTGCTGCCGATGATCCGCGCGTCGGCAAAGGGGAGCACGGGTGAGATATCGATTATGATGAAGTACCCTTCAAATTGCTGCTTCAGGCGTTCGAGAAACCCCGCCATCTTTTCGGAAGACAGAATTTCGACCGGGTTTGTCACCTCCCTCCCTGCCGGCAGAAGGAGCAGGCTGCCCAGTCCGGTGTTTACCACCACATCCTTGACGTCCACGTCATCCTCGATGCACTCGGCGACGCCCGGCAGCCGCTGAAGCCCCAGATAGCGGCAGATGGAGGGGTTGCGCAGGTCGGTGTCGATAAGGAGGACCCGCTGATCGTATTCCTGGGCAAGGCTGAGGGCGAGATTGAGGGCGGTGACGCTTTTACCCTCTCCGCCGACAGAACTGGTGACCATCAGGGTCTTGCGCTGCCGGTCCTGATTCGTAAGCTGAATTACGATCGACCTCAGTTTCCGGTATTCCTCGGAAATGGGCAGATTGTAATTGTTTGCCGCCACCAGCCTCGGGCTGGAGATCTCGATATCCTCGGCAGGTTTCTGGTGAAGAGAGTGAAGCCCTTTTTCCTCCGCAGCAGCCGCCTGGGCGGCAGGGGCAGCCTTTTCACGCAGCCTTCCTGCCTTCTCCATCGCCTCTTCTATCTTACTCATTGCGATATACCCCGGCGCCTTTCTTCACCTGCTATAACCTTTCGAAAAACCTGATCACCGCGGAGGGCAGCGGGAGCCTGTTAATGAGCACGTCCATGAAGGTCACCCCCAGAACTTCCAGCGCCAGTACGGCAAGGATAAGGGAGAAGAATCCGGCGCTCCAGAGATAAATGCGAAAGTCGTTTGTCTTCTCCCTGCGTATCTCCTCTTCACTCTTGATCAGGGGGATCACCGCAAGGACCGGAAACCCGAGGGTCTTCAGCATGCCGACCGTTTTCACCGAATGGTCCACATAGTCGAAGGCGAGGAGCAGGCCGAAGCCGGTCGCCAGCCCGGCGGCGATGCCCATGAGAATAATTCTCTTGCGGTTGGGGCTGACCGGGGCTATCGGGGTGACGGCCGGGTCGACGATGCGGAAGACGGTGCTCTTGTCCTGCAGCTCCATCTGGTTGGAGATCTCCGACTGGTCCTGCCGCATAGCAAGGAGATTATACATATTTTGCTCGTTCGTCTTTTCGCTTTCGAGTTTTTCGATGACCGCCTTTGTATTGGGTATGGAATTAAGCATACTTTTGTTTCCGGCGATCAACTGCTGCAGGAGGACCTTATTTTCCTTGATCGCCTTAAGCTCGGCCTCTATCTTCCAAAGCTCCTCGGGCACCAGGACGTTACCATGGCCGGTCTTGCCGCCGTCTATCTGCTGCTGAAGCGACGCTATCTCCGACTTGACATGAATAACCTCGGGATAATTATCGGTAAACTGGGCGCGCAGGTCATCCAGCCTTTTGGTGAGGGCGGCCAGTTTTACCTTCAGCGGGTTCGTGGAGTTTACCGCATAGGACTTTTCCTCTTCCAGCTGCTTCTCGCGCAGCCCGAGTTCGGCCAGACGCTGCTGCTCTATCTCTATGTCATGCTGCAGCTGGCCGCTGTCGACAGAGGCGACCGTGCCCCTGCTCTCCTTGAACTCGTTGACCATGGACTGTGCCTTGTCCCGCCGCTCCTTATAGGTCGCGATCTGATCGGCCAAAAACTTGTTCGCGCCGAACGACTCCTCACGTTTGGAGGAGACATTTTGCTCGATGAAGAGCTGAACGAGGGTATTGACGAAGTCCCGGGCGACCTTCGGGTTGGGATATCTGAAAGACACGATGAACACATTCGGGGACTGCCCGTTCTTATTGATGTCGATATGCGTCCGGATCTCATCGAGCAGCATCTCGATCTCCGCGTCGTTTTGCGGCCTCGGATTGAAATCCACGCTGTTCATGGCTTTCAGGAGAAGCGTTCTGCTGGTCAGGGCATAGTCTATGACCTTGAGGGAGTTGTCTTCCGAGGACGGCCCCGCGATGCCCTTTACGAGGTCGGCAACGACACTCTTTTCGATAAAGACGGTGCTCGTGGCCTCGTATCTTTTCGGCAGGAGGTAGCTGATAAGGACAGCAATCGCCATGACCGACAAGGCCGCTGAAAAGAAAAGTTTCTTATGCTTTTTGAAGAGTCTTAAGTATCTGTGAAAGTCCAGTTCCGAATCAGTCATTATCTCCCCAACGGTACAGAGTCCTGATAGTTGTCTTTCGCTGAAGCGGGATCGAGTATGTGGCGGCCGCCCATGCAATTTTTTTTTCTTGTAATCCCGCCGGCAGCAGTAAATATCCCTCCAAAAAACGGACTGTGTAAATAGTTGTATATGGTAACACTTACTTTCAAAATAAAACAATGACAAACCAGCGCCCCGAAATGTCTTTCCCTTCCCGGAATCGACCCCGCTTCCGCCCCTACAGGTAACAGCCGACGTAAGAGGGAAGGGGAAGGGAGCAGGCAGCGGGGAGGGGATGAAGAGACGCGGTTTTGGCCGGCGGAAATCCGCCGGCCTTCCGGGATAGCGACGTCAGTGCGATTCTTCGAGGTCGAAGACGGGAAAGATCTTGGCGATTACCCAGAACAAAATGAAGGGCAGGACAAATACCGAGAGGGCGCCGAAGAGGCCTTCTTTGAATGTCTCCCAGTCGGTGGGGATGATAGGCATATGGTAATGCATATATCCCGCGAAGGTGAGCGAGAATGCCTGGCCGCCGATGACGACGTTCCACCGCATCATGAAGACGCCGAAGAGCACGAAGATGGTGGCTATGAGGGTCCGCCTGATCGTCAGCCCCGGGACCAGCAGGAGGATGAGAGGCAGGAGGTTGCCGATCGCGTACTGCAGGATGAAGATGTCGGTAAAGTCCCTCCCGTAGATGACGCTCCTGAGCACGTCCCAGGATTTCACCGCCGTGTAGCCCCGGAAGATGAGGTCGAGCAGCTCAAGACTTATCGCAAAGACCATGAAGAACAGGAGATATTTTGCCGTCATCCTGATCACGTTGACCTCCACCCCTTTGAGTTCTTCAGGCGACCGAAAACGCTGGGTCGGAGACATCCTCCGCTTGGCCAGGAACTTCCGTATCTCCATCGTCACGGTATATGTCAGGATGCAAAGCGCGATGCCCGATACGATTGCGGACATGATGAAGATGACCGGCATGAGAGGCGTCATCCAGAGGGCGTTGGCCTTGACCGAGCCGAAAATGAACCCCGCGTAGCCGTGAAGGAAACAGGCGACGGGGATGCCGATCGCGGCCAGGACCTTGATCGCCTTATGGTCCCGCCTGAGCGCCTCCTCGCTGATGTCGTAGACGCCCAGCGTGAGCGTGCAAAAGAGGATGAACTTCAGCCATTCGCCGACCGACTTGTCCTGCTTTTCCTTCAGGGGGAGGGCCACCTCGACGAAATGCTTCCGGTAGAGGAACCAGAGCTCCGAGGCGACGATCGCACCATAGGAAAAGAATACGATGCCGAAGGCGGCGATGGCGGAGGTGAAGTGCGGGGTCATGAAGACGTTGATGCCCCGGAAGGGGTGCTGCAGGTGCAGCACGATTGGCAGGGGCGCCACAAAGAGCAGGGCGAACGAAAAGACGAGCGCGAACCGCGCCATCTCCTTCAGCTGCTTGATCCCGAAAACGTGGTAGAGCGACGAGAGCACGAAGGCGCCCGCCACCAGACCCGTCATGAAGGGGTACATCACGATCTGTATGCTCCAGTAGATATATTCGTTGGGGTAGACAAAAAGCTCTTTTGCCGTCCAGATCTCACCGTGGACCATCATGCTATTTCACCTCCCTGTCGAGACCGAGATAATAGACCTGCGGTTTGGTCCCGTATTCTTCCTTTAGTATGCCGACCCGCTCGGTCATGATGACCTTAGTGACGGGGTCGTTGGGGTCTTTGAGGTTTCCGATCTGCCGCGCTCCGAAAGGACAGGCGTCGACGCAGGCGGTCTTCATCCCTTTGGTGATCCGGTGGTAGCAAAACGTGCATTTCTCGGCGGTGTGGTAGACGGGGTGGAAGAACCGTACGCCGTAGGGGCAGGCCATGATGCAGTAGCCGCAGCCGATGCACCAGGTCCTGTCGACCAGCACGACCCCGTCGGGGACCTGGAAGGTGGCGCCCACCGGGCAGACCTGCACGCAGGGCGGGTTGGCGCACTGGTTGCAGAGCTTCGGCACGAAGAACCCCTTGTCGATGTCCTGGTTCTTGATCTCCTCGTATCCGTCTATCCCGAGGTCGATCTTCGAGGTGGTGAATCCGTCCCGCGCGCCCATCGGGGAATCCGCATGAGTCTTTCCGTCTTTCGTGATCACGTACCGCTCGACCCAGGTCCGGGTCACCTTTGCGTCATAGGGGATCTCGTTTTCGAGCTTGCAGGCCCTGACGCACATGCCGCATCCGACGCACTTATAGGTGTCCACGAGAAAGACCCACCGCACCTTTTCCGTGTCGCCGGTAGAGGCCAGGAGCTCCCGGGGGTTGATGATCTTGAAGGCCGTCAGGGGAAGAGTAATTCCGCCGATGACTCTCGCCGTATTCTTGAGGAAGTCTCTTCTGTTCATTTCAGGCCCTCCAGGGGATTATGGGGGTTATGGCACGAGACGCATTCGATGCCGGGGTTATGCTTGTCCGGATCGATCGACGGGATGTTCGCCCTTCCGCTCGTCGGATAGGGAAGAGGGTAGTGACATCTGAGACAGAGCTCCCTGCCCTTCTGGATCTGGAGCTTCGGAGGGTTCTCGGGATGGTCGATCGCCGGGCTGTGGCAGTCCTCGCAGGGGATGATCGCGTGCGGAGACTGCATCAGCTTTGCATAGTTCTCGCTGTGGCAGTCCTTGCAGTACGCCGAGCCCCTGTACTTAACCTTGAAATTCTTCCAGAACTCGACGTCTCCTTTTCTGTGCCAGCCGTACATATAGCCCCTCTCGCCGATGCCGAAATCCTTCGGCACGTAAAAAAAACGCGCAATCAGGATGATGGCGATGAGACCCAGTGTTACCCACAATGGCCGATAGACATGACTTTTCATTCAGCAATACCTCATCTCTCATCTCAATATTTGTTTTCAGCACAGTATAGTACTACTTGCGCGTCATGTCGATCCCTGCGGCAGGAATACGTACGTGCGATTCCGCAGGTGCCCGGCTTCCCCGAAGGCTGCGCGCCGCGCAAGAGAAAAGGTCCGTCCTACATGGTGTGACCAGCCGGGGCCTTGGTGTCTGACCCGTTGCCGGATTTGCCGGCCGGCTTGTCCGTCTTCCGGCCTTCAGCGGGCTGCGGCGCATTGCTTTTTCCCTTTGCCGTGATCTCCGAAAGGTCGTACTTTCCTCCGACGCAGAACTTGCAGCCGCTCCCTTCGGAAACGTGGCCGCCTCCGAGAATGCACTGGTTTTCCGTTACTGCCAAGGCGCCCTGGGCGAGGAAGAGACTGGCGGATATGAAACATATGGCGATGATAGATCTAATCACTGTCGTATTTGTCATTCGGTTCTCCCATTAATGAGAATAATCTGAGCGTGCCCTTTCGCACGTGCCGATAAGAAGTGAAGCGCGCCTCGCTACCTCCTCTCCTGATGGATTTTCAGAGGACCTTCAGCCGGAGGGATGTCCCTTTTTTTATATTTCCGAAGCTGAAGATCTCCTGTCGCGTTGTTATCGCATATAGAAAGCTATCATTCGCGCAACCGGCCTGTCAATTTGAAGTTTCAATGAATAACAACCTTAAAATTTCAGTTATATTGTGGGGATGGCCGCCTTTTTGCGGGGGCGATGCCGGCAGGAAAGAGGCGAGGAGAAAAAAAAGGGGCCGGGAAGGATTTCCCGGCCCCGGTGATCAACCGGTTATGACAGGAACCTCTTGGGGTCCCTGTATTCGTGGCATTTTACGCATTCCTTCTTCGCCTTCTCCGGCGTTACGCGCCAGATATGGGGTTCGTGACACTGCTTGCACTTCAGGTTCATGCTCTGTATATGCAGCTTGTGCGCTCCCACATCCAGGATGTTCCTGTGGCAGGTCTCGCAGATACCCCAGTTGGGCCTCACGTTCTGGTGCGGCTTGTGGCACGTATAGCAGAAGAACTGCATCGGCGCGTCCGGGGTGAGTTTTATCTTGATCGCCTTTTTGATCGTGCTTTCGTCCGGCGTATAGTGCGTCACGTCGAGCGTGCCGTCGGCGAGCAGCTGCTTCCTCACCGCGTCGCTGCCGTGGCAGAAGAGGCATTTGTTCCGTCCGGGCTTGAGGTCCGGGGTCCTGTCGGTGTGGCAATTGAGGCAGGCCAATCCCGTCATGCCGGTCCCGTGGACCTCCCTGTTCTTATGGCACTTGACGCAGAAGCGCGGCTCCGCCGTAAACTCGTGGATATTGTACCCGTGACATTTCACGCATTCGATCTGCTCCATGTAGTAGTGGCGCGCATGAAGACGCGAATGGCTGATATTCTTCGCATCGGGATACTTCGGGTTCCTTTCCCAGTGGCACTTGTAGCAGATCTCCCAGGCCACGATGATCTCGCCGTGGCGCGGCGAGACTTTCCTGACGCCCTCGAAGGCGAACCGGTACATCTGGATCATCTGGTCCTTCTTCGTCGCGTGGTGGCACTCATGGCAGGTGACGCCTTTATGGACGCTGTGCGCCCATTTCTTGTTCTGCGCGTCATGCACGTGGCATGCGTTGCAGGCGTTCGGGTCATGCTCGAAATAATCGTTGATCCTGTAGGCCGTATATCCCATGCCGACGATCATAAAGAGCGCCACCAGTGCGATAATGACCTTTGCTTTGGTCGAAATGCCTTCGCTGAACCAGGTGTAAATCCGGTTCAGGAGGTTGAACGGATTAAACATTGTAAAGCCTCCCCTAAAGTCGTTGATTCGCAGTCTTATATTTTCTTAAATGCCCTGTATGCCGCCGCTGCGGTATGCCCGATGTCTTTGTCGCTGTGCGCCAGAGACATGAACCCCGCTTCGAACTGGGACGGCGCGAGGTTGACGCCCTGCTGGAGCATCTCGGAAAAGAACGCAGAGAACTTCCGGGTGTCCGCCGTCTTTGCCGTCGAGTAGTTGCAGACCTCCTTGTCGGTGAAGTAGGTGCAGAACATGGTGCCTGCACGATACAGGCGGGTCTTGACCCCCGCCCGTTTTGCCGCGTCGGCCAGTCCCTCTTCGAGGGCCGCCGCTTTTCTTTCTATCTTTTTGAAGGTCCCTGCCTTCGATAATTCCCTGAGCGTCTCTATGCCTGCGGTCATGGCAAGCGGATTGCCCGAGAGCGTGCCCGCCTGGTAGACCGGACCTTCGGGCGAAACCATCTGCATGATCTCTTTCTTCCCGCCGTAGGCCCCGACCGGCAGTCCTCCGCCGATCACCTTGCCGAGGCAGGTCATGTCAGGCCTGATCCCGTAATGGGCCTGGGCCCCGCCGAAGGAGACCCTGAAGCCGGTCATCACTTCGTCGAAGATGAGGACGATACCGTGCTTCGCGGTGAGTTCCCTCAGCGTCTCGAGATATCCCGGGGCGGGGAGCACGCAGCCGATATTGCCGACCACCGGCTCGATAATCACGCAGGCGAGGGAGCGCCACTGCGCCCTGATCGTCTGTTTAAGGGCTTTTATGTCGTTAAGGGGGAGGGTGACGGTGTTCTGTGCATACGACTTCGGCACGCCCGGACTGTCGGGAACACCGAAGGTGGTCGCGCCGGACCCCGCCTTCACGAGAAGGCCGTCCGCATGTCCGTGGTAGCAGCCTTCGAACTTGATGATCTTGTCCCTTCCGGTAAAGCCCCTCGCGACCCTGATGGCGCTCATCGTCGCTTCGGTGCCGGAGTTCACCATTCTCACCTTGTCCATCGACGGGTAGGCCTTCAGCACGAGCTCGGCCAGTTCGATCTCACGCGCGGTGGGAGCGCCGTAGCTTGTGCCCTTGTCGACCGCCTTCTTCAGGGCCTCGGTGACCCTGGGATGCGCGTGGCCGAGGATCATGGGCCCCCACGAAAGCACATAATCGACGTAGGAATTGCCGTCTGCGTCGTAGATCCGCGACCCCTTCGCCTTTTCGATGAAAAGGGGATTGCCGCCAACCGCCCGGAAGGCCCGGACAGGGCTGTTTACGCCGCCGGGGATTACGGAGAGCGCCTTAGTGAAGAGTCTTTTCGACTTCGTGAAATTTCTCATATATACCAACCAAATCTACTTAATTTATCATAATGATTCAGCCCTTGTCAAAAAGCCTGCAATAACCGATCTTCATGTTATAAAATAAGGTTGGCAACAAAAAATTCGAATCTTTCGGAGGAATTTAATGAAGAGGATTGCGGCAACTTTCTTTTTGATTGCGCTGCTGGCTTCCTGCTCACAGAAGACTGCGGAGCAGCAGGCACAGGGGCCTTTCGTGGCGAAGGTCGGCAACGACGTCATCACGCAGGCCGATTTTGAGCGGGAGTTGGGCTCCCTGCCCGATTATGCGAAACAGATGTTCGAGGGGGAGGCTGGCAAGGAGAAGTTCCTCGATGAGGTCATCAAGAAGGACATCCTGTACCAGGAGGCGGTGAAGAAGGGGATCGACAAGGAGCCCGATTTTAAGAACAAGATGGAGGAGTTTCGGAAACTGACGCTGGCCTCCATGCTGCTCGAGTCTGAGATCATGTCGAAGGACAAGGTCTCAGACCAGGAAGTGAAGGACTATTACGACAAGCATAAGGAAGAATTCACCACCACGAGCAAGATCAGGGCGAGCCATATCCTGGTGAAGACGGAGCCCGAGGCGGAAAAGGTGCTCGCGCGTCTGAAAAAGGGAGAGAAGTTCGAGGAGATCGCGAAGAAGGATTCGCTCGACAAGGCTTCGGCCGCCAACGGAGGGGACATCGGGTATTTCTCGAGGGGAGAACTGGTGCCTGAATTCGAGCGGGCGGCGGCGGCCCTGAAGGTCGGGGAATTGAGCGCACCCGTAAAGACCCCTTACGGGTACCATATCATCAAAGTGACGGACAAGAAGTCCGGGCCTGTTCTGGAATTCGACAAGGTGAAGGACCTTATCGCCCAGAAGCTTTCGGGGGAAAGACAGAAGGCGGCCTTCGACAAGTACCTTACCGAACTGCGCAAAAACTATAAAGTGGAGATCAATAAAGATGTCCTGGCCCAGGTAGCAGGGGGCGGAGGCAATGCGGCGCTTCAGCCCGCGAAACCTTTGGAGCCCGGGCCCGGGAAAAAGGCCGCGCCGAAAGAGGAAAAAAAGAAGTAAGAGGAAGGCCGGGGGGGGGCGGCTGCCGGCCGCCCCTACTGTCCCGCCTTTTTCATGAAGTCTATCCAGATCGGGAGCGCGGCCTGCGCTCCGGTCTCCTTCTTCCCGATCGGTTTGTGATTGTCTCTGCCCACCCAGACCCCCACGACCAGTCTGTCGTCAAAGCCGATGAACCAGGCGTCCGTGCAATCGTTCGTGGTGCCGGTCTTGCCGTAGACCGGCCGGCCGAGGTCCCGTGCCCTCGTTGCCGTGCCTTCTTTTATCACTCCGGCGAGCAGCTCTTTCATCCCGGCCACGGTGCCCGCATCCAGCACCTCCTGGAACTGCGGATACTGCTCATCGACCACGATGCCGTCCCTGTTTTCGATGCTCTCATAGGGTATCAGGGACGTCTTTTTGCCAGTGGCCAATACCGTGTATGCGCCGACCATTTCGATTAGCGTCACATCGGATGCGCCAAGAGCCAGGGGAAGGTAGGGCTGAAGGTCGGTCGTCATGCCGAACTTTCTCGCCGTCTCGATGATCTTCTCGACCCCGAGCCTGCCGGCAAGCCTTACGGTCGCCGCATTCAATGATTTTGCGATGGCGGTCTTCAGCGTGACTGCGCCATAGTATTTCCCGTCATAGTTTCTCGGGGACCAGATCTGCCCCGGTCTTGCCCCCGGAAATGAGATGGGGGAGTCGTCGATGACGTAGTCCGGGGTCATGCCGTCCTGCAGCGCGGTGGCGTAAACAAACGGCTTGAAGGCGGAGCCGGGCTGCCTGAGCGCCTGCGTCGCCCTGTTGAACTGGTTCTGCCAGAAGTCGAAGCCTCCCACCATCGCCTTTATATGTCCCGTGCGCATGTCTACCGCAACGAGCGCCGCCTGGATGCCCCTTTTTTCCCTTTTTTCGATATTCTCCACCCCTTTTTCAAGGGCCTCTTCGGCCGCCTGCTGCATCGCTGAATCTATCGTAGAATGGATCTTGTACCCTGCAGTGTAGATAGCATTGCCGTATTTGTGCTCCATCCGCTGCCGCAGGAGTTCGACAAAATATGGCGCCTCATATTTCCGGTAATGCGGGGAGGGCGGCAGGGGCTCCTGCATCGCCCCGGCATACTGATCGCGCGAGATAAAGCCGTGCTTACGCATCAGGGCCAGCACGACCCCCCGTCTTTCCAGGGCCTTCCCGGGGTTTCTGAACGGAGAATACTGGGACGGCGCCTTTGGGAGCGCCGCCAGAAGCGCCGCCTCAGCCACTGTCAGGCCCGAGACCGATTTTCCGAAGTAGGTCTGTGCGGCCGCCTCGATCCCGAATGCCCTCGTCCCGAAATACATCTGGTTCAGATAAAGCCCGAGGATCTCATCTTTCGTGTAGCGCTTCTCCAGCTGAAGCGAGATCACCGCTTCTTTAAGCTTTCTTCCGAGCGATTTCTCCGGCTTCAAAAAGAGCATCTTGGCGAGCTGCTGGGTGATCGTGCTGCCGCCCTGAACCATGCCTCCCGCCCTCGCGTCCCTCACCAGCGCCCTGAATATCCCTATGAAGTCGACCCCGGGGTGGCTGTAGAAGCGGGCGTCTTCGGTCGCCACGAAAGCCTTCTTCACGTGATCCGGTATCTTGTAGGAAGGCACGAAGGTGCGGCGTTCGTAATAGAACTCCGCGAGGATTTTCCCGTCCGAGGATAAAACCTTCGACGACTCCGCGGGGACGTAGTCTTCGATCGCGTTTACCTTCGGAAGGTCCGAAAGGGTCCAGTAGACGAACCCGCCGATGATCCCGCAGACCGCGCAGGCGAACACGAACAGGTAGAGAAACTTTCTTGAGCGGGTCTTTTTCTCCGCCCTCCGGAGGTCCTGCTGCAGAGTAGACATTACAGCTACTATTATACAGGGATCATGCGGCCGGCGGGCAACCCCTCCGGCAAGACACTATCGGGCGCCGTCGGCCGGACTACTTTTTCCTGATGTAGATCCTTATCTCTTCGCCTTCGGTCTCGATCTTCAGAAGCTCGTCGCCGCTTCGGTTCAGAAAAGGCGGAAAGGACGATTTTGCGGAGGAGTCCGTCGCGATGACCAGGAGCGTCAGGCCCGGCTGCATCTTTTCGAGCGTCTGCTTGGCGGTCAGGAGGGGCCTCGGGCATTGCAGTCCCTTTACATCGATCACCAAGTCGGTTTTCAGGCCCCCCATAATGCCTCCCTTACTTCTTCAGCAGTTTCTTCGCCCTGCCGGCGACATTGTCTGCGGTGATCCCGAATTTTTCGAAGAGGACCTTCGCCGGAGCCGAGGCGCCGAAACGGTCGATCCCGATCACCTCTCCCTTGATGCCGACGTATTTGTACCAGCCGAGCGTGGCGCCTGCCTCGACGGCAAGCCTCGTCTCGACCGCGGGCGGGAGGACCTTCTTTTTGTACGTCTCGGGCTGGGCGTCGAAGAACTCGAAGCAGGCCATGTTGACGACCCTCGCCTTCACGCCCGACTGACGGAGCGCCTCGGCCGCGGCCAGCGCGACATGGACCTCCGAGCCCGACGCAAGCAGGATTATGTCGGGGGTGCCCTTTGAATCGGAGAGGACATATCCGCCTTTCAGAAGGTTGTCGGCAGAGGGATATTTCTTTCTGTCGAGCACCGGAAGGTTCTGGCGCGTGAGGACCAGCGCATACGGCCTGCCGTTGTCGGAGATCGCCGCCTTCCACGCGGCCGCAGTTTCGTTGGCGTCCGCCGGACGCATGACCGCGAGGTTCGGCATCGCCCGGAGGGCGGTGAGTTGCTCCACAGGCTGGTGCGTGGGCCCGTCCTCGCCGAGTCCGATCGAATCGTGGGTGAGGACATATACCACGTGCTGCTTCATGAGGGCCGAAAGCCGGATGGCGGGCTTCATGTAGTCGGCGAAGACGAAGAACGTTCCGCCGTAGGGGATGAGCATCCCGCTGAGCGCCATCCCGTTCAGTGCGGCGCCCATTGCGTGCTCCCTCACCCCGAAATGGATATTCCTGCCGCCCTTTGCGACGCCCATGTCCGGGTATTTCTTCAGATAGGTATTGTTGGAAGGCGCGAGGTCGGCCGACCCGCCTATCAGCTGGGGCAGGGTATCGGCGATCGCATTGAGGACCTTGCCTGAGGCGCTTCTCGTTGCGACGGCGCCGTCCGCCGGATTGAATACCGGCAGCTTCGATTCCCATCCCCCGGGCAGTCTGCCGGCGGAAAGATCGGCCCATCTCCTGCCGAGCTCCGGGTATTTCCTGCCGTATCTTTTCAGCAGCCCGTTCCAGGCCTGTTCTTCCCGTCTGCCTTTTTGCACCGCTTTTCTCATATGCGATGAGACGGACGCAGGGATGCAGAATTTCCTGTTCGGCGGGCAGCAGAGGTTTTTCTTCGTGAGGCAGAGCTCCTCCTCACCGAGCGGAGAGCCGTGGACATCGGGTGTGTCCTGTTTGTGGGGACTGCCGAAGCCTATGTTCGTCCGGACGATGACGAGCGACGGTTTTGTCTTCTCTTGCTTAGCCTTCTTTATCGCTTCTTCTATCTGTGAGACGTCGTTTCCGCCGGCCCTCAGAACCTGCCAGCCGTATGCCTCGAACCTCTTGCCGACGTTTTCCGTGAAGGAGAGGTCGGTAGACCCTTCGATCGTGATCTTGTTGTCGGAATAGAGGTAGATCAGTTTGCCGAGCTTCAGATGCCCCGCAAGAGATGCCGCCTCGGAGGCGACGCCCTCCATCAGGTCGCCGTCGGAGACGATGCCGTAGACATGATAATCGACCAGCGGAAACCCGGGCTTATTGAACATCTCGGAGAGGTACTTTTGAGCTATCGCCATCCCGACCCCTGTTGCGAAGCCCTGCCCGAGCGGTCCGGTTGTCGTCTCGATGCCGTCTTCCGGGCTGTATTCGGGATGCCCCGGGGTCGGGCTCTCCCACTGCCTGAAATTCTTTATGTCGTCAAGCGAGATCTTATGCCCCGTAAGATGCAGGAGACTATAGAGGAGAGCGGAGCCGTGGCCGGCCGAAAGGACGAACCTGTCGCGGTTCTGCCAGAAGGGGTTCTTCGGGTTCTGCCTGAGGAACTTCGACCAAAGCGTATATGCCATCGGGGCGTCGCCCATCGGCATCCCCGGATGCCCCGAGTTCGCCTTCTGGACGGCGTCCGCCGCGAGCATCCTTATGGTATTGATCGAAAGTTCGTCGATATTCGTCTTCTTCACGGTCGCCTCCGGTTTGGAATAATTATGAAACGTATTTATTGAAGAAATCCGCCTTTCGGGCAGACTATCTTAACACAACGATCGATTTCATTTCCCGGACCGGAGAGAGAACTTCCCCGCCTTCTTTTCGAGAAACCCCTCTCTCATGAGGGCCGCCAGAAGCGCGTCGAAATCGACGGGGGACGCCGCTGTGCCGCGCGAGAGGCCTTCTTCGCGGTATGCGGCTTCGAAGAGGTGTTCGAGTCTGTCTGTTTTCAGCATCGTCGCACCGTATTATAACGGTACTCGATTACCGGGTTGGCGTTGATACCTCCCGCTCCCTCTGCTGAGCCGGTCCCGGCCCTTTCGGAATGGGGGCTTATCCTTTTCGCGCTGTCTGCGGGTCTCGGTTCGGCGTATTTCCTCCGGAGCCGGGCAGGGGCATAGGTTTCAGCAGCGCGGCGCAGTCAGTTATCTGCCCTTTTTGTGTGATACGCAGTCGGTCTTCAGTCGTCCGCCTTACTCTTTGACAGAGCCTTCCCCATAATTTTATGCTTAACTATGGCATCGCGGTGGATCGAACTATTCGTAACCTACGACTCCCTTGAGGCGGAGATGATCAAGGACCTTCTTGAAAGCGGCGGCATCGATGCCGAGATACGGTCGTCGAAGGTGACCCCCTATCCCGTCAACCTCGGGAAGATGGGGGAAGTGAAGATACTCGTCAGGGAATCCGACAGGGCCGCAGCCGAGGGGCTGATTCGCGGGACGAAGGCTGAGGGCGAAGAGGAAAAGTAATGGTCTCGTCGCTGGATGATCTGAAGCAGAAGATATTCTACGACATGCTCGGGCTTGCTGGCAGGGTATTCATCCTGGCGCGGTATTCCGCCGACGTGGTGATCGGCAACAGGGGCTTTCTCCCGGAAGAAAAGGAGAAGGGCATCGTCCTCGTCTTCAACAAACGGATGAGCTTCGAATGGACGGATTCCGGCATCTCGGCGCAGCTCGTCTTCGGCGCGGAAACGCATCAGTGCCATATCCCGCACGACTCGATCATCTCGGTCTTCTCCCCCGAGCTCTCCGCCCAGTTTGTGGTCTCCCCGGCGTCTGTGACAGGGGAGAAGGAGGCGGGAAAGCCGAAGAAGAAGCCGGAAGTCCCGGAGAAGCCGGCGAGGGCGGCGACGGAGAAGGTGGTCAGGGTCGATTTCAACAGGAAGAAGTGAGCCGCGCTTCCTCCCCGAATTCTTGCAAACACTAATCTTGCGGTGCTAAACTTCTAAATCCCTGTTTTTTCCGGAGGTATTTTTTTGGAGCTTCACAGTCTCGGTATCGCTGAACTCAGGCGGATGCTCGACAAGGGCGAGATCACGGCAAAGGACGTTGTCTCATCGGTCTGCTCGAGGATCGACGCCGTCGAGGAGAAGATAAAGGCCTATGTCACGATCACCAGGGAAGAGGCCTTCGCGATGGCGGAAGAGGCTGACAGGGAGCGCGCCGGCGGGGTGAAGAAGGCGTTGTCCGGGATCCCGCTGGCGATCAAGGACAACATGTGCACACGAGGCGTCCCGACGACCTGCTCGTCGAAGATACTGAAGAACTTTGTCCCCCCCTATGAAAGCACCGTCACGGCAAAGCTGAAAGAGCGCGGATACGTGCTGTCCGGAAAGACGAACCTGGACGAGTTTGCGATGGGGTCCTCGACCGAGAATTCCGGTTTTCACACTACGAACAACCCGTGGGACACGGAGCGGATACCGGGAGGGTCGAGCGGCGGTTCGGCCGCAGCGGTCGCCGCGGACGAATGCATCGCCGCGCTCGGCTCCGACACGGGGGGATCGATCAGACAGCCTGCCGCCCTGTGCGGCGTCGTCGGGATGAAGCCGACATACGGCCGCGTCTCGCGATACGGACTGGTCGCCTTTGCGTCCTCGCTGGACCAGATCGGCCCGATCACAAAGAACGTTACCGACTGCGCGATCCTCCTCAATGCGATAAGCGGGAGGGACCTGCGCGATTGCACCTCGGCGCCGGTCGAAGTCCCGGACTTCACGGCGGCGATAGGGAAAGAGATAAAAGGGATGAAGATCGGCGTGCCGAAGGAGTATTTCATCGAGGGCCTGGACCCCGCGGTGGAGCGGGCCGTCAGGGAGGCGATCGGGAAGCTCGAGTCCCTCGGCGCGACGGCCGTCGACGTCTCGCTGCCGCATACCGGATACGCGGTCGCAACCTATTATGTGCTCGCGACCTCCGAGGCGAGCTCGAACCTCGCCCGCTATGACGGCGTGAAATACGGCTTCAGGGCGGAGGGCAAGGACCTGGTCGACACCTACATGAAGACGAGGGCCGCGGGGTTCGGTCCCGAGGTGAAGAGGAGGATCATGCTCGGCACGTATGCGCTTTCCTCCGGGTATTACGACGCGTACTACAAAAAGGCCCAGCAGGTGAGGACGCTGATCAAGGACGATTTCGAGAAGGCCTTCCGGGAGGTCGATGTCATCGTGACGCCGACGTCGCCGACCGCGGCGTTCCGGAGGGGCGAAAAGACCGACGATCCCCTCCAGATGTATCTCGCCGACATCTTCACCATATCCGTCAACCTTGCCGGGGTGCCCGGCATCTCGGTCCCCTGCGGTTTCACGGCTGAGGGCCTTCCGGTCGGCCTTCAGCTGATCGGAAGGCATTTCGACGAGGAGACGCTGCTGACGGCGGCGTTTGCGTACGAGCAGTCGACAGACTGGCATGCAAGGAAGCCGGCGCTATGAAATACGAAGCGGTCATAGGGCTCGAGGTCCACGCGCAGATGCGTACGGAGTCGAAGATATTCTGCGGCTGTTCGACGAGGTTCGGCTCGGAGCCGAATACCCAGACCTGCGAGATCTGCATCGGCATGCCGGGCGTCCTTCCGGTGCTCAATAAAAAGGCGCTCGAATTCGCGATAAGGACCGGCCTTGCGATGGGCTGCACGATATCGGCCTACAGCCGCTTTGCGAGGAAGAACTATTTTTATCCCGACCTCCCGAAGGGCTATCAGATCAGCCAGTTCGAGCATCCGATCTGCGAGCACGGCCATGTCGACGTGGCGGTGGACGGAGAGACGAAGCGGGTGCGCATCACGCGGATCCATATGGAGGAGGACGCGGGCAAGAACATCCACGAGGGCGGCGGCAATTACAGCTTCGTCGACCTCAACAGGGCCGGCGTGCCCCTGATGGAGATCGTCTCGGAGCCGGACATCAGAAGCCCCAAAGAGGCCTCGGAGTATATGAAGAAACTCCGGACGATCCTCCGCTACCTCGGCGTCTGCGACGGCAACATGGATCAGGGGTCTCTCCGCTGCGACGCGAACGTGTCGGTACGGCCGGTCGGGCAGAAGGAGTACGGGACGCGCGCGGAGGTGAAGAACATCAACTCCTTCCGGTTTGTCGAAAAGGCGATCGACTATGAGATCAGGAGGCAGATCAGGGTCGTCGAAGAGGGCGGAAAGGTGGTGCAGGAGACGAGGCTCTGGGACTCGGCGAAGGGCATTACCGAGTCGATGCGCTCGAAGGAGGAGGCCCACGACTACCGGTATTTCCCGGAGCCGGACCTCGTTCCGATTGCCGCGGAGAGGCGCTGGATCGACGAGCTGCGGGCGTCGCTGCCCGAATTGCCGGACGCGAAGAAGGTGCGGTTTGTCTCCGCATACGGCCTGCCCGAATACGACGCCGACCTCCTGACGTCGGAGAAGGCGGTTGCGGAGTGGTTCGAAGAGGCGGTGAAGGCGGGGGGACAGCCCAAGGCGGTCTCGAACTGGATGATGGGGGACCTGATGAAACTGCTGAACGGGGACAACAGGGAGATCGGCGACTGCCCGGTGGGGCCTGAGCGGCTTGCCGGCATGCTGAAGCTCATCGACAAGGGCACGATCAGCGGCAAGATCGCCAAGACGGTCTTCGAGGAGATGTACCGTTCCGGCAAGGACGCAGAGCAGATCGTCAGGGAAAAAGGGCTTCTGCAGATAAGCGACGAATCGGCGATCGAAAAGACGGTCGACGAGCTGATCGCGAGGCACCCGGCGGAGGTGGAGCGGTTCAGGGGGGGCGAGGAGAAGCTGCTGGGGTTCTTCGTCGGCCAGGCGATGAAGGCGATGAAGGGCAAGGCGAACCCTCAGGTGCTGAACGAGCTGCTCAAGAAGAAGCTGTCGTAGGGAAGTCAAGACATACACTGTTTGCATCGGCGGGTCGACTATTGCGGTCATGCGCTCCAGAGAACTTTTCCATGCGCAATCAGACTGATGGGAAGCGACACGTTTTTTATGATGATGTGATGGCCTTTGTGGAGTAGTGAAGCGATCGGCAAAGGTGGCGCGGGAAAAGTTTCTTCCTCGCAAGCCTGCAATAGGAGTGGTGGTGAGTCTGCTGACGGCCGGCAGGCATATGGCTTGATTTCTGAAGCCAAAGCCGCGGTGCCGTTAGAATGGGATTCTTTTTGGGCAGTAATGAAAATTAGGATAGACGGAATTGTCATATCGACGGGGGATGAACATGGAAAACGTTATCGTTGAGACGAATTTTACCGACGTGAAGCTCCTGAGGAGGGGAAAGGTGAGGGACGTCTACGAGGTCGGCGAACACCTGCTTATCGTCGCCACCGACAGGATCTCGGCCTTCGATGTCGTGCTGCCCAACGGTATCGCCGGAAAGGGGAAGATACTTACCGGCATATCCCTTTACTGGTTCGGCCAGATGAAGGACATCATCGATAACCACATCGTGGCGACCGAGGTGGACGAGTATCCCGAGGTCCTCCGGAAATACCGGGACGTCCTTGAGGGAAGGAGCATGCTGGTAAAAAAGGCCGCTCCGATGCCGGTCGAATGCATCGTCAGGGGATACCTGTCGGGCTCCGGCTGGAAGGAATACCGCAAGAGCGGCACTGTCTGCGGGATCACGCTCCCGGCCGGGCTTGTCGAATCATCGAAGCTCGCCGCCCCGATATTCACCCCGAGCACGAAGGCCGAGGAGGGCCACGACGTCAATATCAGCTTCGCAGAGATGGAAAAGATCGTCGGGGGGGAGACTGCCGGCCGGCTGAGGGACGTGAGCCTCAGGGTCTACACGAAGGCGCGGGACCTGGCCGAAGAGAAGGGGATCATCATCGCCGATACCAAGTTCGAGTTCGGCATCTGCGACGGCAGGCTGATTCTCATCGACGAGATCCTGACGCCGGATTCCTCCCGCTTCTGGTCGATCAGGGCGTATGCGCCCGGTAAGGGACAGGACAGCTACGACAAACAGATCATACGCGACTATCTGCTCACGCTCGACTGGGACCAGACCTATCCCGGTCCCGAACTGCCCGGTTCCATCGTCGAGAAGGCGATCGAGAGGTATAAGGAGATATACCGGATCATCACCGGATAGGACTCAGATGGGACGTCGGCTACTTGCCGGCCTTCGAGATCAGGAGGCCGATGTATTTGTTGATGGGGTTGCTGCGTTCGAGAAAGGGTACGGGAGGCCGCTTGCGCTTGCCGAGCTTCGTCAACTCCCAGAGGAGGTCATGATTTTCGGGGTCGTGTATCAGCCCGTCCTCGAAGGACTTCACCGCATCGGCCTTGTCGTTGCCCTTCAGGTAGGCCCGTCCGAGGTTGAGGTAGAAGACCGGGTAGAAGAATTCGCTGCCGAACGCGGCGGACGCCTTGAATGAGGCGAGCGCGTCCCTGCATATTTTGATGCCCTCTTTCGGGTTGTTCTCGGCGACGGCGACGAGGCAGCCGTAGTAGGAGAGGAGAAAAGGATCGGAGGGGAACTTCTCGATCGCCTCCCTCAGCGTCCGCAACGCCTCTTTCCCGCCCCCCTTCCGGAGCAGCTGTTTGACGTCTTCGAAGTACTCCGACTTGGACTTCTTCGCTCTCGCCTTTTCCTTGAGAAAGAGGTCGATCGTCGTCTTATGGCAATTTTCCATGAGGGAAGAGAGCTTCTGTTCGAATTTGTCGAGTTTGACGATATGGGAGTAATCGGTCTTTCTCGACATGAGGACTTCTCCCTTCAGAAACACCTTCGATATGACCTTGCAGGTCTTGCGTCCCATGTCTTCCGTCTGTACGTGGTAGGTGACATTGTCCAGTTTGATGTCGCTGCTGAACTCGGAGGAGAGCCTCGATACGATGTTAATTTTGGACTTCGAGTCCATATTGAATTGTACCAGATAGACGGCGTTTTAGCGAGAAAAAACCGCCTGCCGTCATCCCTTCAGGATGTCTATGATCTTTGCGATCTGCGATTTATGATAATCGATAATGTCCTGGGGCGTGCCCCACGAGGCGGCCTTTTTCGAGAGCGACTCTACCACCCTCATAAGGCCTGCCTTCGAAGGCTTCGAGATGTCCTCCCCGACAGTCTTAAACGCCAGTTTGATCGACCCTTCTACTGTTGCACGAAGGTCGCCATCGTTGAACGAGATGCCCAACCCCTGCCTGGTCCTTGCGAAGGTCTCCTTCTGAGCCTCGAAAAAACATTTGATGATCAGGTCCCGCGCCTTTTCCGGCGTAAGATCGTCGAGATCGCTTTTTTCCAGGCTCCACCGTCTGAACCGCTCTTCTTCGGGCATGCCCTGCCTCCTCCGTCCGGATTGACTTTTTGTTATATTATACGATAACTTTTAGCCTTAGGAAAGCGTCCATTTTCAACTCAACGGGGGCAGATGACATGGAAAGACGCGTAATCTATTTCGAAAAGCCGGGAAAGGAGAACAGCGGCGCATGCCTCGACGTAGCGCGGCAGGCTGCTGCCGAAGGCGGATACGGCGCCGACACGGTGATGGTGCTGAAATCGGCGGCCTCGAAGCGCCTTCTCGACCTGCGGGTGCTCGAAATACTCGCCAAGCCGAGGGCATAGAATATGACGATGGGCGAAGGGAAGGTCCTTCTGATAGGCTGGGACGCCGCCGACTGGAAGATCATCCACAGGCTTGTCGACGAAGGCAAGATGCCGAATATGGAGAAGTTTATCGCGGAAGGCGTGATCGGAAACCTGGCCACGCTCGTCCCGGAGCTCTCTCCGATGCTCTGGACTTCGATCGCCACCGGCAAGCGTCCGTACAAGCACGGCATCCTCGGCTTTACCGAACCCGATCCTCAGGGCGAAGGCCTGCGCCCGATCACGAACCTATCGAGAAAGACGAAGGCGATCTGGAACATATTGGGCCAGTCCGGCAAGAAGTGCAACGTCGTCTCCTGGTGGCCGTCGCATCCGGTTGAGCCGATCAACGGGGTGATGGTCTCGAACCACTACCAGCGTGCGGTCGCCCCCTACGGCAAGCCGTGGCCGATGAAGCCCGAGACGGTGCATCCCGGCCGGATCGTGCGTAACCTCGCCGCCCTGAGGGTCCACCCGCAGGAACTGGATGTCGGCCTGGTGATGAACTTCGTGCGCCGTCTGGCCGAGATAGACCAGGAGAAGGACAGGAGGGTCGAGGTCATCGCCAAGACGATCGCCGACTGCACCACCGTAAGCAGGGCGGCCTCGGCGCTCATGACCCATGAGCCGTGGGACCTTACCGCGGTATATTTCGATTCGATCGACCATTTCTGCCACGGCTTCATGAATTTTTATCCGCCGCGGCTCCCGTGGGTGGACGAGAAGGATTTTGAACTCTACAAGGACGTAGTGGAGGGCGGATATATCTACCACGATATCCTGCTCGGCACGCTCCTGGGCCTTGTCGACGACAGGACTACCGTCCTGATCATCTCGGACCACGGTTTCCACTCGGACCATCTCCGCCCCCGCCAGATACCGATTGAGCCGGCCGGCCCGGCGGTACAGCACCGCCACTATGGCATTCTCGCGATAAAGGGTCCGGGCATTGTGAAAGACGAGATAGTCTACGGGGCGAGCCTGCTCGACATAACCCCGACGGTCCTGACGCTTTTCGGGCTTCCCGTCGGCGAAGACATGGACGGCAAGCCCCTCGTCAATATATTCCGGACGCCCCCGGCGATGCGGACGGTCCCTTCGTGGGACGAGGTCCCCGGGGCCGACGGGAGCCATCCGCCCGGCAAAAAGATCGACCCCGTCGAGGCGAAGGAGGCGATCAACCAGCTGATAGAGCTCGGGTATATCGAAAAGCCGGACGAGAACAGGGCGAAGGCCGCCGAGGAGAGCGTCCGGGAACTCCGGTACAACGAGGCACGTTCCCTTATGGATGGAGGCCTGTACCTGAAGGCGGCGCCTATCCTGAGAGACCTCCTCGGGACGTGGCCCGACGAGTATCGTTTTGGCATTCAGCTCGTCGACTGTTATCAGTCCCTCGGAAGGATCGCGGAGGCCCGCTCGCTGCTCGAAACGCTTTTTGCGAGGAAGAAGGAGAACGCCCGGAAGGCTGCGGGGGAGTTGAAGAAATTCCGGGAAGAGCACAAGGACGTGAAACCGGAGGACATGGAGCCGCGGCTGCAGAGAAAGGCGCGGAGACTGCGGGCCGAGTCCTCCCGGAGCCCTTACGCCATGGAATATCTGATGGGGTCCCTTCTTTTTGCGGAGGGAAAGGAAGAAGAGGCCCTCGGCCATCTCGAGAAGGCGGAGAAGGCCGACCGCAACAGGCCGGCCCCGTATCTCAAGATAGGAGAGGTCTATCTTAAGATGAAGCGCTATCTGAGCGCCGAGAAGAATTTCCGGAAGGCGCTGTCGATCGACCCGGAGAATGCCGATGCGCAGATAGGTCTCGGGAAATCCTTTCTCGGCAGGGGAAAGAACGCCGATGCGGCCGAGGCCGCCCTCGAGGCGGTCGGACTCCGGTATCACAATCCGGCGGGCCACTATCTTCTCGGCGTCGCGCTCCATCGCCTCGGCCGCCTGGATCAGGCCCTCCAGGCGCTGCACGTTGCGATCAGCCAGAACCCCTGCTATCCCGAGGCGCACCGTCGGCTCGCGCAGATCTACCGGCGCAGGCTGAAAGACGACGCGCTGGCGGAAAGACATGCCGGCATGGCGCGGGAATCGGCCGTGCGGATAAAAGGACTGAAGAAGGGAGAGGCCGAAGCGGTCATGGAGAAGGAAGAGGCCGCGAAAACCTCCCTGCTGTCGACGCATGAGGAAGGCCGCTCGCCGGGTTTTTCATCTCCGGAGGGGCCTGTGGATCTCGACAGGACGGTTGTGGTCGTCTCCGGCCTGCCGCGTACCGGGACGTCGATGATGATGCAGATGCTGAAGGCAGGGGGGATACCTCCCCTTACCGACGGGGTCAGGATGGACGATGAGGACAACCCGAGGGGTTATTATGAGTATGAGAAGGCCAAACAGCTCAGGAAAGACGCCTCGTGGCTCGGCGGGGCAAAAGGAAAGGCGGTGAAGGTGGTCGCCCAGCTCCTCGCCGATCTTCCGAGGCTGGACGGGGCCGGATACCTCGTGGTGTTTATGGAACGGGAGATCGAGGAGGTGCTGAAATCCCAGAGGGCGATGCTCTCGCGCCATGGAAAATCCGGGGCGAAGATACCCGAGGCCCGGCTCCGGGCCATCTTTTTGCAGCAGATGCGCCAGGCGAAGATACTCCTTTCGGCAAGAAAGATACCGACGGTATTTATCGATTACAACGAGACGGTGAGAAACCCGTCCGAAGCCGCCGGCAAATTAAAGAAAGTCTTCGGCGCCGGGATAGACGAGCAAAAGATGACTGCCGCCGTCGACCCCTCGCTGAAGCGCCAAGCAGCGGACCCAAAAGGGTAGGGGAAAGGTTCTGTCCGTTCAGCTGTTCAGCTTTTTGACAGGGCATGCGTTTTTTGTTGCTTTTCGAAATCTCTTTTGTTAAGATTTTTTCATCTTGCCTGGGGGCGTATTGAAGGCGAAAAATTCATCTAGGAGGATGGGATGAGGGATAAGAAGAAGGATAAGCTCGATAAGAGACTGATGGCGTACGCGGCTGCGGCCGCCGGGGTGCTCGCGATTGCACCTGCTGCAGAGGCGGCGATCCAGTGCAGCGGACCTCAGAACCTGCCCGTTAATTCGGGGACGACGCCTGTAGGTGTGGACCTCAACGGAGACGGGGTGACTGACTTCCTCTTCACCTATTACACGGGTGCGGGTGTCAGCAGCTGGCTTGGCATCAATACGTCAACCGCGGGCGGTCTCGGCGGGACGGCCTTCATCGGCAATACCGGGGGCAACTTCGATGCCGCGAATCTGCCTGCTGGGTATGTTGTCCGCAACGCGATAGCGGCGCCTTACAGTTGGTATGCCGGAAGCGAGCCTCTTGCCGGCAGCTATACGACGGCAGGCAGCTTCAATTACAGCGGGGCACAGGGATATATCGGCGTCCGCTTTCAGACCGCGGCCGGCCAGCGGTTCGGATGGATCCAGTGGCGGACCGACACAAGGGCCACACAGGGAACGATCATAGACTGGTGCTATGAAGACACGGGGGCCCAGATCGCCGCGGGGGCCGGCGCGCAGCAGCAGGCTGCAGCCGTGCCGACCATGAACGAGTGGGGTCTGATGGCGCTGATCGCGCTTCTTGGCGGAGCATCGGTGAAGGCGCTCAAGCCGAGAAAAGAAGAGAGCTAAAAACCCGGCCGTTTAGGCGCGGCCCTATTGAGTAATTTTTCGAGGGGAGCACTCCGCAGTGTGTTGCGGGTGCTCCCTTCGGGCGTTAATGGGCAGATGGCGCCTGGGTTTACCCTAACGGTGCATACCGGCGGGGAGAGCGCTCCTCACATCCTTTCTGATGCGATAGGATTTGGCAGAGCATGGAATAAAGGACTTCACGAAAAGGTAAGTCGGCGATATTTATGCAGCTGGGGGTTTATTTATTCAGTCTCTGCCGGGCATATTCCGCGGCGCCCCATAGTCCGCTGTTTTCGTCTTTGATGAGATAAACGGGAATCTTTTCGATCAGCGCCGCCAGAGTGTCGGAGGCACGGAACTCCGCAGCGAAAGCCTTGTGAAAAACCAGCTCGGGGCTTTTCGCCGCCACTCCGCCGGCGATATGAAGGCCGCCGCGCGCAAGGACCTGCAGGGCATAATTTCGGCACGCCCTCCCATAAAATCTCGCCGCCCATTCGAGCGTCTCGGGACACCGGTAGAATTTCTCCGCCACCTCCGGAGGGGTGAGCTCTTCCCCGGTAAGGAACTGATGGAGATGACTGAGCCCTCCTCCCGAGACGACGGTATTTCCGGTGATATAGTGCTCTCCGCGCTCTTTCATGAGAAATTCCTGATATTCGCATTCCCGCTTCGAGACGAAGGCAAAGTTGGAATGGCCCGCCTCCGAGGGCAGTGCGGTAAATCCCCCTTTCCCGTCGGGCATGAGGGCGCAGTGTCCGAGCCCCGTGCCCGCTCCGATTACCGCCCGCGCCGCTTCCGCCACGGCCTCTCCGGGAAGGACCTTGTCGGCCGATTTCCCCGCCTCGGATATGCAGGCGAAGGCCTGCGCGACGAAATCGTTGATCAGAGCGGCGTTCCTGAAGCCGAAATCACTCTCCGCCCGCGAAAGATCGATATCCCAGGATATGAGCGGCGGGGAGCTTTTCAGCCCGTGCTCGACCGGACCGGCGATGGCGATCGCCACGATGTCGGCGTCTTCCGGCCTGAGCGACATCTTCTCCTCCCGAAGATTGTCTACCAGTTGTCCGAACGACGCGGCCTCAGCCGTCTTCAGCCACTTGATCCCGCAGAGGGAAAGCCCTCCCTTTTCGTCCTCGACGAAATGCGCGAACCTGCTGTGCGTCCCTCCGATGTCGGCTGCGAGGATATTCTTCATGCTTAATCATACCTCGGAAAAGCGGTCGTGCGAAACCTACTCCCGGGCCGATAACGTTATGCTACCTCAACGCATCGGAAGCTACGTCGGCACTCCCGAGGGGGACACGACACTCAGTGAAGCCCTCTCATCCTGACGCCATGCTGCGTCAAATCTTATCGCATCAGGAAGGATGTGAGGGGGGACTCTCCCCGCCGGCATGCAACGATCTAGTTCCGGATATATCCCTCGATCAGCAGGTCTTCTCCGATCCGCTTCACCGACAGGTCTTCAACCCGGTAAGCCTCCCCGAGCCTTCTGAAGGAGCTGCCGCCGACCGCCGGAAACGAGTTGCGGCCGCCTATGATTTTCGGCGCGATGAAGATCATCACCTTGTCGACGATGCTGCTTTCGAGGCAATAGGAGTTGAGGGAAGACCCCCCCTCGACGAGCAAAGAGGTGATCCCAGCGCGGCCGAGCTCCTTCAGCAGCCATTTCATCTCGACCTTCTGCCCCTCGTATTCGATGATGCGGGCGCCTCTTCTCTGGAGCATCCCTTTTTGCGCCGTCCGGGAGGCGCTGTCGCCGCCTTCTCCCATGCGGCGCGTCACGATGACAGTCTCCGGAGGGATGCAGAGCACATTGGAGTCGGACCTGACTTCAAGGGCCGGGTCGATGATGACGCGGACCGGGTCGCGGTCTTCCCCCGTCCTGCAGGTGAGGCGGGGGTTGTCCGCCTTTACGGTGCCGATCGCCGTAAGGATCGCATCGACCGACCCCCTCAAAAGATGGACGGCGGTCCTGGCCTTTTCGCCGGTGATCCATTTCGATTCGCCTTCAGGCGTCGCAATCTTTCCGTCAAGGGTCATCGCGACTTTCAGGACCACAAACGGCGTTCCGGTCGTGATATGTTTTGTGTAGTATTCGTTCAGTCTCGCCGCCTTCTCCTCCAGCACGCCCGAGACCACCTTGATCCCCGCCGCTTCCAGTTCGGCGATGCCCCTGCCCGACACCTTCGGGTTGGGGTCTTTCATCGCGACCACTACCTTTTTTATCCCTGCCGCGATGATCTTGCCGGTGCAGGGCGGCGTCCTCTTGTCTTTATGGCAGCACGGCTCGAGGTTCACGTAAAGGGTCGAGCCTTTCGCCTTCTCTCCCGCGTTGTCTATCGCGATCACTTCCGCGTGGGGAGTGCCCGCCTTCTTGTGGTAGCCTTCGGCGAGGACCTTCCCTTTCTTGACGAGCACCGCTCCGACCATCGGGTTGGGACTCGTCTCTCCGCGGGCGCGCGCCGCGAGGGCGAGCGTGCGGGCCATATAGAAATCGTCTTTCATCGCGATACAGAATACCATAAAATGCTTTACTTGGAGTAGATTTATCACTAAAATCTACTATCAGCCCTTGTTTTGGAGCCTGGATAATCTGTGATATAATCTTCACAAGGAGGCGGGATGAATACTGTCCTTTTGGTCGTAATAGCGGTAATCCTGGTCGTGATCGCGGGGTTTCTCGTCCCCCTGCTGATCGAGCTGCGCAAGACGGTGGTTTCCCTGCGGAAGACCACGGAAGAGGAGATAGCGCCCGCCCTGGAGGAGCTCAACCTCACGCTCAAGAGCCTGAGAACGATCACCGACAACGTGGGCGAGGTGACCGAGGACGTGAAGGGACTGTCTCACTCCGTCGGCGAAATCGGCAAGACGATCGGCGCAGTCAACATGATCGTCGGAAATATCGGCTCGTCGACTGCGGTGAGGGCGGCAAGCCTGAAGGCCGGGGTCACGGCCGCGCTCGGATACATAATCGCACACTTGCTGAAGAAAGGAGAAAAGAAATGAGAGACGAGGGGTATAGTTCGGGTTCGGTGCTGTTGTCGTTTCTTTTGGGCGGGATGGTCGGAGCGGGGCTTGCGCTCCTGCTTGCGCCCCAGTCGGGGGAGGAGACGAGAAAGAGGATCAGGGAATTTGCCGAGGATACGAAGGAAAAGGCCGCCGGCTACGTCGACAAGACGAAGGATAAGATCACGTCATACGTCGACGACGGGAAGGAGTTTTACGAACAGAAGAAATCGCTGGTAAAGTCCGCGATCGATGCCGGCAAAGAGGCGTACGAAAAAGAGAAGGAGAGGCTTTCCCGGGAAGAGAATGCATGAGGTTTCGATAGCCGCGAACCTTATCGAGATAGTCTCGGAGCAGTGCAGAAAGGGCGGTTACCTCAGGATAGAATCGATCAATCTGAAGCTCGGCAGGGCGTCCGGCATTATGCCGGACGCCCTCCTTTTTGCCTTCGACGCGATGAAGACGGACTCCCCCGCAAGGGACGCCGTCCTGATGGTAGAGGAGGTGCCGGTCTCGGGCAGATGCGGCGGCTGCGGCGGGACTTTTACCGTGCAGGAGGAATACGTCCTTCACTGTCCGCTCTGCGGCGGCGGATCGTTTCAGATCGTCGGAGGACGGGAACTGGATATTGTCGATATGGAGGTCTCGGAATGAAGGTGAAGGTGGCAACGAAGATCCTCGAGGCGAACGACAGGATCGCGGCGGAAAACAGGAAGATATTCGACGGGGCGGGCGTGTTCGTGGTCAACCTCATGAGCGGGCCGGGGGCCGGCAAGACCTCGCTGCTCGAACGGACGCTGGCGGCGAAGGGCGGACTGAGGGTCGGCGTCGTCGAGGGGGACATCGCGGGCAGCGATGATGCCGAGAGGATAGAGAAATACGGCGCGCCGGTCGTGCAGATCAATACCGGCGGCGCCTGCCATCTCGACGCCAATATGATCTCGGACGTATTGGGGGACCTTCCGCTCGACGAGCTCGATGTCCTCTTTATCGAGAACGTGGGGAACCTCGTCTGTCCTGCGGAGTTCAAGGTCGGCGAGGACATGAAGGTGATGCTTCTGAGCGTGGCGGAAGGGCATGACAAGCCGCTTAAATACCCTTTGATGTTCCAGGAATCAGCCGCGCTCATCCTGAACAAGATCGACCTGCTCCCCTATACGGACGTCGACGTGGGCAAGATCAGGAAGGACGCGCAGTCGCTCAATCCGGGGCTCAGGATCTTCGAGGTGTCGTGCAGGACGGGGGCAGGCATAGACGAATGGGTGGCCTGGCTCGGCAGGGAGGCAGAGAAGAGTTAGGGAGTAAATCGCGATCGCTTTCCCTGCTACTGAAACCCGAGCTTCTTCAGGACGATTCCGAAATATTTGTTGATCGGGTTCGATCTTCCGAAAAAAGACAAAAGCGGCTCCTTTCTGTTGCCGAGAGCGGCCAGTTCGGCACGGATGTCGCTGTTTTCCTCGTGGCCGAGACCGTCGTGGAGGACCTTTACCGCGTCTTCCTTGTTGCCTGACAATAGATAGACCCTTCCGAGGTTCAGATAATGGACCGGGTTATGCGGGTCCCGCCGCAAGGCCTCCTTGCAGAGCGAGAGCGCCTTTTCGATGTCTCCTCCTGCCCTGGCAGTGCAGTATCCGAGGAAGGAACCGGCAATGGGGCTTTCGGACATCGTATGGGCGCGCTCGAAAAGAGTGAGCGCCGCCCCCTCGTCGCCGTCGCGGAGGGCCGTCATCCCGCTGTTTATCAGGGAAAGATTGAGTTCCTCCCTGAGGTCTTTGCCTGTTTCCGTGCCGTCCGTTGCGTTCATGGATCACCTGCCTGCTTTTTATTCCGATTATATCAGACGCCGCGAAAATGTAAAGGCATCGATGGGATCAAGGATTCAGACCTCGAGAAGAAAACTGTCCCTCCGGTGGAAGTCCGGCTTCGGGCCCGGGTGCGCCAGCGCCCAGTAGGTGAGGCTGCCGTCGGCCAGCCTGACGACCGCCGCGACACCCGCCTGCAGCTTCTCGCCCCTCCCGATGAGCGCGGAAAGATCGGCCTCGAGGGAGACGACCAGTGAATCCCGGCGGACGTCGGCAGCGAACGGCAGCGCAGTCAGGGCCTGCTCCTCCCGCATGCCGCGCCGGTACGACTCGAAACAATAGACGTTCCAGAGGCCCGAGGGCGAGAGGTTGAACTCCCAGTAGCGGTCGGAATGTTCCGGGCCGAGAAACAGCTCGAAACAGGTCTCCTCCCACAGGCGGTCCCTGCGCGCGGGCATCTCCGCGGCTGCCGTAAATATGAACTGCGGCCGCTGCCCCCGGAGCTCGTAGCGCACCGAGAGTGTGTCGGCGCTTCGCTCCGCGCTGCCCGTGATCCCGACCGCCGGCGGAAGATCCGCCGCCGCAAACGGCCTCAGAACGAACCCGGTCCGTCTCACAACAGGTCCCCGACGATCGCCCTGATCGTCGCCTCTTGCGACTCGATGCTCGCGGCGAGCCTGAACTGCACCAGCGCCCTCGCAAGATTGTGCCCCGGTCGCCTGACCTTGAAATACGCGTCATCCTCCAGATGGTCGGTGAAGAACCTCAGGCCGAGTTCGAAGGCGATAAGCCGGACCGCATCGGGGATACAGGCGATGTCGCTGCGGCTGAGGAACCGCTTCGCCTCGGAGAAATATCCGCGGAGCACGGCGCGGCAGATGTCGGGATCGAAGCGGACCCTTTCCCATTCTTCGGTCTCCTCTCCCAGTGGGTTGCAGGCCGAACGAAGGCAATCGCCGATGTCGTAGTGGACAAGCCCCGGCTTGACCGTATCGAGGTCGATCACGCCGACGGCGCGGCCGGTAATATTGTCCATCATGATGTTGTCTGTCTTGGGGTCTCCATGAACGGGACGGAGGAGAAGAAGCCCCTTTTCTTTTGCATCTTCGAGGACCCGTGCGAACGATGTCCGGTCTTTTATGAACGCCTCGCAATGCCGCTCTTCGGCCGATCCCGGGGGGGTGCGCGCCGCCAGGACTTCGGAATAACGGCGCAGGTAGCGGGGCGTGATGTGGAAGCCCGGGAGCGTATCAGCCAGCCTCCCCGGGGGCAGGTCGCTCAGGAGGGCATGGAACATCCCGAGACCGTATCCGACCTCTCTTGCATGCGCGTCGTCGGTGAGACTGCCGAAAGACCTGCACCCCTCGAGAAACGTGATACCTCGCCAGAACGATCCGTCCGCTCCGGTCAGATAGTCCCGCCCGTCCCGTGTCCGGATCAGCCGAGGGATCTCCCATCTTGCGCCGTCGCCTGCCGCCCTTTCCTTCAGGCGGCGGTCCATGTGGTCGGTTGCGGTGCGGATATTCTGCATGACAAGCCGGGGATCGGCGAAGACGCGGGGATTGATCCGCTGCAGCACGAAATGCGGCTCCGCCGGGGCGTCCGTCGTCACGAGGAAGGTGTCGTTGATATTGCCGCTGCCCAACTCGCAGATATCTGCGATTCCGGCCTGCCGGCTGAAGTGCTCCGCTATAGGATAGAGATCTTCCATATGGTTTCTTTGCGCCCCTCTGTGAACGGCCGCCGTTTCCGCGATGATGAAAATATATTAATCAGACCTTAATGGTTTTTTAATGATCGGGCCGTATACTGAAACTAACAAAAGCTCCCTCCTTTTAGCCCTGGCCCCCCCGGGGCTTCTTTTTGTCTTCTCCCCGGCTGCGGGTCAGAGCGTCCGCTTGAACGTCAGGATCGAAAGGGTCATCATGACGGCGGTGAAGCCGGCGAGAAAGGCGAGGTCGCCGGAAATGGCGGCGAACCCCGCGTTCTTGAAGAGGACCGATTTCAGCGCGTCGACGGCATAGGCCTCAGGGTTGAACTTTGCAAACGACTTGAGCCAGCCGGGGAAACTCGCCACGGGGTAGACCGCTCCGCTCGGGAAGAAGAGAATGACGTTGAGAAAGCCGCTCAGTATCCCGACGATCCTCGGATGTCCCACCCTTCCCAGGATGAGAAACATCAGGCTCAGCAGGCAGAGCGTCGTCAGGACGATGATGACGAAGAGGGAGACGCATTGATGGAGGCCCCTCGAAACGGGTATCCCCGTGATCAGTATGCTCACCACGAAGATCAGGGAGGCGATCAGGGTCGTGATCGACAGCCCGCTTATGATCAGCCCCGAGACGATATGGCTCTTCGACAGCGGTGTCAGGAGATAGCTCTCGTCGATGCCCATGAAGCGGTCCATCACGAGGTTGAAGGCGCCGGTCGTGAGGGTCCCCAGGAATATCGCCATGATCACGACCCCCGGCACGAGCGACTGATAATAGTCTACCTTTGGGTACAGATTGATGTCCCTGAGCAGGACCTCGCCCGTCTTCTCCCGGATCGGCACATATTCCCCGTGGATCGCCCCGAGGGAGGCGTTGATGAGGTTCCTGATCATCTCGGAAGAGATGCCGTCGGTGTTGTCGAGGAAGAGTCCGACATCGGGCCTGCCGCTCATCGTCATTCTCCGGTCCAAATCTTCCGGTATGATGAGCGCGGCCTTGTATCTGCCCTCCCTCACCCCCCGGACGGCGTCGCCGTCGTCTTTCAGGAAGAAGAGGCGGAAGGTCTGCGGCCCTGCCGCGATCGCCGTCAGGTTTTCGACGATGCGCTTGGCAAAGGGGCCTGTGTCGTGGCTGACGACGGCGACCGGGAGGGCCGTGAGCTTCCCCTGAAAGGAGTTGCCGAGTATCAGGAGATAGATGATCGGCATCAGGATGCTCATCGCGAGCACCACCGGGTTCCGCCTGAATTTCTTCAGGTCCCTCTCTATAACGGCAAGCAGTCGTATCATTGCGTTGTCACTCTTCTTCTCATCGTCCGAATTTCTGCGGGATGCCCGCCCCGACGAAGAAGCTCACCTTCTTCGCCTCTTCCTCCCGTATCGACTTTCCCGTATAGTGGATGAAGACGTCCTCGAGCGACTGCTCGTGGACCGTGGCGGAGAGGATCTTTCCGCCGGCCTTTCTCACCTCGTCGATCAGGACCGGAAGGTTTTTCGCACCGCTGTCGACAGAGACCCTCAGCGAACCGTCCTCCGCCTTGACCTTGTGCACGAACGGCGATCCTTCGATCTTCTCCGCAATCTCACCCGCCGGTCCGTCCAGCGAAAGCGATATGACGTCGTTGCCCGGTATCTGCGCCTTCAGTTCGGCCGGGCTTCCCATGGCGATGATCTTTCCGGTATCGATGATCGCCACCCTGCCGCAGAGAGCCTCGGCCTCTTCCATATAATGCGTCGTGAGAAATATCGTCATCGAGTCGCCGCCGATGAGTTTCTCGAGGAAGCTCCATACGACCCGCCTCGACTGCGGGTCGAGGCCTATCGTCGGCTCGTCGAGAAAGAGCAGTTCCGGCCTGTGGACGAGGACGCGCGCGATCTCGAGCCTCCTGCGCATTCCGCCGGAGTAGGTGGCGACGAGGTCCTTCGCCCGGGCGGTAAGCCCCACCATTTCGAGAAGGTACGCGATCCGCTCTTTTCTTTCCCTGGAACGTATTCCGTAGAACCTGCCGTAGAGATCCATGTTTTCGTACGCCGTCAGGTCGAGGTCGCTCGTCATCGCCTGAGGGACAACGCCGATATGTTCCCGCACTTCGGCGGGGTCCTTTGTCACGTCGCAGCAGGAAACGACGGCGTGTCCGGACGTCGGCTTCAGAAGGGTGGTGAGCATCCTGATGAGCGTCGTCTTCCCCGCGCCGTTGGGCCCCAGGAAACCGAAGAAATCGCCCTTTTCCACCTCGAAGCTCACGTGGTCGACTGCGGTCAACTCGCCGAATGTCTTCGTGATGTCCGAGACGGTGATTGCCTTGCTGTCGGACAATATGGGCTTACCCTCCATACTCACAGGCCAAAAATTAGCCGCCGGCTTCAGCCCCGGCGGTGTCGTTAAATTCTCTGCTGGGTGTTTCGCTTTGATTATTATATATAGTTGCGGAGCTCCCTGACAATGCAGGGACGGGTTTTCGCGATCATGCAGCGGTCCCGCGGCTTCGGATGCCTTAAGGAATCGCCCCAAAAAGGCCTTTCGGACCGACCTGCCCGCCTTCGGGGTGATATTGATGAAGCCGGAGGTAAATTCTCCGGTTGACAGGGCCTCCCCCCCGGTGATATAAAGACTTAACCCTATCATTGCGTGCCGGAGGAAGAGCGACCTTTAAATCCTTTGATCTCCTCTGCGGTACGCCTGCAGGGAAACTCAGGCAGGGAATGAATAGTGTCAGCCGCTCTCCGGAGAGCTCGCTGTTCATTTAAGGAAGCGCGGCAAACGTTTTTCGGGCTGGTGTTCCCGCCTCTGCGGCGATATCTATGCCGCTGGAGCGCAGGGAGAGAAGAGCAGTTCGGCCGCAATAACAAGGAGCGCGACATGAAACGCAACAGGACGTTAGCAAAGATCATCGGCATCTCGCTTCTCAGTCTTTCATTGGCCTTCGGGCCCGGCAGTGCGTCGGTCCCGGCGGCGGAGTCGCCGACTGCGACTGTCGGAGTCCGGGATTTGCGCCTTTTCCTGAACTCCTTTGTTTCGCTCGGAGAGGGACATATCGGGAGCGCCCTGCGCGGTCTGAGGGTCATTTCTCTTACGGAAGAGGCGAAGAGTGGAGAGTGGCAACGAATGCGGGGACTGCTTGCCGAATTCGGCAAGAGCGGCATAAAGGCTGCCACCGTATGGTTTGTGCGGCCTGACGGCTCCTATTATACCGCCGAAAAAGGCGCGACAGACCAGAACCTCCGGGAACGCCCCTATTTCCCGAAGCTCATGGCGGGAGAGGACGTCATGGGCGAACTCGTCGTCAGCAAGTCCACCGGAAGGCGGACCGCGGTTGTGGCGGTCCCGGTAAAGAAGGAAGGAAAGGTGGTCGGCGCGGTCGGGGCATCCCTCTCGGTGGTCGAAATAAGCCGGATGCTCGATCAGGAAATGGGGCTGCCGCAGAACATCTTCTTCTACGCCCTCGACAAACAGGGACAGACCGCTCTTCACAGGATATCGACGCTGCTCTTCGCCTATCCCTCCGACATGGGGAGCAAGAGCCTTGCGAAGACCGTCGATGTCATGCTCTCCACCCCGGAGGGGGAGGTCACCTATGATTTCTACGGCGAGCGGTCGGTGGTCTTCAGGAAATCCCCGCTGACCGGATGGGTATTCGCGGTCGGCATCGTCACCGGAAGGCCGGGCCGGCCGGGGGCGGACCCTCCTCCGGCGCTGCTTCATTTGCAGAACGGCATCGCGGCGGAGCTCGACAAATTGGACCGGGACCTTGCCGGGGTAGCAGCCGCAATGTCGGGAAAGGATATCGCGGCCGCCGGGAGGAGGAAGATGTTCGAAGAGCTCTGCGGGTCCTATCCCTATGCCGTGGACTGTGCGCTGGTCGACCGAAACGGCAAGATCGCGATCGTCGAGCCGGCCGGCTACCGGGAGTACGAGGGTAGGGACATAAGCGGGCAGGAACAGGTTGTCCGGCTCCGGAAGACAGGCAAGCCGGTCCTGAGCAATGTCTTCAGGTCGGTCGAAGGCTTCGATGCGGTCGACCTCGAGCATCCCGTCTTTTCCGGCGGCGAATTCGAAGGTTCGGTGAGCGTGCTCATCAGGCCGGAATCTCTCTTTGCGTATGTCCTCGAACCCCTTCTTCGGGGCGGACCGGTCGAGGCGTTCGCGATGCAGACGAATGGGAGGATCCTCTACGACCAGGACAGGGCAGAGGTGGGAAGGATGCTCTTCGAGGACCCGATGTACAAACCTTTTCCCCAGCTTGTTGCGGTCGGGACGATGATCTGCAGGGAGAAGACCGGCTCAGGCAGCTATGAATTCAGGCAGGCAGGTTCCGGCAGGATGGTAACGAAGGACGCGTACTGGACCACGATCGGGCTTCACGGGACCGACTGGCGTCTTGTCGTGATGCACGTCAGGCCGCAGGAGGAAGCCGTGTGGGGCGAAGGGATATCCGAAACGGACCCGGCTGCGGCGCTCAAGGCGCTGGCGAACGATGACGGACTGAAGAAGGCCTGCGGCCGCGGCGACGATGCGGCGGTCGGCGCACTATTGCGGAGGTTCTATGCGGAGCACCCGGGGCCCTACTCCGTGCAGTGGCTCGACGCAGACGGCGTCAACCGCTACGGCTACCCCGAGGAAAACAGCCTGATCAATTACGACATGAAGGGCTCGAAGGTGGACTCGGCGGGGCCGATGCTCAGGGCACTTTCCGGGGAAAAAGAGAGCGCCTTCGTTAGTCCTCTTGTCGAGGGAAAGACAGGCGCTTTCCTTATGGAGCCGGTGTATAACGGTCGGGAATACCTCGGAATGGTGTACACGATCGTGTTAAAGAAATAATTACATTGGCGCAAGCCCTGCAGCGCGACGAGCGGATATCGTCGACGCTGGACTCCCGCTCCGCCATGCGGCTGCTCATTGTCCCGTCCTTTTTTCCGGTAGATTTTCGCACGCGGCGGCGATATACTTTCAACGGGGCAGGCGCAGCTCCTCAGCGGGCAGGAGAGAGGGAAAGTCAATCCGGCTGACGGACATTCGGGAGAAATGAGATGAAGAAGAAAACGGCGGAGAATAAGGACCCGGACGAATTCGGGCCGGACGAAAACGTCAGGAGCGGGCTGGGCATCAAGGCCCTCTGGCAGGCATATGTCGAAAATCTCATCTGCGTTCAGGGCAGGGGCATGCCGCAGACAGCCACGCCCAACGACCGGTATATGGCGTTTGCCTATACCGTCCGCGACCGCATGATGTTCAGGGCGGCGCATGCGCTCCATACCTACCGCAAGAAGGATCTCAGGGTCGTCTGCTTTCTATCGGCCGAATTTTTGTTGGGTCCGCATCTCGGCAATAACCTCATCAACCTCGGCATCTACGACGAGGTGCGCGAGGCGCTCGCCGCCGCCGGATACGACATGGAGGAGATCCTCCAACAGGAGGAGGAGCCCGGGCTCGGCAACGGGGGGCTCGGCAGGCTTGCGGCCTGCTACCTGGAGTCGATGGCCACGCTCGAAATCCCGTCGATAGGGTACGGCATCCGGTATGAGTTCGGCATCTTCGACCAGGAACTGCGCGACGGATGGCAGGTCGAAAAGACCGATAAGTGGCTGCGGTACGGCAATCCCTGGGAGATCGCAAGGCCGGATATCGTCTTCGACGTGAAATTCGGGGGCGTCACCACGCCCTATTCGGACGAGCAGGGCCGCTATCGGGTGAGATGGGAGCCCCACCATGTGGTAAGGGGGGTGGCCTATGATACACCGGTGCTCGGCTACAAGGTCGGCACCTGCAATATACTCCGGCTCTGGAAGGCGGAGGCGACCGAGTCCTTCGATCTGCAGGCCTTCAACCATGGAGATTACTACCGCGCGGTCGAGGACAAGGTGGTATCGGAAAACGTGACGAAGGTGCTGTATCCCAACGACGAGCAGATGCAGGGCAAACAGCTGCGGCTGGAACAGCAGTATTTCTTCGTCTCCTGCTCCCTGCAGGACATGGTCCGCATTCATCTGCTGTCGGGGAAGCCCCTCGATACATTCTCAGGGACCTACGCCGTGCAGCTCAACGACACCCATCCTTCCATCGCGGTCGCCGAACTGATGCGTCTCTTGGTGGACGAGCATGGGATGGATTGGGAAAAGGCCTGGCAGATTACCGTGAGCACCTTCGCCTACACGAACCACACCCTTCTTCCGGAGGCCCTCGAAAAATGGCCCCTTCAGCTCTTCTCCGAGCTTCTGCCCCGGCATACCGAGATCATCTTCGAGATTAACAGGAGGTTTCTCGACGCGGTGCGGATGAGATATCCCGGCGACGAGGGGCGCGTTGCCCGGCTCTCGCTGATCGACGAGACCGGAGGCCGCTCGGTCCGCATGGCCCACCTGGCATGCGTCGGGAGCCACGCGATAAACGGGGTTGCCGCTCTCCATACCGAGCTTCTCAAGGAGACGGTGCTCCGCGATTTCTACGAGCTGAGTCCCGAAAAATTCAGCAACAAGACGAACGGCGTCACCCCGCGCCGCTGGCTGGCCCTGAGCAACCCCGGGCTGTCGAGACTCATCAGCAGTAAGATCGGGACCGACTGGATCAGGGACCTCGCACAGATTCGCGGGATCGAGCAGTATGCGGAGGACGGAGATTTCCGGGAGCAATGGCGTCAGGTGAAGCGGGAAAACAAGAAGCGTCTCGCCTCGCTGATCAAGAAGGTCTCCGGCGTCGTCGTGGACCCCGACACCCTCTTCGACGTGCAGGTGAAGCGGATCCACGAATACAAGCGCCAGCATCTCAATGTCTTGCATATCGTTGCGCATTATCTTCGCGTCAAGCGCGATCCGGGGGGCGAAATCACGCCGAGGACCTTCATCTTCGGGGGCAAGTCCGCGCCGGGCTATTTCATGGCGAAGCTGATGATCAGGCTTATCACCGCTGTCGCCGGGGTCATCGACGCGGACCCGGACGTCCGGGGCAGGCTGCGGGTCGTCTTTTTCCCGGACTTCAACGTGACGAACGGCCAGAAGATCTATCCCGCCGCGGACCTCTCCGAGCAGATCTCGACCGCCGGAAAGGAGGCGTCGGGCACCGGAAACATGAAGTTCGCCATGAACGGCGCCCTTACGATCGGCACGCTCGACGGCGCGAACGTCGAGATACGGGAAGAGGTCGGCCAGGAAAATTTCTTCCTCTTCGGGCTGACGGCGGAGCAGGTGCGGGAGAAGAAATCCCGGGGGTACCGCTCTTCGGAGGTGTACGCCTCGAACCCGCTTCTGAGGGAAGTGATCGAGCTGATCCGGGGGGGCCATTTTTCGCCGCGGGAGCCGGACCTCTTCAGGCCCCTTCTGGATACGCTCATGGACCGCGACGAGTATATGCTCTTTGCGGATTTCCAGTCGTACCTGGACTGCCAGGACGAAGTCGGAAGGGCCTACCGCGACAGGGAGCGCTGGACGCGGATGTCGATCCTGAATACCGCCCGGATGGGAAAATTCTCGTCAGACCGGGCGATACAGGAATACTGCGGGGACATCTGGAAGGCCGTGCCGGTGAAGGTGGACCTGAGCGGCATAGTCGAGTGGGCCCTTACGCGAAGGGCCCCTGGTCCGTCGAAGACCTGAGCCGGGACACGATATGAAACAATACAAAGTCAGTTCGGGACGGCGTTTTCCCTTCGGGGCGACCGTCGATGAGAAGGGCGCGAATTTCTCGGTATGGGGTCTGCGGTCGACGGCGGCGGAACTCCTCCTTTTCGAAACCGCGCAGAGCAGGGAGCCGTTTCAGGTGGTGAGGCTCGACCCCGCCGAAAACCGGACGTACTATTCCTGGCATGTATATGTCGAAGGGCTTCCGGCGGGGACCCACTATGCCTGGCGGCTCGACGGTCCCGGGGATACGCGGAGGTCGGGTTTCCGCTTCGACAGGCAGAAGGGGCTGATTGACCCGCATGCCCGCGCGGTCAGCGACCTTCTCTGGGACCGGAGACTGGCGAGCCTGCCCGGAGATAACGTCGCCTCCTCGATGCGTGGCATCGTCGTTGCCGGCGACGGATACGATTGGGAAGGCGACCGTCCGCTCGACCGTCCTCTGGAAGAGTCGATCATCTACGAAATGCATGTCGGAGGTTTTACGCGCCATCCTTCCTCGGGAGTAAAATACCCCGGCACCTTCTCCGGCGTGATCGAAAAGATCCCGTACCTCAGGTCGCTCGGAGTCACAGACGTGGAGCTGATGCCGGTTATGGCGTTCGATGAGCAGGACGTCCCGGATGCCGCAAAGGCCAGGGGGCTCAGGAACTGCTGGGGCTACAGCACTCACAGCTTCTTCTCACCCCATCCCGGCTACTGCATATCCCCAGAGAAGGGCACCCACCTGGGCGAGTTTCGCGACATGGTGAAGGCGTTTCACCGGGCCGGCATCGGGGTGATCATGGACGTCGTCCTGAACCATACGGCCGAGGGGGGCGCCGGCGGGCCGACGATCAACTTCAAGGGGCTCGGCAACAGGGGCTTCTATCATCTCGACCCGAACGACCGCTCGATCTACCTCGACTATACCGGCTGCGGCAACACCGTCAACTGCAACTTCCCGATCGTCACGGCGTTCCTTATCGAGTGCCTGGAGTACTGGGTGAGCGAGATGCATGTCGACGGCTTCCGCTTCGACCTTGCGAGCGTGCTCGTGAGAGGACATGAGGGAAGGCCGCTCCATTATGCGCCGATGCCGTGGTATATCGAGCTCTCCGACGTCCTCGGCAACACGAGGCTGATCGCCGAGGCGTGGGACGCGGGCGGGCTCTATCAGGTGGGGGATTTCCCCGGGTTCCGCTGGGCGGAGTGGAACGGCAGATACCGCGACGTGATGAGGCGGTTTGTCCGGGGCGACCCCGGCCTTATCGGCGAAGCCGCGACGCGGCTTGCGGGAAGCAGCGACCTCTACGAACCCGAGGGCAGGCTTCCGGCCAACAGCGTCAACTTTATCGCCTGCCACGACGGCTTCACGCTCCACGACCTCGTCAGCTATAATCAAAAGCATAACGAGGCCAACGGCGAGGCCAACCGCGACGGCAGCGACGACAACGCAAGCGGCAACTGCGGGGTCGAGGGCGAGACCCGCGATCCCGGGGTGCTGGCTCTGAGAAAGAGGCAGGCGAAGAACTTCATGGCCGTTCTCCTTCTGAGCCAGGGCGTGCCGATGATACTTTCCGGGGACGAGGTGCTCAGGACGCAGCGCGGCAATAACAACTGCTACTGCCAGGACAACGAGATGGGCTGGTTCGATTGGGGGCTCGTGGAGGACAACGGGGAGATGCTCCGCTTCACGACCGGGATGATCTCCTTCCGGAAGCGGCATCCCTCCCTCATGAGAAGACAGTTTCTGACGGGGCGGAAGGGAAGAGGGGGACTGCCGGATGTCGCATGGCACGGCCCGGGGCTGAACGAGCCACGCTGGGACGATCCCGGGGCGCGGGTCCTTGCCTGCACCCTCGCGGCAACGGACAAGACGGAAGAGCACCTCCATATCATGCTCAACATGTCCGATGCCGACGTGCAGATGGAACTGCCCGAAGTCCCGGGCCGCGGCTGGTATCGCGCCGTCGACACGTCGCAGCCCCCGCCGGCCGACGTCACTGATCCGGCGGCCCAGCCGGGGGTGAAGGGATACACGCACCGGGTGGCGGCCTGGAGCATCGTGGTGCTCGAAGCCAGATGAACGGTAAGGAAAGAGGGAAAGGCGGGACCGGGTGGCACAGGGCATATACCTGATAAGCGAAGAGCCGATGGCGGGGAAATCGGCGGTTGCGCTGGGGCTGATGGAGCTCCTGTCGCGGAGCGGCCTCGCTGTCGGCTTTTTCAGGCCGCTTGTCCGGTCGAAAGAGGCGCACGACCCCGCCATCGAGCTCATTGCCCGCCGATACAGTCTGGGGTTTTCGTACGACTCAATGTACGGATGTACCTTCGAAGAGGCCCGCAGTCTCCTCTCCGGCAGCGGAGACGATGAGCTGGTCTCGCTCGTCCTCGACAAGTACAAGGCCCTCGAGCGGGTCTGTGATTTTGTGCTCTGCAACGGGACGGACTTCAGCGGCGGCGCCGCCCTTCCTCTTGAGTTCGACTTTAACACGGACATCGCCAACAACCTCGGCTGTCTGACGATTCCCGTGGTAAAGGGCTGCGGACGGACCGTCGATGAGGTTGCCGGGACGGTCGGGGCCTTCGTCGAGTCGCTCGAAAAGCGGCGCTGCGACATTCTCTCGGTCATCGTCAACCGTGTTGCTCCGGACAGCGCCGCCGGCGTGAGGGAGCGGATCGGGTCGGTGATTCCGCGGAACATCCCCTTTTTTGTCGTCCCCGAGATCGATGCCCTCGGCAGGCCGACGGTCGGTGAGGTTGCGGCCGAGCTCGGCGCTTCGCTTCTCGCCGGCGATGCCGACAATCTCCTCCGGAATGTCGACCACTATATTGTCGCCGCGATGGAGCTTCCCCATTTCCTCGACTACCTGAAGGACGGATGCCTCGTCATAACCCCCGGGGACCGCTCCGACATCATTCTCGGAACGCTCCTTGCGGACGCCTCGGGAGAATATCCGCATGTTGCAGGGCTCCTGCTGACCGGCAACCTGAACCCGGCCCCTCAGGTAAAGAGGCTTATGGAGGGGGTGAACAGGTCGCTTGTGCCGGTGCTGGGCGTCGGGACGGACACCTTTTCGACCGCGATGGCAGCCAACGCGGTCCAAAGCAGGATCAGGCCCGGCAATTCGCGCAAGATCGCGGCGGCCCTCGGGGTGATGGAGGCGCATATCGACTTTGCGGCACTCGGCGCACGACTCTCCGTCACCCGTTCCGGCCGCGTGACGCCGCTGATGTTCGAGCACAACCTCCTCGAGCGGGCGAGGTCCGACCGGCGGCATATCGTGCTGCCGGAGGGGACCGAGGAGCGGATCCTTCGGGCGGCTGAAATCCTTTTGCTGCGCGGCGTCGCCGGCATCACCTTTCTCGGAAACCAGGACGAGATCCGGCGTAAGATCGCCGGCCTCGGGCTGTCGCTTCAGACGGCCGATATTATCGACCCGGCAGTTTCGCCGATAAGGGAGATGTTTGCGGATACGTACTACGAGCTGCGCAAACACAAGGGCATCTCTCAGGGCATGGCTTACGACGCGATGTCCGACGTCAGCTATTTCGGGACGATGATGGTGTATCACGGCGACGCCGACGGCATGGTCTCGGGATCGGTGCATACCACGCAGCATACCATCCGGCCGGCCCTCGAGATCATCAAGGCAAAACAGGGATGTTCGATCGTATCAAGCGTATTTTTTATCTGCCTGGAGGACCATGTGGCGGTCTTCGGGGACTGCGCGGTCAACCCGCATCCCACCGCGGAGCAGCTTGCCGATATCGCGATCAGCTCGGCCGAGACCGCCCGCGCCTTCGGGATCACGCCGCTTGTGGCGATGCTCTCGTACTCCACGGGGGAATCCGGCAAAGGGGAGGACGTGGACAAGGTGAGGGAGGCGACCCGGATTGCGCGGGGTCTCCGTCCGGACCTGAAGATCGAAGGCCCGATCCAGTATGATGCGGCGGTGGATGAGCAGGTCGCCTGCGCGAAGCTGCCGGGCAGCGAGGTGGCCGGCCACGCCACGGTCTTTGTCTTCCCTGACCTCAACACCGGCAACAATACCTACAAGGCCGTCCAGCGGTCGGCAAACGCGGTGGCGATAGGTCCGGTCCTGCAGGGGCTGAAGAAGCCGGTGAACGACCTGAGCCGGGGGGCGACCGTCACCGACATCGTCAATACCGTCGCGATCACCGCCATCCAGGCCCAGACGGACATGCAGAAAAAATGAGGGCCGTCGCGCACGGCGTCGCCGCCTGCGCAGGGGAGTGGGCTCTAGAAAAAGGAGGAAAGGAAGTTTCCCCGGCCGGACGCGCGCGTTATCTCTTTAGAGGGATCGCCGCTTCCACGGTCATCCCCGGCTTCAGAAGCCCTTCGGGGTCTTCCACGCTCACCTTCACCCGGAAGGTCTTGATGTCTTCCCTCCCGCGGACCACGTCTCTCTGCGTGGCGAATTCGGCGTAGCGGCCTATCTCCGAAATCCTGCCTTTGAAGGTCTTGCCTCCCAGACCCTCTACGGTGAGGGTGGCGGGACTGTTCAGTGCCACCCCGCCGATCTTCGTCTCGTCGATGTCGACCCTGGCATAGAGGCCCTTGAGATCGACGACGGTCATGATCGTGACGCCGGGGCTGACGGTTTCCCCTGCCTCCATCGATTTGAAGATGACGACGCCGGAGACCGGCGTCTTGATGACAGTATCGGCGAGTTTCGCCCTGCTGAAGGCGAGGGCGGCTTCCGCCCCTTTCAGCATAGCCTGTGAGGACCCCAACTGGCTTTCGGCCGCCGCGAGCTGACCGGCCGCCGCGTCCTTCCGGGACCGCGCCGAATTGAGCTTCTCCTTTGCCGAGGTGAAGGCAGCGGTATTGACGTCGTAGGCCGAGACGGTCTGGTCTCGGGACTCTCTGGAGATGAAATCCCTGGCAAACAGCTCCTTCGCCCGCTGCGCCTCTCTCCGGGATTCCTCCATCTGGGCGCGGGCCCTTTCCACGTCCGCGGCGGCGGCCTGCATGTCCGCCCCGGCGCTGATCATATTCGATCGCGCGCTGGCGGCCGACGCCTCCGCTGTCCGGATGTCCGCCTTCGCCCGTTCGACGCCCGCGCCGGCCTGCTCCGCCGACGCCTTAAGGTCCTGACTGTCGAGCGTGGCGGCGGTCTGGCCCGCCTCCACCGTGTCGCTTTCCCTGCAGCAGATCCATGAGATCCTGCCGGCCACCTTCGGGGAGAGGTTCACCTCTACGCCGTCGATGATGCCGGTCGCCCGGAGAGTCGACCTGGGCTTGTTCGCCAGGTAGTTGTAAAAGAAGATCGCCCCGAAAATCGCAAACAGGACCAGCAGCGGAACACCGGTCCTGAGGAGCGCCTTTTTCATAATCCGCCGCGGCCTTTCTACCTGAGCCCCATCGCTCTTTCGAGGCTCGCTCGCGCTACCTTATAGTCGTAGAGCGCCTGGTTATAGGCGGTCCTGGCAACGGCGAGCGATACCTCGGCGTCGGAAACCTCGATCGGGTTGCCGACGCCGGCGGCGTACCTGCCGTTGGCGATGTCCAGGTTTTCGGTGGCCTGTTTCATCGTCAGCTCGGTATTGGAGATACTCTCTTCGGCCACTGTCAGGTTCAGGTAGGCCTGCTGCACATCGAGCAGGATCGACTGTCTGAGCGCCTCCTCGTTCGCCTTCGCGGCGCCGAGGTTCGCTTTCGCCTCCTCCACCTGGTTCCTGGTGAGAAACCCGCTGAAGATCGGCAACGTCAGACCGACTCCCACGCTCCATCCCTCACCTTTGGGAAAGAAGATGGTGTCGGAGCGGTCATACGCGGCATTACCGGTCAGGAAGGGATAGTATCCGGACTTCGCGTAGTCGATCGATCTTTCGACGGATGTCGTTGTCGCGACAGCCGACATCAGGTCGGGCCTGTTCTTGTATGCCGTTTCGACGGCCTGCGGGAGCGTGATCTCATATTTCGCGAATGCGAGGTTGTCCTCCAGCAGATAATCCGGCGCATCAGGCATTCCCATCGCGTTGTTGAGTGTCACCTTCGAAACCTTCAGCGTGTTGTCGGCCCTGATGAGGGCCAGTTTCGCATTGCTCAGGTCGACCTCCGCCTTGGTGACGTCATATTTCGGGGCCGTTCCCACCTCGTAGAACCCTTTGGCCTGGTCCAGATGGAGCTGGAACTGCTTTACGGTGTCGGTTGCGACGACCCTGTTCCTCTGGGCCTGCAGTACGCCGTAATACGACTGCTTCACGTTGAAGAGCACCTGGTCGACCGTCGTCTCGAGGTTCGATTTCGATGCGTCGAGGTTGAACCTCTGGATGTCGACCTGGGAGCGCGTCCTGCCGAAATCGTAGATGTTCTGGGAGAGCGAGAGGCTGCCGGTGAACTGATCGAAGCTGCTCGTCGCATTTTCGGCCGTCGTCCCGGAGATCCCCGTGGAAACCGCGCGCTGCGCGCCGGTGACCGGCTTGATCCTGCTGTAAGCGCCCGAAAGGTCTATCTGGGGAAAATAATTCGACTGCGCCTGCCCGACCCGGCTCCGGCTGGCGCTCACGTTGTTTTGCGCAGCGACGATTGTCGGATGCCTCATGAGCGCTATCTCGACGCACCGCTGAAGCGTGAGGAGCTCGTCTTTCTTTATCACGTCTTCCGCACCCGCGCCTGCCGGTACGGCCAATACGATGAACAGCACCAGCGAAATAAGGTTCTTCATATACATGAATATGTCCTCCTGCAACTTTTGTCTTCAGGATATAGTAAAAATCTCATCATTCATCCGTCATGCCGTCACCCCGCCCGTTCGGCCGCACTCGCGACATGGCCTGTCGTAGGGCGTCCCTCAGCCGGTTACGGCGTTTGCGCTCCTTTTGCCTCCGCTGCCGCTCCCCTGCCGATTCCCCACAGCGCCTTCACCCCGGCCTGGAGCCTGTCCATATAGTAATAGACAACGGGCGTAATGTACAGGGTAAGGAGCTGAGAGAAGATGAGGCCGCCCACTACCGCAAGCCCCAGCGGCCTGCGGGCAGACGCGCCGGCGCCGAACCCCATCGCGATCGGCAGCGTTCCCATGAGCGCCGCCATCGTCGTCATCATGATCGGCCGGAACCGGACGAGCGCCCCCTGATAAATGGCGTCAAGAGGCGCCAGGCCTTCCTTCCGCTCGGCGTCGAGGGCGAAGTCGATCATCATGATCGCGTTTTTCTTGACGATCCCTATCAGCATGATCACCCCGACGAAGCCGTAGACGTTGAGCTCGTATCCGAAGAGCATCAGCGTGATGAGCGCGCCGAAGCCGGCCGACGGAAGGCCCGAGAGGATGGTGAGCGGGTGTATGTAACTTTCGTAAAGGATGCCGAGCACGATATAGATCACCAGGATCGCCATGACGAGAAGGACCCAGAGCCCCTGCATCGAAGACTGAAACGCCTGGGCCGATCCCTGAAAACTCGTGGTGACGCTCGGGGGGAGTGTCTCCCGTGCCGCTTTCTGGACGATCCCGACGGCGTCGCTCAGCGCGATGCCCGGCCTGAGGTTGAAGGAGATCGTCACCGCCGGAAGCTGTCCGAGGTGGTTGACCGTCAACGGCCCCACGCCCCGGGTGAGTCTCGCCACGGTATTGAGCGGGACGAGGCTTCCCGCGTTCGAGCGTACATAGAGAAGAGAAAGGGCCGCGGGGTCCGTCTGGTATTTCGGGTCGAGCTCGAGGATCACCTGATACTGGTTGTTCGGCGCGTAGATGGTCGAAACCTGGCGTGACCCGTAGGACGAGTACAGGGCGTCTTCGATCTGCTGGGCCGAAAGCCCGAGGGCGGCCGCCTTGTCGCGGTCGATCTCGACGTTCACCTGGGGCGATTTGATCTGCAGGTCGCTCGTGACTTCCTGCAGCTGGGGGATCGTCTTGAGCCTCATCTCGAGCTTTACCGCAGACCGGTACAACTCGTCGGTGTCCGGACTCTGCAGCGTATACTGGTACTGGCTCTTCGTGAGCGTTCCGCCGATCCTGATCGAGGGAAGGTTCTGCATAAACATCATGATGCCGGGGACCGTCGAGACCTTCGGCCTGAGCTCCTGGATTACCTGGTCCGCCGAGAGTTTCCTCTCGCTGCGCGGCTTCAGCCGCATGAAGATGCGGCCGGCATTGCTGGCGGAGCTGCTGCCGCTCGCGCCGACGGCGGACATGAAGGCCTCGACGTTGGGGTCTTTCGCCACGATTGACGCAATCTTGCGCTGGTGCTCCACCATGTCGGCGAAGGAGATGCCCTGGGCCGCCTCGGTAAAGGCGAAGACCTGGCCGGTGTCTTCGGTCGGGAGAAAACCCTTCGGGATTTTATAGAAGAGATACCCCGTGGCGACCGTAAGCACGAATATGAGCACCATCGTGGAGAAGCGGTGGCGGATGATCACATTGAGGGACCGCTCATAATAATGGAGCATTCCGTCGAAGACTTTTTCCATGGCGAGATAGAGGCGGCCGTGCCTCTCTGCCCCGGGCGGCAGGAGGAAGCGGCTGCAGAGCATGGGCGTCAGGGTGAGCGAAACGAAGCCTGAGATGAGAATGGCAAACGCGATGGTCACCGCGAACTCATGGAGAATGCGGCCGAGAATCCCTCCCATGAAAAGGACGGGGATGAAGACCGCCACGAGGGAGAGCGTCATCGAGAGGATCGTAAAGCCGATCTCCCGCGATCCCTTGAGCGCCGCCTCCAACACCCCCTCCCCGTGCTCCATGTGACGGACGATATTTTCGAGCATGACGATGGCGTCGTCGACGACGAAGCCGACGGAAAGGGTGAGGGCAAGGAGAGAGATATTGTTTACCGAGAAGCCCATCAGATGCATCGCCGCGAAGGTGCCGATGAGCGAAAAGGGGAGCGCGAGGCTCGGGATGACCGTGGCCGAGAGATTGCGGAGGAAAAGAAAGATCACCATGACCACAAGGCAGAGGGCCAGCAGTAGCGTAAACTTCACATCCGTCACCGACTCGCGGATGGAGGTGGAACGGTCGTAGAGCACATTCAGGTCTACCGAAGCCGGGATCTGCGCCCTGAAGACCGGCAGGAGCTTCTTGATATTGTCCACCACCTCGATGGTGTTCGTGCCGGGCTGCCGCTGGATCGCGAGCACGACGGCGCGCGTCTCCTTGAACCAGCTGGCCACTTTGTCGTTTTCGACGCTGTCGATCACACGGCCGATCTGGTCGAGGCGCACCGGAGAGCCGCTGCGGTAGGCGACGATGAGCGGCCGGTAGTCGGCCGCTTTGAAGAGCTGGCCGGTAGCCTGGACCGTGAAGGCCTGGCTCTTCCCTTCGAGGACCCCCGTCGGGAGGTTCACGTTTCCCCTGGCGAGCGCGCTTCCGACCTCGTCGATGCCTATTTGGCGCGTCGCCAGTGCCCGGGGATCGACCTGGGCGCGGACCGCGTATTTTTGGGACCCGTAGACCGAAACCTGCGCCACCCCGGTGATCATCGATATCCTTTGGGCCATGAAGGTCTCCGCATACTCGTCGACGCTGTAGAGGGGGAGTGTCGGTGAGCTCAGGGCCAGGTAGAGGATCGGCGAGTCGGCCGGGTTCACCTTTCTGAACGATGGCGGAGACGGCATGTCGGGCAGCTGACGGGAGGCGCTCGATATCGCTGCCTGCACGTCCTGTGCGGCGGCGTCAATATTGCGCGAAAGATTAAACTGAAGGGTGATCCTGGTCGAGCCGGTGCCGCTGGTCGAGGTCATCGAGTCCAGGCCCGCGATGGTGGAGAACTGGCGTTCCAGCGGCGTTGCCACCGCAGAGGCCATGGTGTCCGGGTTTGCCCCGGGCAGGCTCGCGCTCACCTGTATCGTAGGAAAGTCGACGTTCGGCAGGTCGTTTACCGGCAGCAGCACGTACGCGCCCAGACCGAAGAGGAAGATCGCGAGCATGACCAGGGAGGTCATGATCGGCCGGCGTATGAATAATTCCGGGACATTCATCGGCTGGCGCCGGCAGCAGTAGGGGCGGGTTTAAAACCCGCCATTGCGTTAGCATTCTTTATTTCGACCGTCGCGCCCGGGACGAGTTGCAGCTGGCCGTCGGTCACGACCGTTTCCCCGGGATTAAGACCCTTCCCGATGACCGTCTCATTGCCTACTGTCATCCCGGCGCTTACCGGACGCGAATCGACGGTGTTGTCATTCCTGACGACGAAGACGTACTGACCTTCCTGCCCCGTCTGGATTGCCGCTGTCGGCACGAGGAGGGCGCCGGGCAACTCGGTAAGTGTCAGGACCGCGGTCACGAACTGTCCGGGCCAGAGTTTCTTGCGCGCGTTGGAAAAGGTCCCCTTCAGCTTGATGGTGCCCGTGGAAAGGTCGACCGCATTGTCGACGAAGCTGAACAGGCCTTCTTCGGGGGCGTCGTCTTCCTTCGAGAAGTATGCCTGCACTTTCAGCCGGCCCGCAGCGGCATATTTTTTTATTTCAGAGAGAGAGTGCTCCGGCACCGAGAAGGTCACGTAGATAGGCTGTATCTGGTTGATGACGACCATTGCGGTGTCGGCGTTGGCCTTGATAAGATTGCCCTCGTTGGCGAGGAGACTTCCGGTCCGGCCGGAGATCGGCGAATAGATGGAGCAGTATTTCAGCTGGAGCCGCGCGTTATCGAGGAGCGCCTGGTCCGCAGCCACAGTCGCTGCGAGCGCCGTTGCATTCGTGAGGTATTGCTCATACTGTTCCCGGGCGACGTACCCTTTCTGAACGAGCTCTTCGTAGCGGTTCGCGTCTTTCCGCGCATTGTCCATCTGGGCACTGTCTCTTGCGAGGTTGGCCTCGGCCTGCTTCACCTGGGCCTCATAGGGCCGAGGGTCGATTGTGAACAGGAGCGCACCTTTCGCGACGTCCTGGCCTTCCGTGAAGTGGGCCTTCTGGAGCACGCCGCCGATCTGGGACTTGACCTGGATCGTCGAGACCGCCTCAACATTTCCTATCGCGGTCAGCTGGACGGGGACCGTTTTTTGGGTAACCGTGCCTACGGTTACGGCCGCCGGCGGTCTTTTCGGCGGCGCCGCCGGACCTCCCTTCGTGCACGAAGCGAGCAGAACGGTGGACAGCGCGAGGGCGGCGACTGCCGCCGGAAGGCCTGATTTTCGGCATACCGGACGTTGCATCATACGATTCTTCTCCTTCGCAAAGCATGCGCGGCGCTCATGGTGCGGCGGGAACTCGGGTCAACATGTTAGCGCCCACTTACATTTTACTTTATGACAACGTCCGAAAAATTGTCAACAGAGAATTCCTCCTGCGGCCTTTCAGTGGCGGTGCGCCGGCGGCGAGGTCCTGACCGTGCAGTAGGTGGCATTGGCTTCGCATTCCGCGCACTCCATCTGGATCACGGAATGGCGTATCCCGAGATGTGAGAGCGTATGTTCTATCTCCTTGCGGATGCCGTCGGCCTCGCTTATCCTTTGGTCCGTCACCTGGACGTGGCCGGAAAAGGCGGGGACGCCGTGGCCGATAGACCAGACGTGCACGTCGTGCACACAGACCACGCCGGGGATATCGGCGATTAGCGCGGAGATCTCCTCTGCGTGGAACCCGGCCGGACTTAGTTCGAGGAATATCCAGAGAGACTCCTTGATGACCCGTCCGCCGCCCACAATGATCATCACCCCCACTAGACAGCTTGCGAGGGGGTCGGCAAGCGCCCAGCCGGTGAACTGGATAATGACGCCGGCCGCGATGACCCCGACCGACGAGACGGTGTCGCCGAGCACGTGGAGCCATGCGCTCTGGAGGTTCAGGTCCTTGTGCCCCCTGCTGAGGATAAACGCCATCACGACGTTCCCGATGAGGCCGGCAGTGGCCACGATCAGCATCAGCGAGGAGTTGACGCGGGGCGGAGAGGCGAGCCGCGAGTATGCCTCCATGAAGATGAATATCGCCATGACGACGAGCGAGACGCCGTTGATCAGCGCCGCGAGAAGGCCTATCCGCTGGTAGCCGTAGGTGGCCCGGTAGTCCGACGGCCGCTTCATGATCAGCGCCGCGACGAGACTCAACCCCAGCGCAAAGGCATCGGTGAGCACATGGCCGGCGTCGCTCAGGAGCGCGAGACTGTTGCTGAGCAGCCCGCCGGCGACTTCGCCCGCGAGTATGATCAGCGTCACTGCGAGGCTCCAGATGAGCCTTTTTTCTGAAGAGTGAGTTTCCGTCATGTGTTTCTATTATAGCCCGGCAGCGGAAATGAATCACCGGAATGTCGCCCTGATCGGTCGCGTTTCGACAAGCTCAGCGTGACATGTGTGCGCACAGCCTGTGGAGGGAATGTCATCCTGAGCCTGTCGAAGGATTCAGTCGACGAAGATATAGTCCGCGTCGGCGGATGTGATCGAAGACCGCTTTGTTTCATCGGGCACCTGCGGCAGCACCACCCTGAAGGTGAAGGACGAACTTTGTCTGACCTGCTCGGGGATCCCCCGCTTCCACGCATGTCCGATCCCCGCAAGAACGACCATCTTTTCCTTCGGGTGTTTCTTCATATACCGCACGAGGTGCCAGGCCATAGACTTGTCCCATACCATCTGCGCCTCGCAGAAGTGGACGAAGGAGTCCTTTTTTGCCCCGTGGGATTCGTAGACCCTCTTGATGAAGTCCATGTATTGCCGGTCTACGCTGCAACTGATGCCCGGAGGCAACTGCGCCAACTCGGCGGGCGTGAGGGCCCGGAAGCCTTTCGTCGCCACCGTCTTCGAAACGGCATCGGGCACATTAAGGCCGACAAGCGGGATCGCATGCTCTTGCGCGTAAAGAAGGATGTCTCCGTAGTACGGCCACGGCATGCGCCAGTTGTCGTAGTAGACCCTGATGAAACGTTCCTTGTCGAGTGTTCCGCTCGTCCAGCCGTCAAGGTTTTTCTGACTGTCGGACCTGAACATCTCGAGCCCTATGCCGAAGGGGACCTCGCGCTCGTGGAGCGCGCTGATGATGTCGAACTCGGCGGCGTGGTCCCTCATTTTATCGTGGACTTCGCCGACGAAGACGACGTCGGCGCTCGTGAGGTCTTCGACCATCTCCCTGAAGGGGACGATCTTCCCGTCGCTCAGCCTCAGGGCGTCGCGGCGCGGGGCCGCGTCCCGGGAAACGCAGGACGCAAGGAACAGAACAAGAAGAAGAGTCATCCCACGAACAGCGGATCTTGCCATGACTACATCCTATCGCACGCAGGGCGGCGTTTCAAGCGGCCCTCAACGGCGGGGTTTACAATTGCGTTGCCCTTGTCATAGAATTCCAGCATGACGAGTTCATCCCCTTTTTGCGTGGTAGGTATCTGCGGCTATTCCGGCTCGGGAAAGACGACCCTTATAGAAGAAATAGTGTCCGAACTGAGGGCGGGCGGGTTCAGGGTAGGGGTCCTGAAGCATACGCCCCATTCCCTCTCTCTCGACGCCGAGGGCAAGGACACGGAGCGGTTTTATCGCGCCGGCGCGGATTACGTCTTCGCCCATGATGCCCATCAGGCGTTTGCGCGCTATCCTGACAGCGCAGGCCGGCTGCAGGATTTCCTCTCCCGATTTCCCAGCTCCCTGGATCTCGTGCTGGTCGAGGGGCATAAAAAGGCCGGGCTTCCCGGGATATGGATCACGGCGGGGACCGGCGAAGACCGGAAGCGCCCGGAACAGTCTCAGAAGAAGGTTGTTTCACGGGACGACCCCCGGTATTTCGGGGCGGTGATGGAGCATATCCATCAGGAGCTTGCGAAATGCCATTCCGGGCGGCGGGTCATGGCCGGACTGCTGATCGGCGGAAAGAGCATGAGGATGGGTACGGACAAGGCCCTGCTCAGGATCGGTGGAGAGCTCTTTGCCGAACGGTCCTACCGGACGCTCGGAGAGGTGGCGGCGAAGACGGTCTTGCTCGGCTCGGCCGAGCTGCCCGGTCCGCTCGGCAGGGCCGACCGTCTCCCGGACGTCTCCGGGGTGCGGGGCCCGATGGCCGGTATTCTCGGCGCCTTCAGGTGGGGGCCCGAGAGCGCCTGGATAATGTCGGCGGTGGACATGCCGTTTATGGACAAGGAGGCGTGGGAATGGGTTCTCGGCCACAGGAGACCAGGGGTTTGGGCAGTGCTTCCTCTTTTGAAGAGAGGCGCGAAGGCCGAGACGATGGCCGCCTGCTATGAACCCAACATCTTCGGAGCTGTGGAATCGCTTGCGAAGGCGGGGATCAGCACGCTCCAGGAACTGACGCACCACCCTAAAGTGATCACGCCGCTTGTTCCGAAATCGCTTGCCCGCGCCTGGAAGAACGTCAATACGATCGCCGAGTGGAAGCGGGCCAACCGCCTGCTCGATAAAAGACCGTAACACGTCACACCGGCGGGGAGAGCCTCCCTCAATCCCTTTTGATGCGATAGAATGCGGCGAAGGCCTGGCGTTCGCGAAGAGCGGAATCGGCCGGCTTTTCATCCGGGGCGTTGTATGGTAGATTGTGAGATATGATCATCCCGTCCGGGAGGAAAAACAGGGGAGGCTTTTATGTGCGATTCACAGAATGAGGGGCGGTCGGCAGAAAGAAGGATGATCCCGGTGGCCGAGGCGGTCGGTACTGTCCTCGCCCATGACATTACCGAGATCAGGAAGGACGAGTTCAAGGGACGCGCCTTCAAGAAGGGGCATGTGGTAAAGGAGGAAGACGTCTGCCGTCTCCAGAGGCTCGGGAAAGAGCACCTCTTCGTGCTGAGCATCGGCCCGGACGAGATGCATGAGGACGATGCCGCCCGCTCGCTCGCTGCGGCGCTCATGGGGGATGGGGTCGCCGTAAAGGGAGGGCCTAAAGAGGGGAAGATCACCCTTGTGGCGGACCGCGACGGGCTGCTCAGGATCAACCGCGAGTCGCTCCTGAATTTCAATATGACCGGAGAGGTGATGTGCGCCACGCTCCATGACAACACGCTCGTCAAGAAAGGGCAGGTCGTCGCCGGGACGCGCGCGATCCCGCTCGTCGTGAAGAAGAGCGCGGTCGGCGCGGCGGTGGATGCGGCCGCCCGGGGCGAGAAGACCATTCGTGTAAGGGAGCTCAGGCGGCCGAGGGCCGGGATCGTGATCACCGGCAACGAGGTTTATTATGGAAAGATAAAGGACGCCTTCGCCCCGGTCATCACCGGGAAGATCAAGGCGTTCGGGGGAGATGTCGTGGGGCTGTACTACGCCCCGGACGAAGAATCTTTTATCGGAAGCAGGCTGCGGGAACTGATCGGGGCGGGCGCCGATCTCCTCATCACGACGGGTGGGATGTCGGTCGACCCCGACGACGTGACGAGGTTTGCGATACGGAAACTGGGTGCGGAAGAGGTGACCTACGGCTCGGCGGTGCTTCCGGGAGCGATGTTCCTGGTTGCCTATATAAGAGCGGCAGAGCGGAAGGCGGAAAGCGCAGAAGGGGAAACCTCCGGAGAGATCCCCATCCTCGGCATTCCCGCCTGCGGAATGTATGCGAATGCGACGGTCTTCGACCTCGTCCTGCCGCGGATACTTGCCGGCGAGAAGATAGGCAGATACGAGCTTGCGGAACTCGGCCACGGAGGGCTCTGCATGAAATGCGGGACCTGCCGGTATCCGGTCTGCCCGTTCGGGAAGTAGAACGGCGCAAAAAAAAAGGCGGGATATTCCCGCCCTTCGTGAGGTTCCTTCCTTAGTGATTCAGGCCGCTCTTTTCCTTCTCCTGAGATAATAAAACGCAACGAGTCCGGCGAGCGCCGTAAAGAGCGCCATTCCCCATTCGTTTATCGCCGGCACCGCAGCAGCGCCGTTTTCGTCGGCTGCGAGTCCCCAGTTCGGGACGACCGGGAGGGTATGGATGACCGCGCCGGTATCGGGGTTCACCTCAAAGATAGTGCCGAGGCCTCCGACATCTCCGAGGAACAACGTCTTCCTCCCAAAAGAATAGCCGACGCCGTATACATCGGGGACCGGCGGGGTGAAGGAGTGAATCACCGCGCCGGTCGTCGGATTCAGCTCATACACCGTGTTGGAATTGACGTCAGTCGCAAAGAGCGTGTTTCTCCCTCCTGCGTAGCTCAGGCCGCCGACGACGGGGACGCTGAGCGTTAGGGTCCTGATGGTAGCGCCGGTGTCGGGGTTCAATACATGCACCGCGCTGCTGACCGGCAGCGGCTGCACGACGTTCGGGGATATGCCGTCCGCGACAGGACGGGCATAAGGAGCCGCACTGCCCGATTTTGCCGCATCAGCAACGCCGACGGCATATTCCTGCAGATAAAGCTCTGTTCCGGAAAAGCCGAGACCGTCGATGTTGAGAGAGGGGCTGGGGAAGGAGTTGACCACCGCACCCGTGGATGGGTTCAGTTCATAGATGCCAGACCCGCAATTCTGGAAGAAGAGCCTGTTGTTTGCGAAGGCGAGGGCGCTGCAGCCGTCTCCTATCGGTATGGGCGCGGGGAAACTGTTGACGACCGCTCCCGTGTCCGGGTTCAGTTCTTCGATCGTGCCGTTGGGTTCGTTCGTGTGAAACAGCCTGCCGGCTGCCGAGGCCTGCGCGACAAATGCCAAAGAGACCAATAAGACGAAACATAAAGACCACAGCTTCTTCATTTTGTTCCTCCCCAGGAAAGATTGATATGGCGGAAAGTATAGCCGCTTCCGCAAAACAAGTAAATAGGCCTTTTGAAGAAACAGGCGAGGGGTCACCGGTAGTTGATGAACTCGATATGGATCCCCAGGTCCTTCCCTTTCAGGAGGGTGATCGTCGCCTGGAGGTCGTCGATCTTCTTCGCCCTGACCCTCACCTGGTCCTTCTGTATCTCGGCCTGGACCTTCATCTTGGCGTCCTTGATGATTTTGACGATCTCCTTCCCCTTTTCGGTCGGGATGCCCTGCTGGAGCGTGACGAGCTGCCTGACGGTATTTCCGGCCGCCTGTTCGACCTTCCCGTAGCTGAGCGCCTTTAACGATACACCTCTCTTGACGAGCTTTGTCTGGAGGATGTCGATGACGGTTTTCAGCCTACTCTCATCGTCGGAAACGAACGTGATCTCGTGCTTGTCCTTGTTGAGTTCGATCGAGCTCTTGCTGCCCTTGAAGTCGAACCGCTGGGAGATCTCCTTGGTCGCCTGCTGGACCGCGTTGAGGACCTCCTGAAGGTCGACCTTGCTCACCACATCAAAGGAATGTTCGTCCGCCATGATAACCTCCCCAATTATGTTAAAGGTGAAAAGTCTGCAGCTACCGGGAAAGCGGGGCCTGCGCCGAAGGATAAAAGCGGCCAGATCCTGTGACCTTTGCCTTTACCCCCTCGCCGTCGCCGGCTCCGGCTTGCAGACGGGGCAGAACGGTTCGCCGCGGTCCAAGGGACAGACATGCCCGCACCCCTCGCAGCATACGCATTCATCGAGCCGTAGTCCGCACTGCGCGCATTGCTCCACCGATGCATTATACCCCTTCGGCATCCCTTCTTCAAGCCGCGGGATTCCCGCCCCTGCCGCCCCGCCGGCAATCAATGCGACATCTCGATGTTCTTCACGAGCCCTTCGACGAGGAAGATGAGGGATTCGACGTCGAGGAACCGGTCGGCCGTCGCGTCGAAGAGCATCTTCACCTTTGCCGGAAATTCTTCGTCCGGCGGCCAGTAGAGGATGACGAGAGGCACCTTCGGAAGGAGGAAAAGCTCCCATGCGTGGGCGGTCGGGAACTCTTTCTCCCGCCTCTTTCCCATTTTCCCGATGACCTGGGCCGTCTTTTCGTAGTCTCTTTCGAACATCTCCCGGAGCGGCTCCTCGCATTCCCGCTCGAAGGAGGAGGCCTTCACCATTCCTCCCCTGAGCTCGCTGAAAGAGACGTGTCTGCCGGCAAGCGGTCCCGTTCCCGCCGTCCTGAGATAGTGGAGGATCAGGATCTTTATCCAGGGGGTCATGCGGCCCCGCGTGGTGATCTCCCCTTCCGGGGAGATCCTGAATTCCCTGCCGAAGCAGTCCAGCACGAGCGAGTCCCCGTCCGTCCTCGCGCCGAGCCCTTCCGCGATCTTATCGAAACGGATGCCTTCTATCTCCTCCCGCAGCTTGAGGATCAGCTCCTCGCGCCAGTCGGTCAGCACGAGAGATCCCCTTAGCTCCTCGCGCCCGGACTCCGTGAGAAGCGGGCACTCGGCAAGGTCGGCGTCTCCCTTGACGACCGCGAGCGAAAAGGCCATGCAGGTCTTCATGCTGCATGCCCCGCAGTTCTTTTTCGGGAGCTTCTTATAAAGTTCGAGGGGGTTCATCGAATGCGCGCCTTTGCTCAAGTATACCAGCAGCAAAGGCATCCGCGCAAAAACGGGCGGCGGCGCCGCGCCGGTACCGTCCGCAGCGCATGAAATTTGTACCCGCTTAATATATAATTAACTATTCTGTCACGAGGGATCGCGAAGAAATGCCGGAACTGCTGAGACATAACAGATGGATTCTCGATTTTCTGGACATCGCCCTGATGTCTCTGATCATCTATCGTCTCCTGCTCATCCTCAAGGGGACGAAGGCGGTGCAGATGCTGATCGGGCTCGGCATCCTGCTGCTCGCCTCGCTCTTTTCCCGCTACCTTGAGCTCTACACGATCGACTGGCTCGTCCAGAGCTTCCTGGCGCAGATCGTGATCGCGATCATTGTGCTGTTTCAACCGGAGATACGCCGGGCGCTTGCGCATATCGGCGAGGCTCAGTTTCTCACCTTCACGAAGGCCGAGGAACTGAAGTCCCTCGAGGAGATCGTGAGGGCCTCGATATCCCTGGCCAACAGGAAGATCGGCGCTCTTATGGTGATCGAGAGAGAGACGAGCCTCAAGGACTTCATCGAGGTGGGCACTCCGCTTGACGCGAAGGTATCGAGGGAGCTGCTGGCGAGCATATTCCATCCGACCTCGCCTATACACGACGGGGCGGTGATCATCAAGGGCAACAGAATCGCCGCGGCCGGCTGCTTCCTGCCGATTACGCTCAGCTCGGAGCTGAGCAAGGCGCTCGGCACGCGCCACAGGGCCGGAGTCGGCCTCACCGAGGAGACCGACGCGATCGCGATCATCGTCTCCGAGGAGACCGGCTTCATCTCGATGGCGATGAACGGGAAGCTCGAAACGAAGCTGGACATGGGAACGATGAGGGACGTCCTCACCGACATTTTTACCGCTCCGAAGAGGAAGAAATGAGAAAGCTGCTGCTGGAAAACGCCGGCCTGAAGGTGTCGGCGATACTGATATCCGTGCTGCTATGGTTTTTCGTGACCTCGCGCGGACAGTCGGAGATGTCCTTCGATATCCCGGTTGAATTCAAGAATATTCCCTCGGGGCTCGGCATCGCCAGTACGAGCGCGACGTCAGTAAACGTGACGGTCAAGGGCCAGGAGCGGCTTATAAAGAGCCTGAAGCCTCCGGACATACGCGTTTCGATCGACCTCGGCAGGGCGAAGATGGGCGAGGGGAGCTATCATATCAATAACGACGACGTGAGGCCGCCGTACGCGATGTCGGTCACGCGCATCGATCCCTCCACGATCAGGGTGAGGCTTGATGAGGCGGCGGCGAAGATGGTGAAGGTGAAGCCGGCGATCTCCGGGATGCCGGCCCCCGGGTATTATGTGAGAGCGGTCGAGGTGGTCCCGAAAAACATACTGATACGCGGGCTCAAGAGCGAGCTGAGACGAATTACCGAGGTGAAGACCGATACGATGGATATCTCCGGCCTGAGCGAGACGACGATGCAGGAGCTGAACATCGACACTTCCGGCGCGAATGTGAAGCCGGAAACGGCCGCGGTCAAGGTTACCGTCGTCATGGGAGGCAAAGGGAAATGAGATTGTTCGGCACGGACGGCATACGGGGAAGGATCAACAGGCATCCGATGAAGCCGGAGAACGTTCTGAGGATCGGTATGGCGGCGGCGATCGTTCTCCGCAAGGAGCAGCACGGACGGAACATGGTACTGATCGGCAAGGACACGAGGCTTTCGGGGTATATGATCGAAAGCGCGCTCACCTCGGGGATCTGTTCCATGGGGATGAACGTCACGCTTGTCGGCCCCCTTCCGACGCCGGGCATCGCTTTTCTTGCGAGGACGCTGAGGATCGACGCCGGCATCGTGATCTCCGCGTCCCATAACCCGTTTCAGGACAACGGCATCAAATTTTTCTCGCACGAGGGGTTCAAGCTTCCCGACCCGGTCGAAAAAAGGATCGAAGAGCTTGTCGCCGACGAGTCTCTCGAACGGTACAGGCCGCCCGGGGAAGAGGTGGGGAAGGCCTTCAGGCTCGACGACGCGACCGGCCGCTATATCGAGTATATCAAGTCCACCCTCAGGAAGGGCATGACCTTCGAGGGGATGAAGGTCGTCGTCGACTGCGCCAACGGGGCCGCCTACAAGACGACGCCGTGGCTCCTGAGGGAACTCGGCGCAGAGGTGGTCTCTATCCACGACAGGCCCAACGGCATGAATATCAACCTCGCCTGCGGCTCTGTCGACATGAGCGGGATGCAGCGGGCGGTGATCGAACACAAAGCGGACGCCGGCATCGCCCATGACGGAGACGGCGACCGCACGCTGTTCTGCGACGAAAAAGGCCGGTTTGTCGACGGAGACCAGGTCATGGGGATGTGCGCGGCGGACATGCAGGCGGCGGGGAGACTCAGGGGAGGGACGGTCGTCGCCACGGTGATGAGCAACCTCGGGCTCGAAAAATTTCTGGAACGCCGGGGCATCGGGCTTGTAAGGACGAAGGTGGGAGACCGGTATGTCGTCGAAAGAATGCTCGACGGCGGGTTCAACTTGGGGGGCGAACAGTCCGGGCATATCGTCTTCCTCGACTTCAATACCACCGGGGACGGCCCCATCACCGCGGTGCAGGTCCTCAGCCTGATGAAGGACAGTAACGCTTCGCTTTCCAGGCTTGCATCGAAGGTCAGGCTCTTTCCCCAGGTGCTCATGAACGTCGAGGTGGAGAAGAGGCAGGACATCCGGGCCATTCCGGAGATCGAGGAGGCGGTGAAGAAGGCGGAGGGGCGTCTCGACGGGAGGGGGAGGGTGCTGGTCCGGGCCTCCGGCACGGAGCCGAAGATACGGGTAATGCTCGAGGGCGAGGACCAAAAACTGATCACGAGGCTCGGAAGGGACATCGCGAAGGTGATCAGGGAGAAGATGCAGCAGGGCTGACCTTTTCACGTTTCGCTTTTTGACTTTCGCGGCAGGAAAAGGGGGATCGGAGCATGGGGGATTGGAGTAAATCGGCATTGCGGCATCCGGCGGTCCGATGCTGAGCTTCGTTTCTTTTATCTCGGGCGTGGTCCTTTTCCATCTCTTTCGCTATGTCCCCCTGACGGCTGCGCTCCTCGGCCTCTCGGCGGCGCTCTTCTTTCTTGCAAAGAAAAGGCATCTTCTCATTCTCCTGCTCGTTCTGGGGGCGGCCTACGCCTTTGCGAGATACGCGCCCCAGGCCAGGACATCCGACATCCGGAACAAGGAACTGAGACTTACCGGCAGCTTCGTGCCCCGGCCGGAAACAGGGTCTGAAGGCCGGCCGCAGGTTTTCCGGGTGGACGACGCTGTCGATGAGGAGACGGGCGAGGATATCGCGGCATTGCATGAAAAAGAGGTGAGTATTTTTTCGGAGGTCGATGCCGAGGCAGGGGAGGAATACGAGCTGCTCTTAAAGAGCGGCGGGGACGGGGCGAGGCTGAACCCGGGGGCGGTGTCGCGCGGGAGGCCCTACGGGACGGTCGTCGCCGCGGAAGGCCTGGGGCCGTCTCCGTTTACGGTAAGGAGATTCTTTGAGGAAAAAAGGGCCGCCATTAACGAGTCTCTTCTGCGGAAAATCGGAGGGGAGCGGGCGGCGCTCGTCGCTGCCGTGACGACGGGAGAGACCTCCTTCGTAGGGGCCGGCCTCAGGGACGACTTCAACGCGACGGGGCTCACCCATCTTCTTAGCATCTCCGGAACCCATTTCGGCCTTTTTTCGGTCGCGATGTTCGGCGCCTTTGCCTTTCTCCTCGGCCGGCTGCCCCACAGTCTTCTGCTGCGGCTGACGATGTATCTCACGCCGCGCCAGGCCGCGGCCCTCCTTTGTCTGCCCTTCATGGCCTTCTACCTCGGGCTTTCGGGCGCGAGCCCGCCGGCCGTGAGGTCCTTCGTTATGATTGCGACTTTTCTCGGGGGGCTTCTCCTCGGAAGGAAAGGCGCATGGCTGAACAGCCTTCTTTTCGCCGCCTTTCTCCTGACGCTCCTGGACCCCGAAGTGCTCTTCAGCCTTTCGTTTCAGCTGTCCTTTGCCGCGGTCCTCTTTATCGGGTTCGCTGCGGGAGGAAAAGACGACGAAGACGAGGAGGAGGGCCGTCTGCGCCGTTATGCCAGGAAGAGCCTGGTCATCACCGCCGCGGCGTCCTTCGGCACCGCGCCTCTGGTCGCGTATCACTTCCATTATTTTTCTCTCGTTTCTCCCCTTTCGAATCTCATCGCCTCTCCTCTTATCGGTTCTGCCCTCGTTCTCCTTTCTCTCGTATCCTCCTTCGTTTTCCTCCTTACCGGATGGTTTGCCTTTGCCCCGCTCGTCTCCCTGGCGGCCGGACTTTCCGCGGCGGTCGTGCGGGCATTGGCCGGGATCCCTTTTGCCTCAGTGAGGCTGCCGGCCTTTCCCCCCGTCTTTTGCATATTGTTTTATGCGGGGTTCCTTCCCTATCTCTGCTTCGGCAGGAAAAAGGCCCTGCTGGTCCTGCCGTTTCTACCCCTCGCAGCGTACGCCGCGGCGCATATGCTCGAAAAAAAAGAGCTGTCAGTCACCTTCCTCGATGTCGGCCAGGGAGATTCCGCGGTCATCGAATTTCCCGACGGCAGGGTAGTGGTGGTCGACACCGGACGGACCGGAAGGGAGGCCGAGGCGTTTCTCTCCTATGAAGGGGTGGGAGCTATCGACGCCGTTGCGGTGACTCACGTTCACCCCGATCATTCGGGCGGACTAAGCCGCCTAATGGAGCGGTTTCACGTCAGGGAGGTATGGGACAGCGGAAGGATCGTATACCCGGAGGAGATGAGTGGACGCTTTCGGCGAAGGTCGCTTTCTAGGGGGGATATCATCGAAACCGCAGGGGCCGCGATCGCCGTGCTCCATCCCTACCCGGAATTCTACGCGTCGGAAGGCAGCGAATACGGCGGGGAGAACGAGTCCTCCCTCGTCCTGAGACTCTCAGGAATAAGGAGTTCGTTTCTCTTTGCCGGCGATGTCGAAGAAGAGGCTGAAGACGAGATCTCGCAGCTCGGAAAATGGTGCAGGGCGGATGTCCTGAAGGTACCCCATCACGGCAGCGCCACATCTGCGCACGAAGGATTCCTCTCTGCGGTATCGCCTGAGGCGGCGGTGATATCTGTGGGCAGGGACAATTCCTTCGGCCACCCGTCAGCCGACGCGCTGGGAAGACTCTCGGGCATAAAGGTCTACAGGACCGATCTCGACGGCGCGGTGAAGATGACCGAAACCCAGTCGGGCCTGTCAGTGAAGACCTGCAGGGAATTCGTTTTCGAAGAGGCGCGCGGCCCGGCGGCGGAGTGGAGGAATATCCGGCGGCTTTTTTCGAGGTGGTGAATTTACCCGGGGGGCAGAACCTCCCGCATTTCTTCAAATGGCATAGCGAAAACCCCGGGGTGTCCGGCACCGCCCATGGGCAGCGGAGATTGGCGAATTGCCCGGGCGAACTACCTGTTGAGTACCTTCGCGGCTTCTTTAGCGAAGTAGGTGAGGATCAGATCGGCCCCCGCCCTCTTGATAGACGTGAGCATCTCCATCATCGCCCGCTCTTCATCGATCCATCCGAGCTTCGCCGCCGCCTTTATCACGGAGTATTCTCCGCTGACGTTATACGCGGCAACAGGGAGATCGAAGCTCTCCCGCACGTCCGAGATGATGTCGAGATAGGTCATCGCCGGCTTCACCATCACGATGTCGGCGCCCTCCTCGATGTCGAGCGCCACCTCCCTGAGCGCCTCGCGCCTGTTCGCCGGGTCCATTTGATAAGAGCGCCTGTCTCCGAACTCGGGCGTGGATTCGGCCGCTTCACGGAAGGGGCCGTAGAAGGCGGATGCGTACTTGGCCGCATAGCTCATGACCGGCGTCCCCGCGAAGCCCTCCTGGTCCAGTGCGCTGCGGATCGCGCCGACCCTTCCGTCCATCATGTCCGAGGGCGCCACCATGTCGGCGCCGGCCTTCGCATGCGACACTGCCTCACGCGCAAGGAGCTCGAGCGTCGCATCGTTCGTGACGTCTCCGTCTTCGATGATCCCGCAATGGCCGTGGCTGGTATATTCGCACATGCACACATCGGTGATGACGTAAAGCTCCGGGACCTTGTTCTTGATCTCCCCGATCGCCTTCTGGACGACGCCGTGGGGGTCGTAAGCCCCCGACCCTATCTCGTCCTTATGCTCCGGGATGCCGAAGAGGATGACGGAGGGGATGCCGAGCGACCGGACCTCTTTTGCGTGGCGGACGATCATGTCGACCGACTCCTGGAAGCAGCCGGGCATCGACGTGATCTCCTTGCGGACCTTTTTGCCGTAGGTTACGAAGAGGGGGTAGATGAAATCGTCAGGGGAAAGGGAGGTCTCCCTCACCATTCTCCTGACGATCTCGTTTTTTCTGAGTCTTCTCGGCCTGTGAGAAGGGAACATTGAGGAATGGGCGCGGTTTACCCGCAGGAGCTGCAGCCGGAGGAACCGGACCCGCAGCTGGAGCCGGAACCGCAGGAAGGCGCCTCGCCCCCGTTGATCACGAAGCCCTCGCCCTGGGGGGTCTTCACGTAGTCGATCTCCCTGTTGCTGAGGCTCGCAAAGGCCTCCTGGTCGACGAAGACTTTCAGCCCGTTCTTTTCGACGGTCTTGTCGCCTTCCTTCGGGTTTTCGTCTATGTCCATGCCGTAGCTCGGCCCGCAGCAGCCGGCGCCGTGGATGAATACCCTGAGGCCCCAGCCCTCCTTGCCCTCAGCCTTCAAAATCTCTTTTGCCTTTTCGGCGGCGTTATCAGATACAGTCAACACGGTAAAACCTCCATTTGATGTGATGTTTTTAGGATAAGAGATACCCGTCCGAAAAAGCAAGCCGACCCCGCTGGAAGGGGGGTCCGGCTATGACACCGGGGCCGATTGACAACGGCCGAAAAGAAGTTTTAATATAATGTCTGCCGAGTGACGCAGATGTAAATACGCCCTGAACGCCTTGCACAACCGGCGGGTTGGAAGGCGTTTTTTTAACGCTGAAATCACCGGCGAAACCGACAAAGAGTGAGGATGGAATGTGTCGATTAGCAGCAATAACATCTTCTGAATATATCTCTCCCATGGAGCCGATCCTTGCCCTCGAGACGATGAAAGAGGGTCATGACGGTTCCGGCCTGGGGCTGACGCTGAAGGACCTGGGCGGCGAATTCGCGAAACTCAAGAAATATCCGGTCCTCTCCGGCATCTGCTCCAGGGACGGGAAGAAACTGCTCGATGACTACATGAAACGCGCCGGCTTTCGCCTGAAGCACGAGTGGACGCCGAAGATCGCGCCGAAAAAGGGCGTCGTGGCGAGGGACCATTATTTCGCCCGCGCATACGACTATCCCGCCTCCTGCGCGAATTTGCCGATGAAGGCGAAGGAAGACCTTCTCATGAATACGAGGCTCGCCCTCCGCTGTCTGGGCGAGAAGGACGAATCGATTTTCGCCTTCTCTTTTTACCCCGACGTGATCACGCTGAAGGAGGTGGGAGACCCTCTCGAGGTGGCTGAGTTCTTCGGCCTCGACAGGGACAGGATCAGCGCGAAGATCGTGCTCGCCCAGGGAAGGCAGAACACGAACTACGCGATCTATCTTTACGCCTGCCATCCGTTTTTCATCCAGGGCTTTTGCTCGATGACCAACGGCGAGAACACCGCCTTCGTGCCGATCAGGGAATATCTGTCGGGCAGGGGTTTCCCCGGCTACATGGGCTACAACAGCGACAGCGAGGTATTCACGCATATATTGCATTACACGGTCCGTCAGCTCGGCTATCCGCTCCATTATTATAAGGACGTGATCACGCCGCTGAAGGCTGCCGAGATCGACCGCCGCCCCGACGCGGGCGCGGTGAGGCTGATGAAGCAGTCTCTCCGTTCGCTCTGCATCGACGGGCCGAACATGGTGATCGGATTTACGCCCGACGGCACCTGTTTCATGGTGCAGGACTCCAAGAAGCTGCGGCCCGGCGTCGTCGGAGGTGCGAAGGGCAAGTATGCCCTCATGTCCGAGGAATGCGGCGTCGACAGGGCGATCCCGGAGAGGGAGAGGGCAAAAGACATATTCCCGATGAAATACGATATGGTCATCGTTTCGCCGGACGCGCAGGAGGTACGGGTATGGAACCAGCAGCAGGGGTAAGGCTCGACAACAACCATAAGCTCTCGCTGAGGGAATTCCCTTATATCGTCCGCTGGCGGGACGACCGCTGCAAGCGCTGCGGCAGATGCACGGCGGTATGTCCGGTGAAGGCGATCGAGGCGACGGTCAAGGTGCAACGCACCGTGACGTCCTCCGGGGCCGTGCCGACGCCTACCGCGGTGAGGACCGTCACCCAGGTCGTCGAGCAGGTGACCGATATGGAGCGCTACTGCGTCGGCTGCGGCAGCTGCACGCTCGTCTGTCCGAACGAGGCGATCGAGCCGGAGTTCAACCCCCAGAACAAGCTCCTCCACTATAAGAACAAGGGCGGCGATGCCTATAAGCGCGGCGGAAGGAGAAACGACCCTGCGCTATCGACCCTCGACAGGCTGAAATTCACGAGGATCTCGATGCTGACCGACCCTGCGCTAGATGCCGGCAGGCACGAGTTCAGGGTGCGCTCGCTCCTTGGCAGGGTCCTGCCGCCGGAGGAACTCCCCCTCGTGATGGAAAACGGAAGACTGGCCGTCGACAAGTCCTCCGGGAAGTTCATCCCGCCGGTGAGGGAGATCTTCCCGATCATGATCGGCAGCATGTCGATCGGCGCTCTCTCCCCGCCGATGTGGGAAGGCCTCGCGATGGGCGTGGCGTACCTCAACGAAGTGGAAAACATCCCGGTGGTGATGTGCTCGGGCGAGGGCGGAATGTCGCCCAGGCTCCTGAGGTCGAAGTACCTGAAGTACTTCATCATCCAGATCGCCTCGGGCTATTTCGGATGGGACGAGATCGTGCGGGCGATCCCGCATATGGTCGAGGACCCGGCGGCGATCGAGATCAAATACGGCCAGGGCGCGAAGCCCGGAGACGGCGGCCTGCTGATGGCCCAGAAGGTGCTTAAGCTGATCGCCAAGATCAGGGGCGTGCCCCAGTTCGTGGACCTCGCCTCCCCGCCGACGCACCAGACGAAGTACTCGATCGAGGAGGCGGTGGCGAAGATGATCCAGTCGATGTCGATGGCCTGGGGCTTCCGCGTGCCGGTCTATCCGAAGATCTCCGGGACGAAGACCGCCAAGGCGGTGCTGAACAACCTGGCGAGAAACCCTTACGCCGCCGGCCTCTGCATCGACGGCGAAGACGGCGGCACCGGGGCGGCCTACAACGTCTCGATGGACAAGATGGGACATCCGATCGCATCGAACCTTCGGGAGTGCTATCTCGACCTCGTCAAACAGGGCAAGCAGAACGAGCTCCCGCTCATCGCGGCGGGCGGCATAGGCAAGAAGGGCAACCTCGCGGCGAACGCGGCGGCGCTGATCATGCTCGGCGCGTCGGCGGTCGCGATCGGCAAGTATATCATGCAGACTGCGGCCGACTGTTTCGGCGACGAATACAACCGGTGCAACCTCTGCAATACCGGCAAGTGCCCGCGCGGCATCACGACGCAGGACCCGAAGCTCTACCGGAGGCTCGACTCCGACAAGGTCGCGGAGCGGGTCGTCGAGGTCTTTAAGTCCGCCGACGTCGAGCTGAGGAAGATATTCGCCCCGATGGGGAGGTCGACCGAGATCCCGATCGGCATGTCCGACGGGCTGAGCATCGACGACAAGGCGATCGCAGAGAGACTGGGTATCAGCTATGCCTGCTAAAAAGAAAATAGGCAGGGGCGGGGTGACCCCGCCCGCACGTAAAAAGACGGAAGGGAAAAAAGCGGTGCAGGCGAAGGCGGGCCGGAAGACAGCGGACGAGAAAATTCTGGAGCTGAAGGGGCAGAAAGCCCTTCTGCGAGGCAGCGTCGGCGGCGGCCGGGTGCCCTCGCGGATACTGGAAGAGCATATTCAGCAGGCGGTGCAGGACGGCGCCCGCGAGATGCATGTGATCGCCGACGGCCAGCACGGCATCGGCGGCAGGATCTGGCCGCGCGGCGAGACGGTGAAGATCGCCGTCGAAGGCCCGGTCGGCCAGCGTCTCGGCAGCATGGGCATGGACGGCACCGAGATCGTCGTGAAAAACAGCGTCTCGGACGACGCCGGCTGGGTCAACTGCGGCGCGAAGATCACCGTTTTAGGCGACGTGACGAACGGCGCATGGAACGCGGCTGCCCAGGGCACGCTCTATGTGCAGGGAAGCGGCGGCGCGCGCTGCGATACGATGACGAAGCATAACCCGCGGTTCGATCCCCCGCAGTCATGGTACTTCAGGAACGTCGGGGACTCCTTCGCCGAGTTCAAGGCGGGCGGCATCGCCGTCGTCTGCGGCGTGGATTCCAGGAACCCCGAAAACATCCTCGGCTACCGGCCCTGCGTCGGCATGGTCGGCGGCACGATCTATTTCCGCGGCCCGATCCAGGGCTATAGCGAGAAGGACGTGCAGCTCCTCGACCTCACGGACCAGGACTGGGAATGGCTGAAGACGAACATGAAGCCGTATCTCGAGGCGATCGACCGGATGTCGTACTACAGGGAACTGACGAAGTCTGCGGCTGACTGGAAGAAGCTGAGCTCCTATACGCCGCAGGAGAAGCGGAAGCGGAAATGGTTCAAGATGTCGACGACCGAATTCCGGAATAAGCACTGGGAGGAGTCGGTCGGCAAGGGAGGCATCTTCGGCGAATATCTCGACCACGACCTCACGCTCCTTCCCTACATCACCACAGGGGCGGACAGGAGGAACAAGCCGGTCTGGTCGAACGAGAAATATTCTCCGCCCTGCGCGTACGCGTGCCCGACGCACATCCCCTCTCATAAAAGGGCGATGCTGATAAGGCAGGGGAGGCTGCAGGATTCGCTCGAGCTCGTCCTCAGGTACAGCCCGCTTCCGGCGACGGTCTGCGGGCAGATCTGCCCGAACCTCTGCATGCAGAGCTGCACCCGGGGCATGATCGATGCCCCTCTTGCGATCGACAAACTCGGCGGGCTCGCGCTGGACCTTCCGGCGCCGAAGAAGGAGAAGGCGACCGGCCATACGATCGCGGTGATCGGCGGCGGTCCTGCGGGCATGTCCGCGGCATGGCAGCTTGCGCTCAAGGGCCATACGGTCGATATCTTCGAGGCCGGTGACCGGCTCGGAGGCAAGATCGAATACTGCATCCCGAGGGAGCGGCTGCCGCACCAGATCCTCGAAAAAGAGGTGTCGCGCTTTAAGGAGCTCGGCGTCGGCGTCCACCTCAACACGAAGGTGACGAAGGAGAAGTTCGAGGAGCTCTACAAGAAATACGAGGTCGTGATCGTTGCGATCGGCGCGCACGAACCGAGGAAGATCGCCTTCCCCGGCTCTGAAGACATGATCGCGGCGTACGATTTTCTCAGGGACATCAACGCCGGCAAACGCCACGACCTTAAGGGCAGGAAGGTCGTCGTGATCGGGGCCGGAAACGTCGGCATGGACGTCGCGTCCGAGGCTTACAACATGGGCGCGGAGTCGGTCATCGCCGTCGACATCCAGAAGCCGGCCGCCTTCGGCCCGGAGATGGAGATCGCCAGGGCTAAGGGCACCAGTATCCTCTGGCCGAGGCTGACGGAACGGTACGACAAGAGACAGAGGAAGCTCTTTTTCAAGGACGGCTCGTCTCTCGACGCCGACGTGGTCGTCATGTCGGTAGGCGACGTGCCCCAGCTCGGGTTCCTTCCGGCGTCGATCCATAACGAGCGGGGCTGGATCAAAGTGAATGACTCTTACCAGACCTCCGACGTGAAGGTCTTTGCGATCGGTGACGTCACCGGCCTCGGCCTCGTGACTCACGCGATCGGCCATGGCAGGCTTGCCGCGGAGTATATCCATCAGCAGGTGGCGCATGCGCCGCGGTGGCCCGAGGTCAAGCAGCCGATCGCCTACGAGAAGATCAAGAAGGAATACTACGACGCCTGCGCCGGGGACTTCACTCCGGAAGGTGAGGCGAACAAGTGCATGTCCTGCGCCACCTGCCGCGACTGCCATATGTGCGAGGCGACCTGCTACTGGGGGGCGATCTCCCGGCTCGAGCACCCCGGCGGCGCCTACGAATACGTGGTGGACGAGGCGAAATGCATCGGCTGCGGCTTCTGCGCCGGCGTCTGCCCCTGCGGCGTCTGGGAGATGATCGAAAACGTATAAGCGAAAATCAGCGCTCACGAAGGGGCGGCTGATCGGCCGCCTTTTCTATTCCTGCCCGGAACGGTCTCCTAGTTTTTCTTCCCCAGTATATCGCATATCGCCTTTCCGAATTCCCTGTCGATCATGAACGCGCCGTCGAGGTGCAGTTCGAGGATCGCGTCTATCTTTTCGATAAGGCCTATCATATACTTCATGCAGCCGACGATCTGGATGATCCTGATGTTCGGCATGTCGAGCAGTCTGCTGATCTGCTCCCGTTCGGCTTCGCTCCTTCCGTATATCTCGTCGACGATGAGAATGAGTTCGTCACGGACAGGGAAGAGGGCGTCCATGCTGCGGACTATCCTGATGTCGCTTTTCAGGGAGAGGATGTAGGAGAGATATTTTTCGTAGCTGCCGGGTCGCGACTTTCCCTCGTAATCGACAGGATTGCCTACGTAGCAGACGTTGGTCTTGTCCCGGACCGCCTGGACGGTATTGGTGATCTTGCCGACGCCTTTCACCCCGCAGACCAAAACGTTTTTGTAACAGCCGACGACATTACGTATGTTGCCGGCACTGTCCCCGGTGAGAGGGATATGCGCACAGTCGACCTCTTTATTCTCCATAGCTTCGATCCTTCATGACGTCCTGCTATCAGTATATACGCAACGGAACATATTCTTCAAAGGGCTCAGCGGTTCATGGCCCGGCTGGCAGAAGCGACATTTCCTTTGCCTCGGGGACGGTAATCGCGACGACCTTCGGTTCCATCCAGAGAGGGTAGTAGTCGAAGTTCACGTCGTAGTCGCCGGCGATGACAGAATAGCGGCCGCGTCTGTTGCCGATAAGCTTCAGGTGGAAAGGCTCGTTCGACAGGAAGACGAACTCCTGCGCCTTGCCCGGATCTGACGAGACGTTCAGCACCGCGCCGGCCGACCCGGGCAGGAGATTGCGGACGCCGTCCGACAGAAGAAAGGTAGCCCCCGGGTGCCCCTTGAGGTAGTCGTAGGTGCTCCGGCGGTAGTCGATGGATGTCCTTGTCCTGATTGTATCGGCTGCGTGAACCAGCCAGGCCGCATTCAGCACGAGCAGCCCGAACACGGCGGTCAGGAAGGCCGTCCGGACGGCCGATTTTTTCAGAATGCGGCCGCAGAACCCGATCCCTTCGGCCGAAAGGACCGCCATAAAGGGCGCGATCAGAAGCAGGTTCCTTACGGCCATGACATTCTGGCCGGAGAGATACAAAAGCCAGATCACCGGCGCCGAGAGGAATATCGCCACCCTCGGTATGCCGTCTTTTCCAAGCGAGACGGCTCCCGGCAGGACCATGAGGGAAAAAAAGAGCGCTATCGGCCAGTAATGCGAGAAGAGCACGAGCGAGAGATACTTGACGTTGAGGATGAAGTGTTCGGGCCCTCCGTGCACCGTAGAACTCCACCATCCTGCCCGGTAGATCGCCATCTGTTTCTTTACCTCATAGACGAAATAGACCGGCTGGAGAAGCGCGCCCGGCGTCGAGATGAAAAAAGAGAGGCAGAAGAGGCCGACAAGCACCGGATATTCCGTCCAGGTCCGCGGGGCTGCGGCGGCAACCGCCCTTTTCCGCAGATAGGCATAGGTCAGGAGCGCCGGCAGCAGCATGACGCCTCCCGGGTACTTCGTGCCGCAGGCGACGCCGGCGGCGCATGCCGCGCATCTCAGCCAGAACCGGGAACGCGTCGGACTCTCCATCGAGGCGATCAGAAACAGCACCGTCAGGACCCCGAATTGCATGAGTATTCCGTCGGGAGCGATCCACCTCGCGTGATAGGACACTTCCCAGGATGAGCCGAGCAGCGCCGCCGCGATGAACGCCTGCAGCCGGCTTTTTCTCCAGAGCAGTGCCAGCAGGTAGGTCCAGATGACCGAGAGCAGCGTTACGACGATGAAGATCGACCTTACCTGAAGGAGGAAGTCGTTTTCTGTCATCGTACCGGTCCCGGGGGTGAGAATTTCCTTCCTGACCGGCGTCCCGTACCCGATGTCCGAGGAGAGGACGTCACGGACTGTCGCCCAGATGTCAGGCAGGAGCCTGCTCAGCGTGAGATAGTAGGTGACGGAGGGGTAGTTGTACATCTGGGGAAGCAGAGTGCCGGTCCTGAATGACTCCCTGACCGAATCCACCTGCTGCGTTTCGTCCCAGTGGCTGCCGAAATCGATCCCCCGGTATCCGACCCAGACGAAAAAGATCAGCACAGCGGCCGGAACGAGAAAGGACGCGGCTCGGAGCAGAGGATTGGCGGAATGTCGGTGTTCCATATTTTTCATTCAAGTATAAACGGAATGAACGAAATTCTTCAAAGAATGGCCGGAGGGCTGCCGTCAGTCCCTCATCAGCCTGAAGACCGAAAAAAGCCCCAGAAGCACGGCCCCTCCGGCGGCGGCAAGAGACAGCGGCCTGTTTCCGGCAAGCACGAAGAAGAGGCCTGCGGCCGCGGTCGTCACCGTCAGGACGACGAGCATCATGACGCTCGTGAGCGACTTCAGCCGGTCGGTGATCTCGCGCACTTCCGCACGGGAGAGCTTTACCGACAGGTCGCCCCTGTTGGCCCTTGTGAGAAACCCCTTCATCTCCGAGGGCAGTCTCCAGAGGTCGGAAAGCCTTCCCCCCACCGCGGACACGAGCTGCCCGGTCCATTCCCGGCCGCTCCCTTTCAGGAACCGCTTGATGTAGGGCTTGCCGATTTCGATGATGTTGACCTCGGGGTTCAGAGAAAAGGCGATGCCGTTGAGGATGCCGATCGTCCTTCCCAGAAGGATGAAGTTGTTCGGGATCTGGATATACTCCACGATCCCCAGCACGTTGCCGATTTCCGCCGAAACGTCCTCGACGGTCAGCGCCTTGAGTTCGGCAGGGGTGATCGACCGGTACTTGTCGATCAGCTCCTGCGCCACCTCCGCCAGTCTGCCGTAGTCGGCCCCCTCGATGATGAACCCCATCTTCTCCATCGCGTCGAGGATCGCCTGAGTGTCGCTTTCGACGACCGCGGCGGCGAATTTCCGCAGCTCTTTTTTCACCGCCTCGGGGATCGCCTGGACCATCCCGAAGTCGACGAAGACGAGACGCGGCCCCTCCTGCACGAAGATGTTGCCCGGATGCGGGTCTCCATGGAAGAAGCCGTTGACGAAGATCATCTTCGAGTATGTCTCGGCCAGGAGGTTGACCGTCGCCTTGCAGTCGATGGCGGACTCCTTTACCGCCGCGCAGTCGGTGATCTTGATCCCGCCGACGAAGCCGAGGGTGAGGACCTTCCGCGCCGTATACTCCCAGATGACCTGCGGGATGACGATCCGGGGATCGTCCGCAAACTCCCTGCTGAAGCGGTCGGCGTTCTTCCCCTCCTGCAGGTAGTCGAGCTCCGCCCGGATGATCTTCGAGAACTCTTCATGCAGGACCCGGAGGTTGATGCTCCCGTAGCGGCCGCGGAGGATCCTGATCAGGATGGCGAACATCCCGATGTCTGTCTCTATCACCTTCTCGATATCGGGGTACTGGACCTTCACCGCCACTTCTTTGCCCGTGGCGAGCCGCGCGCGGTGCACCTGCCCGAGCGAGGCGGCGGCTATCGGCTCCTTCTGGAATTCCGGAAAGATCTCCTCCGGAGGACGGCCGAGCTGGCCGACGATCTGGGTCCTGATGCCCGCGTATTCGTGCGGCGGCACCTGGTCCTGAAGCTCGGAGAGCTCCGCGATGTATTCGTCCGGCAGGAGGTCGACGCGGGAGCTGAGGAACTGGCCGACCTTGATCATCACGCCCTTCATCTCGAGCGCCTTTTCCCTGATGAGCCTCGCATTTCTTCTGTGGAGAGATTTCAGGCGGTCTTCCTTATCCCCGGGCGAGCCGAAGAATCCGGCAAACGAGGCGATGCGGTACGAGAGGATGATCCTCAGGGCGATGAAGAGCCCTTTAAAGAACCTCCTGCGATAGTGGATTTTCGTCATGGTTTCGATTGATCCATACATGCCCCCGGCCGTCTTGGCAGAAACGGCCGCGATAGCATATTATAGTATGGCATGACGAAAAAGATAGAATTTTTCAGGCATAACATAGACGAGCGGGACATTGCCCGGGTGAAAGACGTTCTCACCTCTCTTTTTCTGACGACCGGCAGCGAGGTCGCCGAATTCGAGAGGAAGTTCTCGGAGTATACCGGCCTCGGCCAGACCGTCGGGCTGACGAGCTGCACCGCAGCGCTCCACCTGAGCCTTCTCGCCTTCGGCGTCGGCCGCGGTGACGAGGTGATCACGACGCCGATGAGCTTCTGCGCCACGTCGAATTCGGTCATCCATGCCGGCGCGAAGCCGGTCTTCGTCGACGTCGAACCGGAGACCGGCAACCTCGACGCGGCGCTGATCGAAAAGGCGGTGACCCCCAGGACGAAGGCGATCATCCCCGTACACCTTTACGGACAGATGTGCGACATGAAGAGGATCAGGGAGATCGCGGACCGTCGGGGGCTCGCGGTGATCGAGGACGCCGCCCATGCGGTCGAGGCCGAGAGGGACGGCGTGAGGGTCGGGCAGCTCGGAGACGCCGCCTGTTACAGCTTCTACGCGACGAAGAATATCGCCTCGGGTGAAGGCGGCGCGGTTTGTACGAACAACGCCGATGCCGCGGAGCTGCTGAGGATGCTCAGGATGCACGGCATAGACAAGTCGGCGATCGACAGGTATACCAGGAGGTATCAGCACTGGGACATGCCGGTCCTCGGCTGGAAATACAACATGGACAATATCCACGCCGCGCTTCTGGTCGACCAGCTCGACCGGATCGACGGGCTGTGGGAGAGGAGGGACCTCCTCTGGGAGATGTATGAGGAAGGGCTCTCGGGGATGAAGGACGTTGAACTCCTGAAGACCCTGCCGCAGTCGCGCCATGCCCGCCATCTCTTTACGATCCTCGTGCCGCCGGGCAGACGGGACGCGGCGCTTTCGGCACTTCAGGAAAAGGGGGTCGGAGTCGCGGTCAACTACCGGCCGATCCATCTGCTTGCGTATTACCGGAGGGAATTCGGCTTCAGCGAAGGCGACTTCCCGCGGGCCGAAGAGATAGGCTCGCGGACGATATCCCTCCCGCTTTATCCCAAGCTCGGCGAGGATGAGGTCCGTGCCGTTGTCGGCGCCGTCAGGGACGTGATGACTGCCCGCTCAGGCGATTGACCTGTCGCAAAAGGTATTGCTATAGTATCCCTACTATGAACAGCGCGGACTGCGTTCCTGCTTTTTCGGTAGTCATCCCTATCTGCAACGAGGAGGAGAACATCCCCGAGCTCTGGGACCGGCTTGCCGTTGTCATGGAAAAGCTTTGTGCGGAAGAGGGTGCTCAGGGAAATTACGAAATGGTAATGGTGGACGACGGCAGCAGAGACCGCTCCTGGGAGCTTATCAGGGAGCTTCATGCAAAAGAACCGAGGGTCAGAGGGATACGTTTTTCGAGGAATTTCGGGCATCATATCGCGCTGACGGCCGGCCTCGATGCCGCGCAGGGCAGGACGGTGGTCCTTATGGACGGAGACCTCCAGGACCCGCCGGAAGAGATCCCGAAGCTCTACGCAAAGTACCGGGAGGGCTTCGATATCGTTTACGGGATCAGGAAGGAACGGCACGACCCGTTTCTGAAAAAAATGACGTCACGCATGTTCTGGTGGCTCTTGAGGAGGTTCTCCGGAGTCGATATTCCGAAAGGCCAGACGATGCTCCGCATTTTGAGCAGAAGAATGGTTGATGCGCTGAAAGAAATGAGGGAGTGTGCGCGGTTTGTCCACGGGCTGATGGCATGGACCGGCTTCCGCACGGCCCTTGTCGAAGTGGAACACAGCGAAAGGAAGAAGGGGAGGACCAAGTACAACATAACGAGGCTTTTCATGCTCGCGTTCCATGCCATCACCTCTTTTTCGACGGTCCCCCTCCGGCTGGCGATCTACACCGGGCTGTTCACCTCGATGGTCAGCCTCCTCATCGGGCTCTATTTTATCTACAAACGGATGTTTTATGACATCCCCGTCCTCGGCTACGCGTCGATCATCGTGTCGATCTTCTTTGTCGGAGGCATCCAGTTGCTGATGCTCGGGATCTTCGGCGAATATCTGGGAAGGACCTATCAGGAGGTCCAGCGGAGACCTCTGTATATCATTGATGAGAGGTTGACGTGAACAGGGAGAAGGACCTCAGGGCGATCAAGGAGTTCTGGGAAGCCAAGGCGAAGGAGCATGGAGTCTCCCACAAGTCGAGCTGGGAGGACCGGTTCTGCATGGGGCTCGAGGTCGGGGCGCTCGCAGAATATATAGAGGACGGAGACCGCGTTCTCGACATAGGATGCGGGAATGGACTCAGCACCCTTGATCTGGTGCTCCGGAAGAAGGTATCAGTGAAAGGGATAGACTATTCCGAGGAAATGATCCGCGCAGCGGAGGGACTCTGCCGCGAGAGCACCGGAAAGGGTCTGCGGGGAACGGTCTCTTTTGAAGTCGGTGACATAATGAACCTGCGCGAAGAAGAACATTCCTATACCAGGGCAATGACCCGGCGGGTGATCATAAACCTCGGCAGCCTGGAAAACCAGATCGAGGCCGCGAGGCAGGTGCATAGGGTCCTTGTCCCGGGAGGGCTCTTCCTGATGTCCGAGGCGACGACTGCGGGGCTCAGGAGGATAAACGCATTGAGGGCAGAATTCGGGCTTGAGGACCTGGAACAGCCGTGGTTTAACCTGTATATCGACGAAGGGGAGTTCGCGGAGAAGGTTTCGGATATCTTCGACCTCGTTGAGATACGAAATTTCAGCAGCACCTATTATGTAGGCTCGAGGGTGTTGCAGCCGTTCGTCAAACGCATACTGAGCGTGCCGCCCGATTATGACTCGGAGATCAACCGGCTTTTTGCCGGGTTGCCGGCATGGGGCGACTACGGGATACAGAAGCTCTTTCTATTCAGGAAGAGATAACGTGGGGGCGTGACAGGCCGCAGAGTTCGGGAAGCGGAGAAGGCGGCCGGCCGGGCCTTTTCCTCATTGCCGCGGGCGGCAAGACAATACATATTTTGAGGTGACGTGTGAAAACGCTTCTTGTTACGGGCGGCGCAGGCTTTATCGGCAGTAATTTCGTCAATTATATCTTCGGCAGATATCCGGACTACCGGCTGATCGTGCTCGATGCGCTCACCTACGCCGGCGATATCGAGAACATCCTTCCCGAGGTGAGAAACTCGGGGCGGTTCGAATTCTGGTATGGGGACATCAACAACCTCGACCTCGTCAGCGACCTGGTGGGCAGGTCCGACGTGGTGGTGCACTTCGCGGCCGAAACGCATGTGGCCCGCTCCCTCTATTCTCACCGCGTCTTCTTCGTTACCGATGTCCTCGGCACCCAGTCGGTGGCCAACGCCGTGCTCAAGCACTCAGGAAGGATCGACCGGTTCATCCATGTGTCGACCTCCGAGGTATACGGGTCGGCCGCCTACGAGCCGATGGATGAGGACCATCCGCTTAACCCGACGAGCCCCTACGCCTCGGCGAAGACGGGCGCCGACCGGCTCGTCTATTCCTACATCGTGGCGCACGACATCCCCGGGGTGATCATCAGGCCCTTCAACAATTTCGGCCCCCGCCAGCACCTCGAAAAAGTCGTGCCGAGGTTCATCACCAGCTGTATCCTCGGCGAGCCCCTCACGATCCACGGCGACGGCTCGGCCTCCCGGGACTGGGTCTATACGGAGGATACGGCCCGTGCGATCGATCTGGCGATCCATGCGCCGATCGGAAAGGTGAGAGGAGAGGTCTTCAACGTCGGCACCGGCAGGGAGATCAGCGTCAGGGAGATTGCCGCGATGATTTCGGCCAGGTTCGGCAGCGGCCAGAAGCTGGATCATATGCCGGACAGGTTCGGCCAGGTGCAGAGACATATCTCCTCGACGAAAAAGGCGGAGGACGTCCTGGGCTTCAGGGCTTCGGTGAAGTTCGAAGAGGGCCTCGACAGTACGATCGCGTGGTACCGGGAGAACCGGGGCGTATGGGAGAAGCAGGTCATGCTGAGGAAGGTCCCGGTGAAGACGAAGGACGGCTCGGTGATCTGGTATTAACGCCGGCCGCCCTGCTGCAGCTGCCGCACCTTTTCCAGGAGCTCGGTCGGAGCCTGCGGAGAGATGCCCAGGCAGGCACGGTAGTATTTCAGGGCGGACGCCCGGTCACCTCCCTTTTCGCAGGCGAGCGCCAGGTTGAAAGTCGCCTCGTAGTTCGCAGGGTCGATGGCGACCGCCTTCTGCCATGATTTCAGCGCTTCGCCGTCGAACCCCCTCAGGGAGTAGATATTCCCGAGATTGTTGTAGACTGCCGACTGCGACGGCCTGATCGCAAGTGATTCTTCATATTCCTTTATCGCCTCGGCATACCGGCCGGAAGAGGCGTATTCGTATCCTTTTTCGTTATGGAGGTCGCTGATATAGCCGCTGACGAAACGCAGGTCCGGCTTCAGCTCCAGCGTCTTTTTGTATTCGGAGATCGCCCTGTCGTACTCCTTCTGCTCCCAATATTCTCCTGCCAGCGCGTAGTGGCCCAGATAGAAGCCGGGCGCAAATTCGAGCGCCTTGTTGAGGTAGGTCTTTGTGTCGGTCCAGAAAAGGGTGCGGTGCAACGTCACCCCGAACTGGATAACCGCAAGAAGCGCGACGAAGGCGGCCCCGAGGCGCTTCTTTCCGAATGCGCCCGCAAGGTCTGCGATGACGACGCAGAGGCCGAGTGAGGCGACATAGAGCATCTTTTCGGCCATGAGATAATCGCCGAACCTGCCGACGTTGAGCGAGACCGAGATGAAGACGAAGAACCAGAGATACCAGAACAGGAGATGTCTCTTCCTTCGCCAGAGGAACAAGCCTAAGGCGGCCATCAGCAGCGCGGCCGCATAGGAGAGCATGACCTCTCTGCTGATCGCAGCGAACATGCCCGGCCGGTACTGGTAGATCGTGACAGGGGCGTCAGGGAGGAAAAAGATCTTGACGTACCGCGCGAGGAGTACGACGGCGGCATTGGCGAATGCGAAAGGCCCGAGGTCCGTGACCGGCACCGGCCCGGCGACCGAGCGGCGCAGAAGAAGGAAAAGCCCCGTGAGAGCAAAGAAGACGGAAAGCCTCCGCAACGGCGCGAGTCGCCGTTCCCCTCTGACGAGATATTCGTACAGAAGGAGGATGCAGGGCACGAGGACGGCCGTCTCGTGAGACAGGAGGGCAAACCCGAAGGACAGCGCTGAAAGGAGGTATCGCTTCCTGTGGTAAAACAGGAGCGCGGAGAGAGAGAAGACCGCACCGACGATATAGGAATCGGAATACGACCAGCTGACGACCTCGGCCCGGGCGGGGTTCACCGCGTAAAGCAGCGACGCGAGGAACGCGACCTCCGGTTTGCCGGTTACCGACCGTACGACGAGGAAACAGAGCGCCACGACAAGGGCGTTAAGAAAGATGTCGACCGCATTGTAGGGAATGGGGTTTGTCCCGAACGCGGCATATTCTGCGAGGTGAAGGACCTTCATCAGCGGCCGGTAATAGGGGATGCGCGTCACCGACGTCCCGGCCGGGGCGCTGTGCTGCGACGGGTCGCCGAGGGCGGATACCCCGGTAAAGAACCCGGGAAGGTATTTCAGTTCGCGTATCGACGGGTCCTCGAGAAAGACGCCCTTTGCGTCCCAGACGAAGCCGTTGCCGAAGGAGTAGGAATACTGGAGGACCGAAACCAGCACCAGAGCGAGCAGAAAGAGCCGCGTCTGTTTCTCCGCGGCGGCCGGGGAGGGCGCCTCTTCCGTCTTCGTGCTCATCGTCGTATTTTTTCACAGCGCCGCTCCGCATTGCAAGCAACGCTATTTATGTCCTGAACGGGATGCGGGACAAGTCGATCGAAGATTATAATGCGTCCATCTCCTTTAATCCCGGTGACGACGGCGCATCTGGCTATCTCGGATATGCCTATTTACGTGCCGGCCGCTTCGGCGAGGCGTTGCAGAATTATGACAGGGCGGTTGAGCTGAACCCCCTTAACGCATCAGCGTATCTGAACAGGGCAGATGCCTTCCTGAGGACCGGCTTGAGGGAACGTGCCCTTTCCGAACTGCGGAAGGGATGCAGTCTGGGGAGCAGGGAGGCCCCCTGCGGGACGTCTTCTTGCCCCTGCCGGTTTCTTTTTGTTAGCATAAAAGGTGCGTATCTTCAAAACATCGGTCCTCCTGATCCTCGCAATCCTCTCGCTGGCCTCATGCGTTTCGACGCCCGAGATGGAAAAACCGCCCGAAATGGTCTGGCCCCTGCCGCCGGAGAAGCCTCGTATCAAGTTCGTCAATATCATCCTCGGGAGCGCCGATGCGAACATCAGGCTGGCGAAGCTGAAGTCCGTCCTTTTCGGGGTCGAGAAGGACATGCGGTTTATCAAACCCTTCGGGGTTGCGGTCAAGAACCAGACGGTTTACGTGACGGACGTGGGAGGGATCTTCGCCCTTGACCTGAAAAATGCCTCTTTCAGGGTTATAGGCAGCGGCGAGTTGTCGGTGCCGGCCGGAATCGCCGCGACCGCCGAAAGGGTCTATGTGGGCGACGTGGGGCGAAAGAGGGTCTTCGTCTACAGCAGGGAAGGCAAGAGTCTCCTTGAATTCGGCAAGAACGAGATCGAAGTGCCGGCCGGCATAGCTGTTGACGAACAGAGAAAGAGGGTCATCATCTCGGACTCCAGAAAGCATGAGATATTTATTTACGGGCTGGACGGCCGGCTGCTCTCGAAATTCGGGAGGCGGGGGACGGGTCCGGGAGAGTTCAATTTCCCATACGGGGTTGCGGTTGATCGGAAGGGAAGGATCTATGTCGTGGATTCGATGAATTTCCGGGTGGAGATATTCGACGAAAACGGGGTTTTTCTGAAGTCGATAGGGAAGGTCGGGACGTCGCCCGGAACGTTTGCCCGTCCCAAGGGGGTGGCGGTCGATTCCGACGGCCATATTTACGTTCTCGATGCCGCCTTCGGAAACTTTCAGATCTTCGACTACGAGGGCAATACGCTTCTTGCGGTCGGCAATACCGGCACCGGGCCGGCGGAGTTTATGCTCCCCTCGTCGATATGCATCGGCGAAGACGACGAGATCTATGTGGTGGACCAGATAAATCAACGGGTCCAGATATTTCAGTACATCAAGTGAGGGGTATGAAACTTGCTTCCAATATCGTGGTCATCACCCTTGCGGCTATGTCCTTTGCGGGCCAGAGCGCCGCAAAAGACATAGCCTATTACTACGACGTGGGAGACTGGCGAAGGGTGATTGAGGAATATCGCGCGCATCCCGCGGATTATGCCTCTCCGGAGGCAATGGGAAGAGTGGCGGATGCCTACTACCAGACGGGCGATTTCGACGCCGCCTCGGAAACGGCGGGACGCAGCGAGTTAAAAGGCGATGCCGACGCCGCGATCGTCGCCGCTTTGGTAAAGGCGGCGCGGGGCGGCCGCGACGCGGCGATGCAGGCCCTTGGTATGCTTGCCTCCGGCGGGGCGGATGCCGGGCGTGTTTACACGGCGATGGGTATTGTGCAGAGGCCGGTCAGCGTAAAAGAGGCGCTCGCCTATTTCGAGAAGGCCGCGGCCGCCTCGCCCGGGGACTACCGGCCCTGGTTTCAGATGGGGCTTATCTATGAGGATGAGGAGAGGTTCGAAGAGGCCGGCAGGGCATACGGCAAGGCCATCGAGTTAAATCCTCTTTTTGCCCAGGCGGTCAACAACCTCGGGTACAGCTACAAGGAGCGGCGTTTCTACCAATATGCGGTGGAACAATATCGGAAGGCTATCGAACTCATCCCTGATAACGCGGGGTATTACTACAACCTGGGAAACGCCCTTACCTACCGGGAGAAGATCGACGGTGCGTTTCAGGCGTACAAGAAGGCTCTGGAGCTCGCCCCGACCTTTGCGAAGGCGCATTATAATATGGCGAGGACGTACCTGAGAAAGGACATGGTGAACGAGGCGATTGCTGAATTCAGGCTCTACCTGAAGTACGGCAACCGCGCCGTCTTCGACTTCGTCGCCTCGGAGGATTCGGTGGACGACGAGATCGAGCAGCTCGAGATATACCTCGAACAGAATCCGCCGGTGAGGCCGGCGGCCCGGAGCATGGCGCGATGAGGAGCGCGGCCCTCCACATGCGCGTCGCGGCATGGACCCTTCTTCTGGCGGCGGCCCTCGCGGCCGGCTGCGCCGGTCGTCCGCTGCCGGTTGCGATCCAGCCCCCCTTTGATCTGCCGAAGGACAGCCCGGAGGCAGAGAAACAGCATGTGCAGGCGGTGATCGCCCAGATCGAAGACAGGAACAGGGAGGTCGAAACCGATCCTCAGTGGATCGCGAAGGCGTACGACGACTTCATGATCAAGAGCCTCCAGGACGTCGCCGAGTCCGATTACGGCCGCTACGGCCAGTACCTCGACCATGGGGGGGTGTACATTATCGTCCACCCTGCGTACTACACCTTCTTCCACGAGAGCGGCGCCTCCAACGACTCGCTCGCCTTGCCGTCCCGCAACGCCGTCGACCTCCTTCTTCGCGAGCCTGCCTATTCGTCGAAGACGAGGCTGCAGTTTCAGCAGGAGAAGATGCTCAGGGACTTCCTCGAATATATGTCGACAGACAGGAAGCTTGTCATCCTTGTCCTGCCGAGGGATTACAGGAGATACGCGGGATACAAATTCAAGGGAGGAAACGACGAGTTCATGCGGTATATCAACGAGGTGACGAACGGCTCCGACTCGGTCCTCTATCTCTACTCGAAAAGACCGAACAGGGGTACACTCGGCGAGAAAGACCGCAGAAGGCTGCTGAAGTTCCTCTATTCGGTCAAGGCGAAGGAAATCCTCCTGGGCGGCGGGTACATTGGCAGGTGTCTGGAAGACCTCTACAAGGACCTGGAGCAATACTACAGCGACGACAAGCTGTTTGTCGTCCCGGAGATCACCTCGATATCCCCCTCGGACATGAGCTCCGGCGCGGCGGCTGATGTTCTCGACGCCGACGGCATGGTGGATGTCGGCAAGCTTACCAGGAGCATACAGTCCAATACGCTCGGCTACCAGGACATCACGCCGAGGATCAGGAACCTCAGAGCAGTCCCGCCCGCGGGGGCCAAGTGAGCGCTCTGCCGCTTGCCCGGCCTGCCGGCGCGCTTGACAGCCGTGAGAGGACTTTGATAGTGTAATCGAGTTTTGCATTCAATTTCGGGCATAAGGCCAAGATTGAAGATACGGAGCAATCCCAAGGAGACCTGCAAAATGAAGACAGTCGTTTCTTGCCGTAATTTCGCCTCTTTTTTCACCCCACATCTTAGCGCGCTTTTGCTCGCGGGCGTCCTCTCGGCCCTTTTTTGGGGGGTTCCTGCGGCGAGTGCGGACGTCGACTGCCTCCAGTGCCACAAGGCGCTGACCGAGGCGAAGGTGGTCCATCCCGCCCTCCAGATGGGCTGTACGTCCTGTCATACCGGGATCGATGCGAGCAAGGTGCCCCACAGGAAGACAAACAAGATAGCGAAGGGGCTCTCCGCCGACCAGCCCGAGCTCTGCTTCGGCTGTCACGACAAGAAGATGTTCACGAAGAAGACCGTCCACCCCGCGATAAGCATGGGCTGCACCGGATGCCACAATCCGCACTCCTCGAAATACGCGAAGCTCCTGGTGGCCGAGCCGCCGGGGCTCTGCTACACCTGCCACGACAAGACCGCCTTCAGCGGAAAGAAAGACGTGCATGCGCCGGTGGCGGGCGGCATGTGCACTTCATGTCATGGCCCCCACTCGACCGATACGCAGAAACTGCTTCTTTCGGAGCTTCCCGATCTCTGCTATACCTGTCATGACAAGCAGAAATTTGTCGACAAATACATACATGCGCCGGTAGGCATCGGGATGTGCACGAGCTGTCATTCACCACACCAGTCGGCGAACGACAAGCTTCTCGTAAAGACGCCCCCGGACCTCTGCTTCACCTGCCACGACAAGGCGGCCTTTTCGAAGAAGAATGTCCACGCCCCGGTGGCGGGCGGCATGTGCCTTGACTGCCATTTGCCGCATGCGGCCCCGGAAATAGCCCTGCTCAAGAAGGAGCCGACCCAGGTCTGCCTCGGATGCCATCCCAACGTGAGGAAGGGCCCGCATGCGGTCTCGGGCTTCTCCGCTGTCGGACACCCTATAGGCCTTCCGGTCAGACACAAGAAGCCGCCGGACGACCCTGCGCGTCCGGGCAAGAAATTCTACTGCGGGAGCTGTCACAACCCGCACAGCTCCGACAGCATCTATCTTTTCCGGTACCCCGCGCGTTCTACGATGGGGCTCTGCCAGTATTGCCACAAAATGTAGGCGCCGGAGCGCGGGTGTGAAAACGGGAGAAAGAGAGACAGACGCCTTAATCATGATTATATACTCTGCGGAGGTTATGAAATGATGCCGTATAAGAGGTTTGCCGTATTTTTCGGAGCGGTCCTTCTTGCGATGGGGCTGGCCGCCTGCGGAGGCCCCCAGGTCAAGCCCCAGACGGACCTTATCTGGCCGCTTCCTCCGGACCCGCCCAGGATCAGGTTCGTCCAGACGATTACCAAGCCCGCCGATCTGAATCTCGGGCAGGGCTCGCTCTCCGAGACGATCTTCGGCGAGGAGACCGAATTCAATTTCAAGAAGCCGTTCGGCGTCGCGTCGGACGGGGAAGGCCGCATCTTCGTTTCGGACATCGGCAGGGTCGTCGTATTCGACGAGGTCCAGAAGAAGCTTTACCAGTTCGGCGTTTCCGGTCAGGGCCAGCTGAGGGTCCCGATGGGGCTGGCCGTCTCCTCCGACGGCACCCTGTTCGTAGCCGACCTCACGCTTGACAAGGTGATAGCGTTTGACAGAACGGGCAAGGTGCTGATGTCTTACGGCCACGCCGGCGAGCTTAAGAACCCTGTCGGGGTCGCCGTCGACGATGCAAGGAAGAGAATATACGTGGTTGATTCGAAGATGCACTACGTGAAGGCCTTTTCGAGGACCGGAGAGACGCTCTTTACGATCGGAAAAAGGGGCAAAGAAAATGGAGAGTTCAATTTCCCATCGGCGATCGCCCTCGACAGGGAGGGGAACATCTATGTCGCCGACATGGGCAATTTCAGGGTCCAGATCTTCGACAGCAGCGGGAAGTTTATCAGGGCCTTCGGCCAGGTCGGCAGCGCTGGCGGGACATTCAACCGACCGAAGGGCATCGCAATCGACTCCGAGGGGCATATCTACGTGAGCGATTCGGCTTTTAACAACATCCAGATCTTCGACCAGAAGGGGCAGCTCCTTTTGTTTTTCGGCGGGACCGGATCGAACCCCGGCTTTTTCACCCTGATAGAGGGCATCGCGATAGACAAAAACGACAGGATATACGCCGTCGACCAGCTCGGCTACCGGTTGAACGTCTATCAATATCTGAGCGAACAGTACAAAAAGACCCATCCGGAAGGGGCCCCCTCAGACGCGAAGTAGCAGTCGGCCCGGGGCCTCTTCTCAGCGTCCCCGGGCCTTTTCCCTCTCCATGTCGGCATGCATGATAGTCAGGTCTCTCAGGGCGGTTGGATTGCCGGGCGCCAGCCGGAGCGACGTGGCATATGCCTGCTCGGCCTCCCCGTATCTTTGGAGATACCAGTACGACTCTCCGAGCGCAACGTAGATCCTGAAATCCGGCACTGACGCCGCCCGGTAAAGGAGGGTCCTCAGGAGTTTTTCCTTGAAGAGCTGCTTATCGCAGCCGTACCGGGCGATGACCTCTTGATTTTTCGGCGTGTTTTTGACGAAGATGAAGGCGGCGGTGTCGATGTATACCGGGCGCCAGTTCTCTTCCTTCATCAGCTTCAGCATGAGAGGCTGAAGCTGCCCGGTGACCTCCTCGTAGTCCGACATGAGCACGAAGTCGACCTGGAAGGCGTCGAGAGAGGCCTTCCAGGCGGGCATCCCTGCAACGGTGTCGGCCTCTGTCCGGGCGATGATAAGGTATTGGGTGAAGATGGATTCGTAGATCCCCCTGCCGTCGATGAAGACCTTGTAGTCGGGGTAGAGCTTCCAGATCAGATACCCTCCCCAGCCGTACAGGTTGAACATGTTGCCGGAAATGCCGGAGCTCCGGATGAACTCAGTCGCGCTCATCGGGTAATAGGCGCCGACCTCCTGTCCCGGACTGCCCTCGGCGATCGCCTCCCGGGAGTAGTGCCAGAAAGATACCGAGAGAAGGACGACGGCGGCAAGTCTGGCGAGGCCGGATGGCAGCCGGCGGGCACCCAAAGGCTTCAGTAGCCCGTCCAGCCCGACGGCGGCGTAAGGGGCGAGCCCGACGCTCAGGAAGGCGATGTTCCTGATGTAGAGGAAGGAGATCGCCCCGATCAAAAGGATGACCGCGGTCCTCCAGAGGGGGCGTCCCTTGCTGAAAAGGAGCGATATGAGCGTCAGGCCGAGGAGTATCCAGTAAAAGACGATCTGGGCGTCCCGGTTTTCGGTAAAGGCGGTGTAGGTGCTGAAGTACTCTGTGATAAACCGGGAGAAGACCTGGTTCTTCATCGCAAAGGCGACGGTAAAAAGGTGATAGGTGTTGGGGTTCAGCAGGGAAGCGGCGATGCCGGCGCCCGCCCACAAAAATGCAGGAAGGGACTCCTTCAGGCCGCCACGCCGGCTGACGAAGGAAGAGACCGCATAGAGGCCGAGCACGGCGTCGCCGACCACTACTCCCCCGTGCATGTTCGCCCAGAGGGCCATCAACGGGACGACCAGCCACGATCGCCTTTCGCCAGGCCCCCCGGACTCGATCATCCCGAGAAGGACAGAAAAAAAGAGGAACGAATAGGTTTGGGGTCTCTCCAGCTTGAAGTAGCTGAAGAAAGAGATGAGGCTCAGGCCGAGAACGAGCAGCAGGACGGTCTTGTCCGCCACGAGCCGCCTCGTTCGCGCCGCTACCGACCAGTAAATGAGTCCGGCAATGACGAGCTGGAGCAGCTTGATCCCCATTGCGCCCGCCGCAGAGTAGACGCCGTAAGAGAGGACCTGGGCCAGCCAGTATCCGGTGATAATGACCCGCTCCCGGGGCTCGGCGATGTTGGGGTTGGTATAGGCGAAGGGGTCGCGGTCGGGGAACCCGTGATGCAGGATATACTCGCCGGTCCTGAGATGCCACCAGAAATCAGGGTCGCTGATCGGCCTCATCACCGAGAGGAAGGCGAAGGCGAGCATGCCGGCAACAAGGACTATTTTCAGTAGGCGTTCCATGGTGACTATTATAGTACAACAGGGGCCTGCAAGAGGGGAGGCGGCATCTTTTTTTTCTTCTATTATTGATGACTGCCGGTGCAAATTTGGGCGGGTGTCGTGCCGGCGCGGACCCGCCCGGCAGCCCACCGGGCAAGTCCCCGGCCGGCAATCGGCGGATGAGTGGTTCCACTGAGCATAATAGCGTGCGCTGTGTGAAATTACGCAGCCGCTTCTTGAGAGGATGGCGCCGGCAGTGGGGACGGCAATTTGGCGGTTAACTACAACATGCTGTTTTTAAAAGTATATTTTGGCCGGCCTGATGACTATAGACGGCATGACCGGGGTGGCATATCTATTGCTTAATAGAGAATCGGTTCATAAAAGCTAACAGTTTGTTAGCACCAATTTACGATGGAAGGAGGTGAAAACAGAATGAAGAAAGTTTTAATACTCGTAGTAGCACTTACTCTCGCAGCGGCAGGCGTCGCTTTTGCGGGTATCGCGAACACAAGGCATAACCTCTCGACATCGAGTCCGGCGGGCAACAAGTATTTCTCGACGAACGAAGACGAGATCTGCGTGTTCTGCCATACTCCTCACGGCGCTACGGCTGTTCCGCTTTGGAACAGGAATGCTCCGGCGGGTCCGTTCACCGGCTACACGTCGAACACGTTCAACGGCGGCGCGATCGTTCTCGGCGCAGGCTCTCTTAACTGCCTGAGCTGCCATGACGGCGTCTCCGGCCTGAACGTTATCGTCAACGGAGTAGGCCCCGGCGCGGGCAGGGCAATCACGATGAATGCCAACGGCAACGTCATCGGAGCAGGCCCGACCGACCTCGGCACCGACCTCTCGAACGACCATCCGGTCGGCTTCTTGTATGCGACTTCGGCGGCTGCGGATAACGGCATTGCAGCAGCCACGACCGCTCTTAACACGAACTGGATCAACACGAGCGGCGCGACCACCATCGCGGGCCTTCTGAGATCCGGGCAGGTGGAGTGCGCATCGTGCCACGAGCCTCATGTGGAGAACACCTACGACACAAACAAGGTGTCCTTCCTGAGGAACGCAAACTCCGGCTCGAACATGTGCCTTACGTGCCACCTGAAGTAATTTTTCTCCGAAAGGAGATTTATTACGCCAAGGGGCGGGAGCAATCCCGCCCCTTTTTCTTTTCTTTTGTCCCCGGAAAACGGGCTTTTGCCGTCGTCATCCTGAGCCCCGAGCCGCATTGTCCACCCTTCGACAGGCCATGCCGCGGGCCTGCCTTTCCGCCTGCAGCCGGGCTGGTCGAAGCACGAATGTTCCGGGTGAGATTTCCCTTAATTCGAACGGGTGGTGGGGGGAAAGACAGTACCTGTATGGCCGGAAAGGGGTCGAACAAGGGGTGCATGCAAGGCGGCTTGCAGTTTCGAAAATTGACCGGGGAGGGAGGTAAGCGAATGAATGGAACGCTGCCCGCGCCCTGAGTCCGCGCCCTCTACTGTCCCTTGTCCGGGTCCTTCACACAGCGGAAGCCGACGCCGCTGTTGAGGCTCTCAGGGGTGCTGCTGTTTCGGTAGGCGACCCTCAGAAAGGGGGCGGCATTGGCCCAGGAGCCCCCCCTGACGACCTTCTGAAACCCTGTTTCAGGGCCCTTGGGGCCCTTCGAGGGCGATCTTTGGTAGTAGGCGGGGTCGTACCAGTCGGAGCACCACTCCGAGACGTTCCCTGCCATGTCGTAAAGCCCATACCCGTTGGGATAGTAATTCCCGACCTCTGCGGCCGGCGCCGGGTAGGCGTTGTTCTGCCACGCCCGTTTAAAGATGACGCCTCCCGTCGGGATCTCGTTACCCCAAGGATAGTCCTTTTTTGCCAGCCCTCCCCGCGCCGCCTTTTCCCATTGCGCCTCCGTAGGCAGCCGCTTGCCGGCCCAGCGGCAGTAGGCATCGGCGGCATACCAGCTTACGCTGAGCACCGGATATTTTCCGAACCCCGGCACCGGCGCGTATGTCCCGCCGTCCTCCTCGATCTCCGTCGGCCACCAGTCCGCCTTCTCCTGCTTTTCGAGGTCGTTTCTGATGACGACCCATTGCTCTCTCTTTTCCGCGAAGCCGGGAGCCCGTCTCCCGGCATTCAGGAATTCTGCGAACTCCCTGTTCGTCACCTCGTATTTGTCGATCATGAAAGAGTCGAGGTAGACCTCGTGACGGGGGGTCTCTGTAGCCGGATAGCTTTCGAAAAGGTTGGTGGTCCCTCCCGGACTTCCCATGAGGAACTCGCCCGCAGGCACCGGGGCCATGCCCGCCGCTCGTTTCGCTTCATCCTGCCCGGCCGCATGTCCGTGTCCGGACGTCAGCAGAAGGACCAGGGCCGCTATTACCGCCGCAAGAAAATCCATACCCTGTATGGTATAAAATTTCCCTTCCGGTTGGCAAGAAAAGCCTTGGATCTATTTTGGATTTATTGCAGGCAATCGCTGTTGAGCGAGGATTGTGGCGGGCATCCCGCTTGCAACTATTAGGCGAACTCAAGATTGCTTTCATCATAACCATACTCAAAAAACTCAAAGCGCGCCTTAGGGGAAGGGGGGGGGCAAGTAAGCTTCTCTTTTTCCCGGGGCAGGCTCTTGTCCGGAATTATTCACGCCTAAACGCAGTCTCAAATTCCCTTTTTTTTCAACGATATTTAATTGGCATAAAAATTGATACTATTACGTGACGGTTGCGAATGACCAAAACTGTTAATGGCTATAAAATGGGCTCAAATGAGCTATAAAACGGCATGTTACAGCATGCAGCAGAGGGAAGATACTTGCCCGAAGCGGTGAGTAAAATGGCGCATTTATGCGTCATATAACTCATTAAGGAGAGTGCGATTGTACGTAGCGGAGCGGTCACAGACCCTTAAGAAGAGGGCGGATTGCGGAAAATGAAGGGGAACCTCGTCTATTGGGTCAGGGAAGGAAACGAGAGGATGCGGAGTCTGAGGCTGACGGTATGCAGCGAGAAGGACTCTGACGTGCTCAGCAGGGGAGGGCTTGCGGAGCTGAGGCGGCTGAGGGCGCAGAGACTCGTCTCCGAGGCCGAAAAACAGGGCGCGAGGCTCTCCTACCGGGACCTTTCCCTTATTCTTCTGGCATCGAAGTCGACCCTGAAACGGGATTTCAGGAGCGGAAGGGAATAACCGGCTGGAGATGGAATTCGGAAAAGTCGAATATATCTGCGCAGGGCAGAAGAAGGGCGGGAGGCCGGAGACCCGGGCGCTCATCCTCACCCTTGTCGAACAGGGGGACGAGGCCCTGCTCCGCAAGATGGGGATCAGGGCCCTGAGGCTGAAGCGCATCGCTAGGCTCACGAGTGAGGCCCATGGGCAGGGCCGGCTTCTGGGCTACGAAGACCTTTCGAATCTCCTCATGACCTCTCTTGCGACGCTTAAGAGGGACGTTGCGTATCTCGAGGCGCACGGCGCGACTGTTATGATCAGGGGAAGGAGAAACGGGAGAAAGGCACCGGAATCGCCGGCGACGTTCTGTCGGGTTGCGGAGGAAGTCGGCGCATGAGACGACAGGGTCCGGAGTCCGGGGCGGGAGTGAGCGGGACTGCCGTCAGCCGCATTGTCTCCTTTGTCCTTCTGCTGGCCGGATTTGTCTTGCCGCTGTTTATCGGCGCAGGCGTTGCCGAGGCGCGGAGGGGCAGTGACCTCCCTAATGGCTACATCCTGACCGGCGTTATCGGCCTGGAATACGAAAGACGGTGGGGGACCTCCTCGGGGGCCGATGTGCCATCCATTAACTCCTTTACCCAGAGCTATTCACTCGGGGTGCGCGGACCGATTGTCGATCCCCGTCTCGCGATATTCAATATTACGGGGGATTTTATCGACAAATCCGGCATCGAAGGGTACCGCTCAAAAGGGGTTACGGCCGAACTGGATCTGCTGAACGAGATACTCGAGATAAGGAACCCGAAGTATAAATTTCTCAATTACATGCCGAAGCCGATCATCCTGAGGTACAGCCACTATTCCGGAGACGATTATTCCAACACAAATTACGGGGTCAGCATGTCGTACTACCTGCCGGTCTACTTCCATTTCTTCAGCGACGGGAAATTCGTCAGCGTCAAGAGCAATAACGAATTGCCGGGAAGATTGAAGTTCAACCAGTTGATCAACAATGTTAATAACAGAAACGGAAACGGCAACGGAAACGGAAACGGAAACGGCAACGGAAACGGAAACGGCAACGGAAACGGCAACGGAAACGGCAACGGAAACGGCAACGATTCGAATAATAATAATTCGAATAACAATAATCAGAGCAATAACCAGAACCAGTCTCAGCAGAACCAAAACCAGCAATATCGCTATGCCGAGCCCTCCGGCCTTATCGTTCCCTTTCCCTTCTTCTCTGTCGATTACGACAAGAATACCTACAAGTCCGGCGACGAAGAGACGGATATGACTCAGTTCAATGCCCGGGCGCGCATCACCGGCATGAAATACCGGTACAGCTTTGAATACAGCAATACCACCACGGAGAGTACAATCGTCAGCCAGGGCGACAGCCATGACAGGAAGTTTACGGTCGATACCTGGAACATGATCCGCGGCTTCGAGCTCCAGAATATGGCCGAGTTCGAGACGCTTGACAATATCTCCTCGACAAGGGTGAACTCCCGCGCGATGTCCCGTTTCAGCAAGGGGCCCAATACCGATTTTTTCATCAATATCGGCGGGAGTTACCAGAAGACCGGGGACTATGCCGTATATTCGCTCAACGGGACTGGGACGATGCAGCACAAGATAAATCCGGCATTGCTGTCGCTAACGACCGCCGGCGCCGGCCTCCAGCATGTCGACAACCCGTCACCCCTTCCCGATCCCTTTGCCCCGATCGACCCGAACAGAAACCCCCTCCTCCCCGACGAGAAATCGACCGATTATAACCTGTCGCTCGCGGAGACGCTCCAGTATAGCGGCATCAGGAACGTCATACTGCAGGGAGGGGCGTCTCTGGGCGTAGCCGCCGGCGGGGTTCCTTACAGCGTCTTCGGCGGGTTTACCGCCGCTCCGGTCACGTGGCTGTCCCTGAACGGAAACTATTCCTATACCGTTACGTTCATTAGCGGAGAGGACACCCAGTCGTCCCAGGATATGCGCTTCGGCGCGGTCGCCTACCTCATGAGGGGCCTGAACGTCGAGCTGCAGGGGGACCGGCAGACCACGAGCGTGCATAACGATATCTCCTACGACGTGACGTATGACAGGCTCGACCTCAGGGTCAACTGGCTTTACGGGCGCCATAGCCTCAACGCCAACGCCTATGTTGCCCGGAACGAAACCACGAACCCGGCCCTCGGCTCCGGTCGGAGCAATCTCTGGGGTTACGGGATCCAGTACGGGGCCGCCCTTATGAGGAACCTCTCTCTCGTCGTGAGATATAACTATGACAAGGACCGGGAAACCGACATGACACGGTCGCAGCTGAACCCGCGGCTTGTCTGGTATTATGGGAAGATGATCGTTACGGCCGAATACAGGGAGGACAAGAACGAGGAACTGGGATCCAGCAGGACAGACCGCAGGATATACCTGAGTCTCAAGAGGTTCTTCCGGAAGAAGCTGTGACGGCAGGGAATGTATGAGGAGGCATGAGAAGATGTATCGGGCAGTAAAGATGTTCATGGCAATTTTTTGGGCGGGCATGATCGTATGTGCCCCCGCCGCGGCCGTGCAGGCCGCAGAGAGCACTCCCGATGCGGTAGTCGCGCGGGTCAACGGCGTGGCGCTGACCGAGGGCCAGCTAGAAGGGGTCCTCGACGAGATGATACCGCGCGCCTTTTTCCACGGAAACATTACCCGCGACAAGAGGGCCGAATACCGGCCGAAGGCGCTTGAGGAGCTGATCAAGAGGGAGCTTTATTATCAGGAGGCGAAAAAGACCGGTATCGGGGTGAGCGAAGCCGATATCGATAAAGACGTCAGGGAGATCGAGGAGCGCTACAAGCCGCAGGGCGGCCTCGAAAAGGTGATGAAGGCCGGCGGCGTCACGATGGAGATGCTGAGAAAGGCGATCGGCCGCGACCTGACGATCAGCAGGTTCTCCGAGCGCGAAATCGGCGCGAAGGCGAAGGTCTCGGACGAATTTTTGAAGGAATATTACGAAAAGCACAAGACCGAATATCTGAGGCCGGAGGCGGTGAGGCTGAGGATGATCTCGATCTTTGTCGACCCGGTCGCCAACAAGAAAGAGCGGGCAGCCAAGAAGAAACATGCCGAAGAGGTGCTGGCCAAGGCGAAGGCCGGCGGGGATTTTGCGGCCCTCGCCGCTAAATATTCGAACGACGACTGGCGGGTGAAGGGCGGAGATTTCGGCATCAGGCACAAGGGCCAGCTCGACCCCGAGATCGAGAAGGCCGCCTTTGCGCTGAAACCGGGCGGGATCAGCGGGCTCGTCGAGACGATCTACGGTTATCATTTCGTAAAGCTCGAGGAGAGGCTTCCCCGTATCCAGCTGTCGTTTGAGGAGATGAAGGACAGGCTCAGGAAGAAGCTCGAAGACGAGCGCACGAAGGAGCTGTCCGAGGCGCTTCTGAAAAGGCTGAAGGAGAACTCTAAGATCGAGATCGCGGCGGATATGAACAAGCCGCAGGCGCCTGCGGAGAGCGGCGCGAAGTGACGGTCCCGAAGACACAATCATGCGGATGAAAGGATTGGTGGCGGTGGCGGTGTTATTGACGGCATCATGCGCTCCGGCATATAAGGCGCGCTTCGACATGACCTCCTCTCAGGGGATCGTCTGGCCGGGCAAGCCGGAAAAGCCGCGCATCGTATACCTCTGGAGCCTCCAGAACGTCGCCGGCGAGCAGAACAAGGGGGGTCTTCTCTCCGCCGCCGCAGGCGAAGAGGAGGTGACGGACCCGCAGATGTCCCCGGTCCTTCTAAGGCCCCAGGGGGTCTACGCCGACGAAGAGAGGTTGTATGTCGCCGACCCGGGAGCCGCAAGGGTGACGGTCATCGACAGAAAGACTATGGCCGTGATCCAGATATTCCAAACGGACACGGGAGGTCTTGCCTATCCCCTGAGCGTCGTGGCCTCGCGGGACGGCACGATCTTCGTGTCGGATGCCGACCTCGGGAAGGTGATCGCCTATTCCTCGTCCGGTAAGTTCATGGGCTATTTCGAGGGAGAGTTACAGCGGCCCGCCGGGCTCGCGATCGACAGGCAGAGGGGCATCGTCTACGTTGTCGACACGATGGGCCATACGGTCTATAAATACGGGACCGACGGGAAGAGGCTCGGCAGCATCGGAAAAAGAGGGGATGGAGACGGGGAGTTCAATTACCCGACATATGCCTTCGCCGACCGGACGGGGCGGTTGTACGTAACCGACTTTCTTAACTTCAGGGTCCAGATGTTTCAACCAGACGGCGCGTTTATCGGCAAGATCGGGCTTCAGGGCGACAGCTACGAAACGCTGGACAAGCCAAAAGGGGTAGCTGCCGACAGTGAAGGAAACATATATATAGTTGACGACGGAAAGGACATGGTCAAGATATTCGACCGGGAAGGCCGTCTGCTCCTTTTCTTCGGCAGGACCGGCCACGGGTATGGAGATTTCTACCTGCCCACCGGTATATTTGTCGATGACAGGAATATGATCTACGTTGCGGATACGGTGAACATGAGGATACAGGCGTTTCAATTATTGGGCGGCAATCAGTGACGGAGGTTCGACGTATGAGAAAAGGGCTTCATGCCATAGTGATCGCGGCATTCTCCTGCTGCCTGCTCCTTGTTGCGGGCAATTCGTTCTCGCAGGGCATCGGGAACCTGCAGACGGTGGGGAATAAACATAATCTTTCTATCAGCGGCACCGGGTCGATCAAGGCCCTTACCGAAACCAGGATATGCGTGTTTTGTCACACGCCGCACAGGGCGTATCCCGGGACCCCTCTGTGGAACCATACTATGTCTGTGGCGACCTATACCGTCTCGGCCCCTCCGGGCGTCACCGGGACGCAGCTCTCCTCGCCCCAGAACCCGCCCGACGGCGATTCGAAGCTCTGCCTCAGCTGCCACGACGGCACGGTACCCATAGGCGACGTGCAGAACATAGACAGCCATTCGGCGACCATAGCGATGAGCGGGACGCTGCCGGCCGTCGGAAACGGTTCGACGAACCTCGGCACGAATCTGAGCGGCCACCATCTCGTCTCGATAGAGTATAACCAGGCGCTGAAAAACGCGAAGGACCTGCAGTGCCCTTCGATAGGATATTCCCTGCTGAGCCCGACCGGGCCGCCGGCGGCGTATCTCCGCGCTACGAGTAATTCATATGCGGGCGGGGCGACCCAGAAGGGCGTCCAGTGCTCTTCCTGCCACGACCCGCACTACGACCCGATACCGGGCACGACAAAATTTCTGCGCGGCGCGGCGGGATCGCCTACTCCGCAGCCGACGTACCCGCCGCCGACGCAGTGGGTCTATGGAGATAATCTCTGCCTCGCCTGCCATTGTCTGTGCGGCGCATGCCCCTAGCGGTATGCGGCTGAGGAGAGGGTGGAAAGCAGAGTGAAAGAATGAGCAGAAGGAATGGAGAAGACAGGATGAAATTCCTTACGACACGTATCGTTCGGGGCGTGAAGTACGCCGGGTCCGGCCTTGTTTTTTTGCTGGTCATGGCCGCTGTTTCCGTCTGCCTCGGCGCCCAGCTCTCGATCGTCAACCCCACCCATACCGACAGGTCGAAGAACCCCTACGGCTGCGCCGGGTGCCACAAGGGCCACGGCAAGACCGGGACCGCGATGCTCGATTCGTCCAAGAACGATATATGCTTTACCTGTCACGGTTTTTCGATTGCGGCCGGGAAGATGAAGGCGAGGACCGACATGGAGAGCGTGTTTCGTAAACGGTACCGGCATCCGGTCCTGGAGACATCACAGTACCATCGGCCGGACGAGCAGCTTCCCGAGAAGAGCCCGTCGGTACCCCGCCATGCGGCCTGTCAGGACTGTCACATGGTCCATATGTCTACGCCTGAAGACCCGCTTGCCGGGGTGCAGGGTTACGTCAGGGGGGCGGTGCGCGACCTCGAGCCCGGCAAGGAATATATGCTCTGCTACAAGTGCCACTCGGACAGCGCCAATCTGCCGACAACCTCGACGAACAAGGCGCTTGAGTTCGACACCGGAAACGCCTCTTATCATCCGGTGGAGGGGCGGGGGAGAAACCACCTGGTCCCCAGTCTCATCGGTCCGCTGAATTCGGCCTCAACCATAACCTGCACCGACTGTCACGGCAACGACGACAAATACGGCCCGAAGGGGCCTCACGGGTCGAATTACGAGTTTCTCCTGAATGCGGAATACCTGCAGACGGAATCGGCCGAGTCGCCGAAGGCGTATGAGCTTTGCTATTCCTGCCACGACCGCCAGAGCATCCTGGGGGACGTCAGCTTTCAGAAGCACAAGGAGCATATAGTCTATAACCGCATTCCCTGCGCGGCCTGTCATACCCCCCACGGTTCGAGGAGAAATCCGAACCTGATCGAATTCGATGCGGCGTTCGTAGGGATCGCGCCGTTGCCCAGTTATGCGCCCTCTTCCGACGGCAGGCCGGTATGTTTCCTGAGGTGCCACATAGGAGGCAGGGACGTCGTCCACGACAACTCTTTTTATCAGAGCAAAAGATGGCCGTGAGCGAAAAAAAAATATGGAATTAGGACTCCGGATTGTTTATAATGTCGCGGTCCCGGAATCAGGGCCGCAAATAAATATATAGGGTTAATATGGGGAGAAAAGTGGTATCAATATTGCAAACATTATTTGCAACAACAGCTATAGGAGACTGACATGAAAAGAAAGATGCTGATTTTATTAAGTTTTATAGCGATGATCGTGGGGTTATCTTACGCTATACCTGCGCGATATGCCGCAGCCACGGTAGTGGGTGGCAAGCACGACCTTTCCTTTTCGGGAAGCGCCAATTTCCAGTATGCGACCGATGAGCCGTGCATCTTCTGTCATACTCCTCATGCTGCCAATGTGAATACCGTCTATTCGACCGACCCCGCCAGCACCAGCAATACCGGTTCGGGCAACAGCGCGCCGGGCGGACAGTTCCTCTGGAACAGGGCGCTGCCGCAGCGGGCATGGAATGTATACTCGAGTTCGACCCTGAATGCAAACACAAGCGGCGGCCCCGGCACGCTGTCTCTTCTGTGCCTGAGCTGCCACGACGGAGTCGGCGCGATGAATGTGCTTCTTAATTATTCCAGCGGGCAGCCCGTCTCGATGGGCTTTCTCCAGAACCAGTTCGGCGATTTCAGCACGAGCGACCCGAGCATCGGTCCTCTGAATATCGGCGGCGGGCAGTGCGACGGCGGTGCGGGCACCTCATGCGTCGGGGGCGGCGGGGATCTCCAGAACGACCACCCCATCGGCTTCGTTTATGATAACGCCCTCGTTACAGCCGATGGCGGCGGTCTCAATCCCCCTGGCAGCCTCAATGCCATCCTTCAGGGGAGAATGGCGGTCACCGGCAACAGGATGGAATGCTCCACCTGCCATGATCCGCATATTACGAACCTTGGCGGAAACGACTTTCTGGTCATGCTCAACACCGGCAGTGCGCTTTGTCTGCAGTGCCATAACAAATAATAGAAATTCTATGAAATCATTGGGTTATAAGGAAGAGAGGAGGAGATCGAGATGCTAAGCAAAATGAGGGGGAAGGCAAAAGTCCGGTTCCTGCTGGTCTCACTGATACTGACTGTTATGTTTCTTTCTCCGCAGCTCGCGCCGGGGGCGACCGCTCCCGATGTGACGAGGCTGCTCAATATCAACGGCCAGACATTCTCCGGGCGGGTCGCCAGCGACTCAGTCGGAAACGTCTATATTGCCGATATGGTGAACAAGCAGGTCAGGGTGTACTCGTATAGCGGCGTGCAGGTCAGGACGATAGGGCTGCAGTACGCCCCGACCGCGCTCGCGGTCTCTCCCGGCAACCTCCTCTATGTCGGCGAGAATGCGCAGAACGGCCATTGTTATATCGAAGTCTTCTCGCAGGCCGGCGCCCTGGTCCGCACCATGGATGCGACCGACCCCCATGCCATGGCATTTCTTTCCTCCGGTGAGTTGTACCTTCTCGACGGCTATATGGTGAAGAAACTCGACGGCTCGATGAATCAGGTCATGTCCTTCGGCGGATATGCGACGTTCCGCGATCCGATGGCCCTGACGCTCAGCGAGCAAAAGGGCGAGATCTACGTGCTCGACAGGGGCGGAACGGCGAACGAGGGATCGTACGGCGCCACCGCCGTCTGGAGAGTGCAGGTGTTCGACCTCTCCGGCGCCCCTCTCAGGAACTTCTCTAGCTACGGTTTCGGCGCCGACGGCAAGATCGGCTCCGCCTCAGGATTGGCCGTTGACAAGGCCGGCAGGATCTACATCTCCGACAACGTCCAGCCGATTATCGCGGTCTACGATGAAAACGGAGTCTACCTCAAGACGATCTTCGATGCGACGAACCCCCTCTACAACTCGGTAAATCTTTCTTATAATAACGACAGGCTTTATATCGCGTCCCTTTCCGGCAACTTCGTCGCCGCGTACGCGATCGACGCCTTTTCCACCCTCGACGCGGCCCCTAACCCGATCAACATCACCTGGCAGCCGGGCATGGCGAACCCGTCGAGGACGCTGACGATTTCCAATAGCGGCACCGCCGCGCTCACCTGGCAGGCGGCAGCCGATGCCTCCAGCAGCGCGTGGCTGTCGACCTCTCTGGCCAGCGGGACCGTGGCCGCGAATGCGACCCAGGATATCGCGGTGACGGTTAATGCGGCCAACCTTCCGGCAGGACAGAAGAGCGTCTCGGGCACCATTATAGTAACCGCCCCCGGCGCCGAGAAGACGGTCACGGTCAATGTGGCGGTGGGCGATGCGCCGACGCTTGCGGTCTCTCCCGCTTCTATCACCGTCACCAGGAAGTTCAATGAGTCAACGGCCCCGATACCGCTGACGATTACGATCGGCAACGACCAGAGCGGAGGGGCGCTGACCTGGCATGCCACGGTTTCGGCTGACGCCGCATGGCTCGGCATGAATCCGCTGGACGGAAACAGCCTGCTGGCGACCGCCCCGATTGTCAAGATCGCCGACGCGGTCCAGCCCGGCTCCTACAGCGGCAGCATCGTCGTGGCGCTTGATGGCGCCAGCGGCAGCCCGGTGAGCGTGCCGGTCAGTCTCGTCGTGGAGTCATCGAGCAGCATCACCGTGAATACGAACAACGCTAATGCGTCGTTTACGATCGCCGGCCCCGGCTTATCGGACTCCGCAACAGGCATGAGCTACTTTAAGGACGGAGTGGCGGCCGGCTCCTACACGGTCACATATGGCAAGGTTGACGGATTCAAGACGCCGGCGGCCCAGACGAAGACCATTGCGGCCGGCGAAAGCGCGACGTTTACCGGCAATTACAGCGACCTCAGAAAGAGTCTCGACATCGTCGTGAGCCACGGCTCGCGCAAGAACGAGTCGAATGAAGTGGCGGTCTTTAAGGGAGACGGCACCAAGGTGCTCGGGTTCGTCCCCTCGATGCCGCTGGCTTACGGCGTAACCACCGCAGTCGGCGACGTCGACGGCGACGGCGTGGGCGATGTCATCGTGGGCGGGATGCCCGCGGTAGTGAAGGCCTACGCGCTGAGCGGCACGACCGCTACGGCGATCAGCGGTCTGGAGTTCTCGGCCTATGAAAAGGCGCAGGGCGTGAATCTTGCCGCCGCGGATTTTGACGGCGACGGCAGGGACGAGATCATTACCGGCGATGCGAGGCTCTCGAGCGTGGTGCGGGTCTTCAGCTTTGGCGGCTCTGCGGTCGCCGACACCGGCGTGTACGTCGAGCCCTTCAAGGACCTCGGTCAGGGCGTAAACGTCGCGGCGGCGGACGTCGACGGCGACGGATCTCCCGAGCTGATAACCATTCAGGCGGTCAGCGACGTTATCCCGGAAGTGAAGATATATAAGGTGAATACCGCGGCGGGCTCCGGCCGCTGGACGGCCTCACTGAGCAGCCGCTTTACCGCCTGCAGCACTGCCGGCGAGACCAGCCTGGCGGCTGCCGATGTGGACGCCGACGGTATCGCGGACATAATCGTGGTCTGCAGAAACGGCAAGACGGCCGAGGTCAGTGAGTTCAGCGGAAACGGCAGCCTTATAGCCGGCTTTACGACGGCCTCCGCCAATGCCATGTCGCTGGCGGCTGGCGATACGAACTTCGACGCTAATGCCGAGATTATACTCGGCGCGTCACGGGTGGCAGAAAGTAGATTCCGCATTTATAACTCCCAAGGGTCGACACTGAACACAGTTCCTGCGTTTACAGGCAGTTACGGCGTGCGTGTATCGGTCGGTAATTTGGGTTATTAGGGGAGGGCTTATGCACATGACAAAGAAAATAACAATCCTTCTTGCAGTAGCGCTGCTGTTGATTCCCGCCCTGGGGTGGGCGAACGACGCGCCCCATACGGGCTATACCGGCTACGACATCCAGTGCGGCAACTGCCACTGGACGAGCAGCGCGGCGGCGCCCCCGTGGGCGAGCATTGCCTGGACGACGATCCCCAGCGCGGCCGACGACACGATCAACAACAGACGCTGTTGGGTCTGCCACCAGGGCGGCACGGCGCCCATAGCCTATACGCATTCGAATTCTACGACCGGCAGCTCAAAATGGCCGACCACCGGCTGGACTACCGAATGCGTCACCTGTCACAACCCTCATTACCAGAGGCAGACGAGGGTGTACGGCTCCGCCAGCTACGTAACCTCGGGCGCGGCGCCCACAAACGTCACGGCCGGCGCCAGCAGCAGCACGATTACGCTGCCCGCCACTCTGACCCCCAATTATTTCGGCTATTATATTCTGCCGGACAAGAGATACCCTTTTTACTACGAGATCACGTCCGACACCACGAACAGCAATCTCATCACGGTGAAGGGTCAGGTTAATGTGACCTATGTCGGCACGGGCGGCTACGCGATCGTCTATGCCAGAAACGTCAATGAATCCATAACCTATACGAACCCCGGCAATCAGCCGGTCGGCGGTCCGGTGAAGCTTTTCGATTCTACCGGCGTGAATGGGCCTGCCAGCGGTACGACGGCGACCGCCGTCTGCATGGTTTGTCACACCTTGACCTCACACTATAACAGAAACCTTACCGGCGATACGACTCACAACGCCGGCCAGGCCTGCACAAGCTGTCATAAGCACGAGCAGGGCTTTGTCGGCGGCGGCTGCGACGCCTGCCACGGATACCCGCCGATCGAAAGCGTTGCGAACGCCTTGAGCACAAACGGCAAGAACGGCCTTATCGACAAGGACAAGGCCGGAGCGGCGGCCTCATCCGGCTCGACTATTGCAGGTCAGCATGCGGGCCACGTTACTACGCAGCACTATGTCTGCCTCAACTGCCATACCGGCGGCATGATAGCCGGGGCTTCGGCGGGCGACAACAAGATAAATATCGGCTTTGCGATCGGGACGGGCGCGGCAACGCCGACCTCCGGAAACTACGACGGCCAGGTCGCCGTCAACGGCGGCACCTTCCCGTATCTCGCGACGGCCCCGACCACGGTCTCTGCGACCGGGTCGACTCAGTGCTCCAATCTGTATTGTCACAGTAACGTCCAGGGCGCGGGCGGCGTCGGCGCTCCGACAAGCTATGCAACACCCAAGTGGGACGGCACGGTAACCGTGCAGTGCGGAAGCTGTCACGAATCCGACGGCACTCAGGGCACCCTTACGACAATGAGCACCGGCAGCCATACCAAGCATGCCAACGCATCTACCGGTTACGGAAGGCCCTGCACGACCTGCCATACCAATCCCGGCGCAGCCGGCCATGTTAATAACGATATCGCGGTCAGCATCGACGCCACATACGGCGGCGCCTATAACGGCTCCAGCACACCTGGGTCGGGATACGGAAGCTGCTCTAATGTCTATTGTCATAGCGACGGCAAGGCGACCCCCACGACGGTTGCATCGGTCACCTGGGGAAGCGCGGCGACGACCTGTACCTCCTGCCACGGCAGCGCAAACGGAGTGTCCGGCGGCGCAGGGACGACTCTCTCGACCGGCCACGGCGCGCATACGAACAACGGCGCGATCGTCACTACGCCGAATTACAATTACGGCTGCGCGGACTGCCACAGCACCGTAGCGAGCAACAACACGACGATCATCGACAAGTCGCTTCATGTCAACAAGCTGAGGAACGTTTCGGTCAACGCCTCTCACGGCGGCAGCGGAACGAGCTTCGACGGCGTATCGAAGAGCTGCTCAAACATCTACTGTCACGGGTCCAAATCGCCTGCCTGGGGCACGGACCTTTCCTCATATGACAATTGCACGATCTGCCACGGCACGAAGACCGTCGGCGCCGACGGCTCGACGATGGCCGCCAGCCCCGAGAAGGTTGCCCCGGGCGGAACCGGCACCGACACCAACGGCGACTCCGCCCCGAGCGATCCTCAGGTCGGCCAGCACCAGGCCCATCTGACCGGCGTTGCGGGTGCGGTCACCTACTCCACGAAGATCGCCTGCAACCAGTGCCATACGGTTCCGGCGAACGTAACCGATGCGGGACATAACGACCATGCGCTTCCGGCGATTGTCCAGCCGAACTTGGCGGCGACCCTTCCGGACGGCCTCGGCTCGAACAAGGGCACCCAGGCATGGACGTATACGACCGGAACCGGAACCTGCACCACTGTGTACTGCCACGGTAACGGACTCAACAATAGTACGAATGCGGCAAACAAGACGCCGGTGTGGAACGACATTACTTATCTCAATGGAACCAACACCCATGACTGCGCACAGTGCCACGGCTTCCCGCCTGCAACGGCGAGCGACGTGCCTGCGGGCACGCACCCCACCGCAACGGCGGCGCAGTGTACGAGCTGCCACAGTCATGTGAATGCCACGGGTGATGGCTTTACCGATCCGTCGAAGCATATCGACGGTCTGGTCGAGGCGGCAGGCTGTAACGGCTGCCACGGCGACCCGCCGACCACGGCAACATACGGCGGCACGACCGGCCTCGTCGGCGCCTCTCTCGGCACCGGCGACACGGGCGCCACGAGTCCTCTGACCCCCGGCGCGCATGACAAGCACGTCAACGCGCTTACCGGCAGGGGCATGACCTGCGACGCTTGCCATAACGGAAGCTCGATGCCGACCCTTGACAAGAAGATCCAGATGGGATTCAACGTCAATTCTACGACTGCACCGGGATGGGGTGCTGCCGGGGTGACGTCGGGCACCTTTACCGGCTATAACACCCTCTCCAACGGATTTAGCTTCGCAAGCGGCAACGCCGGGACAACGGTCAACACCGCCGCGAATACCAATAATACATGTTCTGCTCTTTACTGCCATGGCTCGACGCTGACGGGCGGCTCCAACACCTCGCCTGCCTATGTCACGGCGACGACCGGGCAGTGCGGGACCTGCCACGGCGCAACCGCGGCTGCGGCGCCGACTGCGGGCAGCCATACGAAACATGCGAGCGCTTCGGGCTACAGCATGGCCTGCTCCACCTGCCACGGAGCTATGCCCGCGAACGAGGCATCTCATGTCGCAGGCAGCGTGGCCTGGAACCTGACGACCGACCCGGCGGGCCAGGGCCGGACTACCGGTGCTCTCTATAGCGGTGCGGCGAGCGGCACGACCGGCGGTCTCGCCCCGAGCGCGACCTATGGCTCCTGCACGAACCTCTACTGCCACAGCAACGGCAGCCCTTCGGGCGCGGCCATGGCCTATCAGTCGCCTACATGGGGCAGCGTGGCTTCCGGGCAGTGCGGCACCTGCCACGGGGTCAATCAGACGACCACGCCGGCCTCGCCGCCGCATGCGAAGCACGCGGGGAGCGTGGCAGGCTATCAGTTCTCCTGCTCGAAATGCCACAGCACCGTGGTGACGGCGACGGCCAACTCGACGGTAGTGCCGGCGATCGCCAGCACGACGCTCCACGTCAATAATGCCAAGGACGTTGCCTTTGACACCTATAACGGCAGCGGTTCCTATACGGGCGGCAACTGCAGCAATACGTACTGCCACAGCAGCGGCACCGGCGCCACCGGCCAGACCGGCGACGCGCGGCCGCTCGGCCCGCCTGCCACGGTCCCGACCTGGTCGGGCACGACGAACTGCGGCTCCTGCCACGGCGCGGATACAACCGGACGGCCTGCCTACACAAGCGGATTGCCCAAGGCGAACAGCCATCAGCTTGCAAAGCATTCGTCTCTCAGCTGCGACAAGTGCCATAACGCAACGACCACGACGGGCAATACGATCACCAACGCGGCTAACCACGTAAACAAGGTATACAATGTCGTCGCGCAGGGCACGTCGCCCTATACCTTCACTTACAGCTACGCATCTACGGGCGGCTCCTGCAGCACCACCTATTGCCACGGTGCGGCGTCGCCTGCATGGGGCTCCACCGGCACGCTGACCTGCGCGTCCTGTCACTCGTCCATGGGCGGGGGCGGCACGGCGGCATACACCGGCAAGCACCAGACGCATGTCACGACAACGGGCTACGACTTCTCCTGCGAGATGTGCCATTCGCAGAACAACGGCACGGTTCACGTAAACGGGGAAGTGGTGGCCAATACCCAGAGCGCCCAGGTATTCTTCAACAATACCGGCACCGGGGCGTTTGCGACGGGGTTAACGTATAACGGCTCGGCCAGCACCTACAAGGCCAGGAGCCTGACGAACAACCCGTATGCCGCAGAGGGCGCGGTGAGTCCGTCTTACACTTCTACGGGCACCACTACCGCCGATCCGAACGGCTCGCTTCACTATCGCGACGCCGGCACCTGTTCGAACGTCTGGTGCCATTCCAACGCGAACCCCACGGGCGGTACGAACTCGTTCTCCACGCCGGCATGGAACGCAGCGATGACCTGCGGCTCCTGCCATGAGAATGCGGCCGCCGCGTTGGCCATGCAGTCTTCAGTAAACCCCGCGCCGATGAGCGGCGCGCATATCAAGCACGTGGCGACGGACGGCTACGGGGTGAATATCAACTGTTCCGCCTGCCACAGCACGACTACGGCCGACGGCACGACGATAGCCAGCACAAGCGTTCACGTAAACGGCGTGAAGAATAACGCCTTCGGGACATATAAGGGCATCAACGAGAGCGGCGGCAGTTATACCGCCGGCTCGTGCGCGAACATATATTGTCACTCGCAGGGCACGACTGCCACAGCGCCGTTCAACGCGCCTGTGACTGCGCCTTCGTGGACAGGATCGGTCTCATGTAACAGCTGCCACGGCGACAGCGTCAATACCGACGGCATGCCCAGCTATACCTCCCTCTCGCCCAAGGTTAACAGTCATAGCAAGCATGTCAGGACGCATAGCATTACTTGTAATTACTGCCATAACTCAACAACGACGACCGGCAATACCATCACCGGTCCCGCGAACCATGTTAATGGGACCTATGATATGTTGGCGGGCGGCACCTACGGCAGCACCGCCGTTTCGTTCAGCGCGAGCGGCACGCCGACCACCTGTTCGAACATTTCCTGCCACGCCGGCGGGACTGCAACGTGGGGTGCGACCCTGACCTGTAACAGCTGCCATCTGGCGCTGCCGACCTCGGGCATGCACGCTTCGCACGTCAAGACGGCTGCCACGGCATACGGACAGACGACGGTCAGCACGACCGGAGGCGTCTACGACTTCGGCTGCGGCAACTGCCATCCGAAGGACCCTGCTATGCACGGAAACGGCACGGTCGACATCGTCCTGAACGACGGAGTCGCGACAGATACGCTGAAGTATCTTAACTCGGCCACGGCGAACAGGACCGGGACGGGCAATGCCACGGTCTGTAACCTTATATACTGCCACGGCAACGGCGCCACTGTGGGGTCCTCGCCTGCAGCCGGATGGGGCACGGCTTACAGCGGGACTGACCGCTGCGCGATGTGCCACGGCAACTCGCCTACGACCGGGTCTCACCAGACCCACGTGATGGCGGGCTTACATTACGACGACATATATAGCGGCGGCACCGGCCTTGCGGCGATGGGCAACACCGCCACCGGCGCCCACGGCAACAATGCCACAGCGACGACTATCAGCTGTAATATATGTCACTATGGCACTGTTACGACAGACTCTAACGACCAGAACCTTAATGCAAACGCCAACTGCGGGAGCTGCCATAACGGCACTACGGCCCCTCTGAAGGGCAACGTAGCGATTGCCGGCACCTCCAGTCTGCACCTCAACGGAGCTATCGACGTTGTCCTGCAGACCGGGGCGGTCCTGTCGAAGGCCCAGCTGAGGAATACCGCAACCGGCGGGACCTCTCCGGCGGGCTGGACGAGGAACGTGGGATACAAGGTGTCCGGCGCGTACGACAGCGGCACGATCAATGCGGGCGACTGGAATTCCGGCGCGAAGACCTGTACGACGGTGTGCCATCTGAACCAGGCATCGCCTGCATGGGGCACCGCGGCGACCTGTCTGTCGTGCCACACGGCACTGCCGAATTAGGAGGCGCGAATGAAAACGATGAAATGTTATAATACGCAAGTTGAAAATAGGAAAAGCGAGGTGGAATCGGCATGGGAGAGATAATCGTGAGGAAGACGAGAGGCTGGAACTGGAAGGTCAAGATCAGTCCCGTGCTGATCTTCATCCTGGTGTTCGGCACGCTTATGTATCTTGATTTCGGTGGCCGGGCCGAGGCTGCGGTAGGAGACAACCTCCTCCATAACAGCGCGAACCTGGGCAACCAGGGCTGGCCGACGGGCTGGGGCGTCGCAGGCGGCAGATACGGCGCCTTCACCTGCGAGACGTGCCATACGAAAACGACAACGAACATCAAGAGGATCAAGACGGCCATCACGGCGCCCAACGGCACAGATACGTGGCCGAACGGTTCGACTACGACCGGTACTATCACCTTTACCAAGGCCGACGCGGCGAACAACCTGTCCGATATGGGGGCCACCGCGACCCCGTGGGCCGGCATCTGTAACGTCTGCCACGATCCGACGAAGCACAGTCATTATGCATACAACGCGTCGGACGGCGTCCATAATGTCGGGCTGGACTGCGGCAGGTGCCACCTGCACAGCAATGCGTTCCAGGGGGCGGGCAAATGTACAGACTGCCACAATACGACGCAGTCGGGCGCGGCGATCACCAGGCAGGCCATAGTTCCGCTGTTCAGCGCCAATTCGCACCACGTTCAGGGCGTAACGCTCGACAGCTCGCATTGTTATGCCTGCCACTGGGAGGCCAACTCCGACGGTTCGGTCAACAGCACCTATCACCCGTACGCTGACGCACCTATTGAGTTGGTGGTGTGGGGGACCTCGACGACGAGGCCGACTACGCACACAACCGGCACCACCGCCGTCACATATGACTCGACCCTCCAGACGAGGACCGAGCTGCAGAAGATCAATCAGGTCTGCCTCGGCTGCCATAACGATGCAAACCTTAATACGACGCCGTTTTCGAGTGCGACCCCCGCATACAACGACACGAGCAAGACAAGCAAGTATGCATGGGACGCAAGCAGCATCGATGCAAGGTATTCTCAGACAGGCACCACGACCTGGGGCAAGTTCTCCTCGACGACATATACGAACGTATCGCCGAAGGACAAGCAGAGGAAGGCCTACTCCGCGCACGGCAGGGCCGACCTCAACCAGCGCGGCTGGGACACGAACGAGACATGGCCGAACACCAGCGGCGGAAACGTCGCGACCGGCGCGGTCGTCCTCTGCATTGACTGTCACAATGCCCACGGCTCGACCGTTGCGGGAACGACCACAAGCTACACGAGCGCAACGACCAACGGCGGTTTACTCAAGGACGTGACATCGGGCCGCGACTCGGCAGTTACCTATAAGGCCATATCCGGCGGAGGGATCGCCGGCCATAACGTCTACAACGCCGGAGCGGGCATTTGCTTCGACTGCCATGAAAACTCGGCGGGCACTGTGCTCGGCAACGGTACGACTCCGTGGGGTTACGATACCTACGGCGGCACCGTGCCGGTCAGGGGTTATTTCGACAAGCCCTACTGGGACGGCACCAGCGCAGTGAAGAACGGCGCGGAGACGAGGTTCGCGCTTAAGAATACCCTGTCCATCGCCGGCGGCCATTTCGGCGCCTCCTCGACGCTACAGGAACCCGGCGCTCCGGCCACTTCGACGATCGGCGGACTTTGTACGCCTTGCCATGACCCGCACGGCGTGACGAGCAATATTGCGAAGATCGCCGCTGCCGACAAGGTGTATGCGGTTCCCCTCCTGAAGGGCACGTGGATCACGTCGCCGTATAAAGAGGACGCACCCCCCGCGGACAACGGGAGATACAGGGTCGGAGGCCGATCCGGCCAGTCGAGCGGAGGCTATAATTACTTCAGCATGCCGACGTATAATATCGACCAGAATACGTTCACCTCTACGAAGCGGACGGTAGTGAGCTGGGGGAACCCCAATCCGATCACCCAGACGACGACTCAGTTTGCCGGTCTCTGTCTGCAGTGCCATCTGCAGACGAACATTCACCCGAACACGACCGGCGCATGGAAGAGCTATGCGAGGGTCCATAACACGGTCGAGGGCTGGGGCGGCCAGGGCGCCAATGCGGCCAACGCGATGCATTCCTATGTCTGCTCGAAGTGCCATACGACGCATAATACCTGCCTGCCGAGGCTTGCGATCACGAACTGCCTCGACTGGAAGCACAGGGGCATGAGGGTATCGGGCGGAACGGCCGGAACGCACGTAGGCAGCGGTAACAGCGGCGTCGGTCAGGGAAGGTTCCCTGGGGGCGGCGGCGGTAACGGCAGGCAGCCGGCGCTCGGGCAGGGCTTTACCAAATACCTGTTCGGCACGGCTGGCGCCAATTCGAGCACGAGGCCGAACATACCGGCGTGCCATGACCGGACGACCGCGGGCGGCACGACCTGGCCGGGTGCGGAGCTTTGGAACAGCAAGACCCCGTGGTAAGAGGGGTTGTATAATAGGGTAATTGTCGACATGCCGTTAACGGGCATGGCATTATAGACGGTAGAAACAGATCAGCATGGAAAGGAGGTGCAGGATGAAGAAGCTAACATACGTGAAACCGAAAGTGGTCGGGTCGGCAAGTGTGCATCCCTGCTGATTGATACGAACCGCACAAGATCGAGGTGAGGCCGGAAGACGGTCCTCACCTCGTTTTTTGTCGGCGGTCCGCATGGCCCGGACCGGCCGTCAGGTGGCGGAATCCGGCGGATGCGGGTTATAATAAAAAGTGCAAAATAAGGCATCAAAGGCGATCTTTTCCAGGAATGAGGGCGCAGTTCTTCAGTGAAATTCATATGCATACTTCCTTTATCTCCCGCAAAGGGGAGCTTCTCCTCCCATGTGACGGCAAGGCGAATGGACCCCGGAGATCCTGAGGCGGAGTCGGCGCAGGACGGCCTGGTAGCGATCTCATGAAGACAGTAGTTGATCAGTTCAGGAGGAGGGCCGGGACCTATTCGGGGTCGGCCAACTGGATCGTCGATAAGGCGCTGATCCGGGCGCATATTGACGCCTGCGGCCCGCGGCTTGGCTATCTTATAGAGGTCTGTTGCGGCACGGGGGTGGTCGGGAGAAACCTCGCGGCTGCCGGGTGGCGGGTCTGCGGGGTGGACCTCACGCGGGAGATGGCCCAGGAGGCAAACCGGCATTTCCCCTGCATCTGTACCCCTGCAGAAGATATTCCCTTCCTCGACGCGGCCTTCGACGCGGCCGTTTTGCGACAGGCCTATTTTCTGCTTGAAGACGGGCAGAAGGCGCTCGCCGAGATAGGCCGGGTGCTGAAGCCCGGCGGGGCCTTCGTCCTGAGCCAGACCGTACCGTATTCGGCGGAGGACGCCCCATGGCTCGAAAAAGTCCACCGCGCAAAGCAGGCCCAGCTCAGGACCTTCCATACCGAAGAGACGCTGGCGGATGAGCTCGAGCGGGGACATTTCCGCATTGCCGGGGTGAAACGGTTGTCGGTGCGGGAAAATATTACGAGGTGGATGGAGGCCGCTCCGGAGCTTTCGGAGGAGAAGCGGGCCGAGGTCTGCGGGTTTGTCTCCGGCGCGCCCGAGGCCTATCGCCGCGTCCACAACGTGGAGATCGTCGGCGGAGAGATATTCGAGGACTGGAACTGGGTGATATTCAGCGCGGAGAAGAAGAAATGAGGTCGGGCCGGGAGAACTCCGCCGAGACGATCAGGCGCGTCGCGGCCCTGCCGCTTCCCCACGAGGCAGAGGCGGCCCACCGGACGTCGTTCGGCCTGCTGGTGCCCCCGTCGGTCTTCGTCGTCCCACGGGGATGGGAGTGGACCCATACCGCGCCGTTCGAAGGGCCTTCGCTTATCGCGGGGCTTGTCAGGGGGCTCGGCTATCCCTTCCGCCTCTTCGACCAGAGGGAGGATTTCGATCCGGAACATCTCCGCGGCCTGACAACGGGCTGCGATATCGTCGGCATCAGCGTCTTCGGCGACAGCTTCACCTACGTCCGCCGGGCGGTCGAGATACTCAAGGAAGAGAACCCTGCGAGGCCGGTTGTCCTCGGCGGTCCGCTTGCGACGGCGGTCCCGCGTCTTTTTCTTGAGGCGACGCGGGCGGATTTCGTGGTGGCGGGCGAGGGCGAGCTTACGCTGACCGAGCTGCTCGACCACCTTACCGGGAACGAGTGGGCGCTGCCTAAGGAGCAGATCCCCGGTCTTACGTGGCGGGACGGGACGGGGGCGGCAAGAAGCAACTCCCCGAGGCCCCAGCTGACCGACCTCGACGTGCTGCCCTTCCAGGACTTCACGGTCTGGGAGCGCTTCCGGGGAAAGACGATCCCGGAGATCTATCTGTCGTATTCCCGGGGCTGCGCCAACAGCTGCACCTTCTGCTATCGCGCCTTTCCGAAGCTGAACATGAAGTCTGTTGAAAGGGTGAAACGGGAGATCGATTATTACGCCGCCTTCGGGTTCGGCATGGCGTGGTGGAACGACCTCACCTTCGTCACCGACCGTGAATATGTCCACAGACTGATGAGGGCCGCCTTTCAGGACCATTCCTTCCGGTGGAACGCCTTCAGCAGGGTCGGCCTGCTCGACGAGGAGACGCTGCTTCTGATGAAGGAGAAGGGGCTCGATATCGTCCTTTACGGGATGGAGTCGGTCTCCGGCGCAGTCCTCGACAGCTACCGGAAGGGCATTTCGACGTCGGCGATGATCGACACCATCGAGCTGCACCGCAGGTGCGGCGTGAAGGTGGGGGGCCTCTTCATCATCGGCGCCCCCGGCGACGACCGCCGGAGCATGGATGATCTGATCGGGTTCTGCAACGAGTTCAGGGAAGTGACGAGGGTGAAGTACCTCTCGGCGCTTCCGGGCACGGTCTTTTACCGGCAGTGCCTCAAAGACGGAGTCATCAGGGATGAAGTGAAGCACCTGGAGTGGCTCTCTGAGGAGCAGTCGATCGAGGAGGACATTGCGCATGAGGGGTTCGTTAAGTTTACGGAGCACCTTTCGAAAGAAGAACTCCGCAGCATCTACCGGGAAGTGAACCACCGGATCGAGGTGAGGCCGTACGATTACCGGAACGCCGACAACGTCTTCCTCGGCGAGGGGGAAAAGTTTGTGAGAAGGAAACCGATCGATTCGACTAAAAGGACAGGAATGAATAGATGAAAAAGGCTGAGGCGCATTTCAGGAAAAGGGCTCATAAGTATAACCGCTCCTCGAACTGGGTGAGCGACGAAAAATTGATCGCCAGGATCTTCGAGCTCTCGGGCGCGGGGAAGGACTCGATCGTGCTCGACATCGCCACCGGCACCGGCCTCATTGCGAAGGAGTTCTACGGAAGGGTGGGAAAGGTTACCGGTCTGGACATCTGCCGCGACATGGTCGAGCATGCGAAGGGCTGCATGGACGAGATCGTCTTCTCTCCCGTGGAGCAGATGCCGTTTGCCGACGACACCTTCGACGTATGCGTATGCCGGCAGGGGCTCCAGTTCGCCGAACTCGGACCGGCGATCTCGGAGATCCACCGTGTGCTGAAGCCGGGCGGCACGGCGGTGCTCTGCCATCTGACCGCGTACGGCGAAGAGGACCGGGAGCTGACCTTCCGGATCCAGGAGCTCCGCAACCCGGCGCGAAAGAATTACCTGATGCCGGACGATATCCCGGCCGCGCTCCGGCGGCAGGGGTTCCGCGACGTGCAGGACATACGTTATGTGACGGACGAGTCGGTCGGAAAGTGGATCGACAACGGGGCGATCGAGGAGGAGCGGATGCAGAAGATCAGGGAGATCTACCGGTCCTCGGGCCGGCGATTCAGGGAGATCCATAATGTCAGGTTCGAAGGGGACGACATCATCGATGCGATGCTCCTTGTGATCGTGAAGGCGAGGAAATAGGCGCAGTGCCAATATAGAGACGATATTCAATCATAAAATTTCAATGAAACTTTATTAGCAGAGACTGATTAGCGGCATGAACGATCCGATATTCATCATAGGCACCGAGCGGTCGGGGACGAACCTCCTCCGGCTGATCCTCAACTCCCACAGCGGCATCGCCGTCCCGCATCCCCCCCATATCATGAAATTTTTCCAGCCGCTGCTGCCGCTCTACGGCGACCTGAGTCAGGAGAGGAACTTCAGGCGGCTCATCGGAGACGTCTGCCGGGTGGTGGAGCTGCATCCCTATTCGTGGGAGATGCGGCCCGACCGGGAGGCGGTCTTCGGAAACGCGGAGGACCGGGACCTGATGGCTGTCTATTTCGAGGTCTATGACCAGTACCGCGCCTATGCCGGAAAGAGGCGGTGGGCCTGCAAGAGCACCTTCATGATCGAGCACGTCGCGGAGGTCCTCCGGCGCCGGCCCGGCGCGAAGTTCATCTACATGGTGCGGGACGGGCGCGACGTGGCGGTATCGGCAAAGTCGTCGATCTTTAACAGGTGCCACGCGTACTACGTCGCCGAGCTCTGGAGCAGGGAGCAGCGGCTCGGCTTGTCCTGGCTTTCGCGGCTGCCCGCCGAACGGATCATGCTGCTGAAATATGAAGAGCTCCTTCGCGATCCGGGGTGCGTGACGGAGCGGATCTGCTCGTTTCTGGGCGAGCCGTTCGAGGACCGGATGCTCGAGTATCATCGCTCGGGCGAAGCCTCGAAATCCGGGGGCCTCAGCCTTTCCTGGAAGAACACGTCCATGCCGGTGATGCGCGACAATGCGGGGAAGTACAGGCGGCTTCTTTCCGAAAAAGAGGTATTGCTCTTCGAGACGGTTGCCGGCGAAGAGCTGAAGGAACTGGGATACGGGCTGGCCTTCCCCGGGGCCCCGCTCGAAAAGGGGCGCATGACGCCGGGAGCGCGTTTTTCGTACCGGGCGGGCGATGCGCTCCTTCGCATCAGGGCCGAGGCGAGGCATATGCTGCGGGACAAAAGCACGGCGGACCGTCTCAAAAAGCTGGGATACCTCAGGTACCTGAGGCTCATGAGGGGCCTCCAGCGGTTCGCCGGCGCGGGAATGCTCTGATCCGGGATGCATAAGATAGCCAGGACGATCCATACGATCAATACGCTTCGGGAGGGGGTCCTTCGGAAATACGGGGACACCCCTTTGCTGAAGAGTACGCTCGACGATGTCAAACGCGTCGTGGTGATCAACTCGTCCTCCCGCTCCGGGTCGAGCCTTCTCTATGCCCTTCTCCGCAAGCTCCCTGGTGTATACGCGCTGACGGGAGAGGCGGCGCCCTTTTACAAACTGAACACCTCGATCAACGGCTTCAATATCTTCGAATCCGACAAGATCCCTTCGGAGCTTCTGGAAAAGGTCGTCGACTACCGGGGGCTGTCGCGGGATTTTCTGTCGGACATGTACTGCTGCGGGGGCGACGTCCAGGTGAGGGACATCGACGTCAACGCGTACGCCGACGATCTGGCGATCCGTTTTCTCCTTCAGTGGCCGGACGTCGACTTTACGGTAGAGGGGCTGAGGGCCTGCGTCTTCGACGCGTTCGGGCACTACGCGAGGCTCGCCCCGGCGTTCGATACGGAAAACTTCTATGTTACCCTCCTCAAGAGAGTGGCGGCGGCCTATCCCCGCGTGAACCCTTACTATTACGACATCAACACCGACAAGGTGACGATCAACTTCCCTCATCTCGATATTCCGACCGGCCCCCCTTCCTCGCATTTCACGATCGAGGAGCCGCCGTTCATACTGCTGCCGCCCGGCCGCAAGGCGACCCCGGCGGACCTTTCGGAGAAGACCCTTCTTCTGAAATCGACGGTCGACTGCTATCGGATGAACCTCATCGAGAGGATCTTCCGGAACGCGGACCTGAGGATCATCCATCTCGTGCGCAACCCCGCGGCGACGACAAACGGCATCTACGACGGCTGGCTGCACCGCGGCTTCTTCTCTCACAATCTCAGGCCGCATTTCCAGAACAGCAAGAACGGGAAGGGGCTTGGGATAAAGGGATACAGCGACGAATATTCGTACGGCGCCTTCTGGTGGAACTTCGATCTCCCGGACGGCTGGCAGGAGTATGCGGGGAAAGAACTGGTCGACGTCTGTTCGTTCCAGTGGTATTCCGCCAATGCCGAGATACTGAAGAACCTGTCGCGGGGACGGAGGGACTCCTGCACGGTCCGCTTCGAAAATATCATCAGGGACCTAGATTCGCGCCGTGAGGAGTTCGGCCGGATGCTCGCTTTCATGGGCCAGCCAGCCGCCGATATCGAGGCCGTCGGCATCGACGACCTTCCGATCGTGCAGTCGACTCTCCCGCCTCAGCGGTACCGCTGGAAGAAGCGGAGGCATCTGATCAACAGGCTGCTCGACGACCCGATAATCCTCGATATGAGCAGGCTGCTCGGGTATCCGAAGGAGAAGATGGAGGAATGGCTGTAGGCGATGGTCGATTCGGAGTACGGAAGGCTGGCGTCGGTCCTGCTATACGGGCCGGGGCCTGAGATAGACCGTTACGGCAATCCCGGGGAGGTGCTTCATCTCGGCCCGATCGACCATGCCGGCATTTCGGAGGAGTGCGGCGCGCTCCGGAGGACATACGAGGAAAACGGCGTCTCGGTGGTCCAGGTCGATCCTTCTCCTGTCGGGGAGGACAGACGCTATCTCTATAACCTGATGTACTGCCGCGACCTCTTCTTCATGACTCCGGACGGCGCGGTCCTTTCCCGGATGGCCCATCCGGTTCGCAGGGAAGAGGTGCGGTATGCGGAACGCACGCTCAGGAAGCAGGGCATTCCGATACGATGCGCTGTCTGGGGCGAAGGAACGTTCGAAGGGGCGGATGCCCTCTGGGTCGGCGAGAGACTCGTCGCGGTCGGCGTCGGCAACAGAACGAACCGGGAGGGATTCGAGCAGGTGCGGGCCGAGCTGGGCCGGACCGGGGTGGCATGTGTCGCGCTCCCTGCGCGCCAGACCCTGACGCAGCATCTGCTCGGCACGATCCAGATCGTCGACAGGGACCTGGCCTTTGTGAGAAGACAGATCGTCGATGAGGAAGCGGTCCGCTTTCTTGCCGGCCGGGGCTTCAGACTGGTGGATGTTCCCGAGAACGACGAGGTGAGGAAGAGACAGGCGATGAATATTGTCGTGACGGCGCCGCGCACGATCCTCATGAGCGCCGGCTGCCCGGAGACGAGAGAGATATTCCTGGATGCGGGCGTTGCGGTCGCCGCCGAAGTCGGGATTGACCAGCTGACACGCGGCGGCGGCGGACTTGCCTGCGCAACAGGCATCATTTCGAGGAATTTGGTTACAATAGAACGATGATGTTTTTATCAGGAAATCATTGCCGATAATAACGAAGTCTGTTTTGCCCGGGATGCGCGCTGCGATCATGTTCCGGACGGAAAGGTGGCTCTATGAACAGAACAGTTGACGAAGAAAAACTCGAGGCGCTCAGGAAGGACCCCCGTCCGGAGAGTTCGGCCCCTGCGTTTACCGTGATCCTGCCGTCGTCTCCGCAGGTGCCGACGCCCAACCGGGAGTTCCTGCTCGAAACACCGATCGAAGGAGTGAGCTCTGTCGCGACCGTGGCGAAGCTTGCGGGCTGGGACACGAAGGTCCGTGACCTCAGGATCGGGGAAGATTTCGAGGAGGTCTGCGCCGACGCGGCGAACCGCGGCGGCGTGGTCGCAATGCCGACGTACGTCGACTCCTATCCGGTGAACCGCAGCGTCCTTAAGAGGGTGAAGGAGCTGAACCCCGGGCTCACGACTGTCGTCGGAGGCCCTCTCGTCTCGTCCCTGCCCGAGCCGCTGATCCGCGGACTTCAGGCGGATTATGCCGTGCTGCGCGAGGGCGAGGCCACGCTTCTTGATCTGCTCGACCACCTGGCCGCGGGCGGCGGCGCCGATGCGGCCCGGGCGATTGCCGGCCTCGGGATCAGACAGGGCGGCGCGGTCAGCCTTACTCCCGAACGGCCCCAGCTCAACGACCTGGACGTGCTCCCGATCCCCGACCTTTTTCTTTATCCCGGCGTGCAGAAGGACCCGGTCATCCCCGAACTCGGGCTGACGACCGCCCGCGGCTGCTACGGCCGCTGCACCTTCTGTTTTCTCAACATGAAGAAGCTCTCGTACAAGACGCCCGCCCGGTTCCGGGAGGAGGTGTCCGACATCGTGGCGAAGCACAAGATCGGGTATTTCTATGTGAACGACCTTACGTTTACCTCGAAGCTCGACAGGACCTATCAGATCTGCGACGTCCTGAAGGAGTTCAATATCACCTGGTCCTGTTCGACCCGCGTCGAGCGGATCAAACCGGAGGTGCTGAAGTACATGCACGACAGCGGCTGCCGCGACATCTGGTACGGCGTGGAATCGCTCGACCAGACGGTCCTCGAGCTGTCGAACAAAAGGACGAAAGTCGAGGAGATAGAGTATGCGGTGAGCGAGACTGTCAAGGCGGGGATCAAGGTGATGGCCAACCTGATCGTCGGGCTTCCGGGCGAGAGCGAGGAGTCGCTCAGAAAGATGATGGATTTCTGCCGGAGGACCGAGGTGATTCCGACCTCGATCAAATACCTGACCCCGTTCCCCGGGACGAAGATTTACGACATGGCGGTCGAGCGCGGGTTCATCCCCGACCATCTCAGGTATATCGAGGGGCTCGCCGAGCGGAAGGTGAATGACGTCAACGACTCGATCATCAACCTTACCGACCTGCCGGAGGAGCGGCTCCGGGAGGCGTATGCGACCCTGATGCAGATCCGCGAGGACCGGCTGAAGACGTTTTCGGAGACTGGTGCGTAAGACGGGGAGGCTTCCCCTGTCCCGCTTACCAGCCAGGAGTGGGCCTGACATGATAAAGGATGTTACAGGATGGATAAAGTATGCGGCTGCTGCCGCGATGATGCTGGCGCTGGTCGGGGCCGCGGCTGTCGACGCCGCCGGTTTCCCGCCGGACGCGGAGCCGGAGGCGAGGGTGGTGCTTCTGGGGACGGGAAACCCCAAGCCGGACCCTGACCGGTCGGGACCCGCCACTGCGGTCGTGATAAACGGGAGCGCATATCTCGTGGACTTCGGGCCCGGAGTGGTGCGGCGTGCGGCCGCGGCCGTGCTCGACAAGGGGATCAGGGCGCTCGATCCGGCGAACATCAGGGTGGCCTTCGTCACCCATCTTCATTCCGACCATACCGCCGGCTATCCGGACCTCATCTTTACGCCCTGGGTGATGGGCCGGAGCGAGCCGCTCGAGGTCTACGGCCCGAAAGGCATTAAATGGATGACGGACCGCATTCTCGAGGCGTACCGTGAGGACATTAAGATACGCACCGAGGGGATGGAGCATGCCTCGAAGGAGGGCTGGAAGGTGAACGCCCATGAGATACACGCGGGTGTCGTGTACAAGGACGAAAACGTCACCGTCACCGCCTTTCCGACGAAACACGGAGAATGGAAGGAGTCCTACGGCTATCGGTTCGACGCGGGGGGCCGCAGCATCGTGATCCCCGGCGACACCACGCCGACCCAGGCGACGATCGATGCCTGTAACGGCTGCGATGTCCTTGTCCACGAGGCGCTGACCATGAAGTTTCTGAACAACCCGATGCGGCCTAACCCCCAGGGCTTCGACCTGAAGGCCTATGCGGCGAAATATCATACGACGACGGTCCAGCTGGCGGAGCTTGCGAAGAAGGCGAAGCCGCATCTCCTGATACTGGTGCATAACCCGATCACCCTGAGGCCCGGCAGGCGTCCCTTCGCCTCTACGCCCGAGGACCTGCTGCGGGAGATCCGCGATGCCGGCTACCACGGCAAGGTGGTCGTGGGCCGGGACCTCGATGTATATTAGGGGGCGCAAAAGTCCCGATCCAAAGGAGGAATATAGCCCATGAAAAAGTTGAGCAGAAGAGATTTTCTCAGAAAGGCCGGCCTGGGCGCGGCCGGACTGGGGCTGGGGTTTCCTCTTATTGACGGCTTGACCCGGTCCGCTGCCGCGTTTTCCGCAGGGGGCAAGCGGTATAAGGACTACAATATCGTCTTTGTGAGTTTCGACGCGGTGCAGGCGGCGCATGTCCATGCGTACGGTTATCCCAGGGACATAACGCCCACCATCGACTCGATGGCGGCGCAGGGCTTCAGGTTCGCCAACACGATTTCTGTCTCTTCCTGGACCGTCCCCGCCTCGATGACGTGGTTCACCGGGGTCTATCCCTCGGAGCACAGGCTCCTCAATAAATTCGTTATCTACGAGCCGCCGGTCGAAAAGCTTTCCAAACTCAAAGAGCTTGCCCCGAATCTGGTAACCCTCGCCGAGATCATGAAGAAAAACGGCTACGCAACAGGCGGCTTTACCGGCGACGCGGGCGTCAACGGTATCTTCGGGTACAGCCAGGGCTTCGATGCCTACTTTGACAAGGTCAAGTTCGGCGGGCTGGACCGGAGCATCCCCGAAGCGCTTGTCTGGCTGAAGGAGAACAAGGGTAAGAAATTTTTTATGTTCCTGCACGGATACGACGCCCACGGCCAGCACATACCTACCGGAGGGTTTGATTACCGGTTTGTCGATCCGGGATATGACTACCGGTACAAGGGGACGAAGGAGGAGCAGGAGGCGCTTCGGGAGGAAGGGCTGGCAAAGGGAAAACTTAATATGCGCGAGGAAGACGTGAGGTTCTGGCGGGCGATCTACGACGAAAAGATAAACCGCGAGGACGCGCTCTTCAAGGGGTTTCTGGACGGGCTCGGTAAGCTCGGACTCATGGACAAGACGCTCTTTGTTCTCACTGCCGACCACGGCACGGAATGTTTCGAGCACGGCCGCATCGACCACGGCTTCACCCTCTTTAACGAGCTCGTCCACGTGCCGCTGATCATTACACTGCCGCGAGGGAAAGACCGCAGGGTCATTTCGGATCAGGTGAGCAGCGTCGACGTAATGCCGACCGTCCTGGACCTGCTCGACGTCCGGCTCTCCGACCACGTCAGAAAACAGCTTCGCGGATCGAGTCTCGTCCCTGCGATGAGCGGCGTGCCGGTTGCGAAGGACGTGTATTCCGAAACCGACTACCGGCTCTATACCTTCAAACGGTCGATCCTCACGAAGGAAGGATGGAAATTTGTCTATACGCTGGAGAACAAGGGCAGGGAGCTCTACAATCTAAAGGATGATCCGGGCGAAAAGGCTGATCTTGTCGACCGTGAACCCCGTATCGCCTACGAGCTGGAGCAGAGGCTTTTCGCGTTCTTTAAGTCGATCGGCCACGACCTGACGAAGGGGCGCTGGGAGACGGGGCTGAGCCCTGTCTATGAGTCCCAGGCGAAGGGATATAAAAAGAAATGAAAAGGAAACTTCTTTCCGCGGCCATCGCCGTTGTCCTGGTGGCCGGGCCGGCCGTTGCAGGAGCGGCTTCTTCGCGGGAGAAACCTGCGCCGGCGTACGAAAAGACGAACGTGATCCTCATCTCGCTGCAGTGCCTCAGGCCCGACCACCTCGGGGCGTACGGATATAAAAGGGAGACGAGCCGGAATATCGACAGCCTCGCGAAGCGTTCCGTCCTGTTCGAAAATGCGATATCACAGGCGAACCTGACGCCGGTTGCCCAGATGAGCGTATTCACCTCTCAGTATCCGCGCGTGCACGGGCTCGTCTCGTTCGAGGTGACTCCCGAGATGGTATCGAAGAGGACGCTGCCCGAGATCCTGAAGTATTACGGCTACACTACCGCGGCGGTTGTAAGTTCGCCGGAGTTTTTTCTCCGGTACGATGCCGGATCAGGGACCACGGTCAACCCGGGGGACGTCTTTTCGAAACCCTTCCTTTACTTCGGCCGAACGGTGCGCGGGCTGGGAGGCCGCAACGTGAGAAAGCTCCCGACCGACGCGCTCCGGTGGATACAGGACCACAAAGACAAGAAGTTCTTCCTCTGGATCGCCAGCGGACTTATCCATATGCCCTATGCCGAGTCGGTCCCCGCGCCGTATAAGACGATGTACGACCCGCCCGGCTATACGCCGTTTTGGAAGCGTATCGGATTCGGCGGCGGAGGCGTCAGCCGGGACGATGCCCCTTCGTATGAGGTCTTCTCCCGCGTCCGGGGCGACGAATTTTACTGGGGCTTTTCACCGGCCTATCGCCTCACCGAAGAGGACGTGAATTACGTCAACGCCCGGTACGACGCAGGCGTCTATTATACCGATCAGTTCATCGGCGAGTTGATGAAGCTCCTGGATTCGCTGAACCTTACCGACAAGACGCTCGTCATCCTGCAGTCGATCCACGGCGACGACCTCGGCGAGAGAGGGGACTTTTTCCATTACGACGTCACCGATACCGTCGTCAGGAATGCCCTTCTCATGGAGTTCCCCGGGGGCGAATTCGCCGGCAGAAGGATCTCCGGGCAGGTGCAGGGCATAGATGTTATGCCGACGGTCCTCGACTACCTCGGCATCCCGGTCCCGCATGAGGCAGAGGGCAACAGCCTGATTCCGCTCATAAGAGGGGACGCCACGGCCTCCCCGTCCGAATACTCCTATATCGACAGGATGCCGTGGTGGGAGTTCAACCTGAGCAGGTGGTATCTCGGTTTCCAGCTCTCGAATGGCGCCCATTTGCCGCCTTCGGAGAAAGAGAAGCTTGAGGCATACCGGAAGATGCTGAAAACGAGTTTCGACGCGCTTGATTATCCGCCCGGCGACATCGCCGTGAGGACGAACGACTGGAAGCTGGTCATGAGGAAGAACAGGCAGCTCCTCGAAAAGGTATCGTGGTGGAGGTTTATCACCGGGAAGCCGCAGAAGATTGACGAGCTGGAGCTCTATGACCTGAAGCGAGACCCCCTTGAAAAGAAGAACGTTGCGGCCGAGAACCCGGCCGTGGTCGCGAAGCTGAAGGAGAAGCTCCTTACGTGGGACGAGTTGATGGAGAGCCGGAAAGCGGCCTACCGGAAGGAAGAAAAACGCTGGATCATCCCCTATCCGTGAGCGGCCCGCCGTCGGGCGCGGCCGATTCTGCCGGGGGAGGGGCCGCCGACGCATCTAATACGGTCCGCGTCGGGCCGTACGAAATCGGCTCTCTTGTCGTCCTGGCCGGCCTCTTCACCGTTCTTCTCGTCCGGAGCTGGAGAAAATGGCCGGACATCCTGGTGGATTTCGGACATGAGCTCTACGTCCCCTGGCAGTTAAGCGCCGGGCAGGTCCTCTACCGGGACGTGGCGCATTTTTTCGGCCCGCTCTCTCCGTATTTCAATGCCTTTTTGTTTAAGGTGTTCGGGGTGTCGTTCACTGTGTTATTCGTCGCCAACATCGTGATGCTGGCTGCCTTCGTGGCATTCCTCTATTATTTTCTGCGCCGCATCAGTTCTCCGTTGACCGCCTTCGTATGCTGCGCAGTGGTGATTGCGGTATTCGCCTTCCCCCAGTATACGCTCTATGGCAATTACAATTTCATCACCCCCTATACGCATGAGGCAACACACGGCATCTTTCTTTCTTTCGCGGTCCTCTCCCAGCTCTCGCGTTTCGCCTTGGACAATCGAGGCCGACGGCTCGCCCTTGCCGGGATATTGACAGGTCTGGTCTTTCTCACGAAGCCCGAGATATTTCTGGCGGTGTTTCTCGCCGCCTCTTTCTTTTTTCTCCTTTCCGCGGCGCAAACCGGCGGCCTCCGGAAGACTGGGCGCTATTGTGGGCTGTTCCTCCCGTGCGCCTTCGTGCCGCCTCTGGCTTTTTGGGGTTATCTTTCGACTGTCATGCCGTCGTCCGAAGCCCTTAGGGGGATCTTGGGTTCGTGGGCGCTGATGTCGGACAGCAGCATTACAGGCAGCAGATTCTATCTCGCATGCACCGGATTCAACGATGTGGCGGGTAATCTGAGGGTCATGGCCGGAGGCGGTCTTCTCGCCCTGTCTGCTCTGATCCCCGGCCTGCTGCATATCCCGGCGTCGCAGAGGCTGAGAGACGCGATACGGTATCTCGGGGCCGCGGGAGTATGCGCGGTCGTCATTGTTTTCGGAGACCTGTATCTTGTTCGCGCGGTGCCGCTGCTCGATACTTTTGCCTTTCTGGTCCTTTGCATGTTCTATTTCGGGTCGTCTCCGGGCGAACAGCGGGAACGAACCCTGCCGCTCCTCCTCCTGTCGGTCTTTTCGGCGACGCTGTTGGGGAAGATACTGTTGAATTGCAGGCTTTATGACTACGGGTTTTACCTTGTCATGCCTTCAGCGCTTCTCCTCATCGTGATGACGGTCTGGCTGATCCCGCAATGGCTGGACGGAAGGGGGCTCAAAGGCTCTAGCTTCCGCGCCGCAGCGCTCGTCGTTATCGCGCTGTTGACGTGGCGCTATATGCGGCTCAGCAACTCGTTTTATGAGCGGAAGGACTATCCCGTCGGGAGGGGAGACGACACGATCGTGGCGTTTAACCCTGGGGTCGACAGGGCAAGCCCCCTGACCGCGCGGGCGATCGGTTGGCTTTCCTCGAATCTGCGTAAGGGGGAGACCTTTATAGTGCTGCCCGAGGGCGTCATGTTAAACTATCAGACGAGAAGGCTGAATCCGTCGCGCTATACGCTTTTCATGCCGGCAGAAGTCGGGGCGTACGGGGAGGACAATATCATCCGGGACTTCGGTCTGCGGCCGCCCGACTATATCGTCCTGGTACAAAAGGACACTGCGGAATACGGCGCCGGCGCATTCGGAAGGGATGCCGGATACGGCGGGAACATTATGAGATGGGTGGAAAAAAATTATTCCCGTGTCTGCCTTTTCGGAGATGATCCGCTTACAGGGGTCCGGTTCGGGATAGAGATCATGAGAAAGCGCAATCAAAAAAGGGGAGAGATCTGAATAATTTAAAGGTGTCTGTCGTCATCCCCGTTTATAACGAAAAGACGACTATCAGGGAAATCTGCCGTCGTGTAAAGGCCGCGGACCTCGTCGGCGAGATCGTAGTGGTCGACGACGGCTCGGCGGACGGAACGCGGGAGATACTCGGGACCCTTGCCGACGATACCGTACGCATCGTGCTGCACGACCGAAATATGGGAAAAGGCGCGGCCCTGCGGACCGCGTTCCGGCATGTGACAGGAGACATCATCATCGTCCAGGACGCCGATCTCGAATACGATCCCGACCAGTACCCGAAGCTCATCAGACCGATACTCGAGGGCAAGGCCGACGTGGTGTACGGCTCCCGCTTTGTTACCGGGGACTATCGGCGGGTGCTTTTCTTCTGGCATATGGTCGGCAACAGGTTTCTGACGCTCCTGTCGAACATGTTTACGAACCTCAACCTGACAGACATGGAGACGGGGTATAAGGTCTTCAGGAGCGATACCCTCAGGCAGATAACCATAGAAGAGGACCGCTTCGGGTTCGAACCCGAGATCACCGCAAAGATCGCGAAACTGGATGCGAGAATTTACGAGGTCGGCATTTCTTATTCGGGGAGGACCTATAAAGAGGGGAAAAAGATCGGCTGGAAGGATGGTTTTTCGGCCCTGAGATGCATCGTCAAGTATAACCTGCTTCGGTAGCGGAGGGCGGCGCGGGAGAGAATGAGACGGAAAACCGACATCAGCCTGCCCGGGCGCCCTTTCTTTGTCGCGGCGGTCGGCGTGCTGGCGGCCGCGGTAATAGGTCTGTTTCTCATCCGGAAGGTCAACGAATGGGACGTTTGGTTTCATCTGGCGATCGGCCGGGACATCCTGAAAAACGGCGGTCTTCCGGCGCTGGACCATTTCACCCTGCTCAGCATGGGCCGTCCCCTTCATGATTCCCAGTGGCTTTTCCAGGTCCTGCTTGCGGCGGGCTATCGCACGGCCGGGTTCTGGTGGCTGGAAGCGGTGCAGATCGGCCTTTGGGGTCTGACGCTTTGGTTTGTCTATCGGGCCGCCAGGGTCTGGGCCAATGCTCCTGCCGCCTGGATACTGCTGACCGCCGTTGCGATTGTCAGCGAGGAGCGCTTCACGGTCCGTCCGGAACTGGTGACGGTGCTCATGATCGCCCTGTTTTACTGGCTGCTCCAGCAGGGGAAGTACCGCTCTCCGGCCGGGATGGCGCTGCTTATATGCCTGCAGATTCTCTGGACCAACTCTCACGGCGTCTACGTGATCGGGCCGTTTCTCGCCGGCTGTTATCTCGTTGCGGCTGTGGTGAGCGGCGCGAGGCGGCGGGTTTATGCGGAGGCGCGGTCGCTCGGGATACTGACAGGGGCGCTGGCGGTGTCCACGCTGGTCAACCCCTACGGGTGGGAAGGCCTCAGATTCGCCTGGGTTCTCTTTACGGAAGTCGGCACGGCTGCGTCTCCCTTTAAGAATTCTGTCTTCGAATTCCAGTCTCCCTTTACCAGGTCGAGCCGCGAGGCATTGGTGTTTTGGCCGTATCTCGCGCTGATCTCGGCCTTCATATTCAGTTGGCTGGCGGCGTTTTTTATGCGCAGACGGGAACTGTCTCTTGCGAGGACACTGGTGGGGTTCGGCATGCTTGCCGTATCCCTCACGGCCCGGCGGAACATGCCTCTCTTTGCGCTTGTTGCCGCCCCCCTGATTGCGGAGCAGATTTCGCTGATCGGTAAGGGCCGCATCAGGAGGACCGTGGGGGCCTCGGTTGTCGTCGTTATGGCCGCGGCAGCCATGGTTACGTCTCCTCGTCCCGCGCTGGACGATCTCGTGAATTGGGTCCCTTACCGGTTCGGGGTGGGGGTGTCGTCCGACTTCGTGCCGCTCAGCCTCCCGTCATTTCTTGCCCGGATCGGCTTTTCCGGCCCTGTTTTCACGTCGCATACCCTCGGCGGATTCTATGAGTTTTTTGGGCCTCCGGGAAGCCTGCCTTTTTATGACGCGCGATTCGAGGCTTATGACCGGGATGAGATTCAGAAGGTCTTCGATATCGTCGATACCGCTCGTCAGCGGCCCGACCGGTGGGACGACTTTGTCCGGCGGTACGGGTTTCGCGGCCTGCTGATCGGCCACCAGTCGGCGGAGGCCGAGTTGCTCCCCCTGGTTTCTTCAGACCATGCCTGGCGCCTGGTCTACCTCGATCAGGCCGCCTCGTTCTGGATGCGCACCGACCGGCAGCCTCTGCCTCCTGCGGTAGACGCCGGGGCAATCGAGGCGCTTGCGGCGGCTGCGACCAATTACGTGCGGGGGGACAATATCGACTGCTTCGCCAGGAGGGCGGCGATGCCCCAGGAATGGCGGCTTACGCTGTTTGCGCGGACGAGCAGGTTCTGGGAAGACCCTGCCGCTTTGAAGGACCTCGGCCTGATGCAGATACAGGCAGGCAGACTGGGCGACTCCGGCAGGACGTTCCGCCGGCTGCTCTCCTTTGACCCGAAGTCGCGCTCGACGCTTTCCACCCTTGCCGAGATCGCATTAAGGGGCGGCGACAGAAAGACGGCTGAGGAATATCTCCTGACGGCGCTCCGGTATTATCCGAACGATCCGGACCTGCGCGGAAATCTCGCGGTCGCGCGGGGGACGGGCGCAGGGGACGCGGGGCATAGTGAGGAATAGCGCGGCGAAAAAAGAATTATCAGCACGAAGCGTCATCCGCGTTCCCGTCTCCCGCAAGGGCGCCACGGGAAGGCTGCTGGTGGGTGAGCGATCCCGCGGATATTTTCTGAAATTTATAAAGCAGGTGCGTTATAATAAAAAATCTCTGAAAACAGAGGGATATCTTTAAATTCGGAGCGCGACGGCCGGAGCTACTCCGGCGAATAGAGACGATGGTTCGCGCTGTTCCACGATAAAACAAATGTCAGTCAAGGCAGTGGGATGAACTGGAAATTGATCCGCATTATCGATGCGTATGCAGGCATTCCGCTGGTATATGCAGCCCTCTGGTTAAAAAGACTTTTTCGCTCATCCGGTCCTTCGGAGGGAGACCGGACCTGTGGAAGAATATTGCTCGTGAAATTCTGGGGAATCGGCAATCTTTTCATGATGCTGCCTTCCGTGGGTGCTCTTCGGAGCGCGTATCCCGATGCGGAAATAGACATCCTTACACTGGAGACCAACCGGAGCGCGGCGGAATATCTTGGGGTGTTCGACCACGTCTATACGGTCGACACGAAGGGCTACCTGCGTTTTATCGGTGCGACGTTTTCGATGTTTTCGGCCTTGCGCAGAAGAGAGTATGATCGTGTGATCGACTTCGAGCAGTTTGCGCGCTATTCCGCTGTTGCGACCGCGGTGATCGGCAGCAAGGTGACGGTGGGGTTCATGACCTCCCGCCAGCACAGGCATCTCCTCTATTCCCATCCCGTCGCCTACGACAACAACATCCATATCACGCGCTCGTACTGCTCCCTGGCGCGGGCCGCAGGCGCCGACTGCGCGCAATGCGACGTTTCGTTTTTCCTTCCATCCGCACGACCATCCGACGCCGGAGGTCGGGGAATTCTTGGCGGGCTCGGCGTTCCGGCGGCTGCGACGGTCATCGTTATGCACGTGGGGACGAGCGACAATTTCAGCGAACGCCGCTGGCCGACATCCTCCTATGCCGCTCTTGCGGACTTATTGGCGGGCGAGCGGAACGTCCGGATCGTGCTAACCGGTCTGAAGGAAGAGGCCCATCTGGCGGCGGAAGTGCGTGACCTTGCATCTGCCGGCGACAGGATCTTCGATGCGAGCGGAACATTGACCTTCGAGCAATATGATATGCTTATCCGCGCAAGCGCCCTCGTCGTCTCGGCCGACACTGCGGCGGTGCATATTGCATCGGCCGCCGGTATCCCCGTCGTCGGCCTCTACGGGCCGAATACCCCGGTACTGTACGGCCCCTGGGGGCGAAACGGCAGTGCGTTCTACAAGGAACTGGATTGCAGCCCCTGCATTACGAACTTCAATGCCAAGACGCACCGCTGCAGGCATCCGGAGGGGAAAGGCGCCTGCATGAGAGCAATTACCCCCGGGGAGGTATACCAGGAGATCTGCAAGAGATACCTCGCCCCCGCTTCTGCGGAGAAGTCCCCCGGGGGACCGGTGGGGAAAAAATCATGCGTCCGATAGCGAGACTGGCCGGCCGGATCGCCCTGAGTAATTTCACCGACCTGGGATCGCCTTATAAGATTACCTATGCCCTCACGTCGCGCTGCCAGTTCAGATGCTCCATGTGCAGCATCTGGAGGCAGGAACCAGCACCGGAACTCACCGCGGCGGAGATCTCTGAATTCTTCAGGAGATCGGGCGGGTTCTCGTGGATCAATCTGAGCGGCGGCGAAATATTCCTGAGGCCGGACCTGCGGGAGATTGTCGCTTCGATTGCGGCGCACTGCAGGGGCGTCTATCTCCTGAATTTTCCGACGAACGGCTATCTGACTGAAACGATCGTCGGGACCGTCGCGGAGGTCACGGCATCTTTGCGGTTACCGCGGCTTATGGTTACGGTCAGCCTCGACGGTCCGCCCGAACTGCACGACAGGATCAGGGGAGTGGCCGGATCATGGGGCAGGGCGGTCGAGACGTTCCGGCTCCTTCGGCGGATAAAGACCGTGCGCTTCGGCGTATATTTCGGCATGACGCTCCAGGACGCAAATGCCGATGCCTTCGAAGAGACGGTGAGTTCCGTGCGTGAAGAGATCGGGGACATCCGCAACGAGGATTTTCACGTCAACGTGCTCCATACGTCGGGCCATTATTACCGCAACACGGAGTGCGGTGGGATCCGCCGGCCGCAGAAGATACGCGAAGGGCTCGGAAGGATACGGCGGCTCCGGAAGTCGCCGGTATTCAGCCCTGTCGCCTTTCTCGAGCGGCGCTACCAGAGCATGGCCGAAGAGTATCTGACGACCGGCATGAACCCGGTCGGCTGCCAGGCGCTGTCCGCTTCATTTTTCATGGACCCCGCCGGCACGGTGTACCCCTGCACCATATTCGACAGCCCGATAGGCAATGTCCGCGATTACGGCTATGCACTCGGCGACTTATGGAGGTCGGAACGGAGGCTGGCCGCGAGGCGGGAGGTCGTGAAAGGAAATTGCCCCCACTGCTGGACGCCCTGCGAGGCATATCAGAGCATCCTGGCGAACGTGGTGCCGGGGTTCAGGACCTGAAGGCTTGATCCGTAAAGTCTATCTCGATTTCATACGCGGCAGGATGTCTGAAGGGGACGTCCGCTGGCTCCTGTCGCGGGGGAAACAGTATGCGCTGACCCATGCGTCGTACCTTGCCGGCAGGGCCTTCTGCGGCCCTGTCCTCGGCACGCTGGTGACGAACTATCGCTGCAATTACGCGTGCAGGATGTGCGATCTTCACCTGAGGGACAGGGAATTCAGGGAGCGGGGGCTCGAGGAGTTCGGTACGCCGCAGATGAAACAGCTCCTGAAGGATTTCAGGGGGCTGGGGGTCTCGGGCATCGGTTTTACCGGAGGCGAGCCGCTCCTGAGGAAGGACATCTTCGAGTTGCTCGCGTATACGAAGGAGCTCGGCATGATCTCTCACCTGAATACGAACGGTTTTTTTCTGGACGAGCGGAATGCCGGGAGGGTGCTCGAGGCGCGGGTCGATTCGGTCAACATTTCGCTCGACGGCGCCCGGCCCGGGACGCACGATGCCATAAGGGGACACAAGGGGGCTTTCGAACGGGCGGTCGAAGCGGCCGGCCGGCTCAACGCCCTCAGAAAGAAGCGGGGCGCTTCGGTGCGCATCAAGACCGTCGCAGTCCTGCAGGAGGAGAACATCGGGGAAGTCGCCGGAATTGTCTCGCTGGCCGCCGACCTGGGCGTGGACTGCGTCGAATTTATCCCCCGTCAGCCTTTTACCTCAAGCTCCGAAGGGCAGATTGTCCCGCCTGCCTTTCTGCAGAAGGTGGACGAGGCGGTGGACTTCCTCCTCGGCCCCGCCCCAAAAGCGGTCAGGATCGAAAACTCGCCGTCTCATATCAGGCTGTTCCGAAGGTCGTTCCGGAACGAGCCGTCGCCGGTGAGGTGCTACGCCGGGTATAACTCCTATGCGGTCGACTGCTACGGCGAGGTCTATCCCTGCGTCCCCTGGTATAACTGGCGGCGCGCGGTCGGCAACGTCCGCGAGCGGGACCTTGCATCGCTATGGTATTCGGCCGAGTACGGGAAGGTGCGCGCGGAGATACGACGCTGCGGCGGCTGCTATCTGAACTGCCAGGCCGAACTGAACATCCTCTTTAACCCGTTCGGCGCCCATGGGGCGAAGAAAAGGTGAGCCGGGAGCAAGGAGCCGAATGCCGAAGGATATCCGCATGAATGCGCGGCGCAGCAGATATCTGCTTGCGGCGTTTGCGTCAGCCGTCACGCTGGCGGTGTATCTGCCGGCCCTCGGGAACGATTTCCTGAACTGGGACGACGGGACATATGTCGTTCATAACCCGCACATCCGCGAGCTCGGCCCGGCTTTTTTCCGGTGGGCGTTTTCGAGTTTTTACGCCGGGAACTGGCATCCGCTCACCTGGATGTCCCATGCCCTTGATTACGCGGTATGGGGCCTTAACCCCATGGGACATCACCTGACGAGCATCGCCCTCCATGCGGCAAACACGTTTCTGGTGGTGCTCCTGTGCGCCGAGCTGATGGAAGCGCAGAGGGCGCGGCGGCCTGCGGGTGAGGATGCTTCGTTTCCGGACGGGCGGGCAGCGATGGTTGCGGCGGGCATCACCGGGATACTCTTCGGGCTTCACCCGCTGCATGTGGAGTCGGTGGCATGGGTCTCCGAAAGAAAAGACCTCCTCTGCGGTCTGTTCTTTCTGCTGAGCACCCTGTCCTATCTGGCCTATCGTTCCGATATGCCCCCCAAGCCCCACAAGTCTTATAGGGCCTATTTCCTTTCCCTCGCGTTGTTCATCCTGGCCCTTATGAGCAAGCCGATGGCGGTCAGTCTGCCGGCGGTTCTGCTGATCCTGGACTGGTATCCCCTGCGAAGGATAGTTTCTCCCGGGACGTTTCGGGACTCGCTTCTGGGAAAACTGCCCTTCATCGTCCCCGGCTTGGGCGCGGCTGCATTGACGATGGCGGCGCAGAAAGGCGCGATGGCGACGGCCCCCGCCCCGGCGGCGGTCCGTGCCATTGTGGCGGCGAAATCCCTGCTCTGGTATCTCGGGAAGACGGTCGTGCCGGTCGACCTTCTTCCCATCTACCCCTATCCGGGGCAGATATCCCTGCCGGCGGATCTTCTTTTCCCTGCTGCGCTTGCCTTTCTGCTTTTCGGAGCGTGCATTGCGCTGCGGCGGCGCCGCCGGGTATTCCCCGCAGCTATGGGATACTATTGCGTAACCCTGCTGCCGGTGCTCGGGGTCGTGCGCTTCGGAAACCAGTCGATGGCCGACCGGTATTTTTACCTGCCCGGCCTGGCTCCCCTGCTGCTCATAGGGTTGGGGGCGGCCTGGGTTGCGGGAAAGGCCGGGGCCACCCGGCTCCGGCCGGCGGTGTCAGCTGCCGCGCTGCTGGGGGTTGCGCTGGTAATTGTTCTTGTCTATCACACCGAAAGACAGATATCCGTCTGGAAAGACGGCGTCACGTTCTGGGGTTATGTGATAGACAGGGAAGCGGACAGGGTCCCGATCGCCTATACGAACAGGGGGATGGTCTTTGGCGAGCGGGGACGGTTCGATCGCGCCATAGAAGACTTCACCGTCGCGATCTCTCTTAACCCGGCAGATTATAAGGCTTACACAAACCGCGGCATCATGTACCTTCGGACCGGCCGGTTTGCCGATGCGGGCAAGGACTTCACGGCCGCGATTACGAGGGCCCCTTCCTATGTCGACGCTTATGTAGGTCTGGGCATGGCCTGCGAGCGCCTGGAGCGGCCGGCCGATGCGGTGGAGAGCTACAGCAGGGCTCTGGCGCTCAATCCCGCTTTTGTGGCGGGATATCTCTCGCGGGGAGACGTCTATATGAATACAGGCAACGAGGAGCGCGCGGCGAGGGATTATCGGACCGCCTGCGCTATGGGGAGCGAGGAAGGATGCTCGGCGCTGCGCCGGCTCGGAATACGCAGGTGAGGGGGCCGCGATCGGGCAGACGGGGCAGAACTCTTCTTGCGGGGCTCGTATCGATCGCGACCCTGATCGTATACCTGCCGGCCCTTCGGAACGATTTTGTCTGGGACGACCTGGATTATGTCGTCAATAACCCGCACATCCGGACGATGGATACGGCGTTCTTCAAATGGGTGATGTTTACCTTTTACGAAAACAACTGGCATCCGCTCACCTGGATGTCCCATGCCCTGGATTATGCGATATGGGGGCTCAACCCCGCGGGGCATCACCTGACGAGCATCCTGCTTCATGCGGTCAATACGTTTCTTGTTGTGTGGCTGGCCGCGGAGCTTCTGGAGGCGCAAAAAGACGGGGGGCGGCCGCCGGTCTCTGCCGACGGGCGCGGGATACTCGCCGCGGCCGGGCTGACGGGGCTTTTGTTCGGCCTTCATCCGTTGCATGCGCAGACCGCGGTATGGATTACGGACCGGAAAGACCTTCTCTGCGGCCTGTTCTTTCTTCTGAGTACCCTGTCATATCTGGCCTATCGTTCCGATATGCCCCCCAAGCCCCACAAGTCTTATAAGGCCTATCTCCTCTCCCTGGTGTTTTTCGCCTTCGCACTGATGAGCAAGCCGATGGCGGTGAGTCTTCCCCTGGTGCTTCTGCTTCTGGACTGGTATCCGTCGGGCAGGGTCCGCTCCTGGAAATCGCTCCTGCCCGCCCTGATCGACAAGCTTCCCTTTATCGGACTGAGTTTGGTCCTGTCGGTCATTGCGATCAAGGCTCAGGCCTCGGGAGGGGCGATGCGGCTCATGTCGGTGGTGCCGTTGAAGGCGCGCCTTCTCGTGGCGGCAAATGGCCTCGTCTCCTATCTCGGAGAGATGGCGGTCCCGGCCGGCCTGAGTCCTTTCTATGCCTATCCGAAACCCGGGGGGCTGTCGCTGTTTGCCCCGCGCTATTTCTTTTCGGTGATCTCGATCGTCGCGCTCACGGCCGCGGTCCTTATCGCCGCACGGAAGCAGAGGGGATGGCTCGCGGTCTGGGCATATTTCGTCCTGACGCTCCTTCCGGTGCTCGGGATAGTCCAGGTGGGGGAGCAATCCATGGCGGACCGGTACGTCTATCTGCCGAGTCTCGGGCCGTTCCTGCTGGCCGGCGCCGGCGCCGCATGGGCCTGGGCGAGACTGGACCGTGCGGAGCGGAGGAAGAGTTTAGCCGCCCCTCTTTTCCTCTGCGCGGTTGCCGCCCTCGTCGTCAGCCTGTCGTACGGCACGCTCGGACAGATCCGCGTCTGGGCCAATTCCATAAGCCTCTGGAGCCATGCAATAGCCGAGAAGCCCGACCTGGCCTTCGCCTATAACAATCGCGGTCTGGCGTATGCAAAACTGGGACGATTCGACCGTGCGGTGGAAGACTACAGTATGGCGGTCGCCCTTGCGCCGGACTTCGCCGTGGCCTATAACAATCGCGGCATCGCCTTCAGAAGGTTGGGCGAGTTTGACCGCGCCCTTGAGGACTATAGCGAGGCGATAGAACTCCAGCCCTCCAATGCCCGCGCCTATAACAACCGCGGCCGTCTGTTCAAGAAACTGGGACAGATCGAGAAGGCGCTGGATGATTATAACAGGGCCATAATGCTCAATCCTTTTCTTGCGAGGGTCTATAAGAACCGCGGGCTTTTGCTGAAGGAAATCGGATGGTTCCGGGAGGCGATAGAGGACTATAGTACCGTCATTGCGCTGGACCCGTCTTACTCGAGGGCCTATGTTCAACGCGGCGACCTGTATATGAAGGCAGGAAACGAGGAGAGTGCGGCAAGGGATTTTCAGACGGCGTGCAGCATGGGAAGCGCGGAAGGCTGCGAGGCGCTTCGCGAGTTCGGGACAAGGGAGTGACGAAAACAGGGTGAGCCTCCGCCGGAGGAAATATATTCTTGCGGGCCTTGTCGCCCTTGCCGCCGTGGCAGTCTATCTCCCGGCCCTCCGCAACGGCTTCGTGAACTGGGACGACTATCTGTATATCGTCGACAATTATCATATCCGGTCTCTGGACGGGAAGTTCTTCCGATGGGCGTTGACCGATATGAGAGTGAGTTACTGGCATCCGCTGGCGTGGGCGTCGCATGCGGTTGATTATGCGCTCTGGGGATTGAACCCCATGGGGCACCACCTGAGCAGCGTCCTCCTTCACGGGATCAATACGTTTCTTGTGGTGGTGCTGGCGGCAAGGCTTCTTGAGATCGGCGCGGCGCTTCGCCCTCCGGCCGGGCCGGCGGGAGGTTCGTCTTTTCCCGACGAACGGACGACCCTGATCGCGGCCGGGGTGACCGGCCTTCTCTTCGGCATCCATCCGCTGCATGTGGAGTCGGTGGCGTGGGTATCCGAAAGAAAGGACCTGCTCTGCGCCCTTTTCTTTCTGCTGAGTGTCGGGGCATACCTCTCCTATGCTTCCGATAAGTCCCACAGGTCTTATAAGACTTATTTCCTTTCACTTCTTCTTTTCCTTCTGGCCCTGATGAGCAAGCCGATGGCGGTGACGCTTCCGGCCGTCCTGCTGCTGCTCGACTGGTACCCTTTGGGGAGGATCTCGTCGAAGAAGGATGCGGCGGGAGCGGTCCTGGAGAAGGTCCCGTTTGCCGCCCTGAGCGTTGTCGTCTCCCTGGCGGCCTTTGCGGCGCAGAGGGCTTATGGGGCGGTGATCCCGCTGGAGGTCGTGCCCATGGGAGACCGCTTGATGACGGCGTCGCGGGCGCTTGTCATCTATCTCTGGAAGACTCTTCTGCCTCTTCAGCTGCTCCCCTTTTACGCTTTTCCCCGGGATATGTCGTTTGTCTCCGCCCGGTATCTCTTTCCTGCCGCACTTGTCGTCGGAATAACCGCCGCATGCCTTGTATCGGTCGGGAAGGAAAAGATGCCGGCCGCTGTATGGGGGTATTATCTCGTTACCCTGCTGCCGGTCATCGGCATCGTCAAGGTGGGCACCGTATCGGTGGCCGACAGGTTCACCTACCTTCCGGGCATAGGACCGTTTCTGCTTATGGGGCTGGCCGCAGCCTGGATTTGGAGCAGGACGGATTCATGGAGGCGATGGGGGCCTCCGGCAGAACGGATGATGGTGGCTGCCGGCATTCTTATATCCGTTTCCCTGTCGTATCTGACGGTGAAGCAGACCGGGCACTGGGAAAATGGCGTGGAGCTCTGGAGTTATGTAATTGAGAACAATCCCTTCCGGTGTGCGCTTGCCTATTCAAACCGAGGCGGGGCGCTGCAGGAGAAAGGGCAGCTGGACCGCGCACTGGAAGATTATAACAGCGCTATTGCGATGGATCCGGCCTATGCAGACGCCTATATCAGCCGAGGCGGCGCATTCAGGAAGAAGAAGCAGTTCTATCGTGCGCTCGACGATTTCGACAAGGCCGTGGCGCTTTCAGACGACAATGCCGATGCCTACCTTGGTCGCGGCATGCTCTTTGCGGACATGGGGCAGTTCGCCAGGGCGATCGCGGATTATGACGCTGTCGTGAGGCTGCAGCCCTTTTACGGCGACGCCTTTCTCAGAAGAGGAGCGGCCTTTGAACGGCTCGGACGGTATGAAAGCGCGATTCGTGATTTCACCAGGGTCATCGATCTGGATCCCAATTACGGCGACGCTTATGTCTACCGCGGCATCGCATACAAAGAAACGGGACGCCTGGACCTGGCGGTGGCGGACTATGACGCCGCGCTCCGGTTAAACCCCTCCAACGCAGAAGCATACAACAGCAGGGGGGTTGCCTTCCTGCACCTGAACCGGCTCGATCTCGCGGTGACCGACTACGGGAGGGCGATTGCGCTGAAGCCCGATTTCTTTACCGCGTACTGCAACCGCGGGATCGCGCTGGGAAGGCTGGGCAGGACCGATGAGGCGATTAAAGACTATACGAGGGCGCTGGAATTGAATCCCCTGCTGCTCAAGGCATATGAGGAGCGGGGCAGGCTTTATCTGCAGACGGGACGGCGTGAAGCGGCGGCGGCGGACTTTCAAAGCGCATGCGGCATGGGCGGCGAAGAAGGATGCGCGGCGCTTCGGGGGGAGAAGGGCCTGTGAACGGAATGAAGATCGCTTGCGCAAAAACGGGAATTGCCGTGCCCGCCGGGAGGCGGCTTCGTGGTGTTCCGGCGTGACAGGTCTGAGCCGTTTCCGGATTACGAGGGAGGGAGGTGAGCGCTTGGTCGTGAAAAAACAGCGCAAGACCCTCTTCCTTGCCGGCGTGGTGTCGGTTGCGACGCTGCTCGTGTATCTCCCTGCGCTCCGCAACGGATTCGTGCTCTGGGACGACGACGTCTATATCCTCAACAACCAGCATATCCGTTCGCTGGATTCCGGCTTCCTACGATGGGCGTTTACCGGTAACTCGGTGAATTACTGGCATCCGCTGGCGTGGGCGTCGCATGCGGTTGATTATGCGCTCTGGGGATTGAACCCGCTGGGGCACCACCTGAGCAGCGTCCTCCTTCACGGGATCAATACGTTTCTTGTGGTGGTGCTGGCGGCGAGGCTTCTTGAGATCGGCGCGGCGCTTCGCCCTCCGGCCGGGCCGGCGGGAGGTTCGTCTTTTCCCGACGAGCGGACGACCCTGATCGCGGC
>JAJXTV010000018.1 GCA_021783515.1 Nitrospirota bacterium
TTACCTCTACGCTTAGTGCTGCTGATTAACTCCGTTCGACTTGCATGTGTTAGGCACGCCGCCAGCGTTCGTTCTGAGCCAGGATCAAACTCTCATTTGATACTGTATAAACTCTTCGAAACTAACGGAACCTACTCTATAGTTTTCAAAGAACACTCTCGAGATACCTGATAAACATGGTCTACAGGATATTCCTGAGATAAGAAAGGCTACCTCAAAAAGCATAGCCTCCGAGCAACAACAGGATACTATAAACAAATCGTATCTGTTTTTGCAACCACTTTTTTCATCTATAGCATAACATTTTAAAAAAAATAGTCAAGGGGGGTAAATCTCCGGGAAAAAGAAACCTCACCCTCATATCGGCAAAAAACCGCGAGGCATACCGAAAAGGCTACTGTTTACTCATATTTTCACCACGCCGGGGATAATAATCCTTACAAGTCGCATGCACCGGCAGCGCATTATTATAATTCGTATACAAAAAAATTCGTTTCCTTCTCCTCACCGACGGTAGACCCCGGTCCGTGCCCCGGCAGTATCCCCGTCTCCGCCGGAAGAGAGATTATCCTCGAAAAAGATTTCTTCAGGTCGTCGGCGCTGCCCCCCGGAAGGTCCGTGCGGCCTACAGAGCCGGCAAAGACCGTATCTCCCGTAAACAGAACTCCCTCACCGAAGAGGCATATCCCGCCCGGGCTGTGGCCCGGCGTCCACAGGACGGCAAACCGCAGACCACCCACGGCTATTTCGTCCCCTTCGTCGAGGAACAGATCCGGTGTGGCCGGCTGCTCGACAGCGAACCCCCAGAGCATCCCCTGGTGGCGTGCATGCATAAAGATCTCAAGGTCCCGTCTGTGGATTGCGACCCTCGCCCCCGTTTTCTTCTTTAACTCGGAAACGCCCCCGACGTGGTCGAAGTGGGCGTGGGTACATACGATCATGCCGACCCTCACCCCGTTCTCCTCGACTATTCTCACGATCTTTTCCTCATCGCCTCCCGGATCGATAACGATCCCGTCGCCGCTTCCTTCATCCCATACGATATAGCAGTTGCTCTGGATCGGCCCGACAGCCACCGCGGAAATCTTCATCACGCCACTCCTTTTGCGAATCTCTTCTTCACCGTCTTGAAGAGATATCCCAGTTCTTCATTCCTGAAAAGAATACTGACCGCCGTATAGATCATCACGCAGAGGCAAGCGGTCCCGGCAAACAAGAGCGCCTTCTCGGCCCCCCTCCCGCTCTTCGTCCATATCTCCCCATGCAGGATCAGCCAGCCCGAAAGTCCCATGACGGCGGATGCCGTCGCTATCTTAAGGAAGGAGAGGAATATCTTTCGTGCGTCGACGCGCCTCAGTTTCTTCCTCAGGAAATAGAAGAGCAGGACGAAGTTGATGCCCGAGGCGAGGGCATTTGAGAGGGCAAGCCCTGCATGCTTCATCGGCCCCATCAGGGCGAGGCTCAGAACGATGTTGGAGAGCATCGCGATGACGGCTATCTTTACCGGGGTCCTGGTGTCCTGCATCGAATAGAATGTTGCGGTCACGACCCTGACTCCCACGACCGACCATATTCCAATCGAATAAAAGAGAAGGGCCTCCTCGGTCCCCCGGGTTGCCGCGTAGTCGAACTGGCCCCGCTGAAAGAGGAGATTGACGATGGGTTCGCGAAGGGCAATAAGTCCTGCCATGGCCGGGACTGTGATAAAGAACAGCAGCCGAAGGGCGAAGGAAAAATCGTCTCTCAGTCTTTCGAAGTCTCCCCTTACCGCATGCTCCGACAGGGCCGGCAGGACGGCCATCCCCATTGCGACACCGAAGACCCCTATCGGAAACTGTACCAGTCTCATCGAGTAATAGAGATACGTGATGCTCCCGGAAGGCAGGTAAGAGGCCAGGATATTACTCACCACGATGTTCACCTGGTTGACCGCCAGCCCCATCGTGGCGGGGATGAGAAGCATCAACATTTTCTTAAGACCCGGATGACGGAAGGCCGGCTCGAACCCGAGACGATAGCCCTTTTTGAAAAAGGCAGGAAGCTGAAAGGCGAACTGGACGAACCCTCCCGCCAAGACCCCGAACGCCGCTACGATAATCGGCTTGCTCGCATTCGCTTCGAAGAGCACTATGCTCAGGATCAGCGTTACATTGAGCATTGCCGGAGCAAGGGCCGGGATGAAGAAGACCTTTTTTGTATTCAGGGCTCCCATCACCAGCGCGGCAAGGCTGATGAAAAGGAGAAAGGGGAACATGACCCTGGTGAGGAGGACTGTCAAATTGAACTTCTCGGCAGAGGCGAGAAACCCCGGGGCGATGACGGTCACGATCGCCGGGGAAAAGAAGATCCCTATCGCGCAGATCAGCCCGACCACGATCAGGATAAAGGTAAACGTCACCTTCACGAGCCGTCCGGCCTCTTCCTCGCCCTGTTTCTGGCGGTATTCGGTCAGCACGGGGATAAAGGCCGATGACATTGACCCCTCCGCGAAGAGTTCCCTGAGCAGATTGGGGATCCTGAATGCCGCAAAAAAGGTGTCAGAGACGCCGGAAGCGCCGAAATAGACCGCAAAGATCATATCGCGGACGAAGCCGAGCACCCTGCTGATAAACGTGGCGGCGGACATCACGCCCGCCGCCCTCGCGATTTTTCCCTTTTGGTCCATTTCAGCGTTGATTATAGCAAAATTGGGGTATCGGAATATCAGCCGCGCCTTCCGGCAGCTGCACCCGGATCGCCATCACGATACGCCCGGATCTCCCGGATAAACTCTTCCCCATAGCGCTGAAGCTTTGCGTCTCCTATTCCGCTGATCCTTCTCATCTCCGGCAGAGTCCCGGGAAAATGTCTGCACATCTCGTGGAGGGTCTTGTCCGAGAATATGATATAAGGAGGGACATGATGTTCTCCGGCCATCTTCTTCCTGAGGCTGCGAAGCCTTTCGAAGAGAGCTTCATCATACCGGCCGGAAGAGCTCCCCGCTATCGGTTTTGTCTTGGATTTCGCCTCCAGCCTCTTCAACGCCTTCGCTTCTTCCTTGCCGGAGAGCACGTCCAGCCCCCTTTGGGTCAGCTTCAGGACAGGGTAAGGATCGCCCTCCTGTCTGATCATCTCCTGGGCCAGAAGCTCACCCAGGAGGAACCTCCAGTGTTGTTTGTCTTTCTGTCTTCCCGCACCGTAGGTCTTTATCTCATTATGCCTGAGCTCGCGCACGCGTTTTGTGTCGGCCCCCATCACGATATCGACGACATGGCCTGTGCCGAACCTCTGGCCTGTTTCCGAAACAGCCGCCATGATTATCCGCGCGTCCACGGTTACGTCGATCTGCTCGACGGAGCCGGTGCATATGTCGCAGCCGCCGCAATTATCTTGTGGATAGTCCTCCCCGAAAAATCCGAGGAGCTGTCTCCTTCTGCAGACGTTGTGCGACGCATACTCGACGACCTGATTGAGCTTGCGGAGCGCAATGGAGCGTTCGTTCTCGTCCTCCATCCCGTCGATGAAATAGCGGATCTTCGGTATGTCTCCCCTGCCGAAAAGAAGCAGGCAATGGGCCGGCTCTCCGTCACGCCCGGCCCGGCCGGTTTCCTGATAATAGCTTTCGATGTTTTTGGGGAGGTCCGCATGGAGGACGAACCGCACATTCGATTTGTCTATGCCCATGCCGAAGGCGACCGTCGCCACGATCACCTGGGACTCGTCCCTGTTAAACGCCTCCTGATTGCTGTTCCGCTCCTCCGAAGACAGCCCTGCGTGGTAGGGGAGAGCGCTGATACCGCGAGAGACAAGGAGACCGGCAGTCTCCATCACCGAATCGCGGGTCGTCCGATAGATAATGCCCGCTTCGCCCTGATGGGCCGCGAGGAACCCGAGTATCTGGGAGGCAACGCCTGTTTTCGGCTTCACCTCATAGAAGAGGTTCGCCCGGTTAAATGAGGCCCGGACGACAAATGGGGTCCTGAGGCCGATTCTGCGGATAATATCTTCCTGGACCTTCTTGGTTGCCGTTGCGGTAAAGGCCGCGGCAGGCACATCCGGGAATTCTCTCGACAGGAGGGAGAGGCTGAGATAGTCCGGACGAAAGTCGTGGCCCCACTCGGATATACAGTGGGCCTCGTCTATGGTAAAAAGCGAGACAGGGAAGGACTTCAGGACCGCGAGAAAATGCGGCATCGCAAACCGCTCGGGCGCAATATAGAGGAGCTTTATCCTGTTTTGCTTCAGAGAGCGGGACACTCCGGAAATTTCCTCTGCGGTCATCGAGCTGTTGATGAATGCTGCCGGTATCCCGTTTTCGCGCGCCGCATCGACCTGGTCTTTCATCAGGGAGATGAGAGGGCTGATTATCACCGCCGTGCCCTCCTTCATCATTGCGGGAAGCTGGTAGCAGAGCGATTTCCCTCCGCCGGTAGGCATCACCGCAAAGACGTCCCTGCCGGCAAGAATGCTCCTTATGATTTCTTCCTGATTCGGCCGGAAGGCCTGAAAACCGAAAACCGTCCTGAGTGTGTTAAGCATGACTGACCCCTAATGTTGCAACCCGGCGAAAAGAGCGTCCCTCAAATCCTTTTAATGCGATAAGATTTGACGTAGCATGGCGTCGAGAGTACAGGAGATCACTGAACGTTATGTCCCGGGTAGGCGCTTCGAAGGTGGCTTCCGATGCCGTAAGGAATCGCGACAAAAGGCTTTTCGGGCCACTCTCCCCGCCTCTGTGGTGATATTTGTGCAACTGCATGACTGAACGATCCCCCATTCGCTTTCTTGATGCGGTTATCTTAGCACAAAAGCCGAAGCGGTTCTCCGGGAAGGCACGCCCCGCATCTTGAAAATCCTCTCTGCTAACCTTTACAATTCGTTATGTCGATTTTAGATACAATCGTCGGGCGGAAAAAGGAGCGTCTGCTTCTGGCCAGGCTGAAGAGGCCGCTTTCCGAATTGAAGGCGGTCATCAGAGACATGGAGCCTCCCCGCAATTTCCTGACGGCGTTGCGCCGGGACGGCGGCCCCGTCAGGATGATCGCCGAGGTGAAGAAGGCTTCGCCTTCGAAAGGCCTCATCAGGAAGGACTTCGACCCCGCTGCGATCGCGGCGGTCTATGAGGCAAAGGCGGTGGATGCGATCTCGGTCATCACCGAGGAAGACTTCTTCCACGGCAGCCTCGATTTCCTGCCTCTCATAAAGAAAGCGGTCACAAGGCCAATCCTGCGGAAAGACTTCATCTTCGACGAATACCAGGTTTACGAGTCGAGGGCGAACGGTGCGGACGCGCTCCTGCTTATCGCTGCTCTGCTGAGCGCCGGCCAGGCGGCCGAATATCTCCACCACGCGGCAGAACTCGGCATGTCGGTGCTCTTCGAGATACACGATGAGGGTGAGCTCGAAAAGGCGCTCGAGATAAAGGCCCCGGTAGTGGGCATCAACAACCGGGACCTGAAAACGATGACGATCGATCTCGCGACATCCGTCAGGCTGCGGAAGATGATCCCTCCGGACCGCGTTGTGGTGAGCGAAAGCGGGATCTCGAGCAGGGATGACGTGGTCGCGCTGGAATCCTCCGGCATCGATGCGATACTGGTCGGCACCTGTCTCATGGAATCGAAAGACATCGGCGCAAAGATCGATCTGCTGAGAGGGTCAAAAGAAGGCGCTTAGAAAAGACGCACGGCTTCCGGACCCGCTATCTCAGATAATATCCTCCGTAGAGATATACGAAGTGCCCCTCGATGGTATAGGAGTTCCTGCCCCATGAGTCCGGCAGCGGCCAGTAGGGCTCCCCGTCTTTCAGCGCCTTTATCGCCGCGTCATCGAGCATCTTGTATCCGGACGTCCTTACGAGCTCGACCGCTCCGAGCCGGCCGTCCTTCTTGATAGTAAAGCGGATCTTCAGGTCCCCGTATATTCCCCGCTCGGCCGCCTCGGGCGGATATACCCAGATGCTCTCGATCTTCTGCCTGAGTTTCGTCATATACCCGGCGACCTTATATTCCTTCGTGTCGAAGGTGACCGGGTTTTCGGTGTCTCCCTTCTTCCCCTCCGTGTCCTTCCTGGCGATCTGGTCGATGACTCCGGCGTCAAACATCTTCTTTCTGCTCAAATAGCCCGGCTTATCGGACGGCCGCGAAGTCGTCCTGTCGGCGGTCCCCGCTTCCTCGCCCTCTCTTTCGGTGCGTCCTTTACCCGTCCCTTCCGTTCCGGTCCCGGGAACGGGACGGGCCTCCTCCTTCAGCTGCTTCCTCGCCGGCATTCCCTCGCCGGGGATGACCGGTTTTTGGGCCGACGGCAGGCTTCTTTCAGGCAGGGGGGCGGGAACCCGGCGGCCGGACGGCGGAAGCGGAGGCACGGGAAGCACACTGCGCGGGGCAGGAAGGATTCGCAGCCGCGGGGGCGGAGGAGGGGGAGGCGGCGGGGCCGCAGGTTTTTTCATCTCCTCGGGAGATACAAGGTTCGCGACAAACTCCTTGGCCTTCTTCACCTGGGGCTCAGGGAGAAAATAAAGTCCCGTAAAAAGCAGGATATGGAAGATCACGGAGAAGGCGAGAAATTTCTTAATCGTCACTTCTAAGACTTCCTGTCTATCCGATCATTCATGCGCTGCGCTCGGCCTGATCAGAAGCCGGGCGGAAAGGGGCAGTGGATCTTTGCTTTTCTGACCGAGAACTGACCGTTGAGGAAATAGGCCGATATCTTGAAGAAATACTTGTCGACCGAGCCGGAGATTGTACTGTCACGGTTCTCCGCCCAGATCTTGGTCTTCTTGTTGTTGTTGATGGCGACGATAAGGTATATCTGGTTGGCGGCCATTCCTTTTATGTCCTCGGGACTCGGGTTCGGAAGCCCCTTCATATGCCCGAACTGGGTGTGAGAGTGGAAATCGCCGATGATCTGGAGCCGGTCGAACCTCGCAAGGATAGGTTCGATCTTCCTGTGGCTCCTGTCAAGGGACACGACGCCCTTCGGCCTCCGGGAAGCGGTCTGGAAGCTGAAGGCATGCTCGATGATAAAGCGGTCCTCAAGCTGATAGCCGAGCAGAAAACCGAGGCATTCCCGCTTATATACTTCGGCCGAACTCAGCAGCAGATCGAGAAAGGCGTTTTCGGACAGATATACCCTCATCGCCTCAATGCTTCGGCAGCCTCACCGAGAGGACCGGGCAGGGGGCGTTGCGCACCACCTGCTCCGCCGTACTTCCGAAGAGCACCCTATCGATTCCCCTGCGGCCGTGCGTGCCGAGGACGATCAAATCGATCTTATGGTCGGCGGCAAACTTGTTGATCTCCTCATGGGGTATGCCTTTCAGAACTAAACGCTCTATATCCTTCAAGTCCCTCATCTCCTCAATGAAGGTCTTTTCGATCTCGGCATGGGCGCTTTTTTCCATATCCCGGTAGATCTCGTCGATCGACACATGAGGCACATACCAGCCTGCGGTCTTGGCAACATCGAAGATCACATGGACGATAGAGAGCTTCGCGCCGTATTGGCGCGCCATGTCCGCTGCATAAGGAAGGGCGTGGGCAGAGCCTTCCGAGAAATCCGTCGCAAAGAGAATCTTCCTGATCTCCATTTCAAACCTCCCTTAGATATTTCGAGGCGTCTTCAGGCGAAGTGGGCAAAATATAGAACCCCGAACCCCACTCAAACCCGCTGGTCCGCAGGAGCCTCGGGATGATCTCGACATGCCAGTGGAAATCCTCGCCGAGCGTGTGCCAGTGGTCTTTGCGGGGTATCCTGTTCGGCGCAGAGTGGATATAATAATTGAACGGGAGGCCGGGGAATGCCGCCCTCAACTTCTTGATCACCGCCGAGAGGATAAGCGCCAGGTCGTCAATCTCTTCAGCCGTAATATCCTGAAAGGCGCAGCGGTGCTGCTGCGGCAGGATCCACGATTCAAACGGGAACTTCGACGCGAAGGGGCAAAACGCGATGAAATGCCTCGTCTCAAGGATCACCCGACTGCCGGCCCTGAGCTCCTCGCGAAGGATATCGCAAAAAATGCACCGCTCCTTGTAAGCGAAATACTGTTTCGCGCCGTCGAGTTCTTCCTTCACGCGCTTCGGGATAATAGGAGTAGAGGCAAGATAGGAAACGGGATGGGAAAAGACAGCCCCCGCCTCCCTTCCGGAATTCTTATAGATGAGTGTGTACCGAAGGCGGGGGTCCCTTTCGAGGTCGGCCATGCGGGCCTTGTATGTGGCGACCACCTTGCACATCTGCTCGAGCCCCATCTCTTCGGGCCGGACCAGATGCTCCGGCGACTCCACGATGATCTCGTTTGCGCCGATACTGTTCATCTTGTCGTACATCCCCTCGCCTCTTCTGCCGAGGTCGCCCTCGACCTGAAAGACGGGGGAAAAGTGAGGGATCACCCTCGTCGCCCATTCCCTGCCTTTCCCCGGCAGCGACATGATTTCGGCCAGCGTCTCTTTTTCCCTCCCGGCGCAGAGCATACAGCTGGCTTCCGTGTTATCATCGGCGGCGACGGTATAGTCGGACGGAGACTTCGGCCTGCTCAGCACCGCAATCCAGCGGCCCAAAAGAGGGTCTTTTCTCAGCTCATGCAGATCGGTTTTTTCCATGCAGTATCCGCAGCCCTTCAAGGGTCAGATCGATATTCAGCGTATGCGGCCTGGCGATCAACCCGGTCATTGCGCCCGCGTGCCCCCCGGTCAGCACGAGACGAAACGCGCTGCCGGTCTCCCGCTCGATCTCGGAAAGGATCCTTTCGACGCCTCCCGCCGTACCGAAGTATAAGCCCGAACGGATACAGGACTCGGTATCGGTACCGAGGGCTGCATCAGGCGGACCGAGGGGGATTTCTTGTAGCAGAGACGTCCCTCTTCCGAGCATTTCATTCATTAATCCCACCCCCGGCATGATCGTTCCGCCGATCAGGTTATGGTCCCGGTCGACCGCGGTGATGGTTGTGGCCGTCCCGAAATCAGCGACCGCGACAGGTGCCCCGTAGAGTTCAGCTGCTGCGACCGCGTCGGCTATCCTGTCGGCGCCCAGCTTGTCGGGTTCGGCAACCTTCAGATTCAGTCCCGTATTCATCGTATGATCCACCACGCCCACCGCGGCATCGTCTTGAACAAGCGTCCGGAGGACTTCACAGAACGGCAAGGTATGGCTAAGAACCACAGATGATATTATACCGCCATCGCCCGGCTTTTTTTCTATCCCGGCTTTGCGAATGAATTCATCCATGCGCCGCAGATAGTCGGCCACATCCCTAAGGGGATAAGTGTTCACTTTCTGGACATGAAGCCCTGCTTCGGTAAAATAACCTATATGAATCGCTGAGTTACCGATATCGACGACGATCAGCATCCAATAATTCCTTTATTGCAAAGCCTGTTTTTGTTCGAAAAGCAGCTTCGCCTCATATATATCTTAATCCATCGGAGTCCAAAATAAGAAAAGACATGGACGGAATGAGCAAGACGGCTGTTCATGCAGGAAGCGGGCTATCCCCGAAGAAGGCGCGATCCCTTATCTCAGCTCCGTCACGTCTCCGGCGCTGATCCTTCTCGATTCCCCGGACCGGGGCCGCACAATCAGCATGCCTCCCTCATCGATCGCCTCGGCGATTCCCGAAACGACTTCGTCCGCCAGGGCCACTCGCACCTTCTTCCCGAGCGTCGAGGAGAGCCTTTTCCACTCTTTCAGCACCGGGGTTCCCCCCTCCGCCATAAGCCGCCCATGCCAAGCCTCCAACTGCTTCAATACCTCTATGATGATCCCCTCTCTCGAACCCATATCACCTGTTTCAACCCTTACCGACGTGGCGACTTCTCTCAGTTCCTCAGGGAAATCCCCCGCTTCAGAATTTACGTTTATCCCGATTCCAATCACCGCGCGGCCGGGCCTGCCGGAACCGAAGCGAAGCTCCGACAGGATCCCTCCGATCTTCCTGTTGTTCACCATAAGATCATTGGGCCATTTGACCCGTACTTCCAGGCCGGTCGTTATCCGTAGCGCCCAAGCCCCGGAAACCGCCGCAAGCAGGCTCAGGAGCGTCGCATCATCCGGCAGAGCTGCAGACGAGAAGATCGCACTGAGATAAATGTTTCGGTAGGGAGTCGAAATCCAGTTCCGGCCCCGCCTTCCGCGCCCGCTTGTCTGTGACTCGGCGATTAGTACCGCTCCCTGATCCGGGAGGTCCGATGCCGGAAGAGCAAGGCCGCGCTGGTTCGTCGAGTCGACGGAATCGAAGAAGAGCAGTCTTTCCCATATCCCGCCGCGGATACCGGCCTGTATCACATCGGAGGAAAGGGGGGGGAAGTGGCTGTCCGGACCGTTTGACGCCATTATTATTTCACCTTCATTTCAGAGGGTTATCGCCATACGGAGCAAAAGCGATGTCATAATTATGGTTCGATTATAGCACAGACTACGTCTTCTCGCGCCACCCCGATGGGTGTATAATCATCTCAGGGCATCGGGATAAAGGAGAGATCATTTCCACTTTCGACAAGGAGGCGCTGAGGCGCATTTTCGAGTATGTCAACGAGGCCAGAGGCGTCGATTTTGGGCTGTACCGGCATGCTACCGTAACACGGAAGCTCGAGCTGAGACTCGGCGAAACCGGCAGCCACGACTATCGGGAGTATCTGGCGCACCTCAGCTCCCACCCCGGCGAGCTCGACATGCTTATCCGGGCGCTGACGATCAAGGTGAGCAATTTCTTCAGAAACCCGCTCGTATATGAACTGCTCTTTTCCTCGGTGCTTCCTCAGCTTATATCCGAATTCTCTTTTCTCAAGGTCTGGAGCCTCGGCTGTGCCTATGGTGAGGAGCCCTATTCGATCGCGATGCTCATCAGAGAGCTCCTGAAAAAAGACAAAGGGACCTTCGACGTGAGGATCACAGGGACCGACATCGATGCGGCTGCCATTGAAAAAGGAGTTCGCGGAGAATACTCGGCGGACGAGCTCGAGGAAGTGAAGAAGAAATATCTCGATTCATGCTTTCAGAAGGTCTCGAGACAGGCAGCGCCGGACGGCCCCGAGGAAATCTACCGGATCAACAACGAGATCAAGTCAATGGTGCGGCTCGAATGCTCGGATATAGTAAGAGGACTCGAGACGAAGAAGAAACAGCTCAACTCCTATAACCTCATCCTTTGCAGAAACGTGCTTATCTATATGGACAAGGCGCTTCGGGAAGATACCCTGAGAAATATCCTGGCGCTCCTGCCCGAAAAAGGCTGCCTTGTGACCGGGGAATCCGAGACGCTGCCCTCGGACATCCGGAGTGAATTCCTCCAGGTCTTCCCCGGCATGAAAATCTATAAGAAAAGCCGTTAGAGGCCAGGTACCGTCAGGCCAGGGTATTTACGATACTGTCGACCTTCCTCGCATGCCGGGAGTCGAACAACCTCGGATCGCGTTTCCTGAGCATCCTGAAGAGCCTCAGCCTGTCGATGATCTTCATGCCGGCCATGTCCGCGTAGAGACTGAAGCCGTCGCCCATAAAGAAATCGACGCTCTTTCTTCTGTTTGTCCTGCTCCAGAGGTCCTCTATCGACTGGAGGATGACCGCTTCAGCCAGAGCCCTCATCTTTCTCCGGTCCACCTTTCGCTGGGCCTTCTTTGACGTCTTCACCTGCCTCTCTGCAGGCGGAAGGAGAGTATCGTTCCCGAGGGAAGAGGGTATTCTATGGAGCGTGGGGATGTTTCTCAGTATGGCCTGTACCTGGCAATTCTGCATGTTCGTTCTCCTTTCAGAAGCAGATCATCTTCTTACAGGATAGCAAGTGCGACCCCTGAATAGGTATCGGCATATTGCTGATTTTTTTGTAGAGATAATTCTTCGGGGCCTGTAAGTCTTAGTCCTACAAGGGGAACTCTCAGGAAAGATAGCGGACCGGATTGTCCGCTGCGGCCTCGCTGATCTCGGCCTCGGGAACGCCGATTCCCCCCAAGACCTCGAAGGCGCCGGAAAGGCTGATCCCGCTTCCGGCAAGGACGCCTTCTTTATAGACAGGGGACCCCTTCCGGCCGGCATTTTTCACCGAGTCGGAGACGAGAATAATCCTGTCGAGTCGTTTGCGGTTGAAGATAAGTTCGAGGGTCAGCGGGTGAAGGTGAACACGGTCCGCGATCACTTCTATATACAGCTCTTCGTCGACCAGCCCGAGGCCCGCAAGACCGGGCTCTCTATGGTGAAACGGCCTCATTGCGTTAAAAAGATGGGTAATGCCGGTTGCCCCCGCCCGCTTGCCGTCGAGCGCCTCCCGGTAGGTCGCGTCTGAATGGCCCATGTTCACCCTTATTCCCAGGGTCCTGCACCGCTCTATGACCTTCAGGCCGCCCGGCAGCTCTGGCGCAATCGTTATGATCTTTATTATATCCTCGTAACCCGAGACCAGTTCTTTCAATGATGATAAGCCCGGTCGCAGGAAGAACTCTTTCGCGAGTGCCCCGCATCGTGCAGGGTTCAGAAACGGACCTTCGAGATGCAGCCCAAGAATCCTGGCCCCAAGGCGAAGGCCGTCCCCCCCAGGGCCCGCTGCCTCGCCGCCGGCTCTCTTCCGGGCGGCCTGTATCTGCATCGCCCTTCGCACCGCCTCCATACTGGTCCTCATTTGGGCCACCGGTCCGGGGTAGATTGCGGGAAGGATGGCGGCAGTTCCCGCAACAGCGTGAATTTCTGCGATCCTCAGAATATCGCCGGGGTCTCCCGTCCTGGTATCGTACCTTCCGATCCCGTGGGTGTGGAGATCGACCGGCCCTTGCCGGATCATAGCATCCTGCCCCTTCTCGTAAAAAAGTCGCTTAGCGCAAGCCGAACGACGGCGCCCTTCGACCATCTTATGCCGGTCTCTTTTTCGAGTTCCTTCGCCGTTTCCTCAAGCGCCTCGATCACCTCTTCTTCGAGGTAGAGAGAGGTCTTGACGAGTTTTTCCTTCTCTTCAGCCATGTCGAACCTTTCAGTTTCATAAACTCTTCGGTCACTTGAATCTAAAAGAATATCTGCCGAATGTATGGGCTTTTTCGGCATTTCGCCTGCTCATTAATGAACTGGGCTAACTCACCCAATCCTGTCGGTTCCCATGTAAGGCCTCAGGGCCTCGGGGATAACGACCGAGCCGTCTTTCTGCTGATAGTTCTCGAGGATCGCGACGACCGTCCTGCCTATCGCAAGCCCGGAGCCGTTGAGGGTATGCACGAATTCCGTGCCCTTCTTCCCTTCGCGCTTGAATCTGATGTTCGCCCTTCTCGCCTGGAAATCCCCGAAGTTCGAGCAGGAGGAAATCTCCCGATATTTGTTCTGACCCGGCAGCCAGACCTCGAGGTCGTAGGTCTTTGCCGATGAAAAACCGAGGTCACCCGTACAAAGCGCAACCACCCTGTAGGGCAGTCCGAGTTTCTGGAGGATCTCTTCGGCATTGCCGGTCAGTTTTTCGAGTTCGGAGTGAGAGTCTTCCGGCTTGACGAACTTCACCATCTCGACCTTGTTGAACTGGTGCTGCCGTATCAGGCCTCGCGTATCCTTGCCGTATGAACCGGCCTCCCTCCTGAAACAGGGCGTATATGCGGTGTAATAGATCGGCAGGTCGGTCTCCTTCAGGATCTCGTCCCTGTGGATATTCGTCACCGGCACCTCGGCGGTAGGGATAAGGTAGAACTCCGGGTCCGCTATCCTGAAAAGCTCCATCTCGAACTTCGGCAACTGGCCCGTTCCGGTCATGCTCTCGCGGTTTACGATGATCGGTGGAAAGACTTCCTTGTAGCCCTTAGACGTGTTGGTGTCTAGCATCAGGTTCATCAGAGACCGTTCGAGGCGGGCACCGGCGCCTTTCATGAGCGCAAACCGCGCGCCGGATATCTTTGAGGCGCGGTCGAAATCGATGATATCTAGCGCCTCGGCGATGTCCCAGTGGTTCAGCGGCTCGAAATCGAACTGCCGCGGGCTGCCCCACTTCCTCACCTCGACGTTTTCGTTTTCGTCCCTGCCGACCGGGACCGACTCATGCGGGATATTGGGGATGGTGAGTATGAGGGCCCTGGTTTCTTCCTCGACCGCACGGAGCCGGTCGTCGAGAGACTTAATCTTCTCGGCGACAGTCTTCATCTCTTCGAGCTGGGCCGAGGCGTCCTCCTTCTGCCTCTTGAGACGGCCGATCTCCTCGGAGACGACGTTTCTCCTGTTTCTGAGTTCTTCGACCTCCCGCATCACCGCCATCCTCTTTTCTTCGATCGCGAGGAAGTCCGAGAGAGGGAATTCATAATTCCTCTTCTTCAGGGCCTCTTTCACCGCATCCGCATTTTCTTTTATAAACCTGGCATCAAGCATTATCGTCGACTGTCCTTTCCGGGGTATGAAATATACTATATCGTAAGATGTTGAAAAATTAAAGACTTGCGGCCTCGGGGAATAGCACCCAAATAATCGATGATACCGGCATGTGTGATGCTGCTTACAGATTTTGTTCTGCACGATAGGGTACTTTTATCCTATTGTAGTTGCATGCCGCCGGGAAGAGCGTCTGCCAAATCCCTTCTGATGCGATGGGATTTGAGTAGCATGGCGTCAAGAAAAGAGGGCTCTGACGAACAGTAAAGTCCGGGCAAAGCCCTCAGGTGTGGCTTCCGATGCGCTAAGGAATTGATAGGAAAGGATTTTCAGGCCACTCTCCCCGGCTGTGTAGCGCTGTTTCTGCGACCGGAGAGGTTAGCTTCACTTCGCGGCTATGCCGGTGATGGTGAAAAATGCGGGAAAGCAGAAAAGAAATATTTATCTGCGCCACCTTTGTAAGACATTCGTAATGTCGCTGTACAAATGTTCTTGCAGAGAGGCGCTTCGATAAAGCAAGAGCGGGATTGCGACATTATAAAGATTTCTTTTCGGTCATTTCCGCAGAAAACAAGACGGAAAGAGAAATGAGGGCAGCATGAGATTCGCGAAATTCTGGAAGGTGGAGATTTTCGAGCTTTCGCTGACCGAAAGGATGTTCTACCGGGACGCGATCAGGACCCTTCAGGCATGGAAGCCCCTGCGGCAGGAGTTCGCCGAACTTGAGATGATCAGGAGGATGCTCGAAGAGGAGATACATCTGCCGTCGGTGAATTCTCCTGAAGAAGGACTAACCCTCCGGATAAGCAATTCAACTCTCCGAGAGAGGGCTGAGTAGCCCGAACAGCCTTTCGTAGCAATTCCGCAACCCTTAATCCCTGCTCCCCATGCCCTGATCAAATCTCATCGCATCAGTAAGGATTTGAGGGATGCCCTGCCCCCTTTCGCCCGGAACCTGCCGACTAGGCCAGCCCCATCCCCTTCCTGACCAGCTCCATCGTCTCCCGGCAGACCGCTCTTGCCTTCTCGTTGCCCTTTTCTATGATCGCGTCGAGCCGTTCCGGGTCCTTTATAAGCTCTTCCCGCTTTTCCCAGATCGGCTCGAGCACCTTAAATACGTTTTTGATCAGGACCTTCTTGCAGTCGATACAGCCTATGCCGGCGGTCCGGCAGCCTTCGGCGACGCTCGCCTGCTCTTCTTTCGAGGAAAAGTCCTCATGGAGCTGAAATACCGGCGAGAGTTCGGGATTACCCGTATCGGTCCGCCTGATCCTTGCGGGGTCGGTCGCCATCGTCCTGATCTTCTGATCGACCTCCTTCGGGCTGTCCGACAGATAGATCGCATTGCCGTAGCTCTTCGACATCTTCCTGCCGTCGACGCCCGGGACCTTCGGGAACTCGGTCAGCAGGGCCTCGGGCTCGGGAAAGATTTCTCCATAGAAATTGTTGAACCTCCTGGCGATCTCTCTCGATATTTCGAGATGCGGGACCTGGTCGACACCGACAGGGACGTATTTCGCCCGGTAGATGATGATGTCTGCAGTCTGCAAAAGAGGATAACCGAGAAAGCCGTATGTCGCGAGGTCCCTTTCCTTCAACTCCTGCTGTTTCTCCTTGTATGTGGGGACCCGTTCGAGCCAGCCCAGCGGGGTGATCATCGAAAGGAGCAGGTGGAGTTCGGCATGCTCAAGGATCCTCGACTGCAGGAATATGGTGCAGCGCTCAGGGTCGAGACCCGCCGCCAGGAAGTTGACGAGGAGGTCCCGCACCGACTCCCGGATCGCCGAAGGGTTCGCATAGCCCGTCGTCAGGGCGTGCCAGTCCGCCACGAAATAGTAACAGTCGTATTTGTCCTGGAGCCTCACCCAGTTTTGGATCGCGCCGACAAGATTGCCCAGATGGACCCTGCCGGACGACTGCATACCGCTTAGTACCCGTTCCTTCGCCATGTCCACCCCTCAGTACAGTTGAAATAATCTCAGAAAAAAGTCGATTACAGGCATGATGATATGGTTCGCGATGCCGCTGTAAATAAGAACGATGACGATGATAAACCCGAACGGCTCTATCCTGCTGAACAACATCGCCTGCTTATAAGGCAAAAGACCGGTCAGCACCCGCCCGCCGTCCAGCGGCGGCATAGGGATCATGTTGAAGACGCCGAGCACCACGTTGACCACGATGCTCGACTGCATGATCATCGCCAGCGGGCGCAATACCGTATTGGTAACTGTCTCCGGAGAAACAGCCGCAGCCGGCATAATAAGCCCCCTCAAAATTATAAAACTCGCCGTCGCCAGCAGCATATTCGTGACCGGCCCCGCAGCCGCCGATATCGCCATGCCCTCCCGAGGCTTCTTGAAATTCATCGGGTTAATCGGAACAGGCTTTGCGTATCCGAAGACGAACTTTCCGCCCGTGACATAATACAGCATGAGAGGAAGGATGATCGTGCCGAAAAGATCGATATGCGGGATCGGGTTGAGCGTCAGCCTTCCAGCGAACTTGGCGGTAGGGTCGCCGAGCTTATAAGCGACATACCCGTGCGAGACCTCATGGAAGGTTATCGCTATCAGGATCGGCAATGCCGAAATAATGAGTCCTATGATCTGGGTTGATTGCATGACAGTTTACCCTTCGGTTGCCGGCTCCACCGGTGATGCGGAGCCTGCGGATAACGATTCGGCCTGCTTCCTTTCCGTCCCGGGTATCTTCCAGATGAGCTCGAAATTACAGACGATGACTTCGGGTTCGCCGTCACTATTATTCATGATCTTCCCCCCGCTGTCAACGGCGAGCAGGAGGTCGTTCTCCTTCAGCAGCGATCCGTCATAGCCGGCATTGCGGAGACGTTCCTTCACCTGTGCGAGGAGTTTCCGGCTCGTCGCCTCGTCTATCAGCCCCTTGTAGACCGCCTTCGAAAGATCGACCGGCGAATACTGAGGGCCCTGCTCCGCCACCGAGGGGTCCGGGCCGTTGTAATAGCCGCGGATCGTGATGTAATTGTGCTGCTCCTGAAGGATAGGATTGCCCTCCGGGTCGAAGAGGTGCTTATGGGATTCATATTTTCTGAAATCCGCCGAGCGCTCGATCTTGCTCGTGCCGGTCATGTATATCGCCCGCACGTAAACCGTGGATATCCCGAGGCCCTTGAGCTCATGGGCGATCGCAAATTCCTCGAAGGGGCTGTTGATGCCGTTGGCGCGAACCAGCGGATCGGCGTAGTCCTCCTCGTCGGGAAGCTCGCCCACCCGGGAGGTCTCCCAGACGAGATTGATGTTGTCCTTTGTGATGGTGTAGAAGACCTCCTTGTTGTCCGACAGTTTCAGCGACGGTGTCTTCCTCCACCGTTCGGGGAGGAAGTAATCGAACAGCCGCGCGTTCCTCCCGACGACCCAGAGATGGCCGCCGGTGCTCTCGGCATGCCCGTATATGTAGGGGACGCCGAGTATCTCGGCCCGCTTCAGATGTGCGGGCAGCGATGTAGGCTTAAGACGATTCCTTTGATCGTCCAGGTAGGAATGCCTCCGGGACTTCTTCACCGCTTCTTCGTGCTCTGCCGTCCGAAGCAAAAGTTCATAGTCGATCACGGAATATTTCCCCTCGTGGATAAGCTGATGCACGAAGTTCACCTGCTTTTCGACCGGGTCGTCCTCGCCCTCATCCTTTCCCATCTCCTCGATCCGCCGGGTGTCCTCTTCACCGATAATGACATGCTCCGGTTTCATGTCGGCCACCAGATATCCCTTCTTCGCCAGGTCTTCGAGCGCCTTGTAATTGATCACCTTGAGGTGCCGGACGAGCTCTTCGTCGTTGATATCGATATGCTCGAAGATTTCGAGGAGGTTCTTCCCCTTGATCCACTCGTAGATCATCTTGTACTGCTTCAGGATGTCGAGGTCGATGCCTGGGTGTTTCGCCTGGATGCGGTTGATCTTCGAGCGGGACCTTCCGCTCTGCCAGGCCTGCATCCTGTCGGGAGGGACATAGATCGCCAGAGGGCGCTGGGTCTTAATCCTCATCTCCTTCGGGCCGTATGAGCTCTCCCTCATCTCCATGACCAGCGAAAACTCTTCCCACGGGCTGTTGAACTCGGCGTCGCAGAACTCCTGAAGGGTATGGGTGTCGATCGGGACGTCCTCTCCCACCCTGCAGTTCTTTACCACAAGATCGAGACTGCGCCCGTCTACCTCCTTGGTCGGCACCCGGTAGACGGAGCTGGTGCCCTGAAGCCTCACCTTGTGGCTGTCGAACCATTCCTTTTCGTACCAGTTGCTGATCTCGAAATGCTCCATATAGGGCTCGGCAAAGCGGGTGAGGTACAGGTCGCCTCCGTCGCTCGTCTTCACGTGGGCGTAAACCACACGCAGCACGTTGACGAGCGATTTTTTTGAAAGGATCGCGTCCATCGTCAATGCGGGGGATTACCCGGATGCATGGCGCTCACCCCAGCCGCTTCTTCAGTTCCTGAAGCTGTTGCAGAAGCCTCTCGGGGATTCGGTTGCCGAACTCCGCGAAATGCCTCTCGATATCGGGCAGCTCGTCCCTCCAGGCCGCGGTATCGATCCTCATCAGCTCCTTCATGCTCGCCTCAGGAACATCGAGCCCGCTCAGGTCGAGGTCTCCGTCGTTTGGCAGCAGCCCTATCTCGGTTTCCCTGGCGCCCACCTTGCCGTCGATCCGCTCGCACATCCATTTCAGCACCCGGCTGTTGTCGCTGAATCCCGGCCACAGGAACATGCCGTCCTGACTCTTGCGGAACCAGTTTACGTAGAAGATCCTCGGCGCCTTGCCTCCGAGCCTGTCGCCCATATCCAGCCAATGGCGGAAATAATCCCCCATGTGGTAACCGCAGAAGGGCTTCATCGCAAAGGGGTCGCGCCTCAGGTTGCCGACCGCGCCGATATTCGCAGAGGTGGTCTCGGAAGCGGCCGTCGACCCGAGAAAGACGCCGTGGTCCCAGTTATAGGCCTCGGAGACGAGCGGCACCACGCCGCTGCGCCGGCCGCCGAATATGAAGATATCGATCGGAACTCCCGCGGGGTTTTCCCAGTCCTTGCAGATCACGGGGCATTGGGCCGCCCGCGCGGTGAACCGCGCATTCGGATGGGCCGCCTCCTCCCTGCTTTCAGGCGTCCAGTCGCGCCCTTTCCAGTCGATGAGATGGGCCGGTACTTCATCCGTCATCCCCTCCCACCAGACGTCGCCGTCGTCCGTCAGGGCGCAGTTGGTAAAGATAACGTTCTCCCTGACGGTGTCCATCGCCACCGGGTTCGTGCCGTAGGACGTGCCGGGCGCCACCCCGAAGAACCCGTTTTCGGGATTGATCGCGTGGAGACGGCCGTCGGCCCCGATCTTCATCCATGCAATGTCGTCGCCGATACATTCGCATTTCCAGCCCGGGATCGTCGGCGTCATCATCGCGAGGTTCGTCTTTCCGCATGCCGACGGAAACGCCGCCGCAACGTGATACTGCCTGCCTGCGGGGTTAGTCAGGCGGAGGATGAGCATATGCTCGGCCATCCAGCCTTCGCGCCTCGCCATCGCCGACGCGATCCTCAGGGCCAGGCACTTCTTACCAAGCAGGGCATTGCCTCCGTACCCGGAGCCGTACGACCATATCAGGTTCTCCTCCGGGAAATGGCTGATATATTTCTTGTCGATCGGCGCGCAGGGCCAGAGTGCGTCCTTCTGTCCTTTTTCGAGCGGTGCGCCGATCGAATGCAGACAGGGGATGAACTCTTCGCCCGCCGAAAGCATGTCGTAGATGCGCGAACTCACCCGCGTCATCATATGCATGTTGCAGACGACATAGGGGCTGTCCGACACCTCGACCCCGAGCTTCGAAATAGGCGAGCCGATCGGCCCCATCGAAAAGGGGATCACGTACATCGTCCGGCCCTTCATGCAGCCCTTATACAGGCCGCTCATCGTCTTTTTGAGGTCTGCTGGTGAAAGCCAGTTGTTGGTGGGGCCCGCGTCGTCTTTCGAGGAGGTGCTGATGAACGTCCGGTCCTCGACGCGCGCCACGTCGCTCGGGTCGGTCCGGAAAAGGAAGCTGTTCAGCCGCTTCGTCAGTACCGTCGCGCCGCCGGCAGCCGCCATCATCGCCATCAGCCGGTCGTATTCTTCCTTCGAGCCGTCGCACCAGTAGATGCTGTCGGGCTGGCATAACTCCGCGATTTCCTTGATCCAACTGTTCAGTTTTTCGTTCTTTACCGTGACTTCCATGCGTATTCTCCTCGAAAGCGTATTTTTTCCTTATTGCTGCAGGATACTCTTTTAGGGCCAGGTCCGACTCCCGATTATCCTGAAGGCACTCCGGGGATCTGCGCCGTCGCTCCGCGACAACACAGTATTTAAGAATTATATGAATTTCAGAGTCAAAAAATCCATTGTAATGGTATATAATTAAAAATTAATGTCCTCGATCGTACTCATACCCGCACGCTTTTCTTCGACCCGCTTCCCGGGCAAGCCCCTTGCTCTCCTCCGCGGCCTCCCCGTAATCGAGCACGTCTACCGGAACTCCGTCCGCTCCCGGCTGGCCGACGAGGTGATAGTCGCCACCGACAGCGAGACGATCTTCGAAAAGGTCCTTTCCTTCGGCGGCAAGGCGGTGATGACCTCGACGGAGCATCAGTCCGGCACCGACAGGATAGCCGAGGTGGCCGCCGCGACTCAGTATGATATAATTGTCAATGTCCAGGGCGACGAGCCCCTGATCAGGCCCGAGATGATCGATGAGGTGATCTCCCTGCTCGACGACCGCGCGGCGTCCATCGGGACGCTGGCAAAGAGGATAGAGGACCGCGGCGAGGTCTTCGACCCCAATACCGTCAAGGTGGTCTGGGATGAAAAAGGCTATGCATGGTATTTTTCGAGGGCCCCGATCCCGTATCACCGTGAGCTCTTTGCCGCCGGGGCGCGAAGATACGGCAGCGCAGAGGCGGCGCTTGGCGAGGGTCCGCTTTCTCCCGAACTTTTCATGTTTAAACACGTCGGCATATACAGCTACCGGAGGGACGTGCTGCTTGCCTTCAGCAGGCTGAAGCCCTCCCGGCTCGAGACGATAGAAAAGCTCGAGCAGCTCAGGGCTCTCGAGCACGGATACCGGATCAAGGTGAAGGAGACACGCTTCGAAACCGTAGGGGTCGATGCACCCGAAGACTTGGAAAGGATAGAAAAATGCCTAAATTCATCTTTGTAACGGGAGGAGTTCTCTCATCACTCGGCAAGGGGATCGCCGCCGCCTCGATCGGGGCGCTGCTGGAGGCCAGCGGGCTGAAGGTCACGATCCAGAAGCTGGACCCTTACATCAATGTCGATCCCGGAACGCTCAGTCCTTTCCAGCACGGGGAGGTCTTTGTCACGGATGACGGCGCCGAGACCGACCTCGATCTAGGCCACTACGAGCGTTTTACCCATATCAGGACCTCTCAGGCGAATAATTTCACCACAGGAAAGATCTACTACAACGTCATTTCGAAGGAGCGGCGGGGCGATTATCTCGGCGACACCGTCCAGGTCGTCCCCCACATCACCGACGAGATCAAGCAGGCGATCAAGTCGGTCGGAAACAACAACGACGTGGTGATCGTCGAGATCGGCGGCACCATCGGCGATATCGAGAGCCTCCCGTTTCTCGAAGCGATCAGACAGATGCGGTACGACGTCGGCAGGGAAAATGTCCTTTTCGTCCACCTGACTCTGCTGCCCTACATCAAGACCTCCGGTGAGCTCAAGACGAAGCCGACGCAACACAGCGTGCGGGAGATACGGGCGATCGGTATCCAGCCGGACCTCCTGCTCTGCAGGACCGACCGGTCCCTCACCCCCGATGCAAAGAAGAAGATCGCGGTGCATTGCAACCTCGACGGAGACTCGGTCATCAACGCGATCGACGTCGAGACGATATACGAAGTCCCCCTTGCTCTCAGCGCCGAGGGGCTCGACAGCCAGATCATCAGGAAGCTGAACCTTATGGCAAAGACGGCCGATCTGTCGGCATGGAAGGACGTCGCCAGGAAGATCAAAGAGCCGAAACACGAAGTGAGCATCGCGATCGTCGGGAAATACGTCGGACTGAAAGACTCGTACAAAAGCCTGACCGAGGCGCTCATCCACGGCGGTATCGCAAACGATTGCCGCGTCAACCTCCAGTGGATCGACTCGGAGGAGGTGGAGGTGCACGGCCCCGAGAAATATCTCTCGGACGCCGACGGCGTGCTCGTGCCGGGCGGGTTCGGATACCGGGGGATTGAAGGGAAGATCGAGTCGATACGCTACGCGCGGGAGAAGAAGATCCCCTATTTCGGCATCTGCCTCGGTATGCAGTGCGCGGTGATCGAATTCGCGAGAAACGTCTGCGGGCTCAAGGCAAACAGCACCGAATTCGACCTCAACACCCCGACCCCGATCATCTACCTCATGGAGAAGTGGTACGACTTCAGGAAGGGAAAGATCGAAGAAAGAAGCGAGTCGACCCAAAAAGGCGGGACGATGCGGCTCGGCGCATATCCCTGCGTCCTCGAGGGCAATACGCTCGCCTCGGCTGCATACGGGGCGAAGGAGATCTCGGAACGCCACCGCCACCGGTATGAATTCAACAACGCCTACAAAGGGATAGTCTCACGGATGGGAATGAAGATCAGCGGCCACAGTCCCGACGGCGAGCTTGTCGAGATCGTGGAGATCCAGGACCATCCCTGGTTTCTGGGCTGTCAGTTCCACCCCGAATTCAAGTCGAGACCGACCGATCCGCACCCGCTTTTCAGGGCCTTTATCGGGGCCGCGGTCCGGGAAAAACGCTCCCTCTTCCCCTATATGGAGATCAGCATGGGGGAGAAGAGCTCGGATTGACAAAAGAAATCTCTATCGGCGGATCATCGTTCGGCAACGGCCGGCCTCCGGTCATTATCGCCGGTCCCTGCGTCATAGAATCGGAAGAGACCGTCTTTCGGACCGCCGGAGAGCTCCGGGAGATCTGCGGCCGGCTCGGACTGCCGCTTGTTTTCAAGAGCTCTTTTGACAAGGCAAACCGCTCGTCTCTCTCCTCGTTCCGCGGGCCCGGCCTGGACAAAGGGCTGAGGATATTGTCGGATGTGCGGGAACGGACCGGGGTGCCGGTGATCTCCGATATCCATTCGGTCCAGGAGGTCGGGCCGGCCGGCCGCGCCCTTGATGCGCTCCAGATACCGGCATTTCTCTGCAGACAGACCGATCTCATCCTTGCAGCGGCGGGATCGGGAAAGCCGGTCAATGTAAAGAAAGGGCAGTTTCTTGCCCCCTGGGACGTGACGAACATCATCGACAAATTCGTTTCGACCGGCAATACCAGTCTTTTCCTCACCGAGCGGGGGACCTCCTTCGGCTATAATAACCTTGTCGTGGATTTCAGGGGACTGCCGGTCATGAGGGCCTTTGGATACCCGGTGATATTCGATGTCACGCACAGTCTCCAGCTGCCGGGAGGGCAGGGCAGCTGTTCGGGCGGCCAGAGGGAGTTTGCCGCCCCCCTTGCCCGCGCCGCGGCGGCGGCGGGCGTAGACGGTTTCTTCCTGGAGGTGCACCCCGACCCCGACAGGGCGCTTTGCGACGGTCCGAACATGATCCCGCTCGGTGAGGTAGAGTCGCTACTGAAGGCGATCAGGGACATTGCGGCTATCGCCGGGGGAAAGGAGCTTTGCTCATGAGGGGATGCGGATCTGCCTGCCTGGCCTTCGCCCTGATCGTGCTTTTTTCGGCGCTGCCGTCGGCCGCATCGTCCGGCCAGACTGCCGATGAAGCCACGCCGTATTATACGAACAAGGACATAGAAAAATATGCGGCGCCGGCTGACAGCAAGCCGGCCGATTCGAAGGCGGAGCCCCCCGCCAAGACTGCCGTCAGCCAAAAAGAGGCCTCGGAAAGGAAGAAAACGGATAAGGAGCAGGAGTATTGGTGCAGAAAGGCGTCGGCCGCCAGAAAGACGCTCGAAAAGAGGCAAGACAGGATCTCGGAGATAGAGAAAGAGATCGCCGAAAAGAAAGATGCCGGGGCTTCAGGCGCTAAAGCGGGAAGGTCTCTGCAGAGGAGCCTGGACAAGGCAACGCGCGAATACCATCGTGCCGAAAAAGACTTCGCCGAGATCGGGGACGAGGCCCACCGGAAGGGGATACCCCCCGGCTGGCTGAGGTGCCAGTTCGAATAGCGATGACATCCCGCAAAGAGGGCATATGAATATTCTCGCGATAGCGGAAAAGGTGCTCAGGACAGAGGCGGACGCGGTCGCGGGGCTAATCGGCAGGCTCGACGCCAATTTCGAAAAGGCGGTCGAGCTGATCTACCTGAGCGAAGGGAGGGTAATCGTTACCGGCATGGGGAAATCCGGAATCGTCGGCAAGAAGATCGCGGCGACGTTGGCCTCCACCGGAACACCCGCTTTCTTTCTCCACCCGGCCGAGGCGAGCCACGGGGACCTCGGGATGGTCACCGCCCGGGATGTGATCGTCGCCATTTCTAACAGCGGCGAAACGGACGAGTTGATAGGGTTGATCCCCTTTCTGAAGCGTTTCAACGTCGGACTTATCTCGATGTGCGGCAATACCGACTCCACCCTCTCGAAGGCCGCCGACCTCGTCCTCGACATAGCCGTCCCGGAAGAGGCATGCCCTATGGGGATCGTGCCGACCGCCTCGACGACCGCGGCGATGGCGATGGGCGACGCCCTCGCAGTCGCCCTCCTGATAAAGCGGGGTTTTAAGGAGGAGGACTTCGCACTCTTTCACCCGAGCGGGAGCCTCGGGAAGAAATTGTTCATCAAGGTCTGCGACCTCATGCATACCGGCCAGGCAGTCCCGGTCACGGGCGCCGACGCCTCGATGACGGCCGCAGTCATGGAGATCTCCTCCAAGAGACTCGGGGTAACGGTCGTTACTGACCCGGACGGGAAGATGCTCGGCATCGTCACCGACGGGGACGTAAGGCGGGGGATCGAAAAATGGGGCAAGGATTTCTTTGACATGCGCGCCGCGGAGGTGATGACGAAGGACCCCAAGACGGTCTCTTCCGGCGAGCTCGCGGCAAAGGCGCTCTCCATGATGGAGCGCCACTCGATCACCGTGCTCGTCGTCCCTGACAAAGCGGGCAGGCCGACCGGCGTGATCCACCTCCACGATATCCTCAGGCAGGGGATCGTCTGATCCGGCCGGGCCGGAGGAGCATCCCTTCGGACTATGCCATGAAGAAGCGCCTTCTTTATTCCGGCGGTGACGATGCATCCTGCTGAATTTCTCTACTCCCTCGGTTTCAGGATCAAACAGCGCTGCGCCCTCAGGACCCGCAAGCAGCTTCCCTGCAGGGTCGTCAGCATAGGGAACATCACGACCGGCGGAACCGGCAAGACACCTGCGACAATCGCGGTAGCGGAGGAGGCGATCAGAAGAGGGCTCTCGCCGATCATCCTCACCCGGGGGTATAAGGGTACAGCGGCCGGCCCCTGCTTTGTGACGAAAGGCGAAGGACCTCTCCTCTCACCCGGGGAGGCCGGAGACGAACCCTTCCTCATGGCGGAAAGACTGAGTGGCGTCCCTGTTGTCAAGTGCGGTAGCAGATATGAAGGGGGCGTATTCGCCCTCCGGGAACTCGGGATATCGGAGAGAGAGTACCCGAGTCGCCTTTTCATTCTCGACGACGGGTTCCAGCACCGGGGGCTTTACCGCGACAGGGACATCGTGCTGATTGACGCGGATTTACCTTTCGACAACGGCAGACTGCTTCCGCTCGGCAGGCTCCGGGAGCCGCTCTCAGGGCTGGGGCGGGCAGATGTTGTCGTACTGACGAAGTCCGGCCCGGGCGGCGCAGGCGACGGGCTTGCCGGACTCAAACAGGAGATTCGAAGCTGCAACGGGCGATGCGCTATTTACCGGGCGGAACACAGGCCGCTTTCCTGCAGGCTGTCCGACGGCAGCGAAAAACCGATCGACTGGATTGCCGGCAAAAAGGTTTTCGGGTTCTGTGCGATCGGCTCTCCGGAGTCATTCCGCAAGACCCTCCTTTCGGCCGGGGCCGAAATAACCGGATTTCGTCCCTTCCGCGACCACTATTCCTACCGGAACGAGGATATTTCCGCGATAAGGGACGGGGCCGAAAGAAGCGGGGCCGGGTGGATTGTTACTACCGAAAAGGATATAATAAAGGCCAGAAACCTCGGTCTGCCGGATAATATCGTTGTACTCACCATCGCTTTTTCGGCAGAAGAAGGATTTTACGACAGCGTATTCGGCCGGCAGCCGGCTTAACGTTACGGGCAGGACAATTATCGTTTCCGGAGGATAAGGTGGTCAGGTATATAAACGTCAAGAGCAGGACGAGGACTGAGTTCATCGACATAACCGACAAGGTCCAGGAGGTGTTGAAGGAGGCCGGCATCGTCAGCGGGATCTGCTATCTCTACGTGCCTCATACCACCGCGGCAGTGACGGTGAATGAAGGCGCCGACCCGAGCGTCCAGCGGGACATCCAGGCGCTTCTGAACAAGCTCGTGCCGTTCGAAGGCGATTACCACCACCGGGAAGGAAATTCCTCCGCCCATATCAAGGCCTCGCTAATCGGCACCTCTGAGACCGTTCTTGTCGACGAAGGGCGGCTCGTGCTCGGCACCTGGCAGTCGGTTTTTTTCTGCGAGTTCGACGGCCCGCGTCACAGAAGGGTCGCCCTGAAATGCATAGGAGACAAGAAGAGCAGCTGATCCCTGATCTTTTTTCTTCCTCAAGGGGGAGAGATGTCCGAAGACAGATCCCTTAACGACCTCGCCTTCCTCAAAGAAGAGGTCAAGAGGCTCCGGCAGGCCCTGAAGGAGATGACCCCCGGGGTAGACGTTCTTCTCAGAAGACGGGGGTTTCAGATCTACAGGAAAGAGCCGGCCGACGACCTCCTTCTTCCCTCTGACGAGTTTCTCGACGACTACTACCGGATATTCCGGAAATATTCCTTCCGTCTTTTTCTGCGGGACGCAATCAAACACCAGGAATCTTTTACCGCTCGGAAGGTGGCGAGATATGCCAGCCCGCAGGTGACGCGCGGGTATATCGCCTATCTGGCGGGGATCGGGCTTGCGGAGAAATACCGGCGGGGCTATCGTCTGGTCCGGCGGATGAAGAGCTTCGGCCAGACGCTCGAGTGGTATTTTGCCGAGCTATTGAAGAGGGAGTTCGGCGCCGATGCGGTCTGGGGGGCGAAGTTCAAGAGGCCGGACGTCGGAGGGGATTATGACGTCGTTGCGAAGATCGACGGCTCGATCCTCTACGCCGAGGTCAAGTCCTCGCCGCCAAAGCAGATCTACGACAGTGAGATATCCGCGTTTTTGGACAGGGTCTCGGACCTGCGGCCGGAGATCTCCATCTTCTTTATGGACACCGAGCTCAGGATGAAGGATAAGATCGTCCCCATGTTCGAGGAGGCGCTCAGGGAGAGGCACCGCACCCCGCCCGTGGTCCTGCGCATCGAGAAGGAGCTTTTTCGGATACGGGACGAAATATTTATAATAAACGCCGGGGACAGCATCATCCGCAATATCGAGACTGTTCTGAAATGCTATTTCGACGGAGGCGGCAACCGGAAAAAAGCCGTTCGTAATGCAGGAAGAAAACCGGTATAATAGCGGTAGAAAATCCGGGTGCGTGATCGTAAGCGAACACAAATTCATATAAGGAGGGCTTGATGAGCACGAGCAAGCTAAAAGACGTTATCGCAGCAGGCAGGGACGGCATCGAGATCAAAGACCGCAAGGCACTTTCGGGTTTGATGGACGGACTGGTCCACGAAGCGGTCTTTGCGGAAGAGGATAGAAGAAAGGGTCTGCTCCTTCTCATCAAGGAGATCGCGAAGGCATACGGCGCCGTACCGGCCTCGATCCAGGGCCTGTATGAAGAAATGGGGAGGAACTATCCCGGCTTCACCGTGCCGGCGATGAACATCCGCGGGCTTACCTACGATTCGGCACGGGCCGTCTTCAGAAAGGCGCTCGAAAAGAAGGTCGGGGCCTTCATCTTCGAGATAGCGCGTTCCGAGATAGGCTATACCAAACAGCGGCCTCTCGAATACTCGGCGGTCGTGCTTGCGGCCGCGGTGCGCGAGGGCTTTCAGGGGCCGGTCTTTATCCAGGGTGATCACTTCCAGCTGGTGAGGAAGAATTTTCTGGCTGATCCCGCTGCCGAAACCGGGTACATTAAGGGGCTCATCAAAGAGGCCATCGAGGCGGAATTCTATAACATCGATATCGATTCATCGACGCTCGTCGACCTCGAAAAGCCAACGCTGAAAGAACAGCAGAGGCCGAATTTCGAAAAGACTGCAGAGCTGACGACGCTCGTGCGGGAACTGCAGCCGAAGGGGATAGAGGTATCGGTCGGAGGGGAGATCGGCGAGATAGGGAAGAAAAACAGCAACCCCGACGAACTGAAGGCATACCTCGACGGGTTCAGGGAGACATTCAGGGGAGGCAGGGGCCTCAGCAAACTGAGCGTCCAGACCGGGACCTCCCACGGCGGAGTCGTCCTGCCCGACGGCTCACTCGCAAAGGTAAAGATAGACTTCGAGACGCTGAGGCGGCTATCCGATATCGCAAGAAAGGAATACGGCCTGTCCGGCGCGGTCCAGCACGGCGCCTCGACACTTCCGGAGGAGGCGTTCCATATGTTCCCCGAAACCGGGACCTCAGAGGTCCATCTCGCGACCGGCTTTCAGAATATCATCTATGACAGCAGCCATCTCCCGGCCGATTTCAGGGAAGAGGTATATAAATTCATCAAGTCCGAGTATGCGAAAGAGAAGAAGGAAGACCAGACCGAGGAGCAGTTCATCTACAGCACGAGAAAGAAAGGGTTCGGCCCGCTGAAGAAGAACTGGTGGGACCTCCCGGAAGGGACCAAGGGGCCGATCATGAAGGAGCTCGAGGAGAAGTTCGGTCTGCTCTTCGACAAGCTGAAGGTGGTCAATACCGCCGAGATTGTCAGAAAAACGGTGAAACCCACGGTCGTAAAGAAAGAGATAGACCTCTCGCTGATCGGATAAAACGATCGTTTTCTGAGACCGAGACGGTATCGGATGCCGGAGAAGAACGGGACCCGATACCGTCTTTTTTTGCTTCGCAGCCAACTGTCCCGGGTGGAGAAACGCAAAGCGCCATTCCCGCTCCACTGGGCCCACCTCTTTCTTTCTTCTTTTTTTGCGGGATAATATTTTCCAGGGAGGCCGCCATACGGCAGCGGTACCGTTACGAGGGCAATCAAGGCAATATACTTGACATGATCTTACTAAAGTATTATGCTATGAAATAAGATTATAAAAAACAAAGGAGTAGCCGAATGGCGCCGCAAGTAAAGGATTACTATGAGTTATTGGAAGTCGACAAGAAGGCCTCTCCGGACGAGATAAAAAAGGCGTTCAGGAAGCTCGCCAGGAAGTATCATCCTGACCTGAATCCGGGAAATAAATCGGCGGAGCAGAAGTTTAAAGAGATTAACGAGGCATACAGCGTTCTCGGCGACGAGAAGAAGCGTGCCGAATACGACCAGTACGGCCGCTCACCCTTTGAAGGAGGCGGGCCCGGATTCGACTACAGGGCCCATGCGCCGGGCAACAGCTTCGATTTCGGCGATATCTTTTCCGACATGTTCGGCGCCGGGGGAAGGGGCGAAGCCTATGCGATGAAGGGCCCCGACATGCTGATGAGCCTCCCGCTCTCCCTGGAAGAGGCGTTCTCCGGCGTCACAAAGCCGATATCCTTTGTTCGGGAGGCGGTCTGCAAGGCCTGCGGAGGCACGGGAGCAGAGACATACCGGCAGTGCGACGCGTGCAAGGGCACCGGAAAGGTCTCGGCGGCAAAGGGCTTTTTCAGGATGTCCCAGCCCTGCAGCGCCTGCGGAGGCACCGGCCGCAAGGTTACGAAGGGCTGCAGCGCCTGCGGAGGAAACGGAAAGACGATGCATACCGAATCGCTGAAGGTGAAGATACCCGCCGGAGCCGACAACGGTTCAAAGGTGAGGATACGGGGGATGGGCGGCGCAGGCCAGGGCGGAGGTCCGGCCGGCGACCTGCAGATAGAGATCACCGTTGCCGACCACCCCATCTTCAAGAGAAAGGGCGACAACATCCTGGTGGACCTGCCGGTGACGATAGGAGAGGCTGCCCTCGGAGCAAAGATAGAGGTTCCGACGATCGACGGCACCGCAGCGATGACCCTTCCTCCCGGCACCCAGGGAGGACAGAAGTTGAAGCTCTCCGGAAAAGGGTTCCCGTCTGCCAAAAGCGGCCGGAGGGGTGATCAGCTCGTGACGATACGGATCGCCGTGCCCAAAAAAATCACCGATTCGGCCCGGGCGGCGCTCAAGGAACTGGAAGCCCTGTACGGCGAGTCGCCCAGGAAGGGAATGGTGAAGAAGCCATGAAGAGAAAGGACAAGGAGCAGCCTTTATATCTCATAAGCGTGGTGGCCGAAATGCTGAGTGTTCACCCGCAGACGCTGAGACTCTATGAGCGGGAGGGGCTGATCAATCCCCGGAGGACGAAGAAGCAGCGGCTTTATTCGGAAAACGACGTCGAACGGCTGAACCTCATCCTGGAGCTGACGCGGGAACTCGGCGTCAACAAGGCTGGTGTCGATATCATACTGAGGATGCGCCACCGGCTGGAGGTCATGCAAAAGGAGATGGAAGAGATGATGGGCTACCTCGAAGAAGAGATCCGGAAGGACATCAGGGAAAGACTGAGAAGGGAATTGGACGAAGAGTAAGGAGGAATCATGGATAAATTTACGATAAAGAGCCAGGAAGCGATACAGAACGCGCAGGGACTCGCCGAAAGAAAGGGCCATCAGCAGATCGACGCCGAACACCTCCTCTGGGTGCTGCTTGAGGACGACGAGGGCGTCGCATCGCAAATGCTCAAGAGGGTCGGCGTAAACACCGATACCCTGCAGAAGGACGTCGAAGCCGCAATCGACCGGATGCCGAAGGTCGTCGGTCCCACGCCGGTCGGCCAGATCTATATCTCTCCCCGGCTGAAGGACGTCTTAGGGCGGGCGCAGCAGGAGGCCGAACATCTCAAAGACGAGTTCGTCAGCGTCGAGCACCTGCTACTCGGCATCCTCGCGGCCGGAGGGCCGGCGGCGGACCTTCTCAAAAAATATGGCGCCGACCCGACAAGGCTGCTGACCGCGATGCGCGAGATTCGGGGCTCCCAGCGGGTCACCGACCAGAACCCCGAGGAGAAGTACCAGGCGCTGAAGCGATACAGCAAGGACCTGACCGAACTTGCCGCCAAGGGAAGGCTCGACCCGGTAATCGGCAGGGACGAAGAGATCAGGAGGGTGGTCCAGGTCCTCTCACGAAGGACAAAGAACAACCCTGTGCTGATCGGTGACCCGGGCGTCGGCAAGACAGCGATAGTCGAAGGGCTCGCCGAGCGGATCGTCGCCGGCGACGTGCCCGAGACGCTGAAGGAGAAGAAGGTGGTCTCCCTCGATATGGGTTCGCTGATCGCAGGGTCGAAGTTCAGGGGCGAATTCGAAGACAGACTGAAGGCGGTCCTGAAGGAAATCGAGGAGGCGGAAGGCAAGGTGATCCTCTTCATCGACGAGCTGCATACACTCGTCGGCGCCGGTGCGGCCGAGGGGGCGATCGACGCCTCGAACATGCTGAAGCCTGCTCTGGCAAGGGGCGACCTGCGTTGCGTCGGCGCGACAACGGTTGCCGAATACCGGAAATATATCGAAAAGGACAAGGCGCTGGAAAGAAGGTTCCAGCCGGTGCTGGTCAAGGAGCCCTCGGTCGAAGACACGATCTCGATACTCCGGGGCCTCAAGGAGCGCTACGAGGTCCATCACGGCGTTAAGATCAAGGACGCGGCCCTGATCTCGGCGGCGGTGCTTTCCCACCGCTACATCACGGACCGTTTCCTCCCGGACAAGGCGATCGACCTGATCGACGAGGCCGCTTCGAAGCTGAGGATGGAGATCGACAGTATGCCGGTCGACCTCGACGAGATCGAGCGGAGGCTCAGGCAGCTCGAGATCGAAAAGCAGGCGGTGATGAGGGAGGATTCCAAGGAGTGCGAAGAGAAGCTTGAAAAGCTCAAACGAGAGATGGCGGAGCTCCAGGTCCGGCGCGACGAGCTGAGGGCCCAGTGGCTCTCCGAAAAAGAGGTGATCGCGAGAATACGCGGGCTGAAGGAGGAAATCGAAAAGACCAAGATCGAATCTGAAAAGGCCGAGCGCGAGGGAGACCTCGGCAAGGCGGCCGAGCTGAGATACGGCAGGCTGACCGAGTTGCAGCGGTCGCTCGAGGTGGAAAACGCGAAACTTCGTGAGGCCCAGTCCAAGAGAAAGATGCTGAAGGAGGAAGTGGACGAGGAAGACGTGGCCGGGGTCGTCTCGAAATGGACCGGCATCCCGGTCTCGCGCATGCTCGAAGGCGAGGTGCAGAAGCTCCTGACAATGGACGACCGGCTGAGAATGAGGGTCGTCGGCCAGGACGAGGCGATCGCGGCGGTTTCGAATGCCGTCCGCCGGGCCCGGGCAGGGATCCAGGACCCGAACAGGCCGATAGGGTCGTTCATCTTCCTGGGACCGACCGGGGTCGGCAAGACAGAGCTTGCGCGGGCGCTCGCCGAGTTCCTCTTCGACGACGAGAACTCGATGATCAGGATCGACATGTCCGAATACCAGGAGCGTCATACCGTATCGAGACTGATCGGCGCGCCTCCCGGATACGTCGGATACGAGGAAGGCGGCCAGCTGACCGAGGCGGTTAGAAGAAGGCCCTATTCGGTGGTGCTCTTCGACGAGGTCGAAAAGGCCCATCCCGAGGTCTTCAATCTCCTCCTTCAGCTGCTCGATGACGGCAGGCTGACCGACAGCCACGGAAAGACGGTCGACTTCCGGAACACCGTCGTGATCATGACCTCGAACATCGGCAGCGGACACATCCAGGAGATGCTGACAGAGAAGGAGAAGAACCCCTCTGCGTACTGGATCGAAAATTCCGACTCCTTCAGGGAAAAGGTGATGAACGACCTGAAGACCTTCTTCCGTCCCGAGTTCTTAAACAGGGTCGACGAGATCATCATCTTCAACCCGCTCTCAAAGGAGCTGCTGAAGCAGATCGTCGGGATTCAGGTGGACAGGATGAAGCGGTACATACGGGAGAGAAACGTAGACCTGGTCCTGACCGACAGCGCGAAGGAATACTTTGCGGCCGTCGGCTTCGATCCGATCTACGGGGCGCGGCCTTTAAAGAGGGTGCTCCAGAAGGTGATCCTGAACGAGCTTGCGAAGAAGATCCTCGACGGGACCTTCGGCGAGGGCGACGCGGTCGAGGTCGACTACCAGGACGGCAAGGTCCTCTTCACGAAGTTCGTCGCGGCCGAGATGACCCACTGAGCGTCGCCTGAGCAGCGCACCAAAAGGGGGCGGCTTCCCCGCCCCCTTTTTTATGCCCACCCTTCCGTGCCTCGGGGACCCTTGCATTTTTTACGGTGTGATGGGATGATACCAGCGAAAGGAGTCTTCTAGGCCCACTTCCGCAATGAGAAAGATACACACATACCGGCAGGCGATCTCGCTGCTCTTTTGTCTCGTCGCGCTCCTTCTGCTTGCCGGCTGCCCGTATGAATCCAGCGTGCCGCTTGGTCCGGCGACCGACGCAAAGATCGACGGAAGCCTGCTCGGCCGATGGAAATACGAGGACAAAAAAAGTAAAGCAACGGGGTTTCTTACCATGTCGAGGTTCAACAACTCCGAGCTGCTGATAGTCGTGGAAGAGGAGGGTAAGAAGGTCCCCGACATGATGAGGGCGTTTGCTACAAATGTCGGCGGGGAGAATTTTTTGAACGTGCAGGAGATCAAAGGCCCCTACGGCGACAGGGCATGGATGTTCGTAAAATACAGGACAGGCGACTGCAGCCTCACCTACGGCGTGGTAAACGACTCGCTCGTCCCGGGGGGCGGGGACAAAAGCAAGCGGCTGACGAGCGGCCGGCTGTCCGACTTGATCAAAAAGAACCTCGGCAACAAGAAGGTCTTTGACGAGGAGACCACTCTCACCTGTGTCAAAACGGAGGGTACGAAGTGAGCCACAGGGTCTGTCCATGGTGGCTGGGGTATCTGCTGGCGAGTCCTCTGAGGAGGCTCCTCCAGAACCCGACGGAGATTGTTAAGCCCTACGTAAGCGCAGGGATGAGCGTCCTCGACATCGGCTGCGGCATGGGATTTTTTTCTCTTCCGCTTGCGGAGCTGGTGGGCAAGAGAGGCAAGGTCATCTGCGTGGATCTGCAGGAAAAGATGATCGGCGGGCTCAGACGGAGGGCCGAAAAAGCGGGACTTTCCGACAGGATCGATGCGCGGGTATGCAATAAAGATTCGCTTGGAGTAAGGGATATTATTCATAAGATCGATTTTGCTGTCGCCTTTGCGCTCGTCCACGAGGTGCCCGATAAGGAGAGGTTGTTTTCGGAAATATATAAGACGATGAAGGCGGCGGGGAAACTTCTGCTGGCAGAGCCGGCGGGGCATGTGTCGAAGACGGATTTCGGGAAGACCGTCTCGATCGCTCAGGCCGAGGGATTTGAACTGTTAACCGAACTCGATATACGGAGAAGCCATGCCGTTTTGCTGCAGGCACATGCTTGACTGCTTCTCCGCGCTTTCCTCTTCCCCGGCAGCCTATGGCTGTATGCGGACGCGGCGCACGGCATCGTCACTGCTGCAAACAAAACAACCGCCAGGTAACGCATGCTTCCTCCTCCTTTTCATGGTAGTTCTTGGTCGGTTAGACAAGCGGAGGGGAGAATTTGTTCCCGGACCGGGCCACAGGGATAGCTCCCCGCAGGCATACAACGACAGGGTAAATTCAGGGATCCCCGTTTGGCAGAGGTAAAAGAATCCTACCCTATCACAGATCCAAAAAAGAAGGCAGGTTCAGAATAATTACGTCTTCTTCGCTGTCTCCGATCTTTTTCCTGCCGATTCCCTGGATCATCATCTTATCGATATCTCCCAATAAGGGGACATCTTTCACAATCTCGTCCATCTCTTCGAAGTATTTGATCGAGTCGGCGGAAAGGGCATATTTTTGGCCGTCATGGGCGACGACAACGGCGTATTCCTGATAGCTTTGTCTCATCTTTTCCTCGAAGCCGTCAAAGAGGGTCACCAACTTTGCCAGCTCATTGTTTTCTGCAGCATGGACCAGCAGTTTTGCCTCTTCTTTTCGACCTGCCCCCGTGAGTTCTTCCGCCTGATCGGCAAGTTTGTGGATGGCCTTATGCGGAGCATCAAACTGCGAAATATATGTGGCCAGCGCCAAAGTGTTGGGCCTATAGGTCTCGTACCATCTGCCGAAGGCACACCGATGAGGATTTCTTTCCACCGTTATATCCTTATCGTGTTCTACGGCTTGTTTTAATTCACCTATCCAGTTCAGGTGGTCCTGCTTCTTCACCATAAACGTCTGTACAAACTCGGTCACTTCCTCCTGCCGCGACTGAATAGACAATCTGATTCTCGTGTCTATTAACGGCACTGCCTCACCCATTAAATCTATCACCCCGCGGAGATAGCCGGGCATATTAGGCACAGACGTACAGGTGGGAGAGTCCACAATCTGAATGACATCGAAGTACGGCAATGCAAGCACATAATCCTTTGCCGAAAATACGAGATAGGGGACTTCCTGCGTGCCTACACTGCCCTGTTGATCTAATCCATGTTCCATACAACTCCTCCATTGAGTCTCGAATATAAAACGCCGGAAACAGTATGTCCCGGCCCTTATTCAATGAAGCGACATCACGGGGCCTTGAGAAACATGCCCATAAGATACTTTACATGCGTGCTCTTTTGTCAAGGGAAAACAGCAGCGGAGCGCCCTTCACCTGAAGTCCGCTGTTGTAAAGCGCAATGTCGCAGATATCCCTGCGTAGACGGGAGAGGCAGAAGACGACGTGACGCCTTCCGAAAAGAGATGCGGATTTATGGAAGCAATACACAAAAAAAGGGGCGAGGACTATTTCCTCGCCCCTGCGGTTCAAGCTTAGAATAACGTTTGACAGAGGTCAACTTATAACGATAATGGGAAGATTGTCGTTGTCTGCCCGCACCCGCCACGATGCCGATTCAGCCGCCGCTCTTCTTTTTGAACGCCTCGTAGAAGGGATTGTTCGCAAACTTCGGCGGTTTCTTCTCTTCCTTCGGCCTTCTGTCGGCCGCCTTTGTCTCCTTGGCGGTCCTGTCCCCGGAGCGGGAGGCCTCGGCCTTCGCTCCCGCCTTCATCGACAACTGGATGCGTCTTCTCTGGAGGTCCACCGCCAGTACGGTGACCGTCACCTTCTGGTGGACCTTGACCACCTCCGCAGGGTCCCTGACGAACCTGTCGGAAAGCTCGCTGATATGCACGAGCCCGTCCTGATGGACCCCTATGTCGACAAAGACCCCGAATGCGGCGATATTCGTCACGATCCCCGGAAGCCGCATGCCGGGAGTCAGGTCCTCGATCTTCCCTACTCCTTCCGCAAACCCGAACGGCTCGAACCGCTCGCGGGGGTCCCTTCCTGGCCTTGCGAGTTCCGTCATGATATCGTTCAGGGTCGGCATGCCGACGGTCTCCGTAAGGTACCGTGAAAGATCGATCTTCTTGCGGAGGGCATCTTCCTTTACAAGGTCGACGACGAAGCATCCGATATCGGTCGCCATCGCCTCGACGATATTATAACTCTCCGGATGGACCGCGCTTGCGTCGAGCGGGTTTTCGCCTTCCCTGATCCGGAGAAAGCCCGCCGCCTGCTCGAACGCCTTCGGGCCGAGGCGCGGCACTTTCAGCAGTTCCCGCCGGGAGGGGAAAGAACCGTGTTCATTTCTGTACTCGACAATGCCCTTTGCGAGCTGAGGCCCGAGCCCCGACACATAGGTAAGGAGCTGCCTGCTTGCGGTATTCAGCTCGACCCCGACGCTGTTGACGCAGCTCATGATGACGTCGTCGAGGCTCTTCTTCAGCCTGTTCTGGTCGACATCGTGCTGGTACTGGCCGACTCCGATCGACTTCGGATCGATCTTCACCAGTTCGGCGAGGGGGTCCATGAGCCGCCTTCCGATCGAGACCGTGCCCCGGACCGTCACGTCCTGGTCGGGGAACTCGTCCCGGGCAGTCTCGGAGGCGGAATAGATCGACGCCCCGCTCTCGTTCACCATCACGACGACGATTGCCGAAGGAAGTCCCAACCCCCTGACGAAGGATTCGGTCTCCCTCCCCGCAGTGCCGTTTCCGACGGCGATCGCCTCTATTTCGAATCGTCCGCAGAGCTCCCTGATCTTCTGCCCGGCCTCCCCCGCATTCTTCTCCGAAAAATGGGGATAGACGGTGTCGCTGTGGAGCAGCTTGCCCTGCCTGTCGAGACAGGCGACCTTGCAGCCGGTCCTGAACCCCGGGTCGATCGCAAGCACGTTCTTCCTCCCGAGGGGTGCCGCAAGAAGAAGCTGTCTGACGTTTTCGGCGAAGACGCGTATCGCCTCTTCATCCGCCCGCTTCTTTGCGACCAGCCTCACCTCCGCCTCCATCGAAGCCGATAGCAGTCTCCTGTAGCCGTCATGTACGGCGGTCTTCACCTGCCCCGACGCCGGTCCGCTCCCCTTTACGAATATCCCTTCGAGCAGGGCGAGCGCCTCTTCTTCGGGCGGCAGGACGCGCAGGATCAGAAACCCCTCGCTCTCCCCCCTGCGGATCGCAAGGACCCTGTGGGAAGGGGCCTTGGCGATCGGCTCCTCCCATGCATAATAATCCCGGTATTTGATCCCCGTCTCCTCCTTGTCCGAAATGACCTTTGACCTCATGATGCCCCTGCCGGCAAAGAGGTCCCTCATCTTTTCCCTTGCCGTCTGGTCCTCGCTCACCCATTCGGCGATGATGTCCCGTGCGCCGGCCAGCGCCTCCTCGGCAGAGGAGACGCCTTTCCCCGCGTCGATGAAGGCTGCCGCCTCCGCCCCCGGATCCATCTCCTCTTGGGAGAAGAGCCTCACGGCGAGCGGCTCGAGCCCCTTTTCCTTCGCAACCGTCGCCCTCGTCCTGCGCTTCGGCCGGAAGGGAAGATAGATATCTTCGAGCACGGAAAGCGATGCGGCGGATGCGATCTTAGCCTTCAGCTCGTCGGTGAGAAGCCCCCGCTCCTCAAGGGAGCCGAGCACCGCCTCCCGCCGCTTGTCGAGCTCGCTCAGCTGTTCGAGTCTGTCCCGGATGGCGGCGATCACCACCTCGTCGAGGCTCCCGGTCGCCTCCTTCCGGTACCGGGCGATAAAGGGCACCGTCGCCCCCTCCTCGAGCAGGGCCGCGACGGCGCCCGCCCCTGAGGGTTTGATCCCGAGCTCCTTCGCAATTATGGATATATGCAGATCGTTCATCGTCTCTCCTCAGTCAGTTAGTGCCGCGCTTCCGGCAGACAAAAGGCCCTTGGTTCTTCGGTATCGGGATAAAGTCCGACAGACATGCGCAGAGGACGGCTACGTCTTTTCGTCACGCTTAGCTTATCAAAAAATGAAAACCGGCGTAAACCTTTCCGGATGACAGGCGCAGGAAGGGGCGCCCTGTCCTTCTCAGAGCGTATTGAGATAGGCGAAGGACGGCATGCGGCCCATCGGCTGCTTGAGCTGGAAGCGGATGCTTTCTGCAGTCGCCGGGTGGCCGCTGATCGGCAGCCTCGGCCTCTTGAGAATGCCCTTCAGCCCCGGTCCGACGATCGTCCTGGCACTGTCGGGGTCATGGCAGCAGATCGTATCTTAACCGGCATGTCGCCTCCCTCCCGCTTATTGTACCACCACTCCCGGCGTTATTTTCCCTCACAAAAATGTCTGGGATGCCGTATAATCCCGTTATTTTAATGCCTGGTCACTATTTGACGTCGATGAGGTAAAATAAAGGGTAATGACAGTCCTTAAGGGCAGAAGATACCGTTACTCGTTCCTCGCCGCGTCGCTCCTCGGCACTGTTTACCTGATGGTCGAAATTATTCTCAAATATCTCGGAAGCGAGGGCCTCTGCCGGACCGAAGGCTGCAGGATCGTTGCGCAGCAGGCCAGGTTCGGGGACCTCTCGATTCTCCTGATCGGCGTCTTCACCTTTGCCCTGCTTTCGGTGCTGGCGTTTCTTGCCCTGCGCAGGGACAGGCCGACCGTGGATAAGGTCGTCAATCTCATCCTGATCGTCTCTCTTGCGGCAGAGGGTTTCTTTACCGGTTATCAGGCATTTCGTATCCAGACCGCCTGCCTTTTCTGCCTCATCACCCTTGGTTTCTTCCTCGTGCTCGCCGGGATGCGCCTTCTTTCCGGGGAGAGGGACATCCTTGCCGGCCTTTTATCGTTTGCAGGAGTGTTTGTCCTGTTCTGGCTCATTCTCCCTTCTGGCGGCGCCGTTCCTCTCCCGCAGGATGAGATGGTCCTTTTCTACAGCCAGGACTGCAAGTACTGCCAGGAGGTCATAAAGGAGATCGAGTGCGCAAAACTGAAAATACGGCACCTTCCCGTTTCCGACTATTCGGGGACGCTCAAGGCCGTCGGGATCGAGCACGTCCCCACCCTTCTGGTCAACCGGGGGGCCCAAAAGCTTCTCCTCACCGGCAAGGAGGCGATCGACAATTACCTTTTCTGCAAGCCTGGAGAGACTAAACCTCAACCAGGGGCGGGGTCATCGGCAAAAGAACAAGGGAAAGATATTCTGAAGAAAGAACCGGAAGCCCCGGCGGACAACCTGCTGAAGAGCGGCAAAACTTCCGGGTTGCTGGATCAGCCGCAGGATGAGGGCGTCTGCCAGGAGGATGTCAAATGCAAATAGCGGCGTATGTCAGGAACGCCGTGTGTGTGAGGCGTTCGGCCTTTTTGTCTTCTCCCTTTTGACTGAAGGATCACTTCCCGGCCTTTGAGATGAACCAGACGAAGGTGCTTTCAAAGGTGACTTTCTTCTCCTCGTCGACGACCTTCACCATGACGTCCACAAGGGTCCGTCCCTTTTCCGAGAGCTCTTTCTTTGCCCTCATAACGCTGTCTGCGTCGATGAAGCCTGTTGAATACAGTCTTCCCTTCGCCGGGTTTTTATATTTGACCTCGACCCTCCTCACCACCGGGAGATAGGCCCCGTTCCAGTCGCCGAAGTTTCTTTCCAGGATCTCCCCGCTTGAGGCCTCCGCCAGCGCATATTGGGCGGACGCATGGACAGTGCCTAAATGATTCTGATATTTTTGATCGTCTTCGAGCATAAGGATCGTGTCGGGCAGGTCCGACCCCTTTATCAGGAGGACCTTGTTGAAAGGCAGGTCTAAAACGTTCATCTTTTCCTTTTGCATGAGCTAATGATGATAGCAGGTAAGGAGCTGCTCTTACAAGGACGCCGGCATTCATGAGGCCCCCATCTGTCCGCGTGTTATTCATGTCCCGCTTGGGCCGGTTCAGCAGGAAGGAGGCCCTCACATGCCGCAGACGGCGTTCGCGACATTTGACAAAACAGCAAACGAGTGGTCCAATGTAAGTGAGACAAGACCTATTCACCATCATGTGATGGGCGGAGGTGCGGCATGAAAAGACTGATCGCCACGTTGTTTCTTTTCTCCGTAATCATATCGCTGTTGGGCGGTTGCACATACTATTACCCTTATGACTACGACCGCTATTACTACCCGGACAATTACGGTTTCATCGCTCCTTTTTACTATGATTCTCCCTACGGCTACTACTCGTTTTCACCATATCCTTTGCCCTATCCTTATGATGGGTACTACAATTACCCCTCCCCGCGGTATTATTTTGGCGAAAGTCCGGAAGAATATACGGAGCGGCACTTCCAGCCGGGCGGGCAGCCAGGTGGAGAGAAATAAGGGGCAAGCCCCTTTCTTTAAGAGCCCAATAACTGAGCCGACTCCTCACATCCTTTCTGATGCAAGAGGATTCGACAGAGCATGGCGGCGGGAATACAGGACTTCACGAGGAATTATGGCTCCGTCAGGGTCTTTGGGAGTGCCTTCCGATGCGCTAAGAACTCGCTACGAAAGGCTTTTCGGGCCGCCCCAGTCAATAGCCGGGCAATCTTATTTCAGATTCATGGCACGCAGACGCCGGGCTTCGATCCCGGCAATCTTACTCATGAGCATATAACCCAATCGCGGGCGCTTCTTCATAAGACTGGTAAGCGCGGCATTGTTCAACTCGATCAGAAGGCTCCTTTTGAGGACAATCACGTCCGCACTGGCCGGCAGCGCATCAAGGAATTCGACCTCTCCGACAAGGGATTGCGTGGGAAGAGTGGCAACGAGCTTCCCGCTTACCTTAACCTCCGCCTGGCCTTCGAGTATGATGAACATCTTGTCCGAGGCCTTCCCCTGCTCGATAATGCGATCACCTTCTTGGGCGTGCCTCAAAGTCGCCGCCGCCTTCAGGGCGGCCCTCTCGTTGTCGGTCAGTCCTGCAAACAGTTTGGCCTGCTCCAGCGCCCTGGACAGCTCCGATGTTTTTGTCTTCTCTGCAGCAAACGATTCGGCCGCAAAATTCCCGGCCATCACAAGAATAACCACGACTGCCAAAAACAAACGTGCTGCCTGTCTCGTAACCATAAATTCCCCTTTCACGTAAAAGCGGTAGGTCAGCCGACTCCGGAATTCACCGTCCCGTTTCGGCGGTTATGTCCCTTGCCCGTCTTGTCTTAGTCAAAATATAATGAATGTCGATATTATATAGGAACATCACTTCCTGCGATAACTCCCCCTTATCTCGCCGATATACCGCGACGGCAGCATCCGGGACGTCCTTCCGAACTTCATCCTGTAGTCGGCTGACGAAAGGTAGAGTCCCTCCTTTGCCCGTGTGCACGCCACATAAAAGAGCCTTCTTTCCTCTTCGAGCGCCGCGCCGCTCATAAGAGATCTTTCGGAGGGGAAGATCCCCTCTTCCAGCGCCGGCAGGAAGACGACCGGCCATTCGAGCCCCTTTGCGGCATGTATCGTCATTATCTTGACGCTTTCCTCCTGGCTGATCCTGTCCTGGTCCGAGGCGAGGAGACTGTCTTCCATAAATTCGGAGAAGGGCCTCCCCTCCGTTTCGACCGACAGGAGCACGTTGCAGAGTTCCGAGACATTTTCTATGCGGTCCTCATGGTCTTCCTTGTATTCCTCCTTCAGATATTCGAGGTAGTCCAGCTCCCGGATAATGCTCATCAGGACGCTATAGGGTTTTTCTTCCACCTCATCTGCGTGCTTCGACAGCATGCCGATAAGCGCATCCGCGTTTCCCCGCGATCTCCGGGAAAGACGGGCGGCCCCGAGCGCCTGAATCCAGTCGGTCTCGAAATGCTCCGCGATGCCGGCGACCGCCTTCTTGCCGATCCCCCGCGCCGGCGTGTTGACAATGCGCACGAAGGCCGCCCTGTCCTTTGTGTTGGCGATAAGCCTGAGGTAACAGAGCAGGTCCTTCACCTCGGCCCGTTCGTAAAACGCCTGGCCCCTGACGATCTCGTAGGGGATGCCGTGCTGCATGAAGCTGCTCTCAAGCCCGCGGGAAAGGAAGCTCAGGCGTATGAGGACGGCTATGTCCGAATAGGACTGCTCTGCGGCAAGCTCCTGTATCTTTTCGGCGATGCGTCTGTTTTCCGCGTCGTGGTCGGCGGAGTCGCGATATTCCACCTCTCCCTCTTCTTCCCTGTCGGTATGAAGCGTGAGGACCTTGTCCGCCCACATGCGATCGACCTTGCCGATGACGATATTGGCGACATCGAGGATCTTTCGTGTCGACCGGTAGTTCTGCTCGAGACGCATCTCGGTGGCGCCGAACTCCCGTGCGAATTTCAGGATGTTTTCAGGTACGGCGCCGCGCCAGGTATAGATCGTCTGGAAGGGGTCGCCGACCACGAAGATATTGTTTCTGTTCCTTCCCGAAAGGAGTTTTATGAGGGAGTACTGGATCTCGTTGGTGTCCTGAAATTCATCCACCATGAAATAATCATAGCGGTCCTGCCACTTTGCGAGGATCTCGGGCCTGTTGAGAAAGAGATGGGTGGTGGAGTGGATCAGGTCGTCGTAGTCGAGCGCGTTGGACTGCTCGAGCTCCCGCTGATAGGCGCCTGCCGCTTCCGCATACCGGTTCTGGGGATAGGGCAGAGACAGTATGTACTGCACGATATCGCCCCGGTACGTCTGCTTCGCCTTCGATATCGTCCTCTGCGCGTCGTCCGCCTCCTTCGGGTCGAGATTGAACCGCTTCAATATCTCCTTCATCGTCTTTTTGGTGTCTGTCTGGTCGTAGATGATGAACTTCTTGTCGAAGTTCCTTCCGAGGGAGGCGATGTCCTCCCTGAGTACCCGGACGCAGAACGAGTGAAACGTGCTGACGGAGCGGGGCGTGAGGGAGAGCATTCTTTCGACGCGGCCTGCCATTTCCTGGGCGGCCTTTTTGGTGAAGGTGATGGCGAGGATACGGTGAGGCCTGAGGCCCTTCTCTCTGATGAGATAGCCGATCTTGTGCGTAAGGACCTTCGTCTTGCCGCTGCCCGCCCCTGCCAAAAGCAGCAGGGGCGAGCCGAAGTGCTCGACCGCGGCCTTCTGCTCCTGATTCAGACCTTTTAACATTTCCGGGGGAAGACTTTCTTTACGTGAGAGGGGCCGCGGTTTCTCGCGAAATTATTTTCATCTTCTCTGGAAACCGGGGCAAATACACAATCTTGTTGCTATCCAATCTATCGGGTTTTATCTATCATGCAATTTCCCGGTCAACAAATCAAGGGATTGCGGGAGTTATTTTCGCATAAGGGGGAAAAATAAAGGATAATCTGTCCCCTTTTAGGTTTCTTCAGAAAAGGAGCACAATCAACGCTCAATTCCCTTTTCCTCTTCCTTAAGCTTTTTTAGCAGCCTGCCTATCTCCTCCTGAAAGTCCCTGCTCTTAAATATAATCGTTCCACTTTTGTCGATCACGATGTTGGTCTGTACCTGCGCGTGAAACGAGTCGGCTATCTTGTTGCCCGCGTCGTAGACAACGGGAAAGGGTATCTTCTTGTTTTTGACGAACTGCGCCAGGTCTTTTTTGATGCCCAGGTTGATCCCGATAAACTCGACGCTGCTGCCGTATCTTTCATAGAGATCTTCGACCAGGGGGAACTCCTCTTTGCAGTGAGGGCACCAGGTCGTCCAGAAGATAAGATAGACCGGCTTCTTTCCCCTGAAATCCCTGTCATAGGAAAGTTCCTTCCCCTGAACAGTGACGCCGCGAAAGCCGGGCGCCTTGTCTCCGACCTCCTGGGCTTGACCTCTCACGGGAAGAAGAACCAGCAATAAGAAGAGTATCCCGCCCTTCACCATACTCCGCGTGACCGATCGTCTGTCAAAACATGCCTTCCCTGTCATATTCGCCTCTTCTCCCGCGCAAGGAATCTTCCGCTCGCCCTTGCGCACTGGTTTCCTGAAATTTCGGTGCAGAACTGACGCAATGCGTATTTTCGAGTGTCGTCCCGGCCCCGGATCGGCCGTTCTGGAAAGCGACACCTCGTTCACCTCATTAATTTAAGTATAACGGCAAGGAAAGAGATAGAGCAAATAGAGAAAAGCTCTTGATATGCGGCCGTATAGGGTATTCAGGCGGGTTTTCAGGAACAGCGGGGGAGACCGCAATTTGACAAGGCCCATCCCGCGTATGGTTAAATACTAGACTACTTAAACTTCCATAAAATCAAACCAACTCACCAGGCTTCTGCCCGTCAATCAAGAAAACTGTTGCGAAAAAGACAGGGTCTCTGATTTTTGGCGACATTAAGAATCTGACTGCCCAAGGTAATTGGCTCGGAGCTTGGTTTTCAGGAGGTGTCTATGTTCAAGAGCGCAATAAGAAAATGGGGGGAGATCAGGTATGGGCGGATATCATCAGCGCAATACCTTATTGTAAGCCTCGTTGTGATAATCGGTCTCGCTCTCCTATCTATGGCGACGGCGCCCGGAGAACGGGAAGATGCTCCGTATCGGGTTTCGCATAATCGGGCCGGCGCGGGCGTGAATGAGGCGACTAAGCCGCTTATCCTGCAATGGATGAAAGATCGCTCAGATATGCCTGAGCAGGTCCTTGAGAGGATCTACAGTGCGGCCATGGACAACGTCAACGCCGACCTGGTCCTTGCCATCTGTCTGGTAGAGTCCAACTTCAACCCTCATGTGGAAAGCGAAAAAGGCGCGATGGGACTGATGGGTATAATGCCGACCGTATGGCTGGAAGAACTGAAGGCGCACGGGATTGTGAGAGAGCGGGACGATCTCTTGACGATATCGAGTAATATAAAATCCGGCGGATACGTGCTTGGGAGATATCTGGCAAGGACGAACAATCTCAGGGAAGCCCTCAGCCTTTATGCAGGCGGAGACCCTGCATACGCGGTCAGGGTCTTGCGGATGCTCGGGGAGATCACGCAGGTCAGGCGTTCGGAGAATGAACCCCGCCTTGAGGCGCTCAGGACAGAGGCGCAGTTTCGCCCCGCATTACATTTAAGTGAGCGATGGGGTCAGACTTGACTATTGACATCTGGCTTTCGTTCTTTCAATTTTGCAATCACCTTCGCCGCGTCTTTCTTCATTTCCTTCTGTTTTATATGGCGAGTGATCAGGGCCGGGTCTTTTCGCATATATGCTGCGATCTCTCTGCCCTTATAACCGAAGTCGTGAGCCACAAGGCTGAACATCTTTCGCCCTCTCGATATGTTTCCGTCTTTGCTTTTCTCTCTCATCTGAGCCGGCGTTATTCCAAATATCTCCTCGATCACCCCGGAAATTGCCGGAAGAGAGTATTCTCGTTCCCTCCTGCCCGGCTCGATCCCGGCCTCACATTTGTCTATTACCCTATCTGCAAATGTCTCATCCCCAAGTATTCTCTTGTCGATAGTGTTATAGATATCCTCCTTCTTTACCACTATTCCGTTGCCGACAAATGCCCCATAGAGCCTTCGAGCCGCCTTTTTGTCAGCGGAAAACAGTCGCAGAACCAGGTCCTCGTCCACGATACTCTTGTCCGTCGACCTGAGGTAGTACCTATGGCTGCTCCAGCGATATTCTTGCGGGGTCTTTACCAGATGCGCCCTCACGGGATTCAGATGTATATATTTGACAAGAGAAAGCAAATAACTGTCGCGGTCGCATAGTATTGCCTTGTATCTGCCCTGAAAGAGATGCCCCACCGTCCTGTATCTTCTGTTGAACCGGCCGGTGTAGCTCTGGTTGATGCCTTGGAGTATCTTCGACAGAGGCGTCTCGCCCGTCTCTACAAGAAGGTGGACGTGGTTGCCCATGAGAACATATGCATAGAGCCGATATTTATACAGGTCCTTATATCTGGCAAGTACCTCAAGATATTTCCCGTAGTCTTCATCGTCCCGGAAAATCTTCTGCCGCTGGTTGCCACGGGTTATAACGTGGTAGAAGGCGCCTTCAAATTCTATTCTCGGCTTACGGGCCATGCCATCAGTCTATTGGTACTAACCGCAAATGTCAATAGTCAAGTCTGACCCCATATTTCCATTGTTTTTTATTACAAAGGTGGTTATTCCGGCGAAATCTGCCACCCATTCCGGAACAAACCTGCCAGGGATGGCAGGGGAAAAGATGTTGCTATAGTACTGCTAATGATACTATAATAAATTGTGGCGACGATCGCGGAGATAGTTCTGCAGATGAGGAACAATGCACGCGATGTGCGGTTCGATGATTTATGCCGGGTTTGCGATCATTATTTCGGCCCTGCCCGGCAGAAGGGAAGCAGCCACAGGATATACAAGACCCCGTGGCCCGGAGACCCCCGAGTGGAATATTCAGAGCGACAGGGGAAAGGCGAAGGCGTATCAAGTAAAACAGGTGCTCTGGGCAATAGATCTTTTGGAGGTTGATCATGACTCTAAAAAATGACCATTATACTTATCGCGTCACCTGGTCCGAGGAAGATAAGGAGTATGTCGGACTCTGCGCGGAATTCCCCAGCCTGAGCTGGCTTGCTAAAACGCACGAGTCCGCGCTAAGAGGTATACGGTCGCTGGTCGCGGAGGTCATAGAAGACCTCCGGAAAAACAACGAGGAGATCCCGGAGCCGTTTGCAAATCGGCACTATAGCGGCAAATTCGTTGTACGCGTCACTGCTGAGACCCATAGAGAACTTGCTATCCGGTCGGCCGAAGCCGGGGTGAGCCTGAACCGCCTTGTGGCTGACAAACTAAGCCGCCGGGCGAGCCGCTGAATTGCGCCTCCGCTTTGTCCCCTGCCAAGGGTGGCAGGTTTGCACTGGAACAGGTGGCAGGAATAAAATGCAACAGCCGGCAGGAATCAATCGGAATGGGTGGCAGAGATGGTCCGGAAAATGCAAGTGGGCTTGGATACCCTTCCATGCATTGGCTTGCTGGCACGACAGATCTGATAAATGCCATCGGTTTTGAGGTAAGAATCCTACACCTAAATATCTATATTCCTTGCCTCAAGCGCATGCTTGGTAATAAAATCCTTCCTCGGCTCCACCTGGTCCCCCATCAGCACGGTGAAGATCTCGTCGGCCTGGACGCTGTCTTCGATGCTCACCTGAAGGAGCGTCCGCTTTTCGGAGTCCATCGTCGTCTCCCAGAGCTGGTGCGGGTTCATCTCGCCCAGTCCCTTATACCGCTGGATCGAAAGCCCCTTCCGCGCCGTCTCGAAGACGAAGCCGTAGAGGTCCTCGGTCGTCTGCATCGTCCTCGCCCCGTCCTTCGCCGTGATCGTATAGGGGGCTTTTCCGAGGTCCTTCATATAGGCATGGAGCGCCTCGAGCTCCCTGAATTCCGGCGACAGGAAGAGGTTGGCGTCGATCAGGAGCTTGTAGTTTCTTCTCCTGATCTCGACCCTCAGTCCCGCATGCTCCTCGTCGACCTGGATCTCTCCGGCCTTGGCCTCGGGGACCTGCTTCAAGATCTTTTCGATAAGCTGGGCCATCGCCTTCTTCTCTTTCAGGAAGGCCCGCTCCTCCCCTTCGTCGAGCAGCACCCTGAGGACGTCCGTGTCCCTCCGCCTTCTCTCAAACCAGCTCATCAGCTTCTCGTAGCCCGAGAGGCGTTTCAGGAAGGGGATCAGCGCCTTTCCCTTCACCTCCTGCCCTTTAAGCGGCACTACCATGTCTTCCGCGGCGAGCTCGAAGAGCATGCCCTGCATCTCGTTTTCGTTCTGAATATATTTTTCGGTCTTGCCCTTCTTCACCCTGAACAGCGGCGGCTGCGCGATATAGAGATATCCCTGCTCGATGATCTGAGGCATCTGTCGGTAGAAGAAGGTCAGAAGGAGCGTGCGGATATGCGCCCCGTCGACGTCCGCGTCGGTCATGAGGACAATCTTGTGGTAGCGGATCTTCGAGACGTCGAAGTCGTCGGCGCCTATCCCGGTGCCCATCGCCGTGATCAGGATCCGGATCTCCTCGGAGCCAAGCATCTTGTCGAAGCGGGCCTTCTCGACGTTCAGGATCTTTCCGCGAAGCGGAAGGATCGCCTGGGTCCGGCGGTCTCTTCCCTGCTTGGCCGAGCCTCCCGCCGAGTCTCCCTCAACGATGAAGAGCTCGCTTAAGGCCGGGTCTTTCTCCGAGCAGTCGGCGAGTTTTCCGGGGAGGCCGGTATCTTCGAGCGCCCCTTTTCTTCTTGTCAGCTCGCGGGCCTTTCTCGCCGCCTCTCTCGCCCGTGCGGCCTGGATCGCCTTTTCGATCACCTTCTTTGCGATCGAGGGGTTCTCCTCGAAATAGGTCGAGAGCGTGTCGTTGACGATCGACTCGACGATGCCCTTCGCCTCGCTGTTGCCGAGCTTCATCTTGGTCTGGCCCTCGAACTGCGGGTTGGGGAGCTTCACGCTGATCACCGCGGTAAGCCCCTCCCTGATGTCGTCGCCCGAGATGCTCTCCTTGACGTTCTTCAGGATACCGGCCGAGGTCGCATAGCTGTTTGCCGTCCTCGTGAGGGCCGATTTGAAGCCGACGAGATGCGTCCCTCCCTCCCTCGTATTGATATTGTTGGCGAAGGTGAAGATCGCCTCGGTGTAGCCGTCGTTATACTGAAGCGCCACCTCGGCGGTAATGCCGTCCTTCTCGCCGGAGATGTAGACCGGCTTGGGGTGAAGGGCGGTCTTGTTCTTGTTCAGGTGCTCCACAAACGAGATGATCCCGCCCTTGTAGAGAAACTCCTGGCTCTTGTCGGCCCTCTCGTCGAGGATCGTGATCTTCAGCCCCCTGTTCAGAAAGGCCAGCTCCCTCAGACGCTGGGAGAGAATGTCGTAGCTGAATTCTGTCATCTCGAAGATCTGGGGGTCCGGCTTGAAGGTCACCTTCGTCCCCCTGCTCTTCGTCTTTCCGACAACGGCGAGAGGGCCGGTCGGCTTGCCCCGCTCGAACCTCTGCTGGAAGACCTGGCCGTTTTGCTTGATCTCGACCTCGAGCCACTCGGAAAGGGCGTTCACCACCGAGATCCCGACGCCGTGGAGACCGCCCGATATCTTGTAGGCCTTCGACTCGAACTTGCCGCCTGCGTGCAGCTCGGTCAGCACCACCTCGGCGGCTGTTCTGTTGTCGGCATCGCCCGGGTGCGGGCCGGTCGGAATGCCCCTGCCGTCGTCGAGGACCGAACAGCTGCCGTCGTGATGCAGGACCACGTCGATATTGTTGCAGTATCCGGCGAGCGCCTCGTCCACGCTGTTGTCCACCGTCTCATAGACGAGGTGGTGGAGCCCCTCAGGGCCGGTAGACCCAATATACATGGCCGGCCTCTTTCGGACCGCGCTCAGTCCCTTCAGGACCTTGATGTCGGCGGCGCCGTAGCTCTCTTCTTTGCTTTCTTTATCTTTTTCTTCCATCGTCCCTTTTTACGCCTTCCCTAATATGTCTTGTTTTTTAACTTTCCACTTTTAACTCTCTAGTTGCATAAAGAGCGCCTCAACGGCGGGGTGGGCGGCCCGAAAAGCCTTTCGCAGCGATCCCTCAGCGCATCGGGAGCCACGCCCGAGGCTCCGAGCGGGACATCACTTTTCGTGAAGTCCTCTACACCCGACGCCATGCTCAGTCAGATCCCATCGCATCAGAAAGATTTGAGGAACGCTCTCCCTGCCTGGCTGCAACGATAGGGTTAACTTCCAGCTTTATTTTCGCTATATCCTCATCGGCATGATCACGCACCGGTAGTCGACGTCGGTCTCTTCCCTGATCAGAACAGGGCTGAGCGGCGCCTGCAGTTCCAGCACCACTTTCTCGGCCGCCATCGCGTCGAGGATATCGATCAGGTACTTTGCGTTGAAACCGAGGGAGACCTCTTCTCCGGTATAGTCGACCGCAACCTCGTCGCGGGCCTCGCCGAGATCGGGGTTGGACGAGGTGATCGAAATCAGTCCCCCGGTGAGGTCCACCTTCACGGCGTTCGACCGCTCTCTCGACATGATCGCAACCCTCCGAAGCGTCTTGGCGAAAGATTCCCTTTCGACCGTCACCTTCTTTTCATTGGCCGGCGGGATCACCTGGTCGTAATTGGGATAGGTTCCTTCGATCAGCCTCGTGAGAAACTGTATCTCTCCGAGCCCGAAGAGCACGTGGTTTTTGCCGAGCGTCATCCTGACGCTCTCACCGGACTTCTCAAGGAGCTTCCTCAGCTCGGTGGCGGCCTTCCTCGGCACGATCACCTTCCGCTCTTCCTTGATCGCCCCGTCGATATCTCTCTTGACCAGCGCAAGCCGGTGGCCGTCAGTCCCGACAACGGTCGCCTTGGCGCCGGGGATGAAATGAAAGAGCAGGCCGTTCAGCGTATAGCGCGTGTCGCTCTCTCCCGCGGCGTAGACCGTCTTTTCGATCACCTCGGCGAGCACCTTCGAAGGAACCTGCAGCTCTTCCATGTCCTCCATGCCGGGCCATGCCGGGAACTCCTTCGGCGGCAGGCAGGCGAGCCTGAAGCTGCTGGCCCCCGCCTTCAGTTTCAGCCACTGCTCGTCGACAGATTCGCAGACGATGTCCCCCTCGACCTCTCTGACGATCTCGAACATCTTTCGCGCGGGGATGCAGATCTTGCCCTCTTTTTCGACTTTAATCTGGAGAGGCTCCCTCAGGGCGGTATCGAGGTCGGTGGCGGTGATGAAGGATCCGTTCTTTCCGGCGTCCAGAAGAAAATGGCTCAGCACCGGCATCGTGTTCCTCTTTTCGACGATATTTTGTATGTTCGAGAGCTTCGCCAGTATTTCGTCCTTCGAAACGATGATCTTCATGCAGCCCCTCCTTAGTTCTTTATCTTCTGTAAGAGATTTTCTATCATCCTGCTGAATGTCTCATCCTTTGTCCTGCGCTCCTCGATCTGCTTGCAGGCATAGATGACCGTCGCATGGTCCTTGCCGCCGAAATGTTTTCCGATATCGCTCAGCGAGGACTCGGTCACCTGCTTGGTCAGATACATCGCCACCTGCCGGGGCAGCGCGACGTCCTTCGTCCTCCTCTTCGCCTTGATGTCGGTCATGCTAATATTGTAGAAGTCGCAGACGATCTTCTGGATTGACTCGACCGTGACCGGCCTTTCGTCGTCGTGTATGATGTCTTTGAGGACCTTTTTCGTCGTCTCGATCGTAATCTCCCCGCCGGTGAGGGACGCCTGGGCCGCAATCCGTATGAGACAGCCCTCGAGTTCGCGGATATTGGAGCGAATCTTGGTGGCGAGAAAATTTGCGACCTCTTCCGGAATTTTTTTCAGCGCCATCATTTCAGACTTCTTGTAGATGATCGCGAGCTTCGTCTCGACGTCGGGGGGCTGAATGTCGGCGATGAGCCCCATATTGAATCTGGAGCGGAGGCGGTCTGTCACCTCGCTGATCTCCCGCGGCGGCCTGTCGCAGGAGATCACGATCTGTTTCTGCTTTTCGTAGAGGGCGTTGAACGTGTAGAAGAACTCCTCCTGGGTCGCCGTCTTCTTGGCGATAAACTGGACGTCGTCGAGAAGGAGAAGATCGAGGTTCCGGTATTTGTCCTTCAGCTCGACCATCTTGTCGTGGCGCAGCGCCGAGACGACCTCGTTGGTAAACTGTTCGGAAGAGACATACAGCACCGAGGAGTCGCTGCGGGAATCGAGCACCCTGTTGCCGATCGCATTCATCAGGTGCGTCTTTCCGAGCCCTACGCCGCCGTATATGAAGAGCGGGTTATAGGTCTTGCCGGGGGATTCGGCGACCGCGATTGCGGCGGCCTGGGCGAACTGGTTGCTGTTGCCGGTGATGAAATTCTCGAACGTATACTTCGGATTGAGATAGATCCCCTTGCTGGCGAGCCTGATCCTGCGGTTTTCGAGCTTCTCGATCATCTTTCTCTGGGGGTTCTGCTGTTTTTCCTCGATCTTGTAGCGCAGCGTGACCGGATAGCCGACGATCGTCTCGATCGATTCCTTCAGCAGATTCGGATACGAATCCTCGATCCATTCCTTGAAGAAACGGTTCGGGATCTCGAGGGTGGCGGTCTGTTCTTTCAGATTGGAAAGTTTGATGGGCTTGAACCATAAATCAAATATACTGCCCCCGACCTTGCCCTCTATCTTCGAGAGACTCTTATTCCATATGTCTTCTATTGTCATGTTTGCGTAATTGTTCTTAACAAATTTTCAACAATTGTTAATAACTCTGCCTTGGAAGGTAAGCTATTATAGCTCAATTTGATATTTCAGACAATATCCCGGGAAGTTCGCTGTCAGCAACTTTTTGGTTTCTCACCCTTCGCCAAACTGTTCGGATCTCCCCGGTTTCCCCTACATACTTCCCAAGATGAATAATACTGTAAAAACAGGGCGATAGAGTTCTTTCCCTCTTATCAACAGCACCTACCACTACTACTAGCTTTTTAATATTTAAAAGATAGAAGAAGAGAAAGGATAATACTTGACAGATAGGGGTGTGAAGCTTAATCTATCTTTCATATCGTCTTCCCGGGCAGACTGGAAAAAATTGCGGCTTAGCCGAAAACCATGAAAAAGAGTCCTGCTTCACGAAAGATAACGCAGAGAGAAATCAAAAGGATCGCCAGGAAGATACGCCTGCTCGTTCTTGATGTAGACGGGGTACTGACAGACGGCAGCATTATCCTGGATAACGAGGGGAATGAATACAAATCGTTTCATGTCCGCGACGGCCACGGCATCAAGATGCTGCAGAGGGCGGGGGTCAACGTGGCGATCATTACGGGAAGGCAGTCGAAAGTGGTCGAAAGAAGGGCCGCGGAGCTCGGCATCAAGGATGTCTTTCAGAAATGCTTCAACAAGATCGCTGCCTACGAGGACCTTATCCGTAAGTACTCACTTGCTCCGTCGGAGGTCGCCTATATGGGGGACGACATCGTCGACGCCCCGGTGATGAGCAGGGTCGGACTCCCGGTCTCGGTCGCGGACGCGGACCAGGGGATCAGGAAATTTTCACTCTTCGTGACGAAATGCAGGGGGGGGAGGGGAGCGGTCAGAGAGGTTACCGACTGTATTCTCGACGCGAAAGGGCTTCTGCAGGGGATTCTCGATGAGTACCTTGAGGCTTAACCTCCCTACGATCCTGACCCTGAGCCGGATCGTGCTGATCCCTTTTTTCGTCGTCTCCGTCTACCGCCATCCGATCGTCGGCGCGCTCGTCTTCGGCGTGGCGTCGATCACGGATTTTCTCGATGGGTATCTTGCCCGCCGCTCCGGCCAGATTACGAAGTTCGGCATCATCATGGACCCAATCGCCGACAAGTTCCTCATCATCTCCGCCCTGATCGTGCTGGTCGATATGGAGAGGCTTCCGGCATGGATAGCGATCGTCCTGATCGTAAGGGATTTTCTGATCACGACGCTGAGGGTGGTGGCGCTTGCGCGGGACATCGTTATCCCGGCGGAGATGGGGGGGAAGCTCAAGACAACCGCCCAGATCATCTCGATTCTCTGTCTTGTACTGCTGGGGAGTATTTTCCAGATCGATCTCTATGATGTGGGGATTGTCTTTGTCTGGATCGCGATGGTACTGGCGGTGGTGTCGGGAGTGGGGTACACGCTTTCTTTCTGGAGAAATCTGTGAAGCCGGTGCTGCTGGGGGCCATTGCGTTTCTTCTGGGCTCGATACCGACCGGAATGCTGGTGGCCGGCGCGAAGGGCATCGACCTTCGGGGAAGGGGAAGCGGCAATATCGGGGCAACCAATGTGCTGAGGACGACCGGAAAAGGGGCGGCGCTTCTGACCCTTTTGGGAGACGGAATCAAGGGAGCACTGGCGGTCCTGATAGCACGGCACTTCGGCGCCGGGGTCTTTTATGAAGGGATGATAGGCGTCTGCGCGGTGCTCGGGCACAATTATTCCGTGTTTCTGAAGTTCCGGGGCGGCAAGGGTGTGGCCACGAGTATAGGGGTATTAAGTATTTACTCTCCACAAACGGGGGCGATTACTATTATAATATGGCTGATGACGGTATTGATTACCAGATATTCATCGTTGGGGGCGCTGGTGTCATTCGGCATTCTGCCTTTCAGCGCATTCTTTATCGACGCGACCGGGAAACTTCCGGTCTATCTCCTTCTTACGTTGATGATATTTGTCCGCCACAGGGAGAACATCCTCCGTCTCATTGCCGGCGCCGAGCAGAAGATAGGCGGCCGCTTATGATGAGAATCGGAGGCCTTCTGCTCGTCTTCCTGCTTGTCCTGCCTGCGCTGTCTCACGGAGACGAATATTACGATCGCCAGACGGAGAAGGGGATACGGAATGCAGATACCTATGCCTACCTGCTGATCGCGAAGGCCGGGCAGGACGGGGAAAAAGCGTTACCCCTGCTTCGGGAGGCGCTCAGCTATGACCCTGATCTTCCCGCGGTCTACTTTGCGCTGGCACGGGCAACTTTTTCGTTTTCCGGCTCCGGCCTGTTCGACAGCATCGATTATGTCATCGGCGGTATCGACGCCTATGCGAGAAATTTCTGGTGGTCGTTTACGCTGGCAGGGTCTCTCTTTTTCAGCCTTGTCATCTCCTTTGTCCTTGCGGTCTCCCTGATATTTGCAGTCAGGATCTTCCCCGATGTCCCTCTGCTTTCTCATGACGTAGGGGAGGCGGCCTGGAAGTTGTCGCTGCTGGTTGCGACCGTGGCGCTTTCTGCCGTGAGTCCGCTCCTGCTGATTGGAAGCGTGGCGGTCCTCACCGGTCTGTATATGAAGAAATACAACCGGATCGTGGTCTATATGGTTCTGCTCTTCCTCTTCTGTTATCCCCTGCTGTCGAGGATGGCCCTGGGCTACCTCAATGCCGCGTCGAGCGGCAGCCTGAAGGCGGTCGTCCAGGTCAATGAGTCCGAGAATAACGACTACGCCGTCGAGGCGCTCCACAAAGGCGACGATTTTGCCTCGCTTTTTTCCTATGCGCTTGCCCTGAAAAGGGAGGGGCGCTATGATGAGGCGATCTCGGCATACAGTCGACTGCTGAAGAAGAAGGAGGACCCGAGGGTATACGTGGACCTCGGAAACTGTTACATCGGCCTCTATAATTTCGATGAGACAAAGAAGGGGAACCTCGAAGAGGCGGCAAAGTATTATCAGTCGGCCCTGAAGATCAGACCTCTGGTTTCGGCATACTACAACCTTTCTCTGGTGTCCCGGGAGATGCTCGACTTTACGAAGGGCGAAGAGTATTTCCGATCGGCCCTTTCCCTGGACAGAGCGGCGGTAGCCGGCTACCGCGCGATGTCGGCGAGAAAGCTGAACCGGTTCGTAGTCGACGAGACGCTGAAGCCCTCGGAATTATGGGATTATGCGTTCAGGGTTCCCGAAAGGTTTTCGACGCTCGGCGTTGCGGTGGTCCCGCCGGCCGTTCTCTCCCTTGCGGCGCTGCTTCTGGGGGTCGCTTTTTTCCTTTTGAACGGCAGCGGAGGCAGCCGCGCCTACCGGTGCAGGAAATGCAACAAGATACTCTGCGAGAGGTGCGAAACGAGGGCCGTATGGGGACAGATGTGCCCCGAGTGTTACTCCTCCCTCATCAAGCTTGAGGAGATGGATGTGAGAGAGCGGGTGGCCAGGCTTCTTTCGATATACGAGCAGAGGAGAAGACAGAGGACCGTCCTGAAGGCGTTGTCGTTCATCCTGCCGGGTCTTCCGGAGGCATATGCCGGAAAGATCCTCTTCGGCCTGATCTTCCTCTGGCCTGTTCTCTTTCTTTTCCTTCTGCCGGCCTCTGTCGCGCTCTTCGTCCCGGACAGCCATCTGGTAGCCCACGGCTTCATCAAGTGGACTTCCTTTATCGTGGCGGTCATGCTCTATGCCGTGTTTCATATCATCACAAGAAAGAGGATCGCAAAGGGATGGCTCTAGAGGGATCTTTATCCGATTTCGGCCTGGCCGATATCCTTCAGCTGATATATTTCCAGCGGAAGACCGGCGTGCTGACGCTCGACGGCAGAATGGACCGGGTGAAACTCCTCTTTGTCGAGGGCAATATCTCGGGTGCGGAGTCGAAGCGGCGGGTGGACGACAACCGGCTCGGAAAGATCCTGTTGAAGAAGGGGCTCATCCAGGAAGGAGACCTCCAGGCCGCCCTTGCCGAGCATAAGAAGTCGGGCGAGAAACTCGGAAATATACTCATAAAGAGGGAGATGGTCGCAAGGGAGTCGGTCACGGAGGTCGTCAACAGCCAGATCACCGAAACGGTCATTCAGCTCTTCAACTGGAAAGAGGGCACGTACGAATTCAAGGCCCAAAGACTCCCGCAGGACAATGAGCTCTCTTTTTCTCTTGATACCCAGCACCTCCTGATGGAGGGTCTGAGGATTGTGGACGAGTGGTCGGTGATCAAGGGGCGGGTCTCGCTCGACATGGTCTTCCGGGCAAAGGAGGAGACACCGGAGGATCTCAGCGAGGAGGAAGAGGCGATCTTCAGGTACGTAGACGGCGAAAACGATGTGAGCACGATCATCGACATCAGCGGCAGGGATAATTTTCAGGTCTCCAAGACCCTTCTGGCCCTGATGGAAAGGGGGATTGTCGAGGCTGCCGAGGCCGCTGCGGTCGAGGCGATGCCGGTCGAGACGGCGGAGGCACGGAAGCGGAAGACGCTGCCTTTTTTCAGGTTCCTCGTGCCGGCTACCCTGTTCATCTCCCTGATGCTCTCGGTGTCGATCGTGGCGGTCAGAGGCGGCGGCCCTGCGAAGGAATTCAGGGCTGCGGCGGCGATCGACAGGATGCGAAACGCAATAGAGACGTACAAGATCCTGAATTCGGCATATCCCGCTTCTCTCGATCTTGTCAGCCGCGCGGACGACCCCTGGGGACGGCCGTATGTCTATCGGGTATCGGGCGGCTCCTTCTCCCTGGTGAGCGCGGGGTCCGACGGCAAAGAGGGAACGGCGGATGACATCGAGTGACCCGCGCCCCTGGCGCCGGGGCTGGGATGAAGCGGTGCGGTAACTGCCTGTGAAGAGGGCGGTTGTACTGTTGAGCGGGGGCGTGGATTCGTCGACGGTCCTCGCCATTGCGAAGGCGGAAGGCAATGAGGTCTATGCGCTGAGCTTCGACTATCGTCAGCGGCATCGGGTCGAACTGGAGTATGCGAAGAAGATGGCCGCAGCAGCGGGAGTCGCCCGGCACCTGATCGTGCAGTTCGATCTGAGGGAGATCGGAGGATCGGCGCTTACTTCCGGGATGGAGGTCCCGAAGGACAGGCCGTCGAAGGAAGGAGAGGCGCAGGAGATCCCCGTCACCTATGTACCGGCACGCAATACGATCTTCCTGTCGTTCGGGCTTGCCTGGGCCGAAGTTCTCGGCGCGGAAAGCATCTACATCGGCGCCAATGCGATCGATTACAGCGGCTACCCGGACTGCCGTCCGGAATATCTCGGCGCCTTCGAGAGGGTGGCGAATCTCGCCACGAAGGCCTCGGTCGAGGGCGCGATGAAGTTTCGGATCATGGCGCCCCTGATCTCGATGAAGAAGTCTGAAATTATCGCAAAAGGGGGGGAAATAGGGGTCGACTACGGCCTTTCCTGGAGCTGCTATGACCCGCAGCCGGGAGATAAGGCCGGAGAAGTCGTTCCCTGCGGCCGCTGTGACAGCTGCCGGCTTCGGGCGAAGGGGTTTGCAGAGGCCGGAATGAGGGACCCGCTGGCGGAAGATCGATAATCGGGAGGCAAATACTGATTGAGGAGGGCAGGATGGGCGAGAAGCTGTCTCATGAAGAGTTTGTGAAGAAGGCTATCGTGAGCCTGAGGAAGGAAGGCTACAAGGGAATCCATTCGGTCTATTCCGGATTCAACGAGGCGTTCAAGAAGTATTTTGGGGATGAGAGCCCGGTGGAGGTGACGAACGCACTGGCGGCCCAAGGGAAGGTCATTATACGGCCGGTGAAAGGCGGGGTCATGCTGTATCTGCCCGAAGACGCGCCCGGCTCGGGCAGCGGCGAACTGGCGCTTAAGAAGATGGGGCTTGCGTGACCTCCCCCGGCTCCGAGACGAAGACTCTTCTTTTGGGTATCCCGTCGGTGGACGAGATCCTGAAGGGGCCCGACGGCAGACAATGGTTGGCGCGTTTTCAGAGAAAGATCGTAGTCTCTGCCGTCCGGGACGTTGTCGCTGAGAGGAGGAGCGCATTACTGGCGGGAGAAGCGGCCGATCTTACCCGGGAGGGTCTCTCAGCCGATATCCTGCGGAGGATCTCTGCGCTCACCTCGTTCAGTCTGAGGCCGCTGATCAACGCCACAGGAATCGTCATCCACACGAACCTCGGCAGGGCCCCCCTCTCCGACAAGATACTCGACAACGTTCTTGAGGTGAGCAGGGGATATTCGAACCTCGAATACGACACGGCGAGCGGAAAGAGAGGACAGCGGCATACGCATACGAGGAGTCTCCTCAGGGATATAACCGGGGCCGAGGATGCGCTTATCGTCAACAACAATGCCGCGGCCGTCTTCCTCTGTCTCTATTCGCTTGCGCGGGGCAGGGAGGTGATCGTCTCGAGGAGCGAACTTGTGGAGATCGGCGGGTCGTTCAGGGTTCCCGACGTGATGGCCGCCAGCGGGGCGGTGCTGAGAGAGGTCGGCACGACGAACAAGACCCATCTGAGGGACTACGAGAATGCGATCAATGAGCAGACCGGCCTGATTCTGAAGGTGCACCAGTCGAACTACCGGATCAGGGGATTCACCAAGAGCATAGAGATAGAGGACCTCGCCGCCCTCGGCGGACGGCATAGCATCCCGGTGATGTTCGACCTCGGGAGCGGCTGTCTCGTTGACCTTCGGCCTTACGGCATCCACGAGGAGCCGGCAGTCCCGGACATCGTCAGGACCGGCGCCGACATCATCACCTTCAGCGGGGACAAGCTGCTCGGGGGGCCTCAAGGCGGGATCATCCTCGGCAGGAAGCAGCATGTCGAAACGATACGGAAAAACCCGCTGGCAAGGGCGGTGAGGATAGACAAAATGGCGATTGCGGCGTTCGAGGCGACGCTGATGGAGTATAGGGACGCCGAGAATGCCAAGAAGGAGATCCCGGTCCTGGCGATGCTTCTGCAGGACCGAAAGGAGATAGAGGCGCGCGCAAAGAAGATGGCGGCCTCGCTCAGAAAGAAGATCCGTGGGGAGGATATCCGGGTGATAGGGGACTCTTCGAAGGCGGGCGGAGGATCGCTCCCGGAGATAGAATTTCCGACGCATGCGGTCGCAATAAGGCCTTCCGCCGTTTCGGTGAACGAGCTGGAGCAGAGACTCCGGCAGGGTTTGCCGCCGGTGATCGCACGCATACGGGAAGACGCCCTGCTCCTGGACGCCAGGACGGTCAGGGACCACGAGATCAGGGAGATCGTCGCGGCGGTCTTCTCAGCGCTTTCCACTTCCTGATCCGCTGACGCGCCGGAAGACCGGCGCCGGCAGCGGGGATAACGGTGTTTATTTGCCGGTCAGCTTCTTCATAATGAAGGCCGAGAGCATAAACTTCGGAAACTCCTCGGACTTTACGAGCTTGTAAAAATCACAGACCTCGCAGTTTTTGTATTTTTGCGCAAAGGTCCCCTGCACTTCTCCCTTACACAATGTTCCGGCCAGTACCCAGCAGCTCCTGCCTCCATGACTGCCCTCATGGATGCCGTCGAGCCTCCTCTCTTGGGTCGCCGGGCAGACACCGAGGTCGGCCGCATGCGCGCCGCCCGGCTCCCTGCCGCATTTCTTGAATTCCCAGCAATTGAGCTTCTTTTTTTTCTCCGTCATCGATGCCTCCCTTTTAGTAACGCCTCAAGAATAATTATACAATATTGTTTATCTATTATGGGTATAGAAAAAAACCGACATGCCCGTAGAAAAAGATTATAATGGATAGAGATTTTTTTTTCACGGACCGGATAACGATGAGACATATTATACTCGGCACGGCAGGTCATATCGACCATGGCAAGAGTTCCCTGGTGAAGGCGCTCACCGGCGTCGATCCCGATCGGCTCAAGGAGGAAAAGGAGCGGGGGATCACGATCGATATCGGTTTCGCCGACCTGATTTACCAGGAGAGCGGGCTGACCGTCGGCATCGTGGATGTGCCGGGCCATGAAAAACTTATCCGGAATATGCTGGCAGGCGCTGGCGGCATCGATATGGTGATGCTCGTGATCGCCGCCGACGAGGGGATCATGCCGCAGAGCCGGGAACATCTTGCGATCTGCGATCTGCTGAAGATACGCTCGGGGCTTGTTGCGGTGACGAAGACCGATCTTGTCGAAAGGGACTGGATCGATCTGGTAAAAGACGAGATACGCTCTTTTGTGAAGGGCACCTTTCTCGAAGGCTCTCCCATCGTCCCGGTCTCCTCTAAAACCGGGGAGAACCTCGACATTCTGAAGCAGGAGATACGGGAGATCGCCCTCAGGGTCGCCCCGAAAAACCCGGAGGGCCTCTTCAGACTTCCGATAGACAGGGTATTTACCCTGAAGGGCTTCGGCACGGTCGTGACGGGTACGGCGATTTCGGGCACCGTCTCCCTGGAGGGGCAGGTCGAGATACTGCCGGCGGGCATCACGACGAAGGTGAGGGGTTTGCACAGCCACGGCAAGGCGATCGAAAAGGCATATGCCGGCCAGAGGGTCGCGCTGAATCTTCAGGGCGTCGAAAAGGAGAGCCTTAAGAGGGGCGATGTGGTGGTGACGCCGTCGAGATTCGTTGCAACGAGGAGCATCGACGCCTTTCTGGAGCTTCTTCCGGGTGCCCCTCTGCTGAAGAGCAAGACACTTGTCCATTTTTACGCGGGCACGGCCGAGACGGTGGCGAGAGTGATATTGTACGGGACGGAAGAGTTGAAGCCGGGCGGCAACAGCTATTGCCAGTTCAGGCTCCAGGATCCGCTGATCGCCGTGGCGGAAGACAGGTATATCATCCGGAGGTTTTCGCCGCTGGAGACCCTGGGCGGAGGAGTCGTTCTCGACCCGTGGCCTTCGAAGAGGAGGCGGAGAGACGGGCTTGAGGACCTGGCCGTGCTCCATGCCGGCGGACTTGATCAAAAGATTTCTTTGAAGGTCGGGAAGTCCGGGGCCGGCGGGATCTCTCTCAACTCGATAAAAGGGTGGGTGAAGGCCGAGCCGAAGGCGGTCGAAGAAGCGGCGAAGAAGCTTCTTCAGGCCGGAGAGGTGACTCAGATCGAGGACCATCTCCTTCACAAACAGGTTATTTCGGTCCTCCGGGATGCGATCACCGGCATGCTCAGGGCCTTCCACAAGAAAAACCCCCTGAAGGCCGGGATGTCAAAGGAAGAGGTGAGAAACCAGCTCAGGATAGACGCCCGCATCTTTAATTTTGTCCTTGCCGGCCTGAAAAATATCGTTGTCGACAAGGACCTGGTGAGGCTTGCCGAGTTCAGGGTTGCCCTTTCGGGCAGCGAGGAGGGTTACAGCACAAAGATGCTCGACCTGCTCGAAAAAGGAGGATTTCAGCCGCCCCTCCGGGATGAGCTGGCGGCTGAGCTGAAACTGGACCAGAAGCGGCTTGCCGACATTCTGGGGCATCTTGCGAAAGAGAAGAGCATTGTTCGCATAAATGAATCAATTTATCTGTCGGCGCGGAGCTTTGAGCAGATGATATCCCTGGTCCATTCCTTCTTTTCAAAAAAGCCGGAGATGACGGTGGCCGAGTTCAGGGACCTTCTCAATACATCGAGAAAATACGCGCTGCCGTTTCTTGAGTATCTCGACTCCGGCAAGATCACGATCAGGACCGGAGATGTGCGGAAGCTACTCGCCAGGAGATGATACATGCCGGAAAAGAGTAAGAATCGGTTCCCTTCTTCAGTACCTGCTTTCGATTCCCGATAGTCGCATAAAATTCGCAAACACATACCAGTCCTTAAGTGATCTGCCGCTGATCCCTCCCACAGTCTCTATGCAGGAGTTCACCTCATCTTGACTTCAGGTCACAGTCCCTTTTCCGTCATGCCCGAGGACTTCAGTCGGCCATCCAGGTGCGATAATAAATGGATTGCCGCCTAAAGACTGCGGCAATGACGAACTAACCCCAGATACTTTTTGCAGCTCCACGGCTGATTAAATCTGTGTTGTTCCACGTGGAACAAGCGGAAATATGCCCGGATCGATGTTCCACGTGGAACAAATCGGCTTTTTATTTAAGTTTTTTCATCGCTTCTTTTGGCAAAATGCTATAATAGTCTGAAAATGCACAGGATCTGCGCGATAGTAAACCAAAAAGGGGGAGTGGGGAAGACGACGACCGCCATCAATCTTGCGGCCTCTCTTGCGCTTTCGGGCGAAAAGATCCTCCTGATCGATATCGACCCCCAGGGAAATTCCACGTCGGGTCTCGGCATTTCGTCCGAGACCACGGAGAAGACCCTCTACAGCGTCCTCGCGGGAGACTGTACGGCGAAGGAGGCGATTGTCGGCACCTCCGTAGAAAATCTCTTCCTTCTGCCTTCCGGCATCGACCTCCTCGGGGTCGAGGTCGAGCTTGCCGGAAAAGAAGGGAGGGAGCGGATGCTCGCTGCGGCGCTCGCTGCGATAAAGGACGACTACCGGTATATCTTCATAGACTGTCCCCCCTCGCTCGGCGTGCTCACCGTCAACGCGCTCGTAGCTGCGGAATCGGTGATCGTGCCGGTCCAATGCGAATATTATGCGCTCGAAGGATTGGGACTTCTTATGAGGACCCTTCGCCTGGTCAGGGGCTCATTCAACCCTGCCATCGATATCGAAGGGATCGTGCTCACCATGTTCGACACCCGAAACAGTCTGGCGCATCAGGTAGTCACGGAGATCAAGAAACATTTCGGGGACAAGGTCTACAATACGGTGATCCCCCGGAACGTTGCCCTGAGCGAGGCCCCTAGCCACGGCAAGCCGATCATACTTTACGACGTACGCTCTCGCGGGGCGCAGAGCTATCTTTCTTTGGCCAAGGAGATCTTGCATGAAAGCGGCGTTGGGCAAGGGGCTTAATGCCCTGATCCCTGAAAAGGGAGAAGAAGTACTGTATCTCGATATCGACAGGATCATGCCCGGCAAGCAGCAGCCCCGGAGGGTTTTTCGCGAGGATTCGCTGAAGGAGCTGGCGGCCTCGATCAAGGAAAAGGGCGTACTTCAGCCGGTGATCGTCTCGAGGACCGGCGACGGCACCTTCAACCTGATAGCGGGGGAGCGGCGCTGGAGGGCCTCTCAGCTCGCCGGACTGAAGAAGATGCCCGCCCTCATAAAAAATGTGGCCTCGAAGGATTCCCTCGAGATCGCGCTGATCGAGAATATCCAGAGGGAGGACCTCAACCCCATCGAGACCGCCGAGGCGTTTCAACGGCTTCTCAGGGATTATAATCTTACCCAGGAGGACCTCTCGGAACGGGTCGGCAAGGAGCGTGCGACGGTTGCCAACTATCTGAGACTGCTGAAGCTGCCCGATGAGATCAAGACGATGCTCTATAACGGATCGCTTAGTATAGGCCACGCGAAGGCCCTGCTGGCGGTCGAGGGAAAGGCCCATCAGGTCGATGCGGCGAGAAAGATCGTCAGGGACAGCCTCAGCGTGAGAGAGGCGGAACGACTTGCGAAGAAGATCCCGCGACAGGCGAAGGCCGAGCCGAAGAAGGATGCACAGATCGCTTCTCTTGAGGAGAAGCTGATCAGGCAGCTCGGAACAAAGGTCCGCATTCTGCACAAAGGGAAAAAAGGCGGGAAGATAGAGATAGAATATTACTCGCTCGACGAGCTCGACAGGCTTCTGGAAATCTTGATGGCCGGATGATAAAGAACCTTTTGATAACAGGGCCGCCGGGCTCGGGCAAAACGACGCTGATCAAGAAGCTGTCCGAGGTCTTCAAGGAGTTCAATCCGACCGGCTTTTATACCGGGGAGATCGTGGACGAAGGGGTGCAGACCGGGACTTTTGTGACCGTCCTTTTCGGCGACAGCAAGATCTTTTCCCATGTTACAGTGAAGAGCAAGTACTCGGTGGGCAGGTTTCGCGTCGACATCAAGGGCTTCGACGCGGTGATCGACAGCGTCTTTTCGAAGGAGAGAAAGACGGGTCTCTATTTGATCGACGAGATAGGCAAAATGGAATGTCTGTCGAAAAAATTCTGCAAATATATCGCCGAATTTCTTGATTCAGAAAAGCCTGTCATCGCCTCGATTTCGGACAAAGGCACCGGAATAATCAGCGAGATACGAAAGAGAACCGACGTAAAACTGCACGAAGTGACACCGGAGAACCACGATCTCAAACTGAAAGAACTGACGATGGAGATCAGGGACCTCCTCCTCGAATAAGAGCGGAGCTCGTGTGAGCAGGGGGAGGGTCAAGACAGGCCTGGATCAGATTGCCGCCAGGTGGCCGAAGGCGCTGAAGGATGCGCGCGTCGGGCTCGTCGTCCATCCCGCCTCGGTATCCTTTCATCTGCGTCATTCGGTTTCTGCCTGCCAGGCGTCCCGAAAGTTCAGGCTGAAGGCGCTTTTCGGGCCGCAGCACGGTATTCGAGGCGAGACACAGGACAACATGATCGAATGGGAGGGGTTCCGCGATGCCTTGACGGGGCTTCCGGTCCACAGCCTCTACGGAAAGACCCGCCGGCCGACGCCGGACATGCTTCGCGGCATCGACGCACTCGTAGTAGACCTTCAGGATGTAGGCGCACGCTATTACACGTTCATCTGGACGATGGCGCTTGCGATGGAGGCCTGCCGGGAGGCGGGGAAGGCCATGGTCGTGCTCGACAGGCCTAATCCGATCGGCGGCAGGGCGGTCGAAGGACCGGTCCTCGACCCTGAATACAGCTCGTTTGTGGGTCTGCATCCGCTTCCGGTCCGCCACGGAATGACGATGGGGGAGATTGCCCTCTACCTTGCATCCTTTTATGCCGGCATCAGTCTTGACGTGATCAGGATGACAGGATGGGATAGGGGAATGTGGTTTGAGGATACCGGTCTTCCGTGGGTCCTGCCTTCGCCTAATATGCCGACGGTAGATACCGCCCTGGTTTACCCGGGGACCTGTCTTCTCGAGGGGACAAATGTGAGCGAAGGCAGGGGCACGACGAGGCCGTTCGAAATCTTCGGGGCGCCCTTTATCGACCCCGACAGGCTCGCCGGCAGGCTGAAGGAATTCGATCTGGAGGGCGTTGTTTTCCGACCGCTTTACTTTCTCCCCACCTTTCAGAAACATGCGGGTATTCCCTGTGGAGGTGCCCAGATCCATGTGACCGACAGAAAGAGGTTCAAGCCCTTCAAGGCGGGCGTTGCGATCCTGAAGGCGATAGTCGACCTATATCCCATTGATTTTAAATATAAAAAACCTCCCTACGAGTATGAGGAGCGGCTCCTGCCGATCGATATCCTTGCCGGTACCGACCGGCTGAGAAAGGACATCGAGACAGGAAAGAGCATTGAAGAGATGGTGGCATGGTGGAACGAAGAGCTGGCTGTTTTCAACAGGCAGATAAGAAAGAAGACCCTCATCTATCCATGAAAGAGACCAGGGCGTTTATTCCGGCGGCAGGCCTCGGGGAAAGGCTCAGGCCGATTACGAACCATCTGCCGAAGCCGCTCCTGCCGGTCCTCGGCAAACCGGTGATCGAGAGGGTGGTCGAGAGGCTCTCCGCCCTCTCTGTGAAGCGAATAGGCGTAAACCTGCATCATAAGCCGGAGATGATCAGGGCATGGGCAGAGGAATCAGGATATGCGGCTGACCTCGCCTTCTTCTTTGAAGAGACGATTCTCGGCACCGGCGGGGCGCTGAAGAACGCGGAAGCCTTCCTGAAAGACGGCCCCTTCGTCGTCCATAATTCGGATATCCTCTCTGACATCAGCCTTGAGACCCTGCTCGACAGCCATTTCTCCGAAGGAAATCTGATTACGCTTGCCGTGCACGGCTATCATACGTTTAATAACGTATGGGTCGACGACAGCGGCCGGCTCCGCTCCGTCGGAAAGAAAGAGAAAGGCGGCAGAGGGCTCAGAAACGTCGCCTTTACCGGTATTGCAGCCTATTCCCCGGAGTTTCTCGGGTTGCTGCCCCCGGGAAATTCGAGCGTTGTGGACGCCTGGTTAAGGGCGGTCTCATCCGGCCTCAAGGTCGGGACGGTCGATTTTTCCGGTTGCCGCTGGAACGATATCGGCACGCCCGATGCCTATTCTTCCTATGTATTTCGCGGCCTGAAAGAGGAGGGCGAGACGATCTTTGTTCATCCCACGGTCGACTGCGGCGGCGTCAGGCTGGGGGCAAATGCCGTCGTCGAAAAAGGGGTCTTCCTCGAAAAAGGGGTCTTCCTCAGAAACTGCATCCTGCTTCCCGGGGCGAGGCCTGAGATGGACAGCAGGATCGAAAACGCGATCGTGGGACCTGATTACCGGATAGACCTGAAGGAGTCACTCTCGATCCCGTCCTCCCTTCCGGCGCGAATGATTGCGGATGTCCTCGGCGATCCCTCTGAAAGGCTGACGATGACACTCATCGGCGCGGGGGGCTCCGACCGGAAGTATTACCGCATCAGAAACGGTGCAAGAAAGGCGGTCCTGATGGAATGCCTGAAGCACGATCCGGATTACCAGCGCCATCTCATATATACTCATTTTTTCAGAAAATATTCGATCCCGGTTCCTGAACTCCTCGGCTCGGACGCGGGCGACCCGGGGCCGGCCTCGCTTCAGAGAGGAAACATCTTCGGCCTTTTCGAGGACCTTGGGGATATTTCCCTCTATTCCTGGTTAAAGTGCGAGAAAGACCCCCGCCGCGTGGAATCGATCTATACGCGGGTAATGGATATCCTCGTCAACCTCCATACAAGGGTCACCTCGCGCGTTTCGGAATGCCTGCTGCTGCAGTCGCGGGTCTTCGACTACGCCCACCTTCGCTGGGAGACGGATTACTTCATGCAGAGGTTCGTTGACGGACTGAAGGGCAAGCGGGTTTCTGATGAGGGGTTGCTCGGCGCAGAGTTCGACCGCCTTGCCCGAAAGGTTGACGCTTTCCCCAAGGCGATCGTGCACAGGGACTTCCAGGCTCAGAATATCATGGTGACGGGCGACGGCCTCCCGAGGGTGATCGATTACCAGGGCGCAAGAATGGGCCCCCCTGCCTATGACCTCGTCTCGGTCCTCTGGGACCCCTACGTCGTCCTGAAGGACCGTCTCCGCGCAGATCTGCTGGACTATTACGCCGCAGGCGTGAAGAAGGCCGACGGTGCCTTCGATGGGAAAACCTTCCGTGAGACGATACTCCCCTGCCGACTCCAGAGGCATATGCAGGCGCTCGGCGCATACGGCTTTCTTTCGAAGGTGAAGGGGAGGGCCTACTTTCTCAAGTATGTCCCGCAGGCGCTTTGCTACCTGAAGGAGGAGGCCCGGGAGACGAAAGACGAATACCCGGCGCTATGGGAATGTCTGAGAGGCCTCGATGAAGAAGCTGAAGATTGATCTGGACGAGCTCCAAAAGGCCATGGAGGACACCACCAGGGATGCCTTCGATTATTTTCTCGATAGCGAGACGGGAGAGATCATCATCCTCTCGGAAGACATCCTGGGCAAGGCGCGGCAGATGCTTTTGCGGGAGCTGGACGAGGATATCGCCGAGTATGAAGAAGTGGAGTTCGACGAGCCGCCGGATTTCCCGGAATGGATGGAGGATGAGATAGAGCTGGCCCTCGATATCTTTTTGGATGAGGGAGAGCGCTATGCCAGGATCCCCGAGAGGGAAGCGGCGGCCGGATATCGGGCGATGAAGGGTTTTGCGGAAGGACTGGATGACCCGGGGGTGAAGGAAGCCCTCCTGGCGATACTTGACGGCCCCGGGGCCTTCAGGAGGTTCAAGGACGCGCTCGATTCTCATCCGAAGCTGAAGAAGCTCTGGTACGGCTATAACGCGAAGATCGCCAAAGACGAAATGAAGGAATGGCTTCAGTCGCTCTCGATAGAAGGGGTTGGATGAGGGGCGGGGGCGGAAGGGCCAAAAGGCAGCCGTAGAACCGGCCGGCTGGCCGTAGCGTTGCGTGCCGGCGGAAGAGCACCCCTCAATTCCTTTCTGGTGCGATAAAATTTGACGTAGCATGGTGTCGGGAATACCGGACTTCTCGGAACGTGGTCCAGGGCGGAGCCTCGAACAAAAAAAGAGGAGACCCTGGTCAAGCAGGGTCTCCTGAGGGGAGGTAACAAAGAGGCAATTATTGGGCGTATCGTGATACGCCCCTGCAATCCTTTATGTATGGTCTTAGCCTTTGACCTTCACTTC